>JAFVXI010000010.1 GCA_017501245.1 Clostridia bacterium
GGATAAAATAGGGCTTGTAAAATTTGAAGATGATAACAAAAAATACGAGATATATTTTACTCGCAAACGCGCAAACAGATATTCTATTATTCACTGTAAAAACAATACGATTGAATGGGAGCAGTTTCCCGTTTTGCCTCGCATAGCAGGTAGACGCTATGGTATAAGAGAACCGATTATCAAGCTTGCGCCATCAAAGGACTGCATTAGGATTTTTGTAATTATGGGTAAGCCGAACATTATCACCGGTCTTGATGAAGGTAATTTTCGTTCGATTCATAAGTATGATGAGAATTATATAAACGTAATGTCGGAAGCGCGGTTCAAAGAAGTATAATGCACAAGGGTTCAAGCCCATACGAAAACTCACGAAAACATCTTTTTTGTCCGCTCTTCACAAAGAAAGAGGAATGAGGCGTTTTACGTTTCGTTCCTTTTTCTTTTACTGTGGGCTGGCGGACTTGAAGGGGAAGCGGTACAGAGCAAACATCGCATCGTTGCGGAACGAAGCGGAGCAACATCATTTTGATCGAAGCGAAAACAACATATCACCGCGAGGCGATGCATCATTTGACGAGTATATGAATTTATGTTATAATACCCAAGCCGCAGCAAATGGAGGATCATCTGCTCGGATCTGCATCAAAAAATCATTGACACCAAAGCTATCATGGTGATAAAATAAAAGTGGCTAAGAAATTGCCAAAAAACAATAATATAAAGGGAGGTAAGTCATGGAAGAACGAAGTAGAAGCGCAGACCCCGACGGGCGTAGCTTGTCCCTGGCTTATACTCCGGGATAAGCCTGTTTGCCGTCGTCTACGCTCCGATGTTCTATCAATGAAAACGGAGGTATGATGGAGATGAAGGATAGGATTTTGCTCCTTTTGGAGGAGCGCAATTTCTCCGCCTTGAAGCCCGTGATATCCGAGATGAACGAGGTCGATATCGCAGACTTCCTTGAGGAGATCGCACCTGACGACAGGCTGCGTGTTTTCCGCATTTTGCCAAAGAGCCTGGCAGCGGCAACCTTTGTCGAGCTTGACAGAGATACCAAGGAGGCTCTCATCAGATCGCTCACAGACAGCGAGCTTAAGTCCGTCATAGACGAGATGTTCCTCGACGACACGGTCGATCTCATAGAGGAGATGCCCGCAAACGTCGTTAAGAGGCTCTTGAAGCAGAGCGATAAGGAAACAAGAAACATAATAAACGAGATATTGAAATATCCGAAGGACAGCGCAGGCAGTATAATGACTACCGAGTTTATCCGCTTCCGTGAGGATATGACGGTCAGGGAAGCGTTCAGAAAGATACGTGAATTAGCGATAGATTCCGAAACGATCTACACCTGCTACGTCACCGACCGCTCTAAGCGCCTGCTCGGCTACGTCACGGCAAAAACGCTGATGCTCGCAGGCAGGGAGCAGACCATCGGCGAGATAATGGACACGAACGTTATCTACGCTGTAACGACCGACAACCGTGAGACGGTCGCAAGAAGGATGACGGACTACGGCTTCCTCGCCATGCCCGTCGTCGACGGAGAGGCTCAGCTCGTAGGCATCGTAACGGTCGACGACGCTATCGACGTCCTCACGGAGGAGACCACCGAGGATATCGCAAGGATGGCGGCTATCGCCCCCTCCGACAAGACCTATTTAAAGACCTCACCCCTCGAGCTTTTTAAAAACCGAATTCCCTGGCTATTGATACTCCTCGTCAGCGCAACCTTTACAGGTCTTATTATTAACGCCTATGAGGCTAGGCTGACTGCTATATCCGCCGTGCTTTTCGCCTGCGTACCCATGCTTATGGACACGGGAGGAAACTGTGGCTCTCAGGCGTCCGTCACGGTGATCCGTGCGCTCTCGCTCGGTGAGCTTGAGGCTAAGGATATATGGAGGGTGCTTCTTAAGGAGATAGGCGCTGCAATGCTCCTTGGAGTAACGCTCGCCGCCGCCTGCTTCTTAAAGCTCATCCTGATCGACAATCTTCTCTTCGGCTTCGACGGCTATACGCCGATGCGATGCCTCGTCGTTTCGGCGGCGCTCTTCTTCACGGTCGTCATAGCAAAGATCGTCGGCTGCTCCTTGCCCATTCTCGCAAAGGCTGTAAGGCTCGACCCCGCCGTGGTCGCCTCGCCGTTTATCACGACGGTGGTGGATGCGCTATCGCTAATCATCTATTGCTCGATCGCAGTTGCTGTTTTGGCTTGATATTGTAAACAAAAAATTGCAAAATCTGACGGTTTGGTGATAATTTGATAAAAATAGCGGTAAATAATGCCGCAGAAGAGCTGTGATGAAAAGGCCGAAAGCCTGCGGGCCGCAATCGGGATAAATCATGCTTGCCCTGATAAAAGGAAAAAATGAAAAAAGCCACAGATCTTGCATCCGTGGCTTTTGTTCTGCAAAAGAGGTGCTGGCAAGCAGACGAAAAAAGAAAGAGGCAGAGGGAAAGCTCCCTCTGCCTCAAATGCTGCCATAGGCTATATGCACTCAGGCGACGAATGCGGCCGCATGGGTTTCAGTATTCGGCTTGCCTATCTCTTACGCCAGCCTCAGGATCACGAGCTGTGCGGTAACGGGGGAAGCGCCTCCCGCAGAGGGGGTAAGAAGCAGATTTTCCGTGCTTGCCGCAGGGTTTCTGACCGTGAGGATGCTGTCCGCCGTAGCCGTCGTGATGATGGAGCTGCCCACAAGCTGAGCGCCGCCCGAATCTCTGCCGACGAGGGTGGATGCAAGCTCGGCTCCGTTCAGCGTAAGCACGAGCTGTCCTGCCTCGGTTGCGCTGAGAATATAGCTGACGAGGTAGGTTCCCGCCTCGGAAAGCAGGAAGGTGGTATCTCCGGTTCTGCCGATGTCGGTGTTTGCTATCACGCCGTTAGTGGGGAAGGCAACGTCCTCACCAGGGGTGATAAGCGCGGGGTTGTCGGGCGGCATAGTAGCGTAGAAGTTTGCATAGCTAAGCACCGTGCCCGCAGGACCCTGAGGTCCAACAGGACCGGTTGCACCCGTAGCGCCGGTAGCACCTGCGGGGCCGGCAGGACCCTGAGGCCCAACCTCACCCTGAGGGCCCTGAGGACCGACAGGACCGGTTGCACCCGTAGCGCCGGTAGCACCTGTGGGGCCGGCAGGACCCTGAGGTCCAACCTCACCCTGAGGTCCCTGAGGACCGATAGGGCCAATAGGACCGGTTGCACCCGTAGCACCCGCAGGGCCGGCGGGACCCTGAGGCCCAACCTCGCCCTGAGGTCCCTGAGGACCGATAGGCCCGGTAGCACCCGTAGCACCGGTAGCACCTGCTGGGCCGGCAGGACCCTGAGGTCCAACAGGACCTGTTGCACCCGTCGCACCGGTAGCACCTGTGGGGCCGGCGGGACCCTGAGGACCGGTTTCACCGATAGGACCCTGTGCGCCCGTGGGACCCTGAGGTCCGGCAACGCCCTGAGGACCGATAGGACCCTGAGGTCCTACGCAGCAGCATTCGGTGGGATAGTCGCAACCGCAATCACAGCCGCCACACTGACCGCAGGAGCAGCAGCTGCCGCATCCGCCGTGGTTGACCGTGGAGCTTCCGCAGCCACCCTGATTTACCGAGGAGGCTGTGCATCCAGTGCCAAAACCCGTACCATAGGTCTGTCTCGTCTGGTTGCAGTTAAATCTTGAAAGTCTGTTATCTCTATACATTATTTTCCTCTGAATTCATCTTGGTGCACCGTTTTCATTATATGTAGCTTTCGGCGCTTTGACACAGTGGGGAAGTGTAAGGAAAAGAGAAAAGGGAGCTATGCCGACACAAGCCGACGTAACTCCCTAAAATATAACAAAACAAAGAATTCGTACCGTTACGGTGCATTATTTCCAAGGCCTAAGATATAGTCCATATCCTTGTCGCCTCTGCCCGAGAGGTTGATGAGCACAGAGCCCTTGCCCATAGTCTTGGCGAGCTTGATGCCGTATGCAACGGCGTGCGAGCTTTCGATAGCGGGGATGATGCCCTCAAGGCGTGAGAGTGCGTAGAACGCATCGATCGAGTCCTTGTCGTCGACGACGTCATACTTAACTCTGCCGATATCACGGAGGAAGGCGTGCTCGGGGCCCGAGGAGGGGTAGTCAAGTCCGGATGCAACCGAGTAGACGGGGGCGGGCTCACCGTTTTCATCCTTGAGCATTACGCTGTTGAAGCCGTGCATAATACCCTCGGTTCCGTACTGGAGGCTGGCTGCGTGGTCGCCGAGCTTCGGTCCTCTGCCGAGAGGCTCAACGCCGTAGATGTCAACGGGGTCGTTGAGGAAGCCTGCAAAGAAGCCGGCAGAATTCGATCCGCCGCCAACGCAAGCGACGATAGCATCGGGCAATTCACCCGTCATACCGAGAAACTGCTCTCTTGCCTCAATTCCGACAACGCTCTGGAAATCTCTTACCATCATAGGGAAGGGGTGAGGGCCGACTACCGAGCCTATGCAGTAGATGCAGTCCTTGTAATCTCTTGCGTAGGCCTCAAAGGCTGCGTCAACAGCCTCCTTTAAGGTTGCGAGACCGTGCTTGACCTCGATGACGTTTGCGCCGAGGATCTTCATTCTCGCGACGTTAGGCGCCTGCTTCTTGATATCCACAGAGCCCATATATATATCACATTCAAGACCAAAGTAAGCCGCTGCAGTGGCGAGCGCAACTCCGTGCTGTCCCGCACCCGTCTCTGCTATGACCTTTTTCTTGCCCATGTATTTAGCTAACAGAGCCTCACCCATACAGTGGTTGAGCTTGTGCGCACCCGTGTGGTTGAGGTCCTCACGCTTTACGTAGAGCTGAACTCTGCCTATGCTCGTCGAAAGCCTCTCAAGATGAGAGATAGGGGTGGGCCTGCCCTGAAAATCCCTGCGTATCTTCCTTAATTCCGAAATAAACTTCGACGACTTGCAGATGGTGAAGTAGGCGTCGGTTATCTCCTTCATCGCCGCCTTTAATTCGTCGGAAACGTAAGCTCCTCCATACTTGCCGAAGTAGCCGTCCTCGCTCGGATAGTTTTTGAAATACGTGTCAAAATCAACGTTGCCTAATTTCATTTTATCCTCCTATATCCCTGGGAAATCCATTAAAATGTAAAGTATTGATTACAAAATCCTTGTATAACTCTTACTGATGGCGCAGCTTTCTGTTGAATGACGGTGCATATCCCGTCCAGCCTCCTCTGCCGCACATATGGACCTTTTGCCTTCGGTGCATCAGAAAAACAAAAAAGCCCCGTGACAAAAGAAAATGTCACAAGGGCGAAAAATTTCCGCGGTGCCACCTTGCTTTGCGACCTCGTCGCACACTCGAGGGTACTTACATACCCGAGGCAAATGACGTCTGCCACACGTCGCAGAATACTCTCGGGTATGCCTACCCGATTTGACTGCGCCCTCTGCGGTCCATTTGACGGTATGCTCCTATCCGGCTCTCAGCCTCCCGGACTCTCTGTGAGGTCACCCTCCGCCTTTATCTCCGCTTCAACGGTTTGGTATGAGTATAGCATATTGAATTCACTTTGTCAACCCAAATCCTTAAATTCGTGACAGACAAATTTTGCCTCACGTCGCTTACTCCCTGCTTCTACCCTCGACGATATCCGCAAGCTTCAGCATCTCGGGGGCAATACGCCTTCTTTCTTTTTTAATCACGGCTGTGTAAACAGGATATGCCAGCGCATCTATACCGATGCCTACGAGGCCTATCAGAAGCCCGAGGGGAAGTGCGAGGCTACCGAGCATATTTCCGATCTCTGTCATTATGATGCTCATTCCCGTGCCGAGGATGAGTGTGCCGATGACGCCGAGCGACAGCGAGATGGCTCTCGCCTTGTTTTCGACAGATGCGTCGAGCCGCCTCATCAGCTCGACTGCGCTAAGCTCTTTATCTCTTTCGGCATATTTATCACGTATGCTCCTCGCCTCCTTTATCTCCCCTGCGGAGTAGGTGTACGAAAAGCTGCTATTATTTTTGTTATCTTCCATTAGCTTCCTTTTCCTTGATCATTTTGATCTCTTTGCTAACTTTAATTAGCATATTTGTTGCAATTGCCAGGATTACTATGAGGATCGCCGCACCCGTTGCGCCTGTTAATATAGGCTGCATATCAGCCGTTTCCTCACCTCCGAAGGCGCCAAGCATCGCTACCTCAAGCGTCAGCATCGACACCATGGCGGAAACGAAGCCGACTATCTTGGTTGATGAAAGTGCAGGGCTTCCATGCCGCCTGATCTTAACGGAGGATATGATAGAATGCGTAAATGCGTAAAGGTGTATGCCGCCATAGCAATCGTGGTTATCTCGTCGTGGACGGCTCCTCTGCCAAATCCCGTAACGAACACCATAACACCGGCAAGAGCAAGCGTCATAGGTATCAGCAGCATCGCAACCAGCCTGTATAAAAACCATTCGAGCTTGAGCTTTTCACCATCTCCCGCCCACCGCATGCTGCTGAGTAAAAAGCCGCGCATGATGACGAGCAGAGCGTAATAAGCAAACAGCGAATAGTACCAAGCCGAGCCGTGCAAAATACCAAGCCCGAGCTGAAAGAGCGTGTAGGCGGTGTTTATCACCAGCGATATGATCAGAGATAGCCTCGTGCGGTAGTTAACGTCGCCAAAGTAACGGACGAGAAAGGCGTTTTCGCTTTTTATCCTTCCGAAAAAGCGGATAAGATCGGGTATTCTTACGCAAACGACCGTCAGCGCATATGCCGAAGCCGCATAAGCGATATACGTCAGGATATTCTCGCCGCCAAAGACTACGAGCGAGGCTCCCATTCCACCAAAGCCTACTATAACCGCGATGATCGCAACGAAAACGGGCGGCTTTACGATGGCCTTAAGGATAGACAAAAGCTTATCCATTTTTCTCCCCCTTGATCCTCACGGTAAAGACCGAGCCCTCGCCGGGGCGGCTCGTGACCGCTATTGCAGAGCCGGTTATGTCGATCACCGAGCGCACCATAGCGAGGCCGAGGCCGTAGCCCTCTCTTGAGCGTGAGCCCTCCGCTTGATAGAATTTATCGAAGATATGCTTGCCGACTTCGGCGGACATACCGCACCCCGTGTCGGATATTCTGAGTATACACTCACCGTTTTCCATAGACAGCGAGGCACCGACGCTACCTCCTCGGTCGGTAAATTTGATAGCGTTTGACAAGAGGTTGTTTATAACTATACTGATAAGCTCGGGGTCTGAGCAGGCCTTGACGCCGTCCTCTATGTCGACCTCAAGCTCTAGCTCCTTGTCCTCGATAGGCTCCTCAAAGCCGAGGATACATTCGGCAAGAAGCATGGAGAGGTCGAAGGGTATCTCTTGGGGCTGGATCCTTCCGTTTTCAAGCTTTGAGAGCTTCAGTATTCCTCCGACAAGCTCCGAAAGCTTAGACGAGGTCTTGCTTATTACCTCAACGCATTCACGGCGCTCCTCTTCGGAAAGCTCTCCCTCGGAGAGCATCTCGGTCTGCGAGCGGATTATGGCGAGCGGCGTCCTTATCTCGTGCGAAACGTTTGAGATGAAGTCCTGTCTCAAGGTCTCGGTCGAGCCAAGCTCCTCTGCCATTTTGTTGATGCTCTCGGCGATCTCTGCCAGCTCCTCTCTTGCATAGCTGAAGCCCCCGACGGATATCCTGACCGAAAAATCTCCCTCAGCCATTCTCTCTGCCGCCCTCGTTATTTTTGACACGGGGTCGTCTACCTGTATCTTTCTGCGCAAATATTCAAGCGCAGTAAACACCATAGATAATGCGACAACTACGATCAGCGTCCACTTTGCCGCCCCTCCGACGTTCTCCTCGTCGAGCTTTATCCCGGCATCTACCGAGAGTATTGTGATGAAGAGCGAAACCGAGCAGGTGACGGTAATTGCGATGACGAGAAAAATCAAAAGAAAGTCGGATATAGCCCTGAGCACTCTTGCATACCTTGATCTCGTCATTTTATCACCGCCTTATAGCCGAGGCCGTGCACTGTCTTGATCTCAAAAGCCTCGCAGCTCGAGAGCTTCTGGCGCAGCTTCGTCATATAGACGTCAACCGTCCTCGGGCCCGACTCGGTGTCCGCATCCCAGAACTCCTCCATAAGAGCAGCACGGGAGAAGGTCTTTTTAGGGTAGGAGAGCAGCTTATAGAGTATGTTGAATTCCCTTGCCGTCAGTGCGATCTCCTCGTCGCCGAGGGTCGCCGTATGCTCGTCGGCATCCATCGTAAAGCCATCAAGCTCTATCCTCTTCGCCGCCTTGATTCCCGCACGCCTCATAAGCGCCTCGATACGCAGGATAAGCTCGGCGTTGTCTATCGGCTTTACCATATAGTCGTCGATCCCGAGCCTGAAGCCGCGCTGCTTCGAGCCGAGGTCGTCAAGCGCCGTCATAAAGATTATCGGAATCTCGCCGTAGGTCTCCCTCACGGTCCTTGCAAATTCAAAGCCGTCTATCCCCGGCATCATAACGTCGGAGATTATCAGGTCGAAAACGTTCTCGTACATAGCGTCGTATGCATCCATAGCACTAAGCACGCCGATAGCCTCGTAGCCCTGGCGGTTAAGATAGCTGCAAACGCTTTTATTAAGCAGCTCGGTGTCCTCAACGACAAGAATCTTGAACATAGCACTCCTCCTCGGGGCATAAAATCTCATTTTACATCACTATTATAGCATACAAATGTTAAGGTTTTGTTTTTCTGTCGAGGATTAATTAAAAAATAGGCGAGATCATCCCCCCCTCTTGCATCCGACCGTGATGCGTGATATAATATAAAAGAAGAAATGCCTCGACCGTCTGCATACGAAATGGTGCGAAGACGCTCTTGTTGAGCCTCGGTCGAGCAAAAGGAGATAATTATGGAAAAGATATACGATATGATAGTCGTGGGCGGAGGCCCGGGAGGCTACACTGCCGCACTCTACGGCGCAAGAGCAGGGCTTGACGTCCTCGTCATCGAAAGGATGTCTGTCGGAGGGCAGATGGCTCTCACCGGCGATATAGATAATTATCCCGGCTTCGACGAGGGCATCGACGGCTTTACCCTGGGTATGAGGATTCAGGCGGGCGCCGAGCGCTTCGGCGCAAAGACCGAGTACGCCTCCGTAACCGAGCTTATCCCCGGAATGCCGATCACGGTCAGGACGGACGCAGGCGACTATTTCTGCCGCACGTTGGTTTTTGCGACAGGCGCATATCCAAGGAAGCTTGGCATCCCCGAGGAGGAGAGCCTCGTAGGGCAGGGTATACACTACTGCGCACACTGTGACGGCAGGTTTTATAAGGGAAAGACGGTTGCCGTTGTCGGCGGCGGCAACAGTGCGGCAGAGGATGCGCTCTATCTCTCGCATCTTGCAAGCAAGGTCTATCTCATCCACCGCAGAGAAGAGCTGCGTGCCGATAAAATATATAAGACCGCCCTCGAAGGAGCGAAGAACGTCGAGATCCTCTATAACACCACCGTAGCATCACTCGTATACGACGAGCGTGTGCGCTCGCTTTGCCTAGATAGCACGGTCGGAGGCGGCAAGAGCGAGATAGAGATCGATGCGCTCTTCGTCAGCGTCGGCAGAGTTCCCGAAAGTGCGCTTCTTGACGGTATAGCCGAGCTTGATCCCTCGGGCTACGTCGTTGCCGACGAGACCACACGCACCTCGGTCGAGGGTATATTTGCCGTTGGCGACGTCAGAACGAAGGCACTCAGACAGGTTATAACCGCCGCCGCAGACGGTGCAACCGCCGCTTATTACGCAGAAAAGTATATCTCCACGGGAGAAGAGGCGGCAGGCGTAGGTCATATAGATAAATAAAGGAAAGCAGGCTCCGATCACAAACAAACGGACACCAGAGGCGGGTCGATCCCACTCTTTTACCGAGAGGAGGGAAGAGCTCCTTGCATTTCCCCGGCACTTCGTGCTATAATATACGGGCAAAAACATTTTAAGGATGTCAATAACGCTAATGTCAAAGATAAAGGACTTAATAAAAAAAGAAGGCGAGGAGTTCGGCAGGCTCTTACGCTCCATACCCGCAACGGTGGTAACGCTCTTCGTCGTCAGCGTCATCTCGATGAACCTCCTTGCGAATAAAACGCTCGTCCAGCTCGACTGGATAGCCCTCGACGGCGGTATACTCATATCCTGGCTCTCCTTTATGTGTATGGATATGATAACCAAGCACTTCGGCCCAAAGGCGTCGAACAGTATCTCGCTGCTTGCTGCGGCGATAAATCTCCTCACCTGCGTTATCTTCTTCGTTGCAAGCGCCATACCCTCGTCGGCAGACGATTACACGGCGTTTGACTCCATCTTCGGCGGCACCTGGTTTATCCTCCTTGGCAGCACGGTTGCCTTCCTCGTGTCGGCGCTCATCAACAACGGCCTCAATTTTCTTATAGGAAAGGCGTTCAAGCGCTCGCCCGACGGCAAGCTCGCATACGCTATGCGCAGCTACGTTTCTACCTTTATCGGTCAGTTCCTCGACAACTTCATCTTCTCGCTTATCGTGTTTGTGCTCTTTGCGCCCATCTTCTGGGACGGCTTTTGCTGGACGCCGCTTCAGTGTGCCACCTGCGCCCTCACGGGTGCTGTTGCAGAGCTTATTATGGAGGTGCTTTTCTCACCGATAGGCTATCGCATAGTCAAGCGCTGGCAGGCTGAAAACGTCGGCAAGGAATACTTGGAGCATCTGAATAAGCAAATATAACTTTACATTTAGAGGTTTATTATGAAGATTTTAGTGACCGGAAGCTCGCAGGGCATAGGCAAGGCTATTGCGGAGCGCTTCCTCTCGGCGGGCGATAGCGTCGTAGGCATCGACCTCTGTCCCTCGGGTATCATACATAAAGATTACACCCATATCGTGGCGGACGTGAGAGACACGGACGCCCTGCCCGAGATCGACGGGCTCAATATCATCATCAACAATGCGGGCGTTCAGTGCGCCGACGATATAGACGTAAATCTCAAGGCGCTCATCCGTCTTTCGGAAAGGTATGCCTTTTGCCCCGGCATCCGCTCGGTTTTGAATATCGGCTCGGCGAGCGCACACACGGGCTCGGAGTTTCCCGAGTACTGCGCAAGCAAGGGCGGCGTCCTCGCATATACGAAAAACCTCGCAATGCGTCTTGCTCCCCTCGGCGCAACCTGCAACAGCCTCGACCCCGGCGGAGTTCTCACACCCCTTAACGCACCGGTAATGAACGACCCCGAGCTTTGGGAAAAAATCATGGATGAGACCCCACTCCGCCGCTGGGCAACTCCCGAGGAGATCGCCGAATGGGCGTACTTTCTTACTGTGACGAACAGCTTTGCGACGGGTCAGAGCATAGTCGTTGACGGAGGCGAATCCATCAACTTTAACTTTATATGGAAGGATTGATCGTCTCGGGCAGGGCTCGTAATGAGAGCTAAACGCTTCGGCTCGGTATTGGTAATGTTCTTAGCGGAGAAATTGAAAACTCTACTAAGTGCGATCATCGCACCTGACCGGTCAAATGCAAATGGGCTAAGCCCAAACCCTTATACGTGAACCCCCAAAGCTCATACTTCGCTTCGGGGAACCCCTATACGTGAACCCCCAAAGCTCATTACATTCGCTTCGGGGAACCCCTACACTAGCAGAAAGAGATAACAAATCGGTTCGTAGCCGAAATGTTATCTCTTTTTCTGTTTGTTTAATGAAATCGTTGCACGGCAACGATGAAATCTTCACTTCGTTCAGATGAAATCCAAGGGTAAGCCTTGGATGAAATCAAATCCGTCCATATATAACCCTGCGAAGCAGGATTTCATCGCGGCAGTGATTTCATCCACTGTAAGTGGATTTCACCCGTCGAAGACGGATTTGACTGCGTGTTCTCCGTTAAGGATAACACGCATATCCGGAGGATGTTTTTTGTACCTCACAGTATCCGGATGTGATATCTTTCACATTATATCGTTTTCGGTGCGCAAGGGCTCCTTTATCCTGCGCACCGTTTTCCTTTCTCGCTCGATAAATGCCCCGTGTGTGACACATTTGACAAAATGTCTGATTTTCCTCCGAAAAAAATCAAAATAGCTATTGACAGAGCTAAAAGATTGTGCTATAATCACCACATATTGAAAAGACGCTTGAGCGGAAACCAGTATCCGTCATAGGTTTTAGAAGAGAGCTGCCGGTCGGTGCGAGGCAGTACTACCTTATCGGTGAATTCATTCCGCGAGTCGTCAGTTGAAGGCTGTTTTGCTGCGTAGGCTGATCGGGTCCGACCGTTATATCGGCTCGGGTGTGTTGGCACCCATAGAGGCCCTCTCCGCGAGGTGTGGGCGAAGCAGAGTGGTACCGCGGCATATGCCGTCCCTGTTCGATGCCTTTTTTGGCTCGGCAGGATTTTTTCTTTTTTATCGGTGTTTTTTAAGGGCTATTACCCTAAAAAATAAAACAATTATTTACATAAAAGGAGTTTTGTTATGAAAAAGATCCTATCCCTCGTCCTTATCCTTGCGCTCACGCTCAGCGTTGCGCTCGTTTTCGGCTCTTGCGCTCCTGCTGCGGATTATACCGTCGGCGTCTGCCAGCTTATGAAGCACGATTCCCTTGATCAGGCTACTCAGGGATTCATTGACGCACTTAATAAGGCTATGAATGATGCAGGCAAGACCGTTGACATCCAGCTCCAGGTCGCAGGCGAGCCCCGCCTTTGCGCAACCGTTATCAACACCTTCACCGCTAAGAACGTAGACCTCATTATGGCAAACGCTACCCCCGCTCTTACCGCAGCGGCTGAGGCTACCTCTACCATTCCCGTTCTCGGCACCTCCGTTACCGATTATCTCGACACCTTCGGTGGAAACATCCCCGCTAACGTTGGCGGCACCTCCGACGCAGTTCCCTTTGACGATCAGGCAGAGATGATGATCGAGACCCTTGGCCTCGTTAAGGGCGACAAGGTCGGCGTTATCTATTGCTCCGACGAGTCCAACTCCATTATCCAGTACAATGCTGTAAAGGCTCTCTTCGAGTCCGCAGAGATCGTCGTTGAGGCTTACACCTTCTCCGATGCAGCTACCGAGCTTTCCGCTATCACCAACAATGCGGCAGCAGAGTGCAAGGCGATCTACGTCCCCTCCGACAACACCGTCGCTCAGAACGACACCATCGTTGGCAGCATCTGCCAGGATAACAACGTTCCCGTATTCACCAGCTACGGCGGAACCATCTGCTATGCAAGCCTTGCTATCGACTACTATGATCTTGGTTACCGCACCGGCGAGATGGCAGCAGAGATCCTCCTCGGCACCAAGACCCTTGCCGACTTCGAGATCGAGGTCCTTGAGCCCTCCACCGTATACAACGAGGAGCTTTGCGAGGCTCTCGGCATCGCCGTTCCCAAGAACTGATAGATCGGCATTTCATATCGGGCAAGCTACGCCCGTATAGCGGCATACCGTCGGCGCACACACGTGGGCCGACGGCACCGTTTTGTTTTATCGCCTGCGCACGCGCGCGGGAATACACTAACAGAAAGTAGATCGACATGGTTTTCTTAAACGCTTTGCCCGGCGCAGTTGCAGAAGGGCTTATCTGGGGCCTCATGGCCATCGGAGTTTACATCTCCTACAAAATTCTTGACATAGCCGACCTCTCGGTTGACGGCTCTATCTGCACGGGAATGTGCGTATCCGCAGTGCTTATCACCGCAGGCGTTCCTGCTTGGCTCAGCATCATCGTGGCGTTTCTTGCGGGTGCTGTGGCGGGCATGGTCACGGGTCTTTTCCATACGGCGCTGGGCATCCCCTCCATCCTTGCGGGCATCCTCACGCAGCTTATCCTCTATTCGGTAAACCTCACCATCCTCGGCGGCCGCTCACTCATTCAGATCAGCGCGAGAAACTACTCACTCGTGCTCAATATGGGCAACAACCCTATGGCTATCCTCGCCGCAGTCGTTGTTATCGCCGCTGTAATCATCGGCCTCTGGCTCTTCTTCTACACAGAGATCGGCCTCACCCTCAAGTCCACGGGTGATAACCCCGATATGAGCCGTGCGCAGGGTGTTGACGTCTCGAGAAATAAGGTCATCGGCCTCGCCATCTCAAACGGCATCGTAGCTCTTGCGGGCGCACTCCTCGCTCAGTACAAGGGCTCGGCAAACATCAACGAGGGCAGAGGCGCCATCGTCGTCGGCCTTGCGGCGATCTTCATCGGTCTTTCGGTCTCGCTCAAGATCAAGCCGAACTTCGTCGTCAGCCTTATCGGCGTCGTTGGCGGCGGAATAGTCTATTATCTTATCTATAACTTCGTTATTCTCCTCGGTCTTAAGACCGATTTCCTTAAGATGCTCTCGGCGCTCATCGTCGTTATCTTCCTAGCCGTCCCCTATCTTAAGAAGCAGTATTTCACAAAGCAAAAGCCCCTGCGTATGAGCCCCGTGCCTGACGAAGAGGAGAAGGGAGGCGAGGCAGATGCTTAAGATCACAGGCCTTGAAAAAACCTTCAACCCCGGCACCGTAAATGCAAAAACGGCGCTCTCTGGCCTTGACCTCGTGCTTGAGGACGGCGATTTCGTAACCGTCATCGGCGGAAACGGAGCAGGAAAGTCCACCCTCCTTAACGCCATAGCAGGCGTATGGAAGCCCGATTACGGAACCATTGAGCTCGACGGCGTCGACGTGACTAATATGCCCGAGCATAAGAGAGCCGCCTTCCTCGGCAGAGTTTTCCAGGATCCGATGAAGGGCACGGCACCCGATATGGAGATAGCCGAAAACCTCGCCATCGCCTCCAAGAGGGGCATCAGACGCAGATTCGTCTGGGGCGTCAAGCGCAGCGACAGGGAAGAGTATAAGAAGCTGCTCGCCACCCTCGAGCTCGGCCTTGAGGACAGGCTCTCCACCAAGGTCGGACTCCTTTCCGGCGGTCAGAGGCAGGCGGTCACCCTCCTTATGGCGACCTTGAACCGCCCGAAGCTCCTCTTGCTCGACGAGCACACCGCCGCCCTCGACCCCAAAACGGCGGCAAAGGTGCTCCATATCACCAACAAGATCGTCAGCGAAAACAAGCTTACCACGCTTATGATCACGCACAATATGCACGATGCCATCGAGTACGGCAACCGCCTTATTATGATGCACGAGGGCAGAGTTGTCGTTGACGTGCGCGGCGAGGAAAAGAAAAAGCTCACCATCGATATGCTCTTGAAGCTCTTCGAGGCGTCGAGCGGCTCAAGATTCGGCGACGATAAGGCTATCCTCTCTAAGTGACAAGCATAAGAGCTTGGTTAAAAAAAGCCCGACACGGCAGAAACCGTGTCGGTTTTTTTATTTTCAGCGCAAGTTTATATAGGTTATTCGCGGTGATCGCTTATAGGGCATTCCTTACGAGCTTCATTGGGCGCGCCTTCCGCCGGCAAATCCCTCGAAGCCGTCGAAGAAGAACTGCGCACGCTTGTCGGCCTTTACTCCGATGCGTCCGTCCTCCCTGAAGGCGAAGGCAAGCGTCATATTTCCGACGTAGAGGTCCTCTGCCCATATTTTGATAAAGAGCTTTCTCTCCTCGAGCCACCTCGCCTCGACGGAGCAGCGGTAGCTTATATACGTCGCCTCGTTAAAGAGCATCTCGCCCGAGTATTTTTCGGGGAAGATGATCTGCGTTTCTGAGCCGATCCTAAAGGGGATCCGATGCTCCTTGCCGCCCTTCGTATAGATGAGGCAGTTGTCACGTCCGTCACCCTCGAAGCGCACGGCGTCTATACCGAGCTTGTTTTCATCCAGCAGATAGTCGGTGTCCTTGATCTCGTCAAAGAGGTTTTTTCTGAGTGGCTGAGGCTGCGCCGCCAGGTACGCCCCCTCGTCAGTAATGGGAAAGGCGGGGAGGATGATGCTTTCGACCGCTTCGAATATATCGTCGTAGGCGTTGTGATTTCCAGCCGTGTCGGAGGTGCAGGAGAAAACGAGGTCATGCCCGGGGAAGCCTATTGCAATCTGACCGCCAAGCCCCCTGAAGGCAAACGCTCCGTTCGGGTGCGACCAGATCTGATAGCCGTAGCCGCAGTCAAAGCGGGACACCTTCGCTCCGTCGTCGTTTCTCTTTAAGGGAGAGATAGCTGCTCTCACGTAGTCCTCGGGGAGGAGCTGCTTTCCACGCCATCTGCCGCCCGAGAGCAACAGATATGCGATCCTGCCGAGGTCGGAGGTCGTCGCCGTAAAGCCCGAGGAAGCCCACGCCTCACCGTCCGGTCCTTTAAGTGTATATACCCCACGGGATACGCCGATCTCGTCAAAGATATCACGCAGATATTCAACGTAGTCAAGCCCCGTCTTATGCTTTACGATGGCTCCAAGCACGTAGCTTCCCGAGCTGTCGTAATACCATACCGTGTCTGCGGGATGCGTCGGCTCGGCTCTGAAATACGAAGCGAGCCAATCCTTTATCTCGGGTGAGTAGGTCGGGGTTGAATACGCCGTCGTCATCGTCAGCATATGCCTGACCGTCTGCTCCCGAAGGTAGGGATGAGCGGCACCCGTGTCAAATCTATCGGCAAAAACGTCAACGATCCTGTCGTCAAGAGAGAGTAGCCCCTCGCCGACGAGCTTTCCGATAGCAACTGCGGCAACCGACTTGCTCGTTGAATACATTCGAGTTTTCGTTTCGGCGGTATAAGTGCCGTTATAGATCTCGCCGACAACCTCAAAGCCCGAGATCAGCGAGGCACCGTGCAGGCGCACCCGGCGTCTTTCCAGTTCTCGGTTAAAGTCCTCGAGCAGACTTTTCGTATCCATATCCGTAAGACCTCCTACCAAAGCTTTTTCACCGACATTATATCACACGTACGAGGAGAGTTCAAGCCCCGAGAGGAGATTTTTCCACCTCCTTATCCTCTAGCCCCTGCCTCCTTGCCATCCTCCTCCAGCTGATAAAGCCGTAGATGTCGTTTATAAGGAAGGTGACGAAGCAGATGACGACCGAGAGATAAGAGGGCTCGGCTACCGCACACGGCACCCACAAAACGAGCAGAATGACGTCGTTTGCGGCGTAGGCTAGTGCGTAATACGGGCTGCGGCGGAAGGTCAGATAAACGGCGGCAAAGCTCGTTGTAACCGAAAGAGTACTGAATAGGATATTTGCCGTTCCGAGCGAGGAAAGGATAAAGTAAAACGCAAGCGTGACCGCCGCCGTAAGCAGGATAATAAAGGGAACCTCACGCCTACCGAGGCGATCGACCCTTACCTCGCTCTCGCCCTTCCGATAGGGATTTTTCACCCACGAGATCAAGGATAGGACAGCCATCGGCAGCGTCATACCGAGGTAGGTTATCATCTCGCCGTAGTATCTGAAGGCGTAGGAGATTATACCGTAAAGGATAGAAAAGGCTATCATTAAAAGCTGCCCCAAGGGATGCCCCTTAGCACAATAGATCAGCGACACGGCGCCTATAAGAGATGCCACGAGCGACATTGGGTCGGGCTCGCCGATAAACAGATTTGATATTATGATCAGGGCGAGAGATCCGCAGAGCAGTGCTATTTCACCTCTTGAAAAGTAACCTTTTATTTTCATTTTGCCCCTCTTATCGCCGGTGCGGGCAAAAAATAAAGCATCTGCTATGCGTATCTTCTAAGACCTAACGACACGCAGAACAAATGCAAATGCTCTCTACCCGGTGGCAGTGAATTATTTGTTTTTCTACCATTATACCACGCATCAGCTGATAAGTCAAGCACCGTGTCATAATTGAGTGAGGCTCTCTTGTTGAAAGAAAAAAGGCTCCCCCTCGGGATGCATAAGCCGGGGGGAGCCCTTAAATAATTAAAACCTATGAAAAGCGCTTGGATAGACCGTCCTTACGCCTTCTTCATCCTTCTCTGAATGAGCTTTACAAGCTCAACGACGGGGATAACTACTGCGCCGAGTGCGATAGCGATAAGGTATTCGCCGATGCCAACGCTTGCGAAGCCGAACGCCGAAGCAAGGAAGGGTATCTCGCAGACGAGAGTAGTTGCGATGAGCGAGCCGATGCCTGCGATCCAGAGCGTCTTGTTCTGCGAGCCGAGGGTAAAGGTGCTGCCTCTCTGCGAGCGCATGTTGAAGCTGTGGAAGATCTCAGCCATAGACATAGTGAGGAACGCCATCGTCATGCCGTGTGCGCTGTTGGTTATCTCCCAGTTTCCGGTCTCCATAAAGTGGCCGATGAAGTAGGAGAGGATGGTGAGTATAGTAACCATAACGCCCTGATATGCGATGTCGACGCCCATACCGTCGGAGAAGATGCCGGATTTTGCATTCCTCGGCTTGCGGCGCATGATGTCGGGCTCAGCCTTTTCCATTCCAAGCGCAAGAGCGGGGAAGCAGTCGGTGACGAGGTTGATCCAGAGCAGATGCACGGGCTTGAGGATGGTAAAGCCCATCAGCGTTGCCGTAAAGATGGAAAGCACCTCGCTCATATTAGAGCCGAGTAAGAACTGAATTGCCTTACGGATGTTGTCGTAGATGCGGCGTCCCTCTTCAACTGCGCCTACGATGGTCGCAAAGTTGTCGTCGGTAAGCACCATATCCGCAACGTTTTTGGTAACGTCGGTGCCGGTGATGCCCATTCCGACGCCGATATCGGCGCTCTTGATGGAGGGGGCGTCGTTAACTCCGTCACCCGTCATAGCGGTAACGTAGCCCGCCTTGCGCCAAGCGTTTACGATCCTCGTCTTATGCTCGGGCTGAACTCTAGCATAGACGCTTATTTCCATAAACTTAGCCTCAAACTCCTCGTCGCTCATATCGTTGAGCTGCGAGCCCGTGATGGCGTATGTGCCGTCGGTGATGATGCCAAGCTCCTTAGCGATGGCGACGGCGGTGTCAATGTGGTCACCCGTGATCATTATCGGACGGATGCCTGCGCTTCTGCACTCTACGATAGCGTCCTTGACCTCGGGACGCACGGGGTCGATCATTCCGCAAAGGCCGCGGAAGCAAAGCTCGGTCTCAAGCGCCTCGGCGTCGTAGCTTGCGGGCTCCTCGCCCCATACCCTCGTCGCACAGGCGAGGACTCTGAGCGCCTTGTCTGCCATCGCCTTGTTTGCCGAGAGGATGGACTGCTTGTAGTCCTCGGTCATAGGCACGGGCTTGCCATCCTTAAGATAATGAGTGCATCTGTCGATGATGACGTCGGGCGCACCCTTTGTGTACTGTATATATCCGCTCTCACCTACGTGGACGGTGGACATCATCTTTCTGCCCGAGTCGAAGGGCGCCTCTCCCGAGCGGGGGTAGGATGCCTTGAGGTCGTATTTCCTCATTCCGAGCTTATCAGCCCAGGCGACGAGCGCCGCCTCGGTAGGCTCGCCCGTAACGTTTCCGTCGGTGTCGATCTCAGCGTCGCAGCAGAGCGCCATAGCCGATGCTATCGCACCCTCGTCCTCGCCGAAGAAGTCAACGACGGTCATCTTGTTCTGCGTGAGGGTTCCGGTCTTATCCGAGCAGATGATCTGCGCACAGCCGAGCGTTTCTACCGCTGTCAGACGGCGGATAATAGCGTTTCTTCTCGACATGTTAGTGACGCCCATCGAAAGCACGACGGTGACGACGGCAGCCAAGCCCTCGGGAATTGCGGCAACCGCAAGTGATACGGCAACCATAAAGGAGGGAAGCACGGTCTCATTAAAGTTGAAGTTGCCTGCGCGGATCACCTGAACGCCAAACACCACGATGCATATGCCGAGCACGAGCCAGGTGAGGATCTTCGAGAGCTGATTGAGCTTTCTCTGCAAGGGGGTCTCGCCGTCCTCCGCCTCCTGGAGCGCACCTGCGATCTTACCCATTTCGGTGTCCATTCCCGTTGCGGTAACGACTGCGGTTCCTCTGCCGTAAACGACCGTCGAGCCCATATAGAGCATATTCTTACGGTCTCCGAGGGGGACGTCCTTTTCGCCCTCCTTGAGGTAGATGATGTCGATAAACTTAGTTACAGGCACCGACTCACCCGTAAGAGCCGCCTCCTCGACCTTTAAGCTTGCGTTTTCAAGAATTCTCGCATCTGCGGGAACTGCGTCGCCCGCCTCAAGAAGAATGATATCGCCGACTACGAGATCCTCGCTGTGGACGATCTGGACTCTTCCGTCGCGCAGGACCTTTGAGGTCGCTGCCGACATCTCTTGGAGAGCCTCGATTGCCTTTTCCGCCTTGCTCTCCTGGTAGACGCCAAGCACGGCGTTTACGATAACTACCGCAAGGATGATGATAACGTCTGCAAAGCTCTCGCCCTCGACGACCGCAAGCACGCCGCTGATAGCCGCAGCAACCAGAAGGATGATGATCATCGGGTCTGCGAGCTGCTCAAGGAAGCGGCGGATGAGCGACTTTCCCTTAGCGGCGGCAAGCTTGTTCTTGCCGTTTTCCTCTAAGCGCACTGCCGCCTCGGAGGAGGAAAGACCTTCTCTTGACGAGCCGAGCGCAGAAAGGACGTTTTCATTGTCTTCACAATAAAACTTCATTTGTGCAAATTTCTCCTGTTTAAATTTATTTATATTTGTTTTGCTTTCTTATAATAAACCTATCCGTCGATGATATAACTACCGTTTTATTTTTTCTGACCGTTTTCGGTGTTGAATTTAGCTTCATTTATTAATAATACGCCGAATTCTTCCATATTTATCACGCATACTTCGTTATATTTTTAACAATTGAAGATGAAAAAAAGACGAGCCTCACCTTTCAACAGATACAGAGAAAGATAAGTCTCGCCGTTTAATATAAAGCCAAATAATGTGTTGTTGACTTTATCGCATCACAGTGTGATGTCGACTACTCCCTTATTTGGGTATTTAGTTCATATAACGAAAAGTATTTTACCATAAAGCCGCAAGCCTGTCAAGAGATTTTTGATAAAATCCCTGCTCGCCCCCTTAAACATGGGGGCTTGACAAATTTATTTTAGTGTGCTATAATAGACACATCCAAGGGAGAATAGCAGTTCTCCCTCGGATGCTCGGCTTGTGCCGATAATCAATAGTACAGTGGGCTATTGATATTTAATAGAGATTTTGCGAGAAAGAGCGGTTATTGATTAACTGCTCTTTTTTGTCATTTTTTCGATGACTCTTACGATTGCATCATCGGTTAAGCCTTCGGCTTTGAGTGCTTCAATAAGGTTGTTAAGTGTTTCAATATGTATAGTCAACTCGTTCACTCCTTTCCGCCCACCTTTCTATCGTCTGTTCGGCTTTGCAACCCCGGTAGCCGTCAGCCCCTACTTCTCATCGGTCATCTCCGGCCTCGAGCGTGTCGCTGACCACCTCGTCAACGTCGGCTTCAGCATCAACAACCCCATCGGCTCTCAAAGGAGACGGCGTAAACGGCATAAACCAAAACGGCAAAATAACAGTGCGGCGCTGTGGCGAAAATGCTCCAAAGAGAGTATCACGCTACGGCGTCGCACAGTTTTGCCTGCACCGTAATGCACGTCCCTTGTCAATATACCGTACGTCAGACGGAGGGGCGTTGGGGTGGATAATTCAGTCATTTAACATTTTTGCGCCGAGCGTATTGATTTATGCCGTCAAGTATGCTACAATTATAAATAATTTACGTGCGGGCGGGGGTGCGTCCGGCATCGGCGTCCGTAACGCTTGCCGATCATGGGCATCGGCTCGTATCATTGTTTTTTTAGATTTAATAAACGCTATACAGCGAAAGAGGTGTTAATATGTATAGAATTGTTGACAAAAAGGTGTTAAATCCCACGGTCATCCAGCTCTGGATCGAGGCTCACCTTGTTGCAAACAAGGCGAAGCCCGGTCAGTTTATCATTCTCAGAGTTGACGAGGAGGGTGAGAGGATCCCCCTGACCGTTGCGGGAGTAAATAAGGAGATCGGTGCCGTCAAGATCATCTTCCAGGTCGTAGGCGGCACGACGAAAAAGCTCTCCTATCTCGAGGCGGGCGAATATATACAGGACTTCGTAGGTCCTCTCGGCGTTGCGACGCATCTTGACGGACTTAAAAAGGTCTGCATCGTTGGCGGAGGCGTCGGCTGTGCTATCGCTATGCCTATAGCCGAGGCTCTACACGCTATGGGCGCTGAGGTCACGAGCGTTATCGGCTTCAGAAACAAGGATCTCGTTATCCTCGAGGATGAGTTCAGAGCCTGCTCCGACGTGCTTCACCTTATGACGGACGACGGCTCCTACGGCGAGGCGGGTAACGTTACCGCTCCCCTTAAGCAGATGCTCGAGGCAGGTGAGCAGTTTGATATGATCATCACCATCGGTCCTCTCATTATGATGAAGTTCGTCGTAGCCACCGCAAAGCCCTTCGGCACTCCCGTCACAGTTTCTATGAACCCGATTATGATTGACGGCACGGGAATGTGCGGCGGCTGCAGACTTTCTCTCAACGTTGACGGCAAGAGGGTCACGAAGTTTGCTTGCGTCGACGGCCCCGACTTCAATGGCTACGAGGTAGACTTTGACGAGGCTATGTCGAGAGGCAGAATGTACGCCGACTTTGAGCGCCACGCATACGAAAAGAGCTGCAATCTCTTCAAGAAGGAGGTAAACTGAAATGGCAAAGGCAAATATGAATCCTAAAAGAAACGAGATGCCCACACAGGACGCTCTTGTACGTGCGCACAACTTTGACGAGGTAGCCCTCGGCTACACCGAAGAGCAGGCAATCGACGAGGCTATGAGATGCCTTAACTGCAAAAATATGCCCTGCGTTGACGGCTGTCCCGTCAAGATCCATATCCCCGAGTTTATCTCAAAGATCAAGGAGGGCGACTTCGAGGGCGCATATCAGGTCATCACCAAGTCCTCATCTCTTCCCGCCGTTTGCGGCAGAGTCTGCCCCCAGGAGACGCAGTGTGAGTCCAAGTGCGTCAGAGGCATCAAGGGCGAGTCTGTCGGCATCGGTCGCCTTGAGCGCTTCGTTGCGGATTGGCACAACACCTTCTGTACTGAGGAGCCCACCAAGCCCGTCGGCAACGGGCATAGAGTTGCCGTCGTCGGCTCGGGCCCCTCGGGTCTTACCTGTGCCGGCGACCTTGCTAAGCGCGGCTATGAGGTAACCGTCTTTGAGGCGCTCCACACAGCGGGCGGCGTGCTTGTCTACGGCATCCCCGAGTTCCGCCTTCCTAAGAAGATAGTAGCTAAAGAGGTTGACACTCTTAAGAAGCTTGGCGTTAAAATAGAAACAAATGTTGTCATTGGCAAGACTTTAACGGTAGATGAGCTCTTTAAGATGGGCTTTGAAGCCGTGTTCATCGGATCTGGCGCAGGCCTGCCAAACTTTATGGGCATCCCCGGAGAATCATTAAAGGGCGTCTATTCCGCAAACGAGTTCCTCACTAGGAGCAACCTTATGAAGTCCTATCTCGCAAGTCCCGAAACGCCTATTATGAAGGGCGGCAGGGTCGCAGTCGTCGGCGGCGGAAACGTTGCTATGGATGCGGCGAGGACGGCTCTCAGGCTCGGCGCAGAGAAGGTGTATATCGTATATCGCCGCTCTATGGATGAGCTGCCCGCAAGGCGCGAGGAGGTCGAGCACGCAGAGGAGGAGGGAATAGAGTTCCGCCTGCTTTGCAACCCCACCGAGATCCTCGGCTACAACAATCCCGACGATCCGAGAGACCCGAGGAATGGCTTCGTCACGGGTATGACCTGCGTTAAGATGGAGCTTGGCGAGCCCGACGAGCGTGGCAGACGCCGCCCCGTAGTTATTCCGGGCAGTGAGTTTACCGTAGAGGTCGACACCGTCATTATGTCTATCGGCACCTCCCCGAACCCCCTCATCAAGTCCACCACGGAGGGCCTTGAGGTCAATCGCTGGGGCGGTATAGTCGTCAACGAGGACGGACTCACCTCGAGGGATGCCGTTTATGCAGGCGGCGATGCTGTAACGGGTGCGGCAACCGTCATCTCGGCTATGGGTGCCGGCAAGGTTGCGGCAAAGGCTATCGACGAGGCTCTCGGCAACTAATTTCCGAGCCGTTACCGACGGGGCGTTTTGCCCGACGTAATAACCTAATATTAATGAAGCGTTTGACACGGGGTCAGCCCTGTGTCAAAGCGGATCTAGGGGGCGCAGCTTGCGCCCCTCTTTTTTATCCCCGGCGCTTTTCATCCTTGCGTCCCTCTTTTTTATCCCGAGCCTCCTATCATTTTTTATTCGTTAGCGCCTGTCATTTTGCCCCAAGCCCCTTATATCCCGACGGATAAGGGGGATATAACAATTTGATCAGGGAGACGCCTTATATTTTTTTGTTATTTTCTTGACAATCTTTTTTCCGCATTGTATAATATTAAATGAACAAGTTCATAAAAACGGAGTGAAGCTTTTGGCTAATAGAATAAATAGAAAAATCATATGGATCGGAGCAGCTGTTCTTATCATAGCATTGTGCTTTGGCTGCTGTGCGGTTTATCTCTCGGACTACTATCGGGCTGATCTCGAAGCCATAGAGGCGTTTGCCGTCGGCAGAGAAGTGGAGAAGGCAGAGGTCGCAGACGGATTGATAGCCTTCGGTGACCCCCACGCCGAGATCGGCTTAATATTTTACCCGGGCGGCAAGGTCGAGTATACCGCCTACGAGCCTCTTATGCGCAGTATCGCCGCTAATGGCGTGCTTTGCATCCTCGTACGGATGCCCTTCAATCTTGCGGTTCTCGACGTAAACAGGGCAGACGCTGCAAGAGCCCATTTCCCCGAGGTCGAGAGCTGGTATATCGGCGGTCATTCGCTCGGCGGATCGATGGCGGCAAGCTATCTTGGCTCGCACGCTGGTGAGCTTCGGGGGCTGGTTCTTCTTGGCGCTTATTCTACGGCGGACCTCTCGGGCGGCTCGGCTAAGGTTCTTTCTGTATACGGAAGCGCCGACGGCGTAATGAACCGTGAGAAATACGAACAGTATCGGGATAATCTCCCGAGCGCAACAACCGAGATCCTGATCGACGGAGGCTGCCACGCCTATTTCGGAATGTACGGCGAGCAGGAGGGCGACGGAGCCCCCTCTCTCAGCGCAGAGGAGCAGATCGCCATCAGCGCCGGGTATATCTCGGACTTTATCCTTAGGAGGTAAGTATGCCAAAGATCATAGAAGGGCTGCGTGAGCAGCTGTTAGCCGAGGCAAAAAGACAGGTCCTCGAGCAGGGCTACGCCAAAACGACGGTGCGCTCGGTCGCATCAGCTCTGGGTGTCGGCGTAGGAACGGTATATAACTACTTTGAGTCAAAGGAGATGCTGGTCGCACACTTCGTCTATGAGGAGTGGAGGGAATATCTTGCGCTCATAGAGAGCCTCCCGACCGATGACCCGAGAGCGCTCCTTTCGGGTATATTCGAGGCGATAAAGCGCTTCGCGGGGGCAAACGAGCGCCTCTTCACGGATGCGGATGCCGCAAAGCTCGTCTCCGCAGGCTCGGCGGAGCGCCACAAAATGCTAAGAGGGCAAATAGCGGGCTTTATCCTCCCCGTAGCGCCTGATCGCTTTTCTGCGGAGTTCATCTCCGAGGCGCTGATCCGCTGGGCTATGGAGGACGTCGGCTTCGATCTCATCTACCCCCTTATCGAAAAAGCAATTAAACAATAAATATATCAAAAGGAGAAAAACACTATGAGCAGCTTTGAAAACCTTCGCATCGTGGACAACTTCTATCAGACCTCGTTATTCTTCCCGATGCCCACAGTCATCATCTCTTCGCTTTGCGAGGACGGCTCGACAAACCTCGGCCCCTACTCCCTCGTTCAGCCCTATTACGTAGCAGGCAAGGACTACTACGCAATGCTTCTGTGCTGCCGCAATTCCTCTAACACAGCGCAGAACATTCTCCGCAACGGCAAATGCACGATCAACTTCATCGACGACAAGCCCGCAACCTTCAAGGAGGCGGTAAAGCTCTCCTGGCCGGGTGATAAGCCCTCGGAGAAGATGCCTAAATGTAAATTTAAGTTAGAAAAGAGCCTTATTGAAGAGGAAACGGGCGAGCAGAGACCCATGGTTCTCACCGATGCTATCGAAGCGATCGAATGCACCTGGATGCGTGAGCTTGACGGAGCAGACAAGGATCTGCCCGGTGAGCTTAACGGCTACGAGGGCCCCTATCATGACTTCAACGGCATCACCAGTAAGTTCGGCGCACACTTCATCCTCCGCGTTGACAAGATCCTTATGAAGAAGAAGTATAGCGACGCTATCATAAACGGCGTAAGGGCCAAGGATTTCCCGCCCCTTCCCGTTGACTACGGCTACCGTGACTCGAAGAACTTCTGGTTCCATAGAAAGACGAGGATGAGAGCCGAGCTTCTCCAGATGCGCCAGGCATCGCTTGATTCTGTGCGCTATGCGGCAGACCGTGTCGACGACAAGATCAAGTTTACCGACGAGGCGCTCACCACCGTTCTCGGCGTTCCGAGAGTCTTCCTTCCCCTCGTTCTCAAGGGCTGCGTTGCCTGGGCTAGAGAAAACGGGGTAGAGCTTATCACTGCCGATCATATGAAGATCATCAACGATAAGCGCTCCAAGGAAAAGAATAAGAAATAATAAAAAAAATATAAAGGAGAAAAACCGAAAATGAAAGTTGTTCTTGCCGGCGCCTTTGGTAATCTCGGTGCCGAAATTCTCAAGTGCCTTTGTGCCGAGGGTCACGAGGTAGTTGCCGCCGACCTCAAGGAGGCTGCCGTTGAGGGCTGCGAGGGAAAATACACCTTCAAGTCCATCGATGCAACCAATCCCGAGAGCTTAAAGGGTCTTTGCGACGGAGCTGACGTAGTCATCACTACCGTTGGTCTTACCGGCGCATCCACCAAATTCACATCCTACGACATCGACTATAAGGGAAATATGAACCTCTATGCCGAGG
Source organism: Clostridia bacterium (assembly GCA_017501245.1). Taxonomy (GTDB): domain Bacteria; phylum Bacillota; class Clostridia; order Oscillospirales; family CAG-272; genus UBA1740. The sequence goes on from JAFVXI010000010.1 coordinate 26,826, forward strand.
CAAAGGCCGCAGGCGTTAAGAAGTTCAATTACGTATCCGTCATCTCCTGCGACGAAAAGGGCGCAAACAAGGTGCCTATGCTCCACGCAAAGTATCTCGTCGAGGAAGAGATCAAAAAGGAAAACATCGACTGGGTCATCTACCGTCCCACCGGCTATTTCTACGACATCGCAAAGGTATTCAAGCCCTACGTAGACAAGGGCGAGATGCAGCTGCTCAAGGGCTTCGGCGCCGTTAAGGCAAACGTCGTTGACTGCCATGACTTCGCTGAGTTTATCGTCGAGCATATGAACGACACTAACGTGACCTACAACGTCGGCGGTAAGGAGACCTACACCTACGAGGAGATGGCAAAGCTTTGCTTTGACGCAGCAGGCAAGCCCCTCAAGATCAAGTGGGCGCCCCGCTGGCTCTTCACCATACTTGCAAACCTTCCCAAGATCAAGAAGGCAGGCAAGCACGACATAATCCTCTTCTCCAAGTGGACGCTCAGCCACGATCTCGTCGGCGACACCGCAGTTGGCGATAAGAGCTTCGGAGAGTACATCAAGTCCTATTTCGGAAAGGAGAACAACTGATATGCCTTGGTCACTTTTAGGAATTCTTCTCGCCGTCTGTGCGGTAGCCTGCGCAGTAGGCTTCTATAAGTTCGTATACTTTCTCTCCATCGGCTACGGCTTTGCGGTAGCCTTCGGCGGCATCGCCGTTCTCGTTATGTATCTGATCAACCCCACGGCGGCGCCCCTGTGGCTGCTTCTTATCGAGGCTGCGCTCTTTATCGCATACGGCGTGCGCCTCTCGGGCTTCCTTCTTATCCGCGAGTTCAAGAACGCCACCTTCAAAAAGACCGACGTAGCAAAGGACACCCTTGCTAAAAACGGCGAAAAGAAGATGCCCATCTTCGTGCTTGCAACCATCTGGATCACCGTTTCGGTGCTCTACGTAGCCCAGGTCAGCCCCATGCTCTTCCGTTATGAGAACGGAGCTACCGACTTCATCGTTCCCATCATCGGCTTTGCGGTTTCGGTGCTCGGCCTCGTGCTTGAGTCCATCGCAGATAAGCAGAAGTCCGAGCAGAAGAAGGAGCGCCCCGATATGGTTGCTACCAAGGGTCTCTATAAGATCTGCCGCTGCCCCAACTACCTCGGCGAGATCCTCTTCTGGACCGGCGTTTTCATCAGCGGCATCACCGCTTATCAGTCTGTCGGCGAGTGGATCACCGCCATCGTCGCATATATCTGCATCGTTTTCATTATGTTCAACGGTGCGCAGAGACTTGAGAAGCGCCAGATGGCTCGCTACGGCGACAACGAGGAGTATAACTCCTACGCCGACAAGACCCCCATCATCATCCCCCTTCTTCCCATCTATCACCTCAACAAAAAGTGATAAACAAGGAGATAAGCTATGAATGACTTTTCTATTCCTATGGCTCTCGTGGATTACATTCCCGTGGTCCTCTTTGCCGTAGCATCATTTATCCTTCTTAGCGATCTTTACGGCAAAATGACGAAGGGCGCATATGCGCTCTTCGCCGCAGGCCTTATCGACGTTGCGATCGCAGGCGCCCTTAAAGCGACCTGGAAGCTGCTTTATGCCTCCGGGGCATGCAATTTCGAGGCTCTTGACGCAATGTTCTTCCCGGTTCAGTCCATCGGCTTCCTCCTCGCAGGCATAGGCATTCTCCTTATGCTCGTGAAAAAGAACGGGGAAGCGAAGCTCCTCGCCGTGGCACCCCCCGTATTTTCCGGCACCTTCGTGTTCGTCGGTCTTATGGTGGCGGGTCTCGGCATTATGGACGCCGTGCTTTCCATCCTTGCGGCAAAGCTCAAAAAGCCCCTCTTTATCGCCATCTTTGCCCTTTCCTTCGTCTGCTCGCTCTGCATGGGCTATCTCTCCAGCCAGAACTTTGCCGAGGCGGCAATGAACTGGATCACCGAGGGCGTAAACGTCGTTGGCCAGGGTGCCTTCCTTGCGGGCGTCATTCTCTTACATAAGAATGGGCTCCCCACGATCGAGCTTAGTAAAGGAGAAGAGGCGTGACGGATAAGCTTTTGAAGCTGTTAGAGGAGAAATACACCCTCTCGCCGATCGACGCAGGAGAATTCTCCACCCTTAAGGCAAGCGGGATGACCTTCACGGTCAGTGCGTACCACGCCGAGGGGCTCGGACACGTTTCGCTGATGAGGGCAAAGGGCTTCTTCGGCCTTATGAGAATGGACACCCTGATGATCGTCCCCGAGGAGATCGATCTACCCCTCTATTCCTACGACCGCATCCACGCTATGGGAAACGATACCCTCATCGTAGAGCTGTACGACACCCTCACCTCTCCCCTCGACCTCTCGGCTCTTTCGGCATCGAAGGCGAGGTTTGCGCATTTATCCGACCGTGACCCCGGCGAGCATTGGTACGATGAGATAAAGCTCCCCGGGAGCATCTCCAAAAAGGGCAAAAGGAAGCACACCCCAGAGCTTGACCTTATGGCAACCGGGCATTTTGAGGGCTACCTTAATGCGGATGCCCTAGCCGTCACCGACCGTGATGCGAAGAGGGCGCTCTCCTTAGCCTACGTAAACGGGCTTCTCGAGCGCGGCGGCCCCTCCACCGACGTCTTTAAAAAGGCGCTGGGTAGAGAGAAGACTGAGCGTCTCTTTAAGACGTTGCTTTTCGGCGTAGGCTGACGCAGGCGTATGAGCGCAGTGCTATCCCACAGCACCCCCCCGAAATAACAGCATTAATAATGAAGCCGAGTGCTTTTCGCTCTGCCATAGTGGCATGACGCTAGGCCTCGGCTTTTTTGTTTTTTGGCGGCGGCTTTATCTGTTTCAGATAAAGATCGGTGGGATCAAAGTAAAAATATTGAATTTTTCCCCGAGAAGTGCTATCATTATCTTGAAAATATATCTCGAGAGGGAGTAGGATATGAGAGAAGTAAGACTGTATAAGCCCGAGGAGCTTGGGCTTTGCGACAGGGTTCAAAAATTCGAGGACGGTCTGCGCACCGAGCCGAGATCGGGCAGCTACGAGTGGTGGTATTTTGACTCCAAGTTTCCCGATGGCTCGAGCCTCGTCATCGTTTTTTACACCAAGCACGTAACCTCATTTGCGAAAGGCTTCAAGCCCTTCGTGTCGCTGAGTTATATAAATCCGAACGGCAGGGAGCTGAGAGTGGAGGCGCACAGCGACGACTATTCCTTCTCAAAGGATGCCTGCGAGGTCAGGATTGGCGAATGCTACGTCAAGGGCGACCTCTCGCATTACGATATATATTTCAAAAACGAGGATGCGGAGTGCAAGCTGAGCCTGGATGCGAGCGTCCCCTCCTGGCGCCCCGAGTCGGGTCATATATATTTTGGCAGGAAGGACTATTTCGCCTGGCTTCCCTCTGTCCCCGAAGGGCGGATAAACGGAACGCTGAGGATAAAGGACGAGCTTATCACGCTGACGGGCACGGGCTACCACGATCACAACTGGGGCAACAAGTTTATGATCCTGCTTATGAACGATTGGTATTGGGGCAGGGCGAAGATCGGCGACTACGTAGTCGTTTCATCCTATATATACGCCAACAAGAGCGACGGCTATAAGCCTACGCCCATCTTCATGCTCGCCAAGGACGGCGAGATCCTCACGGGTGACGCCTATAAGCATCTGACCTACGAGGAAAAGGATTTCATTAAGGATCCCTACACCAAACGCCACGTCGCAAAAACGCTCGTCTACGATTATAACGATAAGGAAAAGGGAATTCACTACCGCATCACCTATAAAAAGGGTGACGAGGAGGTCGAAAGGCAGGTAATGACCGACATCGTCGGCAGACCCTTGGCGATCCTGTTTTACCTCCTCGGCTTCCGCGGCTCCTACCACCGTATGGGCGGCAGGGCTATGCTGGAGAGATTTGAGGGAGAGGAGCCGGTAGAGCGCATCGAGGCGCCCGCTATGTGGGAGCAGATGTGCTTTAAGCCTGACAGGATAAAGAGGGCGTAAGGAGAAGAGGAGAGGGAAAAATGTTCAGAGAAATAGCGAGAAAAAAGCAGGCGCTCTCACCCGAAGAGTGTAAGGAGCTTTTGAGTCGGGAAAAGCGCGGCGTGCTTGCCGTCCTTGGAGACGAAGGCTACCCTTACGCCCTGCCGATAAATTTCTACTTCGACGGGGAAGAGGGCAGGATATATTTCCATTCGGGAAAGGTCGGGCATAAGCTCGATGCCATCGCAAGGTGTGACAAGGCGTCCTTCTGCGTTTTTGACGAGGGTTATCACAAGGACGGACACTGGTCGCTTAACGTTAAGAGCGTTATCGCCTTCGGGCGCATCCGTGTGGTTGATGACTGGTCGGACGACCTGATGGTCGGATTTTGTCGGCGCTTTACCGAGGATATGGAATATATCGAGAGCGAGATCGAAAAATTCAGATCAAGCACGCTCGTCCTCTGCATGGGGATCGAGCATATGACGGGAAAGCTTGTAAACGAGTCCTGAAATCTACACAAAGGTATCAAGAGAGGGAAGCGGTGCGGCAGAGCCCTAATGCAGACAGCAACAGCGCGTTGCTTGCAAATGTCGGGACTCCGTGATATGATATGATCACAACTAAAGAGGGCGGTGATTTATATGGAAACGAAGGATATCATTCGTGAATTAAGGACGAAAAGAGGACTCTCACAGGAGGAGCTCGCCGAGCGGATATTCGTGACGAGGCAGGCCGTCTCGAGATGGGAAACGGGCGAAACGCTGCCAAACACCGAGGCGCTCAAGCTGCTTTCGGGGCTTTTTGACGTGTCTATCAACACTCTCTTAGGCTCTCCGCATCAGCTGATCTGTCAGTGCTGCGGTATGCCGCTTGAGGACTGCAACATAAGCAAGGAGCCCGACGGGCTTTTCAACGAGGAATACTGCAAGTGGTGCTATGCCGACGGCGAGTATACCCTGGATATCTGGAAGCGATACGCCGAGATAGGCGGCAGGGAAAAGCTCGAAGAGTTTAAGCAGCAGCTGATCAACGAATTCAACACGCTTTTGCATATCGAGGGCTTGCCCAAGGTGGAAAATTTAAACGTTCTGTCGGGTGAATTTATCAATATGGAATACACGCTCCCAAGCGGAGAAAGAGTGAAATTCCTTGACGATAAGCAGACCTATCTCGGCAGTCAGCTCGAGTGCGAATCCGGCGGCAGATGCGTCGGCATAGCCGCAAATATGGACTTTCTCCTCGTCTCGACCTACGAGGAAAACGGCGAAAACCCCGAGCTTGTGATCTATAAGAAAAGATGAAAAAAAAGGGCTGACGGCAAATAGCGTGATGTCCTTAACGGACAAATCACGCTAACTAAGTTTGCCCTTAGGGCAAGTGAAGTTATCTTCGATAGTGAAGTTCACTCTGTGAGTGAAGTTTCGCCTAATGGCGAAGTGATGGGCAAACTTAACTTCACTGCGAGCTTTTGCGAGCAACTTCACTGTGTATAACACAACTTCACTTTTGCGACAGCAAAAACTTCACCAACAGAAAAAGAGCATACATAC
>JAFVXI010000011.1 GCA_017501245.1 Clostridia bacterium
AGGCGTAGCTCTCGGCGGTGACGGCGCTAAGTATGCGGCTCCCGTAGTTGTCAGCGTTCCCTTCGCTGCAGACTGGGCTATCATCCGTAGCGGTGAGGTCTACAAGTCCGGTAGCAATAAGACCGCTGTACAGGGCACTTCGTCAAGCGCACTCGTCGTTGACCCCTTCTTCGATGTTCTTCCCGAGGGCAAAGACGAATATAACGTTGTCTTCTATAACGATTACGTCGGCTACGGCAGAAGCGGTCAGTCCGGCGAGATCGACGGCGTTCCCACGACCCAGAAGGGCTCCAGCGCTAACAGAGTAGGCGGCAAGGTCCTCATCGACCTTAACGGCTACACCTTCACCAACGCTGCCGTATATCAGCACTACTTCGTTGGCTACGCTGCTAACTACAGAGTTCACTTCAGAAACGGTAACGTCGTTCAGAACGCTACTCTCAACCTCGTTGCGGCAACCAGTCCCGGCTACGCAGGCTTTATCATCCTTGAGAACTGTAACGTAGACACGGTCAAGGGCACGATCTTTGACCAGCGTGGCGGTATGGTCATCTACAAGGACTCTACCGTAAAGACCGAGAGCGCTATGTCTAACGTTAAGGCAATTGGAGAGTATAAGACCGGCGTAACCGTAATCAACTGCGTTATCGACGGCGGTGAAGGAACTCTTCTTAACCTCTCTCAGACCAACGCAACAAATGATGCGGGCGGCAAGAGCCGTAACGGCTCCTCCGGCTTCTTCGTAAGATATGAGGACTCCGTCATCAGAACCGAGTCCACTCTCGGAACCTTTGAGACCTACGCAAACAAGGATTTCAACGCCGACGAATACAAGGCAAACATTCATGACTTCTTCGTCGACATCAAGAACTGTGACATCGAGACCTACAGCACCTTAATTTCTCAGACCACAGCTCTTCTTCCCGCAGAGGGAGACAATATCCTTGATATCGACTTCCAGCTCAATGTTTCCGGCTCTACCATCCAGGCGTTCGGTCTTCTCAGCACAGGCGGCAACAATGACCACGCACTCGTCGACTTCGATGCAAACATCAACGTTGAGGATGCAGGTCTTAAGCTGATCAGATTTGAAGATAACGGACACAAGGCTCTCGGCGGTCTCGTAATTACTCAGAAAGCGCTCGACATAAACGTCAACCTTGCTGAGGGCGTTAAGCTCGATGGCTTCAGAGCAGGCCGTCCCGCATCCGGCTACTTTGGCGCAACCGTAAATCTTCCCGAGGGCGCAAACGTCGTTTACTCCTCGCTCCTTGGCGAAGGCTACAACTGCTTCATCTCCTCCGGCACGACCGAAACCTACTCCTACAAGCTCGGCGAGCAGGAGCCCGTTGAATTCCTCTGGAACGTTCCCGCTGAGGGCACCGACGAGGTCGACGTAAATAGAGTAGTTGACCTCTATGAGAAGGAAGGCTTCTATCACTACACCTGGGCTCCCTACGCAGGCGAGAAGCTCTTCACCACCGAGTTCCACAACGATTACACTCTCGGCGCTAAGGCAAACCTTACCGTCTTTGAGAACTTCACCTTCAATCTCTACATCCCCGCATCCGAGTATAAGGCGTTCAGCAGCCTTTCCATCCTTGACAACAAGGGCGTTGCGGCTGAGATCGTTGACACCGTAGAGATCGACGGCGTATCCTACTACAAGTATTCCGTAGCAGGCCTCACTCCCGACATGGCTGAGGTTACCGCTCTTTCCGTAAGCTACGAGATCACCGCTGCATACGGCGAGACCATCTCCGGCGGCAAGGACGTCTGCGTTCTTGACTACCTCGAGAGCTACACCTCCATGGAGGAGGGCGACGAGCAGGATCTCGTTAAGGCTATCGCTCAGTACGTCTACTATGCTTACGTTCTCGCAGGCAGAGACACCACCAACGTTGCTCCTCTCGTCTCCGGCTGGGGCTTCGCAGTTCCCGATCGCAGCACCGCTAAGTGGGATGCTCTCGCAGGCGTTGAGGTTGCTGTAAACTATGGCAACGGCCTCGCATGGGCATTCAAGGCAGCTGCAGGCACCGAGCTTGCCGTCACCTATTATGCAAACGGTGAGGCAGTGGACGAGACTATCGTAGTAGCAGAGAACGGCTATGCTTATCTCCCCGTGCTCAACTGCGACTATAACCAGGACGTAGTAGTTACCATCGGTGAGAACAGCGCATCCTTCAACCTCGTCGGCTACATCTACGAGCTTGTTGATCTCCTTAACGGTGCGCCCATGCACGGCGACACCAACATCGAGATGGCAAACGCTATCTACCACTTCGCAAGAGAGGCAGCTGAGTATAAGCTCGTGCTCTATCCTCCCGTAGTAGAGGAGACCCCCGCTGAGCCCGCTGAGTAATCCTGCGGCTTAGCAAAGCAAAATAACAAAGCATCAGCGCCCGTGTGGTTTATCCATACGGGCGCTTTTCTTGCGGCGTGCATCCTGCTCCCGAAACGGATGAGTCGATGACGTATAGCGTGCGCACGTATATATACTCAAATGAAGGAAGCTGTGCTTAGTGCTTATTAAGGTGCGAGAAAAAAGAAAAGAGAGCGAAGAAGCTACTTCGCTCTCATCAAATCATAGCTCGTACGGAAGCACCGCCTTTTATGGCGCCTTGACCTCCGTGACGGTCAGCACGCCGCCCGAAACCTTAAAGAAGATCTCGTGCTCGCCGTATTTCATACCGTATATATGCTCGCCGTCTGCCTTATACTGCGGGCGTGGGTCGCCCTCGAGGATGCCTATGACGGCATCCCTGTCCCCCTCGGGGATCAGCCTGAGCAGCCCCTCGGGAAAGTTCACCTCGAGGCAATAGTCGCGCACGCCGTCTGCAAAGCCCGAGATAGCGTCGGGGTGCGAATCGGTAAAGGCGAGATAGGGCTTGACGTCATAGATGGGCGTGCCGTCAAGCAGGTCGACCCCCGACACCACCAGCACGTCGCCCTCCTCGGTATGCTCGATGCCCTCAAGCTTCACGGAGGACAGCCCGATCGGGTTCGGCCTATATGGCGACCTCGTGGCAAAAACGCCCATGCGCTTGTTTCCGCCGAGCCTCGGCGGCCTCACCGTCGGCGACCACTCATCACGCTGCGCCTCAGAAAACTGCCAGATCAGCCATAAATGCGAGTAGCCGTCGATGCCTCTGAGCGCCTCTGGCACCCTGTATTCCGGCTCGAAAACTATCCGCCCCACACAGGTGGGAACCAGCCCCGACTGCCTCGGAATGCCAAACTTCTCGCTAAACGCCGTCCTTATCCTTGCGATTATCTTCATTTTAAACCTCTCGGTTGATTTTTCTAGGATAATTCTACCATATTTGCCGAGCTTTGTCTACCCCGAGTTCGGGTTTTATTATTAATTTCGATGAAAAGCGAATTTTTGGCGAACAGCCCCTTGACAAAACTATACTAAAGTTGTAGAATTAATATAAATTTTATTTTTACACGTCCTTGCCGAAAGCGGGCAGGGAAGAAGGGACAGAATATGAAAAGAGTGTATAATTTCTCAGCCGGACCGTCTATGCTCCCTATGGAGGTGTTAGAGAGAGCGCAGTCTGAGATGCTCTCCTATGGCGACAGCGGTATGTCGGTCATGGAGATGAGCCACAGGACGCCCGAGTTCGAGGAGATCCTTCACGGTGCGGAGTCGGCTCTCAGAGAGCTTATGAGCATCCCCGATAACTATAAGGTGCTTTTCCTTCAGGGCGGCGCTTCAACTCAGTTTGCAGCCGTTCCTCTCAATCTCCTCTCCTCTCACAAGTGCGCAGACTACGTCGTCTCAGGTCAGTTCTCCAAAAAGGCGTATCTCGAGGCTAAGAAATACGGCGACGTCGTTATAGCCGCATCCTCGGCAGGTGCCAGCCCCACCTTCTCGACCGTGCCCGTAACGACCAAGAGCTCCTTCCGCCCCGACGCCGACTACGTTCATATCTGTTTTAACAATACGATATACGGAACGAAGTTTAACTATATCCCCGACACCGAAAACATTCCCCTCGTCGCAGATATGTCCTCCTGCATATGCTCCGAGCCGATCGACGTATCAAGGTTCGGCCTTATCTACGCAGGCGCACAGAAGAACATCGCTCCCGCCGGCCTCACCATCGTCATCGTAAGAGAGGACCTCATCGGCTCTGCAAGAGAGGATACGCCCGCTATGCTCGACTACAAGCTTATGGCGGACAACGACTCTATGTATAACACGCCCCCCTGCTGGTGCATCTATATGGCTAAGCTCGTTTTCGAGTGGATACTCTCGATCGGCGGCCTCGAGGAGATGAAGCGCAGAAACGAGAAGAAGGCGAGCCTGCTCTACGACTATCTCGATGGGCAGAAATATTACACCGCCCCCGTCGACCGCAAGTGCCGTTCGATTATGAACGTCGTGTTCGTCACGGGAGATGCCGAGCTTGACAAGAAGTTTGCCAAGGAGGCGGCAGAGGCAGGACTTAAAAACCTCAAGGGTCACAGGTCCGTCGGCGGTATGAGAGCCTCGATCTACAACGCTATGCCCTACGAGGGCGTCGTAGCGCTCGTAGAGTTTATGAAGAAGTTTGCACAGGAAAATCCTAAGCTCGGCTCGGATGAGCTCTGATAGGTAGGATATGCGGGGTGAGGCGGCTTGTGCTGCTCTCGCCCTGCGGTCTTTTTGAGGTGGCGAGGCGCTCGGTCGCCCGCTATGCGGCGGTTTGTGGCGGCTAGTGCTTCTTGCGCATACGGTTTTGTGGCGGCGAGGCGCTCGGTCGCCCGCATGGACTTACGTAGCGAGGCGGCTTAAGATGCCTCTGCTTCACGGCTTTTTATAGAAAGGATAGACATATGAAAATTCAGCTTTTAAACAAGATAGCTAAGATAGGCGTAGATAGATTTGACCCCTCCTTTACCGTTGGTGCGGAGGTTGACGCCCCCGATGCGATAATGGTCAGAAGTGCCGCAATGCACGATATGGAGTTTGGCAAGGAGCTTTTAGCGATAGCGAGAGCGGGTGCCGGCGTAAACAACATCCCCCTCGACAGATGCGCAGGGCAGGGCATCGTGGTCTTCAACACACCGGGCGCTAACGCAAACGGCGTCAAGGAGCTTTGCCTCGCCGCTCTCATCCTCGCCTCGAGAGATATCGTCGGCGGAGTAGAGTGGGCAAAGACCCTTCCCGGCGTCGAGGGCGGCGTTGCCAAGGCTGTCGAGGCAGGCAAGTCGAAGTTTGCAGGCAGGGAGATCCTCGGCAAAAAGCTCGGAGTCATCGGCCTCGGCGCTATCGGCGGCCTCGTCGCAAATGCGGCTCGCTCGCTCGGTATGACGGTCATGGGCTGCGACCCCTACATCACGGTCAATGCGGCTTGGAGCCTCTCCCGCTCGGTCGAGCATGCAGCAAGCTATGAGGATATATACAAGTCGGCGGATTACATAACCCTGCACGTCCCCTCGACAAAGGACACCAAGGGTATGATCAACCGTGAAACCATAGCCAAGATGAAGGACGGCGTCCGCATCATCAACCTCGCACGTGCCGACCTCGTCGACGTCGATGCAATAAGAGAGGCGCTCGAATCGGGAAAGGTCGCCTCCTACGTAACCGACTTCCCCACCGAGGACACCCTCACGCTTAAAAACACCGTAAACATCCCCCACCTCGGCGCATCCACCGAGGAGAGCGAGGACAACTGCGCAGTAATGGCGGCTGACGAGCTTGTAGAGTTCCTCACCACCGGAAACGTCAAGAACTCGGTCAACTACCCGAACGTGTCTATCCCTCACACGGGTGCCGCACGCATCTGCATCTGCCACCTCAATATAGCAAATATGCTCTCGCAGATAACCTCGGCGGTATCTGCGCGCGGCATCAATATCGAAAACCTCTCTAACGGCTCTCGCGGCGAATACGCCTACACGATAGTAGAGCTCGGTGTCGACGTGCCCGACGGCGTCAAGGAGGCTATCGAGGCCATCGATGGAGTTATCAGAGTCAGAGTTATAGCGTGATGCTCCAAAGGAGCAGTCAGCTATGATTGATCTCGTGAACCCCCAAAGCTCATACTTCGCTTCGGGGAACCCCGATACGACGTTTACATTAAAACTAAAATAAGAGAACACATCGGCATCGTCGGCGTGTTCTCTTTTTTTGGTCCGGTTTGTCGGTGCTACCTGGCGATCAAGCCTTCGGTTTTCAACCTTCAATGCGGTCGGTTTGTTTGCAGTCGGTTTTTCGCTCGGATTATGGGCTTTTGACATTTTTCGTCCTCTATTTATGAAAAAACTTGATTTTTTCTGCTCATAGTGCTATAATATTAAGTTGTTAAAAAGTTTTATGAAAATCCGACGTTTATAGAGGAAGAAAATGAAGAGAACAGATCTGAGAAACATAGCTATAATAGCTCACGTTGACCACGGAAAGACAACTCTTGTTGACGAAATGCTTCGTCAGGGCGGCATCTACCGTGAAAATCAAGAGATGGAGGACCGTGTCATGGACTCCAATGACCTTGAGAGGGAGAGGGGTATCACCATCCTCGCCAAGAACACGGCTATCCACTACAAGGGCGTTAAGATCAACGTCATCGACACCCCCGGCCACGCAGATTTCGGCGGCGAGGTCGAGCGTATACTCAAGATGGTAAACGGAGTTATACTTCTCGTTGATGCGGCAGAGGGCCCCATGCCTCAGACTCGCTTCGTCCTCGAGCGTGCCCTCCAGATGAATCACAGAGTCATCGTAGTCGTCAACAAGGTCGACAGACCCGACGCACGCCTTGATGAGATCGGCGATGAGGTGCTTGAGCTTCTCCTTGAGCTTGACGCAACCAACGAGCAGCTCGACTCTCCCATGCTCTTCTGCTCGGGCAGAGCGGGAACGGCTTCCTTCGATCCCTTCACCCCCGGCAAGGATCTCACCCCCCTTCTTGACACCATTCTTGAATATATGCCCGCTCCCGAGGGCGACGAGGAAGGACCTCTCCAGCTCCTCGTCTCCGCCATCGACTACAACGAGTTTGTCGGCAGGATCGGCATCGGCAGGATAGAGCGAGGCACCATCAAGCAGGGCCAGGGTATCTCTATATGTAACTTCCACGGCGACGGCAAGTCAAGACCCGCCAAGGTCGTTTCGATATATCAGTTTGACGGACTTAAGAGAATTCCCGTCACTGAGGCAAACGTCGGCGACATCGTCTGCTTCTCGGGCTGTGAGGATATCGCCATCGGCGACACGGTCTGCTCTCCTATGCGACCCGAGCCGCTCGAGTTCGTCAAGGTTGGCGAGCCCACGATGGAGATGACCTTCTCGGTAAACGACTCTCCCTTCGCAGGCAAGGAGGGCAAGTTCGTCACCTCACGTCACCTGCGTGCTAGGCTCTACCGTGAATTGCTCAAGGACGTTTCGCTCCGTGTTGAGGACGGTGACACCACCGACAGCTTCCGTGTTGCGGGCAGAGGCGAGATGCATCTTTCCATCCTCGTTGAAAATATGCGCCGTGAGGGCTACGAGCTTTGCTGCTCTTCCCCCCGTGTGCTTTATAAGGAGACCGACGGCGTGCGCTGCGAGCCTATCGAGAACGTTATCGTCGACGTGCCCGAGATGTACGTCGGCTCGGTAATGGAGAAGCTCGGCTCCCGTAAGGGAACGCTCGTTGATATGCAGCTCCACGGCACGAGGCAGAAGCTCTATTATAACATCCCGACCAGATGCCTCTTCGGCTATCGCTCGGAGCTTCTCACCGACACCAGAGGCGAGGGACTCATCTCCTCCATCTTCGCAGGCTACGAGCCCTTCAGAGGCGAGATCAAAACACGCTTCACCTCCTCTCTCGTCGCAAGCGAGAAGGGCGTCTCCACGACCTACGGTCTCTACCAGGCACAGGATAGAGGACCTCTCTTCATCGGCCCCGCAACTCCCGTCTACGAGGGTATGATCGTCGGCGAAAACCCTAAGCCCGACGACATCGAGGTCAACGTATGCAAGGAGAAGCACCTCACCGCCATCCGCTCCTCGGGTGCGGACGAAAAGCTCACCCTCATCACCCCCGTTCAGCTCTCGCTCGAGGAGGCGATAGAGTTCATCACCGACGAGGAGCTCATAGAGGTAACCCCCAAGTCGATCAGACTTCGCAAGGCCATCCTCGACACCCCGACGAGAAAGCGCATCCAGGCTCAGAAGCGTGCAGCGCTTAAGGGCTGATGATCCTCTCCAAGCTTATCTTTGACGGCTGAGCGCAGCCTTTGACCGATCGACGGATCTCTCCACATCCGCAACGCACGGGTGACTAAAAGCCCTATCGGCGGCGACTGCGTCATTTACGCCGTATCATCGGCTGATATCTATCAAAAAATCAAGGCACGGACTAAGCCCTCTGACCGGCGGCTGTCCGTGCCTTTTTCTATTCCTTTATCCTTTTGTATACTTTCCGCCCGAGGAGGATGACAAGCGGCAGGATAGGCGTGACGAGGATAATGCGAGAAATCAAAACCTCACGCAAAGCAAATGCTAAAATGGCATAAATGCCACCAAAAGCAAACAATAATATACATTTTCTTATATCTAAGATGCTATTTCCCGAAATTTTCCGATAGGTCAGATGCGACAGGGAGAGCAGGAGGAGATACGCTCCAAGGGTAAAGAGAGCGGAGAAGCGATAGTCGACTCTAGGCAGGATAAGCAGCGCGGCTAAGCCGGAGAGCAGAGCGGTCAGCACGGTTGGCAGAGAGGCGGCGGCTCGCCTTTCGTAGTATGCCTCGGCGGCTATGATGGAGTTTGACAGGAGCATCAGAGGCACGGTGAGCGTGAGGGGGTAGACGGTTGGCAGGGCGTCGGCGTATTCGGGCGGCGTAATTACCGAGAGGATCTCGGGCGCAAGGCAGAGTATCAGTGCGGACGCAGAGATAAGTGCGGCGTGCATCAGCGTCAGCATCTCCTTGACTCTTTCCTGCTCGCCTCCGGCAATCTTTCGCAGGATCCATGGAGAGGAGGCGCCGCCGAGAGCGTTTGATAGAAAGGTTAGCGCAAGCCCGACCGATAAGCCGACGGAATATTTTGCCAGCGCCGCCTCGCCGTGCGTCCGCCCGATGACCGTCTCGGAGATGCGCAGGATGAGCGATGAGGCTATGCAGTGCGGCAGAATAGGCAGGCAGGCGCGTATAAGATAGCCCCATATCTCCTTATCAAATAGTCTCGCCCCCGATCGCATCCCGGCAAGTATGGGGATCGCCACGGCAACCGAGGTCATCATAGAGCCGATGATCCTTGCCTCGGCGTGGTAGGGCGTGGCAATTACGATAAGCACCGAGATGCTCGGCGCCCCTATCGCCGAGATGAGATTTATAAGTGCGAGGCGCTTGTAGCTATATTCGTAGCGCAGGGCGCTTGACCTTACCGAGATGACCGTGCTGAGGGCTATCTCGGCTATCATTATCATCAGTATTCCACTCCCCAGCCCTGTCAGCCCCTCAAGTAAAGGCGAAAGCGGTATGCCTATTATAAATAGCATAAGAGCAACGCTCAACCCCAGTCCCGACGCCGCAGATGTAAATCTTTCTTTGCAATCCTTAAATTTTTGAAGCCCTCGGTAGATCACACTGCCTGTCAGCGCCGTGCTGAACAGAGCCGTAAAAAGTGATAGCCAGGTCGTGTATAGAGGGTATAGGCCGTATTCTGCCGGTGTCAAGAGCCTTGTGAATATCGGCGTCCCGACAACTCCGACGCCTCTCGCTACGAGCCCCGAAAGCACGCTCCATATTCCCGCCCTCGCAGGCAGCTTCAGCGAGGCTCTTTTCTTTAGGTTTTCCAAGTTCTTTTTCCTTGCTTTTTTCTTTTATTTTCTCCATCTGTGTCGCTATGAAAACGAGGAATAATTAGCCACGATGGGGCGATAAAACAAAAAAAGACTTAGCCTTTGAGTGACGCTGATTTTTTTCAGGCTTACGTATGATTATTATAGGCGTCGTTCATAAGACTTCTGTAATACGGCTTGCATTAATCATTCTATTATGATAGAATAATCATAGAAAAAACTTTGGGAGAGGCTTTATGCTTAGCAAAGGAAATTGGCATCTGCTTGATGAGAAAATAGAAAAGCTATTAAAGGATAGCGGCATCGTTGGCGCATCGGTTGCCCTGACGGATAGGGAAGGGCTGATCTACGCCCGCGGCTTCGGCCTTCGTGACGTACTCACGGGTGCATCTTCTACCCCCGACTCTATCTACCGTGCGGCATCGCTGACAAAGATGGTAACGGGTATATTGACTCTGCGCCTTGCGGAGGAGGGCAGGCTTTCGCTTGATGCACCCGTCAGGAGCTATCTACCCTGGCTCACCCTTTCGGATAGCGGCGCCGCCGAAAAAATGACCCTCCGCCATCTCCTCTCGCACACCTCGGGGCTCCCCGCCGAGTATACGCCCGAAGGCCCATGGGAGGAGGGAATGCTTGCCGAAAGCTTAAAGTCGGGGCTTCCTTCGCTCGAGCTTTCATCCCTGCCCGGCGAGGGTAAATTCCTCTACTCCAACTGGGGCATCCGCCTTCTATCTGCGGCCATCGAGGCGGTGATGGGCGAGAGATATTCCACCCTTGCGGAGCGTTACGTGCTTACGCCCGTCGGTATGTCCTCCTCCGCATTCACGAGGCGGGGCTTTATGGAGGATAGGCTCTCGTTGCCGCACGAGATCGGCGAGGGGGGCGCACCCGTGTCAAGTAATTATATAAAAGAAAACCACACCCGCCTGGCTACGGGCGGCCTCTATTCCACCGTCACAGACCTTGCGGCTCTTATGCGAGTGTTCCTGAGGGGAGGTGTCGCTGACGGAGGCGAGCGCATACTGACAGAGGCGTCGCTTTGGGAGATGATGCGTAGGCAGACAGTGATGAAAAGCGGCAACGGCTATTGCCTCACGCTTATGGACCGCCCCCTCGGCACGCACACTCTCTACGGCCACACGGGCAACGCCACTCCCTACACCTCGGCAGCCTTTGCCGACCCTGTCTCGGGCTATGCGGCGGTCGCTATGCTGAACACCTACTCGGAGGATCTGCGCTCCGAGCTTGTTTCGCTTATGCTCTCTGAGGTCATATAACTGAAAAGGCGGGAGGCGCGAGCAGCTCGCATTTGATCACTGCAAAAGGCTTTTCCCACAATACGTTAATAAAACAAAAAAGTCTGCACCAATTTGTCTGCTATCCTTAGCGGAGAGATCCTGCCGGTGTATAAGCGGAAGGCGTTTTGCCTTCCGCTTTTCGCTTTTTCGAAATAATATTTAGTTTGGCACAATCGGTCTAAAACACCGTTAGTTCGCTTCCCGGATTTTCACGAATTTTCGGAAGGAATAAGTAAAGCCCTCGCCGAACATTGGAAGCGAAGGCTTTTTTATATTATACATATAAAGCAGTTATTCCACCCTCATCATTCTGTACCCGACGCCTATGTGCGTTTGGATATACTGCGGTGAGTCGGGGGTTGCTTCGATCTTTTTGCGTAGCGTTGCCATAAAGACACGGAGAGATGCTACGTTATTCTCCCACGCAGCGCCCCATATCTATTGCGTGATAAAGGTATGCGTTAATACCTTGCCGACGTTTGCGGCAAGCAGGCACAGTATTTTGTATTCGATAGGGGTTAGATGCAACTCATCCTCTCCGAGATAAGCACAGCCTGCGGCATAGTCGATTCGCAAAGCACCGTTTATAAACACCGGGCTTGCGCCTTCGTTACGGTTCGAGGCTAATCTTCTTTGCGTTACACGAAGCCGTGCTAAAAGCTCCTCTACGGAGAAGGGCTTGGTTAAATAATCGTCCGCGCCTGAATCAAGGGCATCGATTTTATCCTTA
>JAFVXI010000012.1 GCA_017501245.1 Clostridia bacterium
CCGATAAGCTTGCCGTTGAGCTCGGGAATTACAAGACCGATTGCCTTTGCAGCGCCGGTGGAGTTAGGAACGATGTTCTGTGCGCCTGCGCGTGCACGTCTGAGGTCACCCTTTCTGTGAGGACCGTCGAGAATCATCTGGTCGCCTGTGTATGCGTGAACAGTGGTCATGATACCGCTCTGGATAGGAGCGTAATCGTTAAGAGCCTTTGCCATAGGAGCGAGGCAGTTTGTTGTGCAAGAAGCAGCAGAGATGATCTTATCATCAGCTGTAAGAGTCTTCTCGTTAACAGAGTAAACTATAGTCTTGAGGTCCTTTCCTGCGGGAGCAGAGATAACGACCTTCTTAGCGCCTGCCTTAACGTGAGCCATGGACTTATCCTTGGAGCAGTAGAAGCCGGTGCACTCGAGAACAACGTCAACACGGTTCTTCTTCCAGGGGCACTTAGCAGCGTCCTTCTCAGCGTAGATCTTGATCTCCTTGCCGTCAACGGTGATGGAGCCGGTCTCAACAACCTTGCCATTCTCATCAACAACAGGGTTCTTGAAGGTTACGGTGTGGCCGGTGTAGGGGCCCTGAGCGGTGTCGTACTTAAGAAGGTGAGCAAGCATCTCGGGGCTGGTGAGGTCGTTGATAGCAACGATCTGATAACCCTTTGCGCCGAACATCTGTCTGAAAGCAAGACGACCGATACGGCCGAAGCCGTTAATAGCAACTCTTACATTTGCCATTTTAGAATTCCTCCGAAAATATAAATTTTTTAATAAAAAACTAAAATCATGGGCATACTTTCGCATACCTAAAGAATTATAACACAACTTTTTCGCTTATACAAGAGAATTGACGAAAATTTATCAATTTTGTACGGTTTTTTTAAAAAATGCAGGCAAAACCGGGTATTTTTAGCTTATTTGCGAAAAAACGGAGTACTTTTCAGAGGTTGCGGCTGTGCGTCCGCACAGGCTCGCAGGCGTAAGGGCGCAGGATAAGCTCCCCGTACGCATAAGGATGGACTTTATAACGAGCGCCTGTGGGGATATAGACTTGACTTTTGCGACCGTATGATGTATAATATCCATCGACTGAGCGGGGCAATCGCGTGATATGTCGCCGAAAGGTATTATCGCGAGGAAAGTCCGGGCATCGCAGGGCAGGATAACGGATAACGTCCGCCGAGGGTGACCTCCGGGAAAGTGCAACAGAAATATACCGCCGTCCTCGGACGGTAAGGATGGAAAGGCGAGGTAAGAGCTCACCAGTTCTCCTGGTAACAGGAGTCCGCTGTAAACCCTATCCGATGCAACACCTTGAAGCTCGGCAGAGATGCCGAGGGGCTGCCCGTCCCACGCCTTCATGGTGGCAGAGCCGCAAGGCTTGAACCCCACGGCAACGTGAGGTGAAGATAGATGATTGCTGCGCACACCGTGCGTACAGAACCCGGCTTACAAGCTCAGTCATATAAATAATGCAGCCTAGGAGAGGTCGATAGCGACGCCTATGCTGCATTTTTATTTCCTATCCGGGATAAAAGATCGGGGGTTTAGCCCAATTTTGCAAACCTTAGTAGTCAAAACCGGGATTTTCGCCGAAAATGCACATTTTGAGAATGTTAGTTTACATTTTCGTGCATATCTTTTCTATAAGGATGCTATCCTTCAGCCATGCGACGTTTTTGGGCGATGGGGGCAGGCTGCCCTCCTCGAGGCAGGCTGCGGCGCCGTAAGCCATAGCTAAGGCGAGAGCCGTGCGAGATCCTGCGCCAACGCCTGCGGCGATAAAGCCCGCAATAGAGCTATCCCCGGCTCCGACGCTTGAGACGGCATCTATCCTCGGGACGGTCGCCCCGAATATTCCCTCTCCCGAGGCAAGCACCGAGCCCGATGGTCCGAGGGTGAGCAGCACGTTTTCACATCCCATATCACGGAGGGCGACCGCCGCACGGACTGCACTTTCGGTGTCGGTGATATCAATGCCGGTAAGCTCAGCCGCCTCGACCTCGTTCGGCTTGATGAGATAGGGCTTTAAAAAGACGGTCTGCTCGGTCGAGAGCGAGCGGCAATCGAGGACGAGGCGGGCGCCCCCCTCTCTCATACGCAAGAGCATTCCGACGACGGCGTCGATATCCGTCCCCTCCGGGATGCTGCCCGAGAGGGCAAGGACGGTCTCTTCGTTAATTTTTGGTGCGAGCCTTTCCTCTATTTCGCAGATCAGGCTCCTAGCGATGGGCTCTGCCCTGCCCTGCCTGACCGTTTCATATTCGCCGCACTGGACATTTATATTTTCTCTTACTCTTCCCTCTCCGAGCGAATATTCCACCCTCATTCCGAGAGCCTCGAGAGGCGCTAAGAACTCGGAGCAGCCCTCCCTGCCCACGACGAGATAGCAAAGGTTATCTATTCCGTTGTTATGAAGCGCACGGGAGAGGTTTACGCCCTTGCCTGCGGAGTTTCTCGATATCACCTCCGACGCCGCACCGCATTCGGCACTGCGCATATGGATGTCGACGGCGGGATTAAGCGTCAGCGTTATAATATTCATAGCCTTCCTCACATATATTTTATCGTTGTTGCTTTTATGCTTATAGTATCATAACGGCTTGGCTTTTACAAGGCTTTATTTTGTTTTTGTAAATTTTGACCTGCCGCTCTTGCAAAAAGTACAATAATAATTATAATTATTAGTAGGGTTTTCCCTATCGGAGGAAAATGACACTCGTTAAGCTGATCGGGATGCTGAGGCAGAGGCTTGGCAGAGAGCCTGCCGTCGGCTTCGTCGGATGCGGGGCTTCGACCCTTGCGCTTTCAGAAGGACTGCACGGGCATCGTGCGGTTATCAGAGACAGGATCGAGCCGGATCTAAAGGCGCTGCCCGAGGGCGACTACCGGATCATATCCGGCGAGAGCTACCTCTCGGGGATAGAGGAGGATCTTCTACTCCTCTCACCGTCGGTGAGGCGGGACTGCCCCGAGCTTATCGCCGCAGAGCGTAACGGCTGCCTTCTTTTATCCGATGCCGAGCTTTTCTTCGACGGATGCGACTGCGAGGTCTACGCCGTCAGCGGCTCGGACGGAAAAAGCACCACCTCTGCCATGGCGGCGCTGATGCTCTCCTACGGGCACCCCGAGGTAGAGCTACTCGGAAACGGCGGAACCCCCTTTGCCAGACACCGCGGCGGCAAAACGGTAGTTGCGGAGCTATCGAGCTTTCAGCTCTCCTATCTTACGCCTACGTGCGAGGCGGCTCTCCTGACTACCCTGACGCCAAATCACCTAAACTGGCACGCATCGCTTAGTGAATATATATCCGCAAAGCTCAACCTCTTTAAAAATAGTAAAAGGAAGATATATTCTCCCGACACCGAGCTTCTTGGAGAGGCATGCAAAGAGCTTTACGCCGATGCGGTGTACTCCGTAAAGGCGAGCGCAAGCGAGCTTATAAGATGCCGCTCGGAGCACTTTATCTATCTTGAGGACGGCTATATCTGCCGTGACGGAGAGAGGCTTTTAGCCCTTTCGGAATGCGGGAGGCGTGAGGCACACAATATACACAACCTGATGGGCGCTATCGCCCTGGTGGCAGATGCCTCTGACACCGAGGATATAAGGCGTGCGGCGAGGAGCTTCCACGGCCTTGAGCATAGGCTCGAGCATATCCCCGTCCGTGGCATCGACTTCATAAACTCTTCCATAGATACTACGCCCGCGCGTATGGGGGCGTCGCTTACCGCTCTTGACCGACCGTTGAGGCTCATCCTCGGAGGGCTCGGCAAGGGTCTGTCGATAAAGGAATATATTCCGCTTTTGGAAAAATACGCCGAGAGGATAGCCTTTTACGGCGATGCGGGTAAGGAATACGCCGACGAGATCGGTGAGGCGGGGGGCTGTGCGGATATTCCGTGCGCTCATTTTAACAGGCTGGCTTGCGCATTTGATTACGCCGTCGAGGGCGCCTCGGAGGGCGACGCCGTGCTGCTTTCGCCTGCCGCAACGGGGTACGGCGAGTTCAAAAGCTTTAAGGAGCGTGGGGAGGCTTTCATTTCCTACGCTGAAAAATACAGGACGAACAAAGACCGAAAGGACTGATTTTGATAATGAAAAAGACGTTTGGCATTCTGATGCTGCTTACTATGCTTTTATGCTCGCTGACGGCTCTGACCGCCTGCGGCGGCGACGGCTCGCCCGAGGGCATGCAGCTGATCAGAGGCGGAGAGGATATCGGATACTATTTCTACGGTCCCGAGGAGTGGATCGTTGCAAACCAGGAGAAATACGGGATCGCCTGCTCCTACGTATCAAAGCTTGATAACTCCTCGGTTACGCTCGTAGAGGCGGATATGCCCGAGACATCAATAACCGAATACGTTGCAGAGGAGATGAAGAAGTTCCCCGAGGGGTTTGAGCTGACGAGCACGCTCGCACCTAAGGAGGACAGCTTCGGAAACGCCGAGAGAGCCTACAAGACCTCTTATACCTACAAATACGCAGGCTTCTCCTATCGCACGATGCAGATCTACGCTATCTACGGCGAGCGCTTCTACATCTTCACCTACAACGCTCCCCTCGTCAACTACTCCGAGGAGGAGACCTACTACGACAGATATCTCGAAAAGGTCGAGGCTGTGATCAAGAACGTCAAGTTCGTTGATATATCGGGCGGCGAGGATGTACCCGCACCCGAATACGAAAAGGATGCGGACGGCTTCAGCCTCGTCTCCGACAGGGCGATCTGTGGCTTTGACTTCTATATGCCCGAGAGCTATAAGCTCGACTGGGCGACCTCCATGGTCAGCGTGACACGCACCGACGGCTCTAATATAACCGTTTCCGAGGCGACGGACACAAACGTTGACGACAACGGATATTGGAGGACACGCTTTGAGCAGCTCGGCAGGATCGCCACCGAAGTCAAGGCAGTCGAGGGCTCCAAGGTCGGGGTCGACCTCGGGGACGGGCTGGACGCCGTTTCGATGGAATACACCTACACGATGATGGGCAAGGACTACAAGGTCTACCAGGTGCTCATAGTAAACGGCTTCAAGGGCTACGTTTACACCTTTACCGCCGAGGCTGAGCTTTACGACGGTTTAAAGGATGAGGCGACAACAATTCTTTACAAAATAGAGTTCTGATAATGGCGAAAAGACAGATATATTTAGACAACAGTGCAACGACGCCCATCTGCGAGGAGGCGCTCGAAGGGTATATAGAGGCGTCGAGAGCCCACTACGGAAACCCCTCCTCCCTGCACTCGGTCGGCGTTGACGCCGAGAGAGAAATGGACAGGGCGAGAGCGACAATATTGCGCTCGCTTTATGCCGACAAGGGCGAGATCATCTTTACCTCGGGGGGAACCGAGGCAAACCTGCTTGCGATAATCGGCAGAGTGCGCTCAAAGGCTCGCTACCGCACGGGAGTTCGCATCGTTACCTCGATGGGTGAGCACGCCTCGGTCGAGGCGGCGATGGTGGCGCTTGAAAAAGAGGGACATACCGTAAAGAGGATCTCCACGGCGGGCGGAAGCCTTGACCTCGATGAGCTTGAGGCGGCGCTGACGAAGGACACCGTGCTTGTCAGCGTTATGCTCGTTAATAACGAGACGGGAGCGGTCTACGACATACCGAAGGTGGCGGCGCTCGTAAGGAGGCTCGCACCCGAGGCGTATCTGCACGTTGATGCGACGCAGGGATATATGAAGATCCCCTTCTCCCCTATGGGGCTTGGTGCGGATATGATAACGGTTTCGTCACACAAGATACACGGCCCTAAGGGCGTCGGAGCGCTTTACGTTTCCCCGCGTGTGATAACCGAAAGGGGCATCTCGGCTCAGATGCTCGGCGGAGGGCAGGAGCTGGGGCTCAGGTCGGGCACAGAGAACGTGCCTGCGATCGTCGGCTTCGGCAGAGCGGCAGAGGTCGGAATGGCGAGGATAGCCGATGACGCTGCGCATATGTCGGGGCTTAAGGCAAGGCTTATTAAGATCATAAAGACAAGCCCCGAGCTTTGTGAGATCGGCGTTGTTGAGCCGCCTATGCACGCACCGCATATAATTAACCTTACCCTACCCTCGATCAAGAGCGAGACTATGCTCCACTATCTATCCTCGGAGGGGATATTCGTTTCCTCGGGGTCGGCCTGCTCGTCAAATACATCGCACAAGAGTGCCGCTCTGATCGCCTACGGAAAGAGCGAGCGTGAGGCAGACACGTCGATAAGAGTCAGCCTATCTCACAACAACACCAAAGAGGATATCGATGCGCTCACCGATGCGCTTGCGGCGGGATTAAAGAGACTTGCGAGGATAGGAAAATGACCGTTACCGTGATCACGGTCGGCACCCTGAAGGAAAAATATCTTAAGGACGCCGTTGCCGAATATAAAAAAAGGCTCGCCCAATACGCAAAAGTCGAGGAGGTAGAGCTTAAAGAGGAGCGCATCCAGAACGAGGACGACAGATCCGAGATCGACCGTGCGCTTGAGGCCGAGGGGGCTAAGATACTCTCGGCTATCCCCGACGGGGCTTACAGAATAGCGCTCTGCGTTGAGGGCTCTATGCTCTCCTCGGAGGAGCTGGCAGATAGGGTGCGCCTGGCGACGGATCGCTCGGGCAAGCTGGCACTCGTGATAGGCTCGTCGCACGGCTTGTCGCCTAAGGTAAAGGCGGCGTGTGAGCTGAAGCTGTCCTTCTCGAGGCTGACCTTCCCTCATCAACTGATAAGAGTTAACCTCTTCGAGGCGCTTTATCGCTCCTTTACGATAATCGGGGGAAAGAAATATCATAAATAAAATGCGTGTTATCCCCGGGGGAGAGCACGAATTGAGGCGGCACGCCGGCGAGAATTCATGGCGATGCCAAGTCATAATGCGTCACTTGCGCATCAATTCATATATAAACGAACAGAGCAAAATAAGCACGTGTTATCCGCCGAGGATAGCACGTGCTTTATTATATATAATATATAAGGAAGGAAACCTGCACGGCTCACCTCCAGTATTCCTCCCTTGTGATCTCGTCGAGGATCTCTCTGACCTTGATCTTTTCACAGGAGAGGATAAGCGACAAGAGCTTCTCCTGCGCTGCCTCGGTGATAACGGGGGCGGTGATGCGCTTAAACTTTTCGCAGAGCCAATCGACGCCGATGCCCTCACTCGCCTCGCCCCTCGGCTCGCACTCGCCCGAAACCAGTAGCCTGCCGTCCGTCGTGCGGATCTCGACACGGCAGATGCGCCTGCCGGGAAACTCTGCATCCAGCCGCTCGTCTACCTCAAAGGACAGCCTCCTCATCATATCGAGGATGGCGGGGTCGCCGAGACTCTGCTCTCTGACCTCTTCTATTCCGAAGCCGCCGTAAACTATCGCCGCCGCTACGGGATAGGCGATGTTGTACTGAGCCTCGTCTGCCGTTTTCGGCTCTATTTTTGATAGGAGGGTCGCACGGCGGAAGGTCTTTACAGTGGCGCTTTCAACCTCGGAGGCGGAGATATTATATTCACGCATAAGCGAGATGCAGGCGTCTATCGCAGGGTGCGCCCAGCGGCAGCAGGGATATGGCTTGAAATAGAGGTCCATCACCTGATATTTTTCGCCGAGGTCGTCAAGATAATGGCGGTATTCGTCTGCCTCAAGTAGGTTTTTATTACCCTCAAAGCCGGCCATAGCGTCCATTACGGCAAGTGTGCCGATCATAACGCCGAATGGCACGCCGTCCTTGTTCATAGATGGGTATTCAACGCTCCTTATACCCGGGACGAGCGGTGCGTTAAACTCTGCGATGGAGAGGACGTTGTTTAATTGCTCACGGGTGAAGCCGTAGAGCCTGCCGACGCCGGCCGCAACGCCGATAGCGCCGAAGGTGCCCGAGGAATGAGCGTAATTATAGTAGTCCATTATAGCGGCGCCGCCTCTGACGGTCACCTCGTATGCGACGAGCATCGTTGTGAGCAGCTCGGCGAGGGTGACGTCCTTTTCATATGCGGCGGCGAGCACGGCTCCGATAAAGGAGGTGCCCGGGTGAGCCCTCGTCATATTATGACCGTCATCGATGTCATAGGCGTTTGAGGAATGGCCCATAGCGCACGCCGCACCCATAAAGCCGAAGCGCTCTGCCGAGCCGATGACGGGGATATCTCCTCCGGGATAGATCGACCTCGCCAGCCTTACGCCCGCCTCAAACTGCCTCGAGCGGCTTCCGACAATGAGTGCCCCCATAAGGTCGATGAGGCAGCCTCGCATACGCTCCTTGACCTCGTCGGGAAGCTGCTCCCACCTTGTATTTAGTATAAAATCCTCAAGCTTATAGTCGGTTACAAATCTCATAGTCTACCCACAAGTTTTTTTCTTCCATTATAGCACCCACGGCAAGGGTTTTTAATCGGCTTTTGAAAAGAGTGCAAAATATGGCACAGATCGCTCTCGATTTGGCAAGAAAATGGCAGAAAAAGATGTATAATATGTATGTAAGAAACAAAAAAAGGCGGTTTAACGAATGATATACGGAATACTAAAGGACATAAAAGAGGGCGAATACAGAGTCATCACCACTCCTAACGAGGTGCGCAGCATCGTAGCGGCAGGGCACGAGGTGCTTGCCGAGACAAATTGCGGTCTGGCGGCAGGCTTCCCCGATGAGAAGTACGTCGAGGCGGGTGCCGTGATCGTTAAGACTGCTAAGGAGATCTGGCAGAGATGCGATATGGTGGCAAAGGTGAAGGAGTTTACCCCCGTAGAATATCCTCTTATGCGAGAGGGGCAGATCATCCTCGGCTGTATCCACCCCGCAGGCCATCCCGAGGAGGTTGACGCCATCCTGAAGTCAAGGTGCATAGCCTTTACCGCAGAGGATGCACATAGATACGGCTCGCCAAACTGCGAGGCGGCAGGCAAGCAGGGTGCGCTATTCGGCCTTGAATCCATGCTGACGATAAACGGAGGAAAGGGCAAGTACGTCGGCGGCTTTGCAGGCGCTCCGAGAATGAACGTGCTTATCCTAGGTGCGGGCGTTGTCGGCAGAGGAGCGCTCGAGGTTTTACACGCTCTTGGCGCAAATTGCACTGTAATGGACATAAATGTTGGCATTTTGCGCACTCTTTTGACCCAGTATAAGAGTCAGATAAACACGATGATGTGCAACAAGGAGGCCATCGCCTCGGTGCTTCCCACGACGGACATGGTGCTTAACTGCGTTAAATGGGATAAGAGCCGCACCGACTTTCTCATAGATAAGGAAATGCTCAAGCTGATGGAGCCCGGCTCGGTGCTCGTCGACATCTCAAACGACGACCCCGGAGCTATTGAGTCGAGCCACGAGACACACCACGATAACCCGAGATACGTAGTTAACGGCGTTGTTCATTACTGCGTTTCGAACATTCCCGGCGCCGTAGCAAACTCCACCTCGCTTGCCTATGCCTCCGAGATGCTGCCAATGATCCTCTCGATACTGAACGACGGAGTCGAGGGCTGCTGCATCAAGGACGGCTACTACCGCAGGAGTCTTACAGCATACAAGGGTTACCTCACCCACGAGGAGACCAGCGCCGTTCAGGGCAAGCCCTGGATACGCCCCGAGGATATCCTCGGAATTGCTGACAAGAGGCTCGATCCCGCACCCGCGGCAACCGTTACGAGATCAAATAATTTTTATAAGTAAAATTCTGACAGTAAAATAGCCGAGCGAGAATTGATTTGCTCGCTCGGCTTTCAATATTTGCGGCTGCGCCGTAGGCTTTCTATATCAGTCCCGTGCTGTGTTTTTAGTCACTGCGTGATGTGGCTAAGCGTGGCTTGATGCGCTTTATCCACGGGTTGGGGAGGCTTTTGCTATGCCACGTATACTATAGACGGCGCTCTTCAGCTCTCCACCTCATCCTCGTCGGGAAAGGCGTGCGACATCGAGGCGTTTGAATAATCCTTAATGCCCGTTACCTCCCTCACCACGCGGATAAATGGCGGAAAGGCTACCCGCTCCTCCCTGTCACGAAGCTCGGTTTCAAGGATCGCCGTACGCTTCCACTCGGGGTAAACGTCGATCTCGAAGCACTGAGATTGATAGACGAAGGTGTGCCTGGTTTTACGGATGGTATGCGTGCCGTCCTTGATGGCTTTGAGCAGCTCGAGATACTCCTCTTTGGAAATCTCACGCTCCTCCTCGACGGAGGACATTTTGTCTAAACGAAGCTTCTTGGTTTCAAAAAACTCGACACGGCTGCCGTAATCTCTGCGCCTGACCCTGTGCGTGACGCCCACGGGAGCATCAAGATAGGTCTGCTCTATTTTGCTCACGGTGTATTCGGGCAGCACCGAAAGCCCGGCCGGCTCCGGCAAGGCTATGATATACTTGCGCTCTATTTCAACTCCGCATTTTTCCTTCATAGGTGATGCTCCTATCACATTTTGTAAATATATTTTATCATTTTTCGCCATTTTTGTCAATAGTCCTGCGCTTCGTTTGCCATATTGCCTCTGCTTTCGGCGTTAGCCTGATTGATGGGCGTCGACGCCTCTTATAAAGCTTAGAGGTTTTTTCTGTCATAATACTTGACTTAATGGGAAATTTATGCTAAAATCATTAAAGAAATATAATTGCGTCCGAGCAGAGGAGGATACGCTGATGGATGAGATGAAGATAGAAAATGCCGAGGTCACCGAGGTAGAAAAGACCCCCGAGCAGCTTGCAAGAGAGGCCGAGGATATCGAAAGAGCGAAGAAGGCTAAGGTTGCTGCATTCTGGGATAAGGTTACCACCGGTCTGCTCATCTTCCTTATGTGCTCTCCCTTCCTTATTCTTATTTATATCTTCACCTGGTTTATGACCGCATAAATTTGCTATTATTGGCGCCGAGACTATCGGCGCCTTTTTTGTCTTCGTGGGATAAAAGCAGAAAAGAGGTGCGACAGTGCGCACCTCTTTTTTTTATGCTTTTGGGGTTATTTGCTTTATTGATTACTGAGCGTCACGCATGGAGAGGTTCTGTCTGCCCTTCTCGTCGGTGCCGAGATACTTGACCTTAACGGTGTCGCCAACGCTGACAACGTCCTCGACCTGCTCGGTGCGCTTGTTCTGAAGCTTGGAGATGTGAACCATTCCCTCCTTGCCGGGAGCATACTCAACGAATGCGCCGATAGGAATGATCCTGGTTACTACACCCTCGTAGATCTCGCCGACAACGGGCTCGAATACGATAGCATCGATGATAGCCTTAGCCATCTCGGCAGAAGCCTTATCAACAGCTGCGATGAATACGGAGCCGTCGTCCTCGATGTCGATCTTAGCGCCGGTGTCTGCAACGATCTTCTGGATGACCTTTCCGCCCGAGCCGATGACCTCACGGATCTTGTCGGGGTTGATCTTCATAGAGATCATCTTGGGTGCGTATGCGGAAACCTCAGAGCGAGGTGCGGGAATAGCTGCGAGAATGATCTTATCGATGATCTCGTCTCTGCCCTGGTGAGTGGTCTCAAGAGCTCTCTTGATGATCTCGGGGGTAAGACCGTCAACCTTGAGGTCCATCTGGATGGAGGTGATACCCTTCTTGGTTCCTGCAACCTTGAAGTCCATATCGCCGTAGAAGTCCTCAAGACCCTGGATGTCGATCATGGTGTCCCAAGAGCCGTCCTCAGCGGTGATAAGACCGCAGGAGATGCCTGCAACGGGAGCCTTGATCGGAACACCTGCGTCCATAAGAGCGAGGGTGGATCCGCAAACGGAGCCCTGGGAGGTAGAGCCGTTGGAGCTGACGACCTCGGAAACGAGACGGATAGCATAGGGGAACTCCTCGGTGGAGGGGAGAACGGGGATGAGCGAGCGCTCAGCAAGTGCGCCGTGTCCGATCTCGCGGCGGCCGGGGCTACGGAGAGCCTTAGCCTCACCGGTGGAGTAGCCGGGCATATTGTAGTGATGCATATATCTCTTCTCGGTCTCGTCGTCAAGTCCCTCGAGCTTCTGTGCATCGGAGAGGGTGCCAAGGGTTGCGATAGTGAGAACCTGAGTCTGACCTCTGGTAAACAGACCCGAGCCGTGAACTCTCGGAATTACGCCGACCTCGGATGCGAGAGGTCTGATCTCGTCCATTCTTCTGCCGTCAACACGCTTCTTGTCAACGAGGAGCCAGCGGCGGACGATCTTCTTCTGGATCTTATAGATGAGCTCAGCGAGCTGAACCTTGATATCGGGATACTTCTCCTCGAAGGTAGCAACGATATCGTCCATGATGGGCTGCATCTTAGCGTCTCTTACGTTCTTATCGTCGGTGTCGAGAGCCTCCATAACACGCTCCTCGCAGTATGCGAAGATCTCGTCGAACATATCGTGGTCAAGCTCGCCCGAGGCATACTCGAACTTGGGCTTGCCGATCTCTGCTACGATGCCGTTGATGAAATCAACGAGACCCTTGATCTCCTCATGAGCGACCATAATGGCGTTGAACATATCCTCGTCGGATACCTCATTAGCGCCCGCCTCGATCATAACGACCTTCTCCTTGGAAGCCGCTACGGTAAGCTCAAGGTCAGAAACCTTGCGCTCTGCAAGGGTGGGGTTAACGACGGGCTTGCCGTCAACGAGACCCATAAATACGCCGCCGATAGGACCGTTCCAGGGAATGTCGGAGATGGAAAGAGCGATGGAAGCGCCGATCATAGCGGTGATCTCGGGGGAGCAATCGGGATCTACGGACATGATGGTGAGAAGAAGCGAGATATCGTTACGAAGATCCTTGGGGAAGAGGGGACGGACGGGGCGGTCGATAACACGGCCCGCAAGAACAGCCTTCTCGGAGGGCTTGCCCTCTCTCTTAAGGAAGCCGCCGGGGATCTTGCCTACGGCGTACATCTTCTCATCGTAATCTACGGAAAGGGGGAGGAAATCGATGCCCTCACGGGGAGCAGCCGAAGCGGTTGCGGTTGCGAGGACGGTGGTTTCGCCGTACTTAACGAGTGCGGCACCGTTTGCGAGGCCTGCGATCTTGCCGGTCTCTACTACGAGGGGTCTGCCTGCGAGCTCGTAGGTGAACACCTTGTAGCCATCAAAAGTCTTGAAGTTTTCTACCATTTTAGTTTCTCCTTTTATTTTTAAGTCTGAGGAGCGAACATAGCACTTAAATATCTGCTCGGGAGAACGAACACATATTTAACTGCTACTTCCGCACCTCTTGTGGTAACGCTGTTTTCTGCCCGGAGGGGCAATTTGGTGTACTCGCTGAAAACGGGAACGACTGCTCGTTCCCGTTTATCTCGCAAGTAGGTCGGGAAGTAATTAAAATTACTTTCTGAGACCAAGCTTCTTGATGATCGCTCTGTATCTCTCGACATCCTTCTTAATGAGGTAAGCAAGAAGCTGCTTTCTGTGACCTACCATCTTGGAAAGACCTCTCTGAGAGTGGAAGTCCTTAGGGTTCTTCTTCATGTGCTCGGTGAGGGAGTTGATCCTATCGGTAAGGATAGCGATCTGAACCTCGGGCGAGCCGGTGTCTCTCTCGTTGATCTTGTACTCCTCAATGAGGGCGGTCTTGGTTTCCTTAGAAATCATTTTTCGTATCACCTTTCCTATAAAATATTTCGCCAAGTAACCGAGGAGCGTGCGGGTGAATACCGGGGCTACGCAAGGGATATACCGCAAGCGGAGCGAGGGTCATACACGAAACCCAGTTATAGGCCGAGGGTTATTATAACATAAAAATCACGGTTTGTAAATAGCTTTGCCAAATTTTCATATAAAATATATAAATATAGAAGAGTGAAAAGGGCTTTACCTGTCGTAAAATGCCGTGTCACACCGGGGGTGGGAGGCTCATCTCATCGAAAAGAGGCGGGATGAAGCCTAACACGAAGGCTCAGTGCGACGATGCACTGCCATAGTGGGATGAGGTATAATACGAAGTCTGAGTGTAGCAAAGCACAGCACCCTAAGAGGATCAAAGCTGCTCAAGCACGCCCATAAGAGCCTTGCCTCTGTGGCTGATGGCGTTCTTCTCCTCGTCGGACATCTCGGCGACCGTGCGCTCCTCGCCCTCGGCGATGAAGATGGGATCGTAGCCGAAGCCGTGCTCTCCCCTTGCGTCGGGGGTTATGCTGCCGTACATATATCCCTCGGATCTGAGGATCCTGCCCGATGGGAAGGCAAGCACCATGGCGCAGGTGTAGTGAGCGGTCTTGTCCTCCTCTGCCTCAAGGAGCTTGAGTAAGAGGGCGTTGTTTGCCGCGTCGTCGCCGTGGCCGCCCGAAAATCTTGCGCTGTAAACGCCGGGTCTATCGCCGAGGGCGTGTGCGGTAATTCCGCTGTCGTCGGCCAAGGAGGGACAGCCCGAGATCTCGCAGATCTCACGCGCCTTCTTCTCTGCGTTTTGCATAAAGGTTTCGCCGTCCTCGACCGTTTCGTGGTCTATCCCCGCCTCGGAAAGCGAGAGGATCTCTTCAAACTTTTCGCCGAGGATCTTTTTGATCTCGTATATCTTATGCTTGTTGTTAGATGCGATAATCAGCTTCATTTTTGCCTTCCTTTGACAACAATTATTTTCATTTCCCGTCATTCCCGGAGAAGATCCGAGCATCATACGGTAGCCCGAGCCACCGACAGCGGATCAGAACAGACCCGTGATCCTGCCGCTCTCGTCGACGTCGATGCGCTCTGCGGCGGGAGACTTGGGCAGGCCGGGCATAGTCATGATGTCGCCCGTGAGAACGACGACGAAGCCCGCTCCGGAGGAGACCTTGACGTTTCTGATGGTTACCTCAAAGCCCGAGGGTGCACCGAGCTTGGTCTGATCGTCGGAGAAGGAATACTGCGTTTTTGCAACGCAGATGGGCAGACCCGAGAAGCCGAGGGCGTTAAGAGCGGCGATCTGCTTTTTTGCCATAGGGGTGAAGATGACGCCGTCGCCGCCGTATATCCTCTTGACGATCGCCTCGATCTTCTCCTCTATCGTGATATCGAGAGGGTAGGAGAACTCGAAGCCGCTGTTGTCGCACTCGCAGAGCCTGACGACCTCGCGGGCAAGCTCCTCGCCGCCCTTGCCGCCCTCCGCCCATACGGTGGAAAGCACGACGTTTACGCCAAGCTCGCGGCATTTCTCGATGATGAACTCTATCTCCTTATCCGTATCGGTCGGGAACCTGTTTACGGCGACGACCGAGGGGAGCTTATACACGTTTTTGATGTTAGACACGTGGCGCAGAAGATTGGGAATTCCCCTCTCGAGCGCCGCAAGATCCTCTGCTCCGAGCTCTGTCTTTGCAAGGCCACCGTGCATTTTTAGCGCTCTGACGGTTGCGACGATGACGACGGCGGAGGGAGTGAGACCCGCCATACGGCACTTTATATCAAGGAACTTCTCTGCTCCGAGATCGGCGCCGAAGCCTGCCTCGGTTATCGCATAATCCGCCATCTTCATAGCCGTTTTGGTAGCTATAACGGAGTTACAGCCGTGGGCGATGTTTGCAAAGGGTCCGCCGTGGACGAATGCGGGGGTTCCCTCAAGGGTCTGGACGAGGTTAGGCTTGATGGCGTCCTTCAAGAGAGCCGTCATAGCGCCCTCAGCCTTGAGATCTCCCGCAGTTACGGGGCGCTCGTCGTAGGTGTAGCCGACGATGATGCGTGCGAGGCGAGCCTTGAGATCCGAGAGCGAGGAGGCGAGGCAAAGCACCGCCATGATCTCGGAGGCAACGGTGATGTCGTAGCCGTCCTCTCTCGGAACGCCGTTTACCCTGCCGCCGAGGCCGTCGGTGACGTAGCGGAGCTGGCGGTCATTCATATCTACGCATCTCTTCCAGGTTATGCGCCTGGGGTCAATGCCGAGGGAGTTGCCCTGATAAATATGGTTATCGAGCATAGCGGCAAGAAGGTTATTTGCCGCACCGATAGCGTGGAAATCACCCGTGAAATGCAGGTTGATGTCCTCCATAGGGATGACCTGCGCCCATCCGCCGCCTGCGGCGCCGCCCTTGATGCCAAACACGGGGCCGAGCGAGGGCTCTCTTAATGCGACGGCAACGCTCTTGCCGATCCTCTTCATGCCGTCTGCAAGTCCGATGGTCGTGGTAGTCTTTCCCTCTCCTGCGGGGGTGGGGGTTATCGCCGTTACCAGAACGAGCTTGCCGTCGGGCTTGTCCTTATTGTCCTCTATAAGCGACAGATCGAGCTTCGCCTTGCTTCTTCCGTAAAGCTCTACGTATTTTTCGTCTACGCCCGCCTCCCTTGCGATCTCAAGAATATGCTTGGGGGTTACGGACTGAGCAATTTCGATATCGGTCATCATACGGCAATTCCTCGTTTCGTTTTATTTTTTGGCACTCTCCCCACCTCTTCGGCAGGGCTTCGCCACTTGCATGGGCGCTTATGCCTCGCGCACATATTTTCGCATATTAGATTATACAACACAATTCCCTGCTTGTCAATCACGGCTATGCGTTTATTTTTTTCGTTTTACTTACATTTCGCTTGCAGTTAGGTTGACTTTTGTCACCCTTGCGTGTATAATAATAGTGAAAATTTGCTCCAAAAACGAAAGGACGGGCATTATGGCAAAGAGAATAAAGGGAATGTCGATGTGCAACCCCGTAAGGCTTGAGAGAGATTACCTCCTCCATACGGCGAGATACGCCATCGAGAACGGCTACACGCATTTCGAGATGATAGGCCCGACGCACGACCCCGTAAGAGGAAACTGCGACGGTATGATCTATTACAGAAAGTATGCACAGTTCAACTCCGACAAGGATGCGGAATACGTGGATATGTGCCTCGAGCTTGTAAACGAGGTCTGCGATATGATGAAGGCGGCGGGCATCAAGACCTACTACTGGCACCACGAGCTTGAGATCCCCTACCGCTTCGACGAGGTCTACCCCGAGATACATAACGCCGACGGCGACGTCGAGGTCTCGCACCCCCTGGTCAAGGACTTCCTCGTCAATAAGATCGAGGACTTCTTCCACGCTTATCCCTCGATGGACGGCATAGTGCTGACCCTGCACGAGACCAGGATCCCCCTCTTAAAGCTCAAAAACCAGAAGCTTGACAAGATCGAGCGAGTTAAGTACGTGACCGAGATACTCTACGACACCTGCAAAAGGCTTGGTAAGGAGCTGATAGTGCGCCCCTTCGCAAGCATGCTCTCGGACTACGACGATCTTATGGCGGCTTACGGACAGATCTCGGGCGAGCTCGTCGTCTGCGACAAGTGGACGCAGTTTGACTGGTCGCTCACCATGCCTCACAACGAGTTCTTTGACAAGATAAGAAACAACCCTCTTATGGTCGAGACCGACATCTTCGGCGAGTATTTCGGCAAGGGCTTCCTGCCCATTATGCTTAAGGACCATATCGTCAATAAATACGCCTACTGCGAGGGCTACGAGCCGAAGGGCTACGTTTCGAGGATAGACAGAAACGGCTTCATCCCCTTCGGAACGCCGAATGAGGTCAACCTTGAGATAATGAGCGCCTGCCAGGACGGGCGTGACGTCGACGAGGCTATCGACGCATTCTTTAAAAGAGAGTACGGCGATTGTGCCGCTGAGGTGCGCCGACTGATGGAGGGCACCGAGGACATACAGATAAAGATGTTCTACATCAACAAGGTAGAGTTCTCCATGCTCAGTCTCTTCCCCTCCCTCTCCTACATCATCACGGCGCAGAAGATCGAGATGTTCAGGGATAAGCCCGAGCTTGAGCCGACGGCGTGGTATATTCCCAAAAACTACGTGCGCCCGCCCCTCTCTGAGCTCACCCGTGTCAAGCGAGAGGCGGTTTTAGAGTCCGAGGCAAAGCTCGAGACTCTGGCAAGACTTGAGGGCAGGCTCTCGCACGAAAAGTATCACGGACTGTATACCCGCTTTATGAATATGCTTATTGCGGCGAGGCTCTGGGAGCAGCTGACCTTCGTATGCATAGGTCTTGCACGCTTCTTCGAGACGAAGGAGGATAAATACGTCAAGGATGCCTTTGCCGCTATGGACGAGCTGCTCGTCATCGACAGGGAGGGCTTTGATGCGCTCGGCGAGGAATACTATTGCTACGCCCTCGGAAGGACCACCGAGGTCAAGAAGACGAGAAGCAACGTCCCCTTCTTCGTCGAGCAGGTCTCCCATGCCTTCAAGCTTGAATCCGACGAGATAAGGAGGCTCGAGGCTAAAGGGCTCACCGATTACGTGGTCTGCGGCGGCTTCAATGAGAGGCACTCGCTGAAAAAGGAGATCAACTTCTCCTCGACCCACACACGTGAGGAGGGCGTCTGCCGTCTGGCAGGCTCGGCAAGAGGAAAGGCGTGGAGCGTCATCAAGGCGCACGGCTGGTTCTCCTACGAGCTGAACGTAAAGCCGAACGCAGAGAACCTCATCACCATAACCGCCGGTGGCTGGGACAGCGACAGCATCGACTTTTCTGCCACGGTCGGCGAGGACAAGAGGATCTACCGCGACGTCTCGCCCGTAAAGCGGGCGTTCGAGCTCGTGTATAACGAGAACGAGGGCAAGGACAAGATCACCCTGCGCATCGACAGGATAACCGAAAATATGCCTCTTATCTATACGATAGAGGTAAAGTGAGCCGATATTGCAGACGGTAGAGAAAAATAAGACCTTGGGGCGATGCGGGATTGCATCGCCCTTTTTGCGCCCAAACGGAGAAAAAGCATTTGGACCGGCCTTGATTTTTACATATAAATATTATATAATGTCGATAGCCGACGTGCGCCAGGCACGCAAGTGACTAAAAAAACTACCTCGGCCAAGAGCCGTGAAGGGAGAAAAATATGGCTAAGCGAATCAAGGGAATGTCGATGTGCAATCCCGTAGACCTCGAGAGAGATTATCTTCTTCATACAGCAAGGTATGCCATCGAGCACAACTACACGCATTTTGAGATGATAGGCCCGACGCATCATCCCATCAAGGGAAACGCCGACGGAATGATGTACTACCGAAAGTATTCGGTGTTTAACGATGATAAGGACAAGGAGTACGTCGACTTCTGCATCAAGCT
This sequence comes from Clostridia bacterium, assembly GCA_017501245.1. Taxonomy (GTDB): domain Bacteria; phylum Bacillota; class Clostridia; order Oscillospirales; family CAG-272; genus UBA1740. Next base: position 18,974 of record JAFVXI010000012.1, read on the forward strand.
CGTCAACGAGGTCTGCGATATGCTCGCACCTCACGGCATCAAGACCTACTACTGGCATCACGAGCTGGAGATCCCTTATAAGTTCGACGAGCTTTACCCCGAGATACATAACGTCGACGGCGACGTAGAGATAACTCATCCCTTGATCAAGGACTTTCTTGAAAACAAGATCGAGGACTTCTTCTACCTTTATCCGAAGATGGACGGCCTCGTTCTGACCCTGCACGAGACGAGGATCCCCCTACTCAAGCTCAAAAACCAGAAGCTTGACAAGACCGAGCGAGTAAAATACGTCACCGAGATCCTCTACAACACCTGCAAGAGGCTGGGCAAGGAGCTGATCGTAAGACCCTTTGCGAGCCTTGAGGAGGATTATCAGAATATGATGAACGCCTACGAGAGGATTTCTCCCGAGCTGGTCGTGTGTGACAAGTGGACGCAGTTTGACTGGTCGCTCTCGCTGCCCGACAACGCCTTTTTCAACAAGATAAAAAACAATCCCCTCATGGTCGAGACCGATATCTTCGGCGAATACTTCGGCAAGGGCTTCCTGCCTATAATGTTAAAAAAGCATATCCCCTCCAAGTTTAAGTACTGCGAGGGCTTTGAGCCTCGCGGCTACGTTTCCAGGATAGACAGAAACGGCTTCATCCCCTTCGGAACTCCGAACGAGGTCAACCTCGAGATCATGAACGCCTGCCACGACGGGCGTGACGTCGACGAGGCAATCAACGCCTTCTTCGAAAGAGAATACGGCGAATGCGGAGCCGAGGTCAAGGAGCTGATGGAGGACACCGAGGACATCCAGGTCATGGCCTTCCACGTTGCGGGCTTCGACTTTACCGAGCTTTCCGCCTTCCCATCGCTCAACTCCATCAAGAACTGCTACAAGATAGAGATGATGCGCGACGACTACGTGATCGACTCTGACGAGTGGTTTATCCCCAAGGGCTTCAAGCGTCCGCCCCTCGGGGAGGTCATGGCAGTCAAGAGGCGTGCGATAGAGCTTTCGGAGAAAAAGCTCGAAGCACTGAAGAAGCTCGAGGGAAGGCTGACAAAGGAAAAATATGACGGTCTTTACATGCGTTTTGCAAACCTTTGTTATGTTTCTAAGCTCTTTGAGCGCCTCGTAGCCTCGCTCATCGGCTATGCGAAGTACTTCGAGTATAAGGATGAAAAATACAAAAAGGCATTCCTCGATGCGCTCGACGATCTGACGAGGATCAACGAGGAGGGAAAGGCCGAGCTTGGCGTGAGGCGCTATTATCCCACGGCGCTCGGCGCAAGAGGCTCCCTCTCAGAGGTGATCGACGTCGCTAAGATCGACAAGGTCGCGATATTCGTAAAGGCGGCAAGAGAGGCGTTTCTTTACGAGGCGGCGGAATGCGAGAGGCTTGACGGAGAGGGGCTCGTCGACTACGTCGTCACAGGTGCCGCAAACGAGGGCCACAGGCTCTTCAAGGAGGTCAACTTCTCCGACACCTTCCATCTCGAGGACGGCGTCTGCCGTATCGCGGGAACCTACCGGGGCAAGTCCTTCAGCACGGTCAACGCTCACGGCTGGTTCCGCTATGAGATCAAGGTCAGGCCTAACGCACTGAACGAGATACTCATCACGGCTAAGGGCTCGGAGGGCTCGATCGACTTCTCGGTAGATATCGACGGCGAGAGGACGGTCATCAGAGAGGCTGCCGACGGAAAGCGCGAGATAAGGATACCCTTTACCGAGAGATGCGGTAAGGATAAGGTGTTTATCAGGCTTGATCGTATCTCTGCAAGCACGCCCTTCTTCTACCTGATTAAAGTTAAATAAAAATTTATTTTACCTATTGACAAATTGCCCCCAAAGTTATATAATATGTTGTACGACTATGGATGCCGTAGCCTAAACTGCGCTCTTTTGGTCGATTTACTAAGGAGGTTCGACGGGTGAAGCTTGATCTCAGACCGCTTTTAGCAGGCGAAAGACTGCTTGAGTTTGATTATGAGCTGCCGCTCGTTTGTGACCCTGAGGACACCTCCAGCTTCCTATACGGTGTAAGTTTTCCTTCTCCCATGAAGGTTTCGGGTGAGATTACCAACACTGCAGGTTATATGAGGATGACGCTCTCCATGTCGGTCGACTACCAAGCCGAATGTGCGAGATGCCTCGCCCCCGTCTGCGGCTGCTTTACCCTCGACCTTGAGAAAACCGTAGCCACGAGGGACGTGCTAGGGGATATTGATGAAGACAGGCTTGACGACTACGCCATCATCGAGGACGGCTTCCTTGATATGGACGAGCCCCTCAGAGAGCAGATCGAGATGGAGTTTCCCGTCAGATTTCTCTGCAAGGAGGATTGCAAGGGTCTTTGTCAGAGATGCGGCAAGGATCTTAATCACGGTCCGTGCGGATGCGACAAGAAAGAGGTCGATCCGAGGCTTGAGCCGCTTCGAGCTCTGCTCGAAAGGATGAAGGAAGAGGAATCTTCCGATAACTGAGTTTATTATTAAAAAACATATCTAGAGCGTGCCACCTACGCATGCTCACACAGGAGGTAATCAGCAATGGCAGTTCCTAAGAGAAAGGTTTCTCATTCGAGAAAGATGAAGAGACGCTCGAGCGTTTGGAAGCTCGAGACTCCTACCAACCTTGTTAAGTGCCCTCAGTGCGGCGAGTTCAATCTCTCCCACCGTGTTTGCAAGGCTTGCGGCTACTACAAGGGTGTTGAGGTTATTGCAGCTAAGGAAGAGGCAGCAAAGTAATTTCTGCTGACAAAAGGACGGAGATCATTCTCCGTCCTTTTCCTTTTATATTATATAAATACTCTCTTGGATAGGGTGGTATCCTTAGCGGAGAATTTACACTTTGACAAAAGTGCAAGCATCGCATTTAGCTGGACAAATGCAAAAGGGCTAAGCCCAAACCCCTATACGTGAACCCCCAAAGCTCATTACATTCGCTTCGGGGAACCCCTATACGTGAACCCCCAAAGCTCATACTTCGCTTCGGGGAACCCCTACACAAGCAGAAAGAGAGAACAAATCGGCTTAAATCCCGAAATGTCCTCTCTTTTTTCTGTTTGTTTAATGAAATCGTTGCACGGCAACGATGAAATCTTCACTTCGTTCAGATGAAATCCAAGGGTAAGCCTTGGATGAAATCAAATCCGTACATATATAACCCTGCGAAGCAGGATTTCATCGCGGCAGCGATTTCATCCACTGTAAGTGGATTTCACCCGTCGAAAACGGATTTGACTGCGTGTTCTCCGTTAAGGATAACACGCATAGGCGTGCGGTTTTTTCTTTTCCCGCAATTTTCCTCCCGGGATGCGTCACGAGAGCTTGGCACCGTCGTCCATCTTCTCGAGGATCTTCTTCAAGAGGTCCTCGACCGTGGGATTTGCTTCTCTCTCGAGTCTTGCCTTTTCCTCCTCCTCAGCCTTCTTCTCTGCGAGGAGCTTCTCGGCAGCTATGCGCTTTTCCTCTATGTAAGCGCTGACGGCAGCCTTGTCGGAAAGCTTGATGCCCCTTGACTTGAGGATCTTCTTATCCTCCTTCGTGAGCTTGCCCTTTTCGAGCATCCTGATCCACTTTTCGTTTGACTCCTTAAAGCCGTTGATGATCTTGACGATGGCAAACAGCACGATAGCAACGAGGAAGAAATTAATGATAGCGTTGATAAAAGCGCCCCAATCGATATATATCGACTGCGCCGTGTCGATGACGCCGTCCTCACCGTAAACGGGGACGAGCAACGTGTGGATGTCGAGCAGGGAATCCTTGCCTAAAACCAGGGTGAGCAGCCAGTTGATGATAGGCTTAAGGATAAAGTTGCTGAGGCCGTTAACGATGCCTGTAAAGGCAGATCCGACGATAACACCGACGGACATATCGATAACGTTGCCGCGCGAGATAAACTTCTTGAATTCTTCGGCTATTTTTTTCATATTAACCTCCTATCGGTTTCGTTCCGACATAATTATAGCATATACGACAGGCTATTGCAATACGTTTATCCCGATTGAGAGTGCTAATATATTCCGAAGGGAGAGCTGCGAGGATAATGCCATATATCCTCGAATGCGAAGCAATATGCCCCACCGTAGCGCGCAAAATGCGGCGTCAGTGCGACTCTCGCGTCTATTTTAAGATAGTTAATAAATTAATTCGATTTTTATAAATAGTGGCACACCCGTGACACCAAATTATTAAATAGAATATGAAACGAGGCGGCAAAAACGAGCCTTTCTCTACATAATTATTCGAATTGGGGCGGCATTTACCGACATTTTTACCATTTTAAGGAATTGATCGAAAAGGTAAATAATAGTTCCCATTTTGTGGATATTACAAAGATCTCGGCAAAATCTGCGCCAAAATGCACAAATAGGGAGAGGTGCTTTTGTGCGAAATTACGATGAGAAAAATGCATAATTTGCCATTAAGAGGAAGGCTGTGATCGAGTTTTTTCAAATGAATTATTTTTTAATTATTTTTTCATAAAAGTATTGACAATTAATTAATAGTATGCTAAAATACAGTTGTACGTAGATAGATCTAATACGTAATTAATTTTAAAGGAGTCCTTCTCATGAGAACATTAGGCAACGTTATCTGGTTATTCCCCTGCGGTCTTATCACCGCTCTCGTATGGTTCCTGCTCGGTGCAGTATGGTGCCTTACCCTTGTTGGTATTCCTGTAGGCCTTAAGTGCTTCAAGCTTGCTACTCTTGCAATCTGGCCCTTCGGCGTTACTGTTGAGTCCAACTTCGAGGAGCATCCCGTTGGAAACGCTCTTTGGCTTTGCTTCGGCGGTCTCTTCTTCGCAGCTTTCGAGTGGATCATCGGCATAGTTCTTTGCTGCACCCTTATCGGTATCCCCTTCGCAAAGCAGTGCTTCAAGCTCGCTCGTTTCTCCCTTGCTCCCTTCGGCGCAACCGTTGACTAATTGAGAGCTGACCCACGCAGGGTACTACATAGAAAAGCCTCGCAGGATGTGCGAGGCTTTTCTTTTTATTTTTACCTTATTTTACCGGTTACAGTATTTATATGCCGATCATTTAGGTTTATTTCATTTTTCTTACGGCACATTAAGGGCTATATTCTCTTGACACGGGTATGCCTTTATGTTAAAATAGACCTAAAGATCGGCTACAGCGCCAACCTTTAATAAATCTATGTGAGGTATCATTAGTATGAAAACATTTGGAAACGTCATCTGGCTCCTTCTCTTCGGCCTTTGGGAGGCGATCGCACTCTTTCTCCTTGGCTGTCTTTTCTGCATTACTCTCGTTGGTATTCCTCTTGGTCTTAAGTGCATCAAGATGGCAAACCTTGCGCTCTGGCCCTTCGGCAAGACCGTTGAGGCAAACTTCGAGGAGCACCCCGTAGGCAACGCCGTCTGGCTCTCCTTCGGCGGACTTGGCATGGCTGCCGGCTGCTACGTTGCAGGCATCATCCTTTGCATCACTCTTATCGGCATTCCCTTCGCAAAGCAGTACTTCAAGCTTGCAAGATATGCTATATCCCCCTTCGGAGCTAGCTTTGACTAAAATAATCCCGAAAGGATAAGCTATGAACCTTCAAGATCTTAAGTGGGGCAGCTTCGGTGTTGTTCATTTTATCAGCCTCATGTGTGCGGTTGCGATGTGTGTGGGAATATATTTCCTCTTAAAAAACCGCTCCGAGCGCACGCAAACGATCGTGCTGTTCATTCTCTCGCTCTTTGGCATGGCTTCCGTGCTCTACGACTTTTTCTATTGGGGCTCCACGTCATCCTATCTTATCTATCTGCCGTTACATCTCTGCTCCTACAATCAGCTGTTGATGCCCGTTCTTGTCCTTAGCAAGAACAGGATGCTCGGCAATCTGCTTCCGCTTTTTGCGGTTGGCGCAGGCATCGCCCTCATCTTCAACTCGATTCAGGCGGACTATGCCATATTCAGCTGGGTATTCTGGCTCTATTACCTATCTCATACCTTCGGTGCGGCAATACCATTCCTTATGTATGCGCTCAAGCTGGTCAAGCCCGGCACGAAGTATATACTCCCCGCGGTCGGAATAACGATGCTGCTCTACACCGTAGCGCACGTCTTTAACCTCATCATTAACGACTATTTCATCGTCAATGATATCCGTGATTATCTTGGAGAGGTCTACTCCGTCAACTATATGTTCTCGATCCACCCGCAGGGAAATCCGCTGCTATCCTTCTTCTACAGCATTATTCCCTACCCCTATTTCTATATGCTTATGGCGGTTCCGATCGCTACGGCGTACTTTGCTTTGATAAATATCAAAGAAATCATCGCCTCTATAAAAAGCAGGATAGGTAAAAAGAAGGAAGCCGAATAGCTTCTATCAAAAAAACGTGCATCCGCCAGTCGCAGATGCACGTTTTTCTTTTTGCTTAAATTTAGCCTTTACGACGGGGCGGAAGGGCGCCCCGTGCCATCGTAAAAATAGCGATATTAACCGTTATTGAGGAAGTTAAGCTCGTTTAAGACCTTGCCGTCGGGGGTGACGACCGCAAGCACGCAGCCTGCGTAGTAGGTCTTGTTGTTCCAGTTACAAGCCGCAAGCTCGAGAGTTACCTCTTCGCCCGCATAGTCAAAGAGGAAGCTATACTGAGCCGCGCTCGAGCAATAGAGCGACGCCTTAACGGTGCCGTCGGTGAGCTTGATGTTAGTGTAGAACTGGTTACCCTCCTTGAGGATGGTAGCCTTAAGGACGTAGACCTCGGTGGAGTGATCCTCATTGACGTTGAGATTATAGAAATCTGCAAGCGTCTTGTCGGTGATGAAGGATTTTGTGCTATACTCGTACTCGCCGTAGTAGTTTGCCTCAACGGTTGCGGCGGTGATAGCGATCTGACCTGCGTGGTCGCCCACTCCGTTATGGAACTTATCGCGCTTACCTCTGATAACGACCTCGTTTCCGATAGCTATCTCGCCGAATACGCTTGTGTCGTTAACGATGATGGCGAGAACGCCGTTTTCATCAATGAGGTAGAAGCCGTCTCTGTTTACAAGAGAGGGTCCGACTATTCCCTTTACGAGAACCTCGGAATAAAGCTCGGCGCTGATCGCCTCTTTGATATTAAGTGCGCCCTCGATCTCTGCGGCAGACTTAACGGCGATCCTGACCGTAGCGCTGGCACTGAAATCGCCAAGAGTAGCGGTAACGGTTACGGTAGCCTCGCCGCCGCCCACGCAGTTGAGATATACCTTACCGTCTACGTTGCCGAAGCTGACGGCGGAGGTGTTGTCGGATGCGTAGGAGAGCTTAAGACCCGAGAACCCGAGAAGCTCGGAGGAGACCTCCGTGACGAGCTCGATATTGGGGTCGCCTGTGTACTCGGGGAGGAACTGCTCCATAGCGTAGTACTTAAGAGCGTGTGCGGGAGCGTCCGCAGGATCGAAGCTGAAGCCCTCGTCCTTTACCGAGACGGGAAGGAATCTGAAGAAGCACTCGGTGCTTGCGGACTTTGCGTTAAGGGGAGTGAGATAAACCGTGCAGATCTTGCCGTCAAACTCATCGAGCCATTCAAAGTCGCCACCGTTGCACTGAGAGTAGGTGTAGCTGCCGGTCTCGCCGTCGAGATCGAAGAAGTAGTAGTTTACAAAGCCGGATCCGGGAACCTTCTTAACAAGTGCGTTGACCTTGTAAACGGTAGTAGTGATATCCTCGGTGACGGGGGTGTCGAGAATGTCCTTTACGGTAGTCTCGGTGATCCAAGAGGTGTCAAAATCATAAGCTCCGTCATCGATCGAAACGACGGTGACGTTGGTGAGCTGATTGCATCCGAGATAGCCGAACTTAGCTGCAGCGGACTGCTCGTTATCAAGGATCCAATAGTCCTTCTCGCCTGCGAGCTCGACCTTGTTGCCGACGGCTACTCTGCCTGCGGCATCCCGATCGTAAACGTAGATGGATGCGCCCTCGTCAACGAGGATAAAGCCGCTGGGCTTCATACCGGTCGCATAGGTGATGCGAGCGACAACTCCATCGACCTTAACTAACGAGCCCTTCTCTGCTGCTCTCGCCTCGAGAATGGTCGCTTCGTCGTAGTCGGAGACATCAATATTGCCCTGATTGTCAACAAAACTTATCAATCTGGCGTTTTTGACTTCCTTAGTTCCGTTATAATTCTGGAGAATGCAGGAAAGAAGCACCTTATCTCCCTTGATGGGCTTTTCCTCAAACTCGGCATATCCGATAGAGCCATCCTCGCTGTAAGTGCCGTAAACGGGGATAGATCCCGTCTCGTCGGAGATGACCATAGCGCCGTATGCGGGATTTGTCACCGTCTCGATGATGCCCTCGATATAGTATCTTTCGGTCGTGACGTTTCCGGACTCGCCGCAAAGCTCAAGAGCCTCGGCGATCGTGATGATGTTAAGCTCGGGCACGTCCGAGGGATCATCCGTAGGATCGTCGGTAGGATCATCGGTGGGATCATCCGTAGGATCGTCGGTAGGATCGTCAGGCAGCTCGCTTGGGGGAACGGTATGTCCGAATATGCTGTCGATTATTTCCGTGATCTTGTCGCCAAGATCGCCGCCTATCACGCCCTCGATAACGTCACACGAGGTGAGGCTGAGGGTCATAAGCATAACGAGCATTATGACAAGCGAGATAAGGCGAATGCTCTTAGAGATGCCGGTCTTCATTTTTGTTCTCCTTATTATTAAACTGTTTGTCGTTTAGACACCGTCATTATAACCTATCCTGCCGCCAAAGTCAAGGCTATGTGGCGATTTGACCGCCGCTTTTTCATTTTTCGCCACGTCTCTGGCATGGATAGGCGAGTCCTCCTCTGCCACATAAAAACAAAAAGGGGATATGCCAAGGCGGTATATCCCCAAAAGAAACCGTATAATATCAGCTCGCGCCCCTTGATATCTGCCGCTCGAGCCGCCTAACGGTCGGTAGGAGAAAGGCGAGTATCGTGAGGATCGAGAGGATCCAGCCTATCGGCCAGATGAGATAAAGGAAGGTGAGATTTCTGAAAAGTGGGAAGATGAGATAGACCCACACGAACCTGATAGCGCACATAAAGATGAGCGTGGACACGGCGGGGACTATCGGCTTTCCAAAGCCCCTCATCGATGCGCCAAGGATCTCGTTTATGCCGCAGATGAAGTAGGTGCTCGAGATGATGATCATCTTCTGCTGAGAGTAGCCGATGACCTCGGGGTCGTTTGACATTATCGAGGATAATTCAGCCGAGAAGATCGCCGAGAGAGCGCCGATGGATGCACCGAGGACGACGGTTATCATCATGCCGCGGACTATCGACTGCTTTGCCCTCTTGATATTGCCTGCGCCGACGTTCTGGCTGACGTAGGGCATCACGGCGAGGGAGGGTGCGACGGCTATCTGATAGAGGATGCCGTCAAAGTTATTAGCTATGGAAATGCCCGTCGTAGCGGCGGGGCCGAAGGTGTTTACGGTTGCGGTGATGATGACGTTGGCGATGGAATAGAGCGCCTGCTGAAGCCCTGCGGGAACTCCTATCGCAAGGATCTCGGAGAGCTCTTTTTTGTATATTCTGATCTCGGAGAGCTTGAGCCTGACCATCGGGTGATCGTTTTTGAGGAGTGCTCGGATGCCGAGGGCGCAGGACACCGACCAGGAGATGATCGTAGCCAGGGCGACGCCGACGACGGACAGCTTAAAGACGGCGACGAACAGCACGTTGAAGATTATCTTCAATACGCCGCCGGACGTAAGATAGATCATCGGGCGCTTGGAATCACCCGTGGAGCGAAGGATAGAGGCACAGAAATTGTACACCATCAGGATCGGTACGCCGGAAAAATAGAGTCTGAAATAGAGCGCCGCTTTTCCTATGAGCTCATCAGGGCAGTTCATCCACCCGAGGAAGAGCTCAGCGCAGCTGACACCGATGACGGACATAACGACTCCGCCGATCATGGCGAACAGTACAGACGTTCCGACCGCACGCTCGACGCCGCGCTTATCGCCTCTGCCGATATACTTGGCGATAACGACGTTTGCGCCCGAGGAGCAGCCTACGAGCAGACCCGTGATGAGCGAGATGAGCGTGCCACAGGTTCCCACGGCACCGACGGCATAGCCGTCACCCGCATCGAAGGTCTTGAGAACGGTCATATCAATGATGTTGAAGAGCGACTGCACCACGTTCATGACCATTATCGGCAGTGCAATCGATAAAAGCCCCTTTACTATCGGGCCTTCAAGCATATTTACGTCTTTTTTCAGCATAACCTTACCTCTTTACAGTCAAGTGCGGAAGCCATACAAACTAATCATACCACCCCTTGAGAGCTTTTTCAAGGGGTTTCGAGTTTTTAATTAAAAAAGAGAGCCTCGGCTTAAAGGCTGCCGAGGCTCTCCGGATCATGGGATCGTATTATACTTTTCAAGCTGTTTTTTATACCAAAACGGCGGCGGGATAGCGTGATACTCTTAACGGAGTATCACGCTAACTAAGTTTGCCCTTCGGGCAAGTGAAGTTATCGCTGATAGTGAAGTTCACTTCATGAGTGAAGTTTCGCCTGACGGCGAAGTGATGGGCAAACTTAACTTCACTTGATGCTTTGCATCGCAAAGCATCAAACTTCACTGAAACGGGGTTCCCCGAAGCGAAGCATGAGCTTTGGGGGTTCGCAGTGCAACTTCACTTTTGCGATAGCAAAAACTTCACCAACAGAAAAAGAGAGGACATTTCGGCTACTGACCGATTTGTTCTCTCTTTCTGTTTGCTTAATGAAATCGTGGTTACACCACGATGAAATCTTCGCTTTGCTCAGATGAAATCCAAGGTCGAGCCTTGGATGAAATCAAATCCGTCATAC
>JAFVXI010000013.1 GCA_017501245.1 Clostridia bacterium
CAGCCGTATAAAAAGCCTATATTGGCTTTTTGCACTACAATCATTTCAACAGAAATCAACAAATTTCATCTTTGAAATTTGCTTGCAAATCAAAGATTTGCGGTCGAAATCCTTTGAATTTCGACTTTCGATTGTCGTTATAAGCACGAAAAATGCTCTCGTTAGCCGCCAAATGCAGTATTTTGTAAATTATCATTTACAGTTTTAACAATTAAACAGGTTGATAAGCCGCATAAGTAGAAGGGTCAGACGGAAAGCTCGGGCTAATAGTCGCCCTCGCCGACCGTGACGGACGAGCACCGAAGCGCCTCCATCCTACGATAGCTCCGCATTTGCAGTACGTACATTATAGCCCCTCGAGGGGATTTTGTCAAGGGATTTTGAGGATAGAAGTTAAGCGATCAGCCGTTAAGAGGACGCCTTGAAATTGTAGATGGGCTTGATCTGGCGGATGATCCTTGCGGTGGGTGAAATATTGCTGACTATCTCCTCCATGCTCTTATACGCCATGGGCGACTCGTCGAGCGTGTCGGGAGTGACGGAGGTGGAATATATGCCCGACATCTCTGCCTCGTACTCCGCCATAGTGAGACGCTCGAAGGCGGTGGCACGGGACATAAGACGGCCTGCGCCGTGGGGCGCTGAGTAGTTCCAGTCCTCGTTGCCGATGCCGACGCAGACGAGCGAGCCGTCCCTCATATTTATAGGAATAAGAAGCCTCTCGCCCTCCCTCGCCGAGACAGAGCCCTTGCGAAGGATCATACCCTCAAGGTCGATGTAGTTGTGGATGGTGGAAAAGCTCTCACGGGCGGTGTAGCCGCATCTGTCCATAATTATCTCGGCTATCTTTTCCCTGTTTCGGGTGGCGAAGCGCTGACAGACGTCAACGTCGTGGAGGTAATCCTGCATATAGTCGCCCGAGAGGTAGCAGAGGTCCTCGGGGAGCGTGGGCTCCTTTGCCATAAAGCCTGCCTCAAGAGCCTTGAGAGCCGCCCCGATCTCCGAGCGCCTGCCCTCCTCCTTATAGGCGCGGATTATTCTCTCACGCTCACGGAAGTACTCCTCCTTGCCGAGGTTGAGATCAACGGCAAGTCTTTGGTAATACTCAGCCACCTGCGTGCCGAGATTGCGGCTGCCCGAGTGGATGACGAGATACTTTCCGCCCTCCTCGTCTACGTCCATCTCGATGAAGTGGTTGCCGCCGCCGAGCGTGCCGATGCTCCTCTCAAGGCGCCTTGAATCCCTGAGTTCCCTATAACAGCGAAGAGCCGTGAGGTCAAATCTCTCCTGCCTGCCCTCCCAGACCCTCTTGCCCGAGGGGATAAAGTGCGCCGCCTCGTCGAGCCTCTCAAAGTCGATGTCGACCTCGCCAAGATATACGGTATACATACCGCAGCCGATGTCAACGCCCACCATAGCGGGGACGATCTTGTCACTTACGGTCATCGTAGTGCCGATGGTACAGCCCTTGCCTGCGTGGACGTCGGGCATTATTCTGATCCTCGACGAGGAGAACGCCTCGGTGTCGCAGACCGCTCTGATCTGCTCTACGGCGCCCTCGTCTATCGTGGTGGCAAAGCATTTTGCCACGTTGTATTTTCCTTTTATCTCTACCATAATGTAAACCTTTCTTATTAAAAAAGGGGCAAAGCATCCGCTTCACCCCTATTATTTACGCCACGATGGGCGCATATCTCTCGCTCTCTACGACCTCCATCATAAAGGCGTAAGGATCGATCGTTCCGCCTGCGATCATCGAGAAGAGCCTCGGCGTGCATCCTGAAACGAGGGCAACGCCCTTATCGTTTACCGTGACGGGCTGCTGCCTTCTGCGGCTTGCGACGTTCCAGAAGATGACGTCGGGGAGCTTGTAGCCTGCCCTCTCAAAGCGCTCTCTGGCACACTCGATGTTTGTGAGATCTGCCCTTTCGACGCAAGCGTCAAACTCCATATCCGAGATGATAACGAGCTTTGTGGGCAGCTCGCCGGCATCCACGTGATTCTTTATCGCCGCCTTTAAGATGAGGTTAAATACAGCCTCAAGATTGGTGTTTGCTATCTCGCAAAGAGAGGCTAAGTAGCGCAGCTTTGCGGTAAAGGTCCTGCCCTTCAGCTCCATCAGCCTCGGCCTCGCCGAAAACTCGATAAAGTGATTTGCGAAGCTTCCCGTGTTATGCTCGGCAAGATAGATGCCCAGCGAGAGAGCCACCGCCGCAGGCAGAGGCCTGCCTCCGGAGTACATAGAGCCCGAGGTGTCGATGACGGCGAGCATATTTTCACTCGTGCCGAAATCGGGGAGGCTATGCCAGGTTGCGTTGAGGGCGAGCTCCTCCTCCTTGGACATAGCGCGGAGGTTTGGGGAGCTTGACCAGCTGAAGTTGAGATAGGGCTCGACAAGCTCGTAGGGGGCGAGCGTGTCTGCGTGGAGCCTTGCTTCTCCCGCCGAGACCTTTTTTATAAAGTCGGAATATCTCTCGGAGTCGTTGCGGATAAACGCCTTGCGATACTTATACATAGCACCCGAGGGCTGCTTAGAATAGTCGAAGGTGTAGTCCTTTACTCTGAGATTATTTTCGATGATGCGGATCCTCGCACGGAGTGCGACGAGAGACTTACGGTAGGTCGCATCGTCCATGCCGAGGCTCCTTGCGATCCTCTTTGCCATTTTTCTCGTCTCGTGATTTGATGCGTTTACCGAGGGGAGCCACTTGGCAAGCAGGGAGATTTCCCCATCTGCCGCATCAGCCGCCATATCCTCGGTGAGCTGCTCACGGATCATGGCAAGAGCATCAGCCTCAAGAGGCGTGTCTATAAGCGTGAGCAGATCGTCAAATCTTCCGTATTCCTTAATATGAACGAGGTTTTTTCTTAGGCTGTCGGGCTCGTTATACGCAAGCCACTTAAGGATGACTCTGAACACACGGCGCTCGCCGAGGCCGCCTCTGACGTCCCTTGCGAAAAAGAGAAGCTTCATTGCTATATCTCTGTTTTCATAAAAGGCACGCACGAAGCGCGCTTCTATCTCACGGTAGCTCTTGCGGCGAAGTGCGCCAACGGTGGCAAAAAGGTCGAGGCAGTCGGAGCCGGTGGTGGCGTAGGTCAAGGCACCGTTTTCGGTAAAGGTCATATTTGCTTCCCTTTTAAGATGCTGTAACATGAAACTCACTCCTTTTCTAATGAATTTGTAATGATTTGTTTACAAGGCACTATTTTAATGTGAGATTCGAACTCACGTTAGAGGATATAATTATCCCCGGCTTTAACCATTAAGCTAATTTATATTGCTGCTTGTGCCTTTAACAAGATACCTTTTTTGATATGCCGATCTTCCGCCTTTTTCGTTGTGCGGTGCGGCAGTGCCAGACGCTATGCATCAGCCTGTAATATGATAGTTTTATTGCTGGCGGTATCTTTATTGAGTTTTTCAAGATACGCTTTTTTGGAAGGGCGGCGTCGGAGCGCACTGACTAAAGTCCTACGCCCCCGCAACCCATAATAACAAGTGTGCAAGAGACGGGCGACGGGCGCCTCCTCTTACGCTCGGCGAGTGAACGCTTTTAGCGATCCCCGTCCGTCATTCTCTTATTATCTGCTGTTCGTATCTTTATTCGGCTGCAAGATACTTTTTACCGAAGCTCGCTTTTTGCGAGCGATTAACCACCGTAAGAGGTCGGTGATGGACACCTCTCCCTTACGTTCGGCACGGCGCACCGAGGTGCATCTGCCTGTTATTCATCATACGGCTGCTGTAAGTATCTTTCTCTTGCGGCTCTGATATCGGGCTGATCCGCAGGTCGGCTTCACTGACCTTAAGATATGTCCCGGGGGTGCCGCATTTGCCTTTGTGACTACATTTTACCATCTCAAATCCCTATTATCACGGAAAAAAAGCTGCGAACTCATCAGATGAGCCCGCAGTTTTTCTGATTTTTTAGCTTTTCGACTATCAGATCGACGAAGCTCTGTGGCTCCGTGACCTTGACGAGAGAGCCGAAGGATAGGATCCTGATGACCATCTCGGTCTCGTCGTTTTTGTTGTAGGTGACCGTAAGGCGGTATTTGCGCCCGCCGAGAGACTCCGCCCTCTTCTCAAAGTGGGCAAAGTGAAGCATCACACGCTCGAGAGCGTTTTTCTCATCGGTAATCTCGAGTGTCACGCTGTCGGTTTCGGGCGGATAATCGGTAAAGGGCACGAACCTCTCGCCCTCGTAGGGCTTACACTTCGTGATCCTTGCGAGGTTCATAACGTATACGTACCTCTTGCCGCTGGTATACATTCTGAATTTATCGTCCTTCTCGGAGTATTCGAGCTTGGTGGGTATGCATCTGCGGAAGATCGTATCTCCCGCACGGTTCGTCATCTCGATCTTCAAGGGGGATTTTTTCTTTATAGCGTCGAGAATGATCCGAAAGCGCTCGATATACCCCTCGTCGTCAAAGGGGTCGCCGTCCGAATACTTGTCGTAGACGTAGTAGTCCTCCTCGGTGAAGAGTGGCTCAACGTCACAAAGGTCGGGAAATTCCCAGCCGAAAAGTCTGATGCGTCTGTCGAGCGAGATCGCCTTGAGCCATCTGCGCTCAAGCTCGGTGAGGGGCATCGAGGGCGAGCCTTGTATCGGCGTCGTCATATCCCTCTTTACGAGCTGCCATCTTCCGCTCTTGAGTGCAGGGAGGATGGTAAGCACGCTCTCGCCGAAGGCATGCTCGGCGACGATCCTCTGAAGGTCCTTTTCGCTGCTGTCCTCTCTGAGGAGCGCCGCAAGTATCTTGGCGACGGCGTTGTAATATGCGGAATATATCTCGTGGAAGATCATTTTTCATTCACCTCCAAGCCGTAGAGCGAATACATTTTGCTAAGATCCGCCTTAAGCTGATTTTCAACCGTTCTGTTTGAGAAGCGCAGGCTGACTATACGGCAGATAAAGCTCCTGATCCAGGGGATGAGTTCCATCGTGTCGTAGACGTCGGCGGAGAAAAGATAGGTCCTCTCATCAAGCTTCTCTACCCTGCCGACACGCTTTTCCCTCTCTAGCCTCCTCAGAATATGCCCCTCATCCTCCTCGATCCTGACGGCAAACTCAACGTGCTCAAGATGCTCCTCCGAATGGCGCCCTCTTTTGATATTAACGCCCCACATATATGGCTGCATACGGTCGAGCATCTGCCGAAGCTCGTCAAACCGCGGAGAGGGCTCCTCCAGCTTTACGCCCGAGAGGTAGTCCACTCTGAAGGATCTGAAGGTGTTAAACTCAGGCGAATAAGCCAGAAGATGCTGCCTGCCGTTTTGCACGCTGATGAAGATGCGAAGGGGGATAAGGCGGTTTTTCCTCGGCTCGTCGCGCCTACGTGACATATTGTTTACCGTGATGGCGCATTTTTTCCTCATAGCATCAAATAGCATAGCCAGAACACCGGCATCGAGCGCACCGGTTATGTAGTGATGCTTGAAGTCGAAGGGATGCTCAGCGTGCTCGGTCTTATCAAGCAAAAACGAGCCTATGACTCCGCAGGGCGCTATCTCGGAATAAAAGTCGAGAGCGTGGACGTCCGGCAGGGACAGGTCGTCGGGGATGCGGCTGTAAATAACACGCTTGCCCTCCTTCCTCGCCGTGAGCAAGCCAAGCTCCTTGTATTCCTTCAGCTTTTTTCTGACCGTGGACTCGTCGAAGCTCATCGGCTCCTCAAACTCCGAGAGATATTTCTCCTCGATGATATCGACGAGCTCGGGGACGGAATAGCCGACGGATGGGGAATTCAGTATGTCAAAAATAATAAAATGAAGAGTAATATCCCCGTCGGTAAAGCTCTTGGCCTTCCACGCCTTGTAGAGCGGATTATGATCCGAAACACGGCTGTCGATGGAGATGAAAACACTCTTACCCTCGGGAGTACGCACGAAGCTCATATGATCGCCGAGCCAGCTCTCCATACGGCGGCGCTCGTCGTCGTAGGTCCTTGCGCTCTTGCTCTTATAGTCCTCGCGGCTCTTGATGCCATAGACGTAAAACTCGCGCATATACGCTCTGATGCGCTCAAAATTCTTTATCAGCTCGCTGTATGATGACATACGTTACTCCTTTCTTTGTGGGTTTTAGTGTCATACGTCCGTGCCGCCCTCACTCTTTGATCTCGTGCGGGCGTTTTTTCTTTCATTATAGCATAGGGGTGAGCGCTTTTCAATGTTTATTCTTTTTCGTGCTTTTTCACAGGCGTCAAGTCGGGAAGGTCTACATTTACAGTCATTCATCGGTCGTAAAGTAAGAAAAGCCGCCGGGGGCAGCGTTCCCTCGGCGGCTTTTTCGTTTTTTGTTCAGCGCATCGGAGCTTCTCGCCCCCGAGCTATTTATATACGCTGAGCATCCTTACTACGTCGGAGACGGTGTTAAGTCCGCTCCTTACGTCGCTCGGCGTTTTTGAGAGGGTGAACCAATATTTTTCACTGCCGGCAAAGCGCAGCTTATAGTGATTTGCGTCGGCGACGACCTCAAATCCGACGCTGCGGAGCCTGGCGAGGTCTGTCTCCCTTGGACTCCGCCCCTCGGAGAGCGTATTTTTTACAACGGCTAAAATCTCTTTACCTATGCCGACCTCGGCGTTTGCCTCGAGGAGCTTCTCCGAAAGCTCGTATGCTCGGGTGTCAGGTCCGTAGCCCCTTTGCGCAATTCTGAGAGAGGAGAGGATGAGATCGTTTTCCTCGCCCTCGTATAGCTCGCCGGGCGCTTTTTTTATTATGCACTCACCGTCTCCTCTATCTAAGGCAAGCTCCAGAGCCTCGTTTTTAGATCTTAGTATGCGGTTTTCCTCCACGAGAGCTGAGATCCTCTCCATCGCATGGCGGAGCCTATCCTCGAGGCTTTCGTTTTCGTCAAACGCCACGTCGAGCAAAAGCGCCTTTTCCTTCTCACGCTCCTCCACCAGCTCCACGTGCAGCTGCTTCCAGGTTGGGGCGGTGGCGCCGACGGCGGCGGTCACAAGCCTTTGCGCATCCTTTAAGATCTCCTTATCCAGCTCTCCGCCGAAGCTATCCGTGCCTCGGTAGATCCTCGGCTTTCCGTTTGCGGAATAGATCGCCACGGCTCCGTTA
Source organism: Clostridia bacterium (assembly GCA_017501245.1). Taxonomy (GTDB): domain Bacteria; phylum Bacillota; class Clostridia; order Oscillospirales; family CAG-272; genus UBA1740. The sequence continues at coordinate 7,085 of JAFVXI010000013.1, forward strand.
TACGGCGGCCTTGCGCCCGTGCGCTCCTTTAATAATCCCGTATACTCGCTGTCGCAGACAAGCACGGCGGCGATGCCCGCAAGGCTCCTCGCTAAGCCGTATTCATCCACGGCGTAGCCCATGCTGTCAAAGTATCTCGTGACGAGGACGATGGGCATAGAGGCGCTGTATTCCTCCCTCACGGCAGAAACGAGCAGCCCCTCAAGTCCCTCGGCTTCTATCGGCTTATCACACACGGGAGGTAAACCATTCTTTACAAATCCGCTGTTAACGAAGGCTCTGACGACCTCGGTGCGCATTTGCGGCACCTCGTCAAACCTCGAGATATCTCTCGAGCAGTCCAGGTGTATAAAGAGCGATCTCTCATCGTCTAAGATGCGCAGTATCAATTCCGTCGTCCAGGTCTGCTCGTGGAAGACCTGCTCGTGCTTGATCAGATAATGCTCGCAGTCATCCCTCCTTGCCTCGAAGGTCTCAAGCCTCGAGTAGCCGCATTCGAGCTTAATTCCAAGCTTGTTTTCGCTGGCGAGAAGCTCCTCACCGATAGGCTTGCAAGGTCCCGCCGAGATGAGCCATTTGCAAGCAACGTCAAAAAGCTCGACCTCAGAGAAGCTCTCGACCATCTCAAGCCTCGTGGATAAGACTATCACCCTTTTACCTCCCGGTTTTCATCAGTCATTTCGTTAAGCTCGCCGCGGTATATCTCGGCGAAGCCCTTTGCGGCGTAGAGCCTCGTTATCTCGTCGTTATTTCTTTTTTCTGCCGAGAGGGCGGCGGCTATCAAGCCGTCTATCGCACTGTTGAATTTATCTCCGAAGCGACGGATAACGCTCTTGTTCGTATAGGCACAGAGAAGCTCCGAGAGATTACGCATGCTTACGTCGGGGTAGCGGAGAAATTCTCTTCCCGAACGGAGGACGCCGCCCTCCGCAACGTAATCCATAAAGATGCCCGCGAGATCCCCGATCGGATCAATAATATCGCATTTAGACCACTCAGAGATCGAAACACCCTTTCCGTCACGGCTCATATTGAAGCCGCCCGACAGCGCCCTTCTATACGAATATACTCTGCACTCTCCGAGCCTCTCCATAGACAGGCTATGGATATCCGAAAGCATCTCGCCAAGCTCGGAGCAGCTGATATATCTGCGAGCGCCTGCCGTGGCGGAGAGCTTAGTTACCCCGCTTTCCTCACCCAGATATTCGGGCAGATAGCGGCAGCCCCTCTCGCCCGAGAGATAGAGCAAAGCCTCGAGAGCCACGTCCGGTGTCTTTTTATAGTAGCAGACTCCGTCGTCTATAAACCATTCGCCATCCTGCATTTTTTCAAGGCTCTTGACGCCGAGGCGCGCGATCACGTTTTCGGTGAGGCAATAGCTTATCTCATCCTCAAAGCCTGTGCCGGAGGTGAGCAGCTCCGAAAGTCCCCAGGAATACATAACGTGCTGACCGTCATAGGTTATTTCATACAGGCCGCGATTTATGCCCGTGGTGAAGAACCTTTCGCCCGGCTTATTTACGGCGCCTCTTCTGAAGGCTTCACTCATCTCATCAAGATAGCCGCGATAAGCCGTGAGGATCATCCTTGCCGCAGGTCCGTCGCCGTGCGCAAGAGAGTATTTAAGCATCTCGAAAGCGATGGGGGAGATATATTTGTTTTTATCCTCGTCCCAATCAAGCGTGCGAGCCTCGAGGAGCGACTTGAATATCCTGTCCGTGGCTATAACAGAGGCAAGAAAAGCCTCCAACTTTTTTTCATCATCAACCCAAAATTCCGCACTGAACAAGGTCCTTCTGTCAAATGCGGCAATAAAAAGCTCGGGGTCATCAAGCGAGAAGATCTTCTCCCATATCTTATCCGAATGCTCGCTCGCCCGATAGAACGTGCCGTCTCCAAAGCGGAGGCGGGAATCGCATCTTAAGAGCCCTTTTTTAATGATAAAGGCGAAGCCCGTATCCGATCCGTACTCGAGAATATAGTCGATGACAGTCTTGCCATATTCGTCAGTGTTTTTGATCACTCTGGTGTAGCCGTCGGCGTCGTAGGTGTCGAACAGCTCTTCGTAAAGCCACTCCTCGTCAAGATAGGCGGCGTATCTGATGCCGCTCGGCTTAAAGGGCTCCCTGCCTTCGTCCGGGACCACCGGCAAGGGCTCTATAAGGTCTACCCAGCTGGAGCCAAGCGCTCTTTCGATAGCCTTGATATCGCTCTCGGTAAAGGGCTTGATGCCCTTGATCTTTTTGCCGAAGTCGGGCATCTGCCCCTTAACCCACTCATCACGCCCCTTATCCATATCGGGCAGATGCATGTAGTATCTATCAAACATTTTGCGAAGCAGGGCGCTGTTTCCGTCTATATTCTTTTCACGGTATATGTGCTTGAACTGCTTTTCATAATTACTCTTTTCCTTAGGCGGTCTACCCACCTTTTTTATTTCGTTTGCCATTTTTCTCTCCTTTGGTCGTAACTTATCACTGCAGTGATTTCATTATAGCAGGAGGTGAGTTTTCTGTCAAGAGTTTTAGCCAATTTCTAGTTGGCTTAAATTAAAGCATCTTTTCTTAAGCCGCACTCGTGATACATTTGACCGCTTGAATTTTCGCCAACTTGATGGTAGGCGGATATGTTTTTTCTTCATTATTTAGTATTATCACGCGCGTATGTATATTATAGTTTGCGTTTTCACGTCAAAAGCCGCCGATGGAGATAATTTCCTCGGCGGCTTTTCACTATTTTATTTTTTGCTGACGGACGTGTCACTTCGCTTGCTTTGCCTTATATATTTCATCGGCGGAGGTCTTGCCAAAGTACATCAGCTCCCAGACGGCCGGGTCGCTTACACTCTCGATCACTCTGTCATCCGAGAGGCGCTCGACGGTTGCCCTGCCCTCAAATCGGAGGTAGCCTCCGTCAAAGCCGATGAGCCTTGCGAGCAGTCCGAGCGGCTTCGGAAGGACGTCGACGAAGCGTGTTTTGTTTATGTCGCCCTCTCGCTCGTAGATTATGCGATAGTCCTCGTCGCCATCGGTGGTGTATTCATAGACGACCCTGTTGTAGACGGGCTTGCCCGTGTGGCTGTCTATGTATCTTTCCTCGGGGAGGAATTTAAGCGTATGGTTAGAGTTGTCGCCGATGATCTCGCCGCCCTTAGCTATCATAAAGACGCCGTGCTCCTTGAAGCCGTATTTCTTTTCGGCGGTTATCCATGACGAGATGACCTTATAGTCGCCGATCTTGGCTCTGCCCCAATACCAGTGATGCATCAGCTTCATCATCGAGATGTTTCCCCAGTTGTGGTCGTGGTAGCCCGAGCCCTCAAGATGCAGAGCCTTGCCGCCGTCAAAGGTTACGTCAGCGACCGCAACACCCTCGGGGATAGCAGGCAGCCATGCGAAATAATGCTCCTCGTTATCGCCGAAGAAGATGCTTCCCGTCTGCGAGCGCCAGGCTCTTATCGTGCCGTCGAGGGTGAGGTTAGCGCTCATCTCCTTACCCCGGAAGCAGACCTCGTAATGCTTTAGATCACCACGGCAATAGCATTCACCTATCCGCACGTCGCACTTGTCCTTTGCGTAGTGGCTCTCCTCTATGGTGGCGTAGACATCCTCGGAGAATTTCCTGCCGTCAGGGAGCGTCAACTCCATCGTAGCGATGGGCTTTATCGGCCCGTCAACGGCTATCGGCATCTTTGAAAAGAGGAATAAGACGAGCACCGTTCCGTCGGGGTAATGCGAATCAAAATACCACCACTCGTAATTGCCCTTTGAGCCGTCGACACGGGAGCCATCCTCCCATTGCTCGACCTCGCCGCGCTTAAGCCCCATTTTTTCATAATGGAGATCATCATCGGGATGTATCGACTTTAATATCTTTTTCATTTGAGTTCCTTTCGTAGCCCTGCGAGGCTTTAGCATAATTTGATTTATTAAAGCTGATCCGCATCTCCTTTGTCAGCGCATTCGCTCGCCTCCTCGGGCTTCAAGCCCACCGCAAGATAGGCGGCGTAGGAGCCTGTGATGAGAGTGAGAATCACGGCGGAGATAATCATAGCCGTGGGGGTGTTGGCAAGTGCGGATGAGAAGGCACTGAGAGAATTGAATAAGCCGTGGGCAAGTATGGGGATAATCAAGCTGCCCGACCTATAATAGATCATAACGAACATAAAGCCCGCAGCGGTGGCATAGATGATCTGGAGGATGCTTGAGAGCAGGTCTGCGCCCGAGCCGTTGACGAGGTTTATGATGTGGCCGATGCCAAAGGTGAGGCTTGAGACTATGACAGCAGCCTTGAAGCTATCCTTGCGCATAGCTCCAAATAGTAGTCCTCTGAAGATGACCTCCTCAAGAAAACCTACGCAAAACATAGACAATATGTAAAGTATTGTTTCTAATATGCTGTAATTCAGCGCAACCCCAAACCATAAATTAGCACTGAGCATAACGATCAGTGGAATATAATAAAGCATCGAGCGAGCCGACGACATAGGTCGGCAGATGCCGTAGGTGCTAAGCAGGTCGCCTTGCTTTAAGAAGGCAAAGAGACCGAGGGATAAAAGAAGCCCTACCGGAAGTGTCACCGACTTTTCTACCCCCAGAAGTTCCGATGCGGCATCGCCAAGAGAGAATAAAACGCAGTATGCCACGATCCACAAAACGGCAAACCATATTTCGCTCTTTTTATATAGCTTATTAAGCATAGCTTATCCTCTTTATTTCTTGCTATATCCGGGGTATATGCCACCCCGTGTAAGCTTTTAGGTTGTTTTTAAATTCAGTTCCTTATTGCGTGTGGGTCTCTGCCGAGCTTTCTCAGCCTGCTCGCCACCGCCTTTTCGGCTCTGCCAAGATCCAGCGCGATCTCGTGAATTCCGGTACCGCCGTCAAAGAGCTCGAGGAGCCTTGCGACGTCCTTTTCTAACCACTCCTTGCCCTGATTTGTCAAGCCCATCTTAGCCTTGTATTCCTTCTTATCGACCGAGACGATCGCCTCGATGTTGTCGAGGATGAAATGCTGGGCATCGAGGTCGTAGACCGTTACAAAATATGATCCGTACGGCCCCTCTCTCTCCTCAAGCGAGATGCCCATCTCCTCGCCTGCGGGGGTAGGCCTTCTCACCCTTTGATCGCCGACGACGACCTCCTCGAGGAGCTCGAGGATAACGAGCCATTTAACGAGATTTTTATTAGGAAATCTCTTTACGCCGTCTCTGTTGCCGACGGCGGAGATCCTGTTGCAGATCTCGGTGGCTGTTAAGGGTCTTTCGGAATAGTTGAAGCTCTCTATCTGCTCGGGCGAGAGCGAGAAGCTCTGTTTTTTAGGCTTTTTAGGAGGCTTTGGCTCCTCGGGCGCATTTATTCCGCCCACCTCAACGACACGGCGAAGAAGGTCCGAAACGTAGAAAAGGCACCTGGATATACGCACCTTGTTTACGACGTCGCCATCGGGAATAGCGCTGCCGTCGGTGGGGTCAATGCCGTTTGCCAGCTTATCAATAAAGCTCCTTGCGTATGCGATGGTTTCAAGCTCTGTCATCTTCTCGTCCTCCGTCTTTGAATGCCTAGGGCTGTGTCTCGCCGTCGGTCGTTTTTCTCTAAGTTTATTTTATCACTTCTTATGCTCTTGTTCAAGAGGATTTACCATAATAGGGTAAAAAAGCCGACAAAACGGCAGCCGACCCGACTAATTATTGACGACGGTCGCCGCTATGATAAAGTGAGGCTACCCGAAGATAGCCTCACTTGGTTATTTATCTGAAGAAGGCGATAAGCTCAATCCAACTCTTCTTTTTAAGAACGAACCAGAAGAGAGAGAAGCCGCCCGCTCCAAGTGCAACGGTGGAGCCGGTCACGATGCCGGAGATGGCGCCGCCAGAGATGCCCTGCTTGGGGGTGTGCTCGCCGCAGATGTCGCACGACTCGTCGCCGTTTGCATCGGTGTGGAAGGATTCGGCACGGGTGGACCTGTTGCAGACCTCGCAGACGTGTGCGCATTCATTCGGATAACGATGCTCGCTGAGCTTGCCGTCCGCCATCGCACAGAGAGTGCATACCGCACCTACGGTGCAGTCAGCCTCGCCGAAGGTGTGAGCGCTGCGCTCAGCCTCCTCACCACAGCAAGCATAGAGCTTGATGTGAGTTGCGGGGTCGACGTCATCGGCAAGATAAACGAACTTATCACTCTCGTGGTTGGTGGGGTCAACGTCGCCGTAAGCCGCCCCGCACTCATTGCAGATAGCTCCGCTCGTGCAGGTGGCGGTGCCGCCCTCGTGATAGCGCTTGCCTGCATACTCGCCGCAGCAGACGTAGAAGGCGTCGTGCATAGATGCGTTTTCCTCATTTATCTCATAGGTGAGGGCGTCGGAGGTGTGATTGTCCTTATCCGTTTCGCCATAGGTGGTTCCGCAAGCCTCGCAAACAGCCTTTGCCTCGCAGGTCGCCTCGCCGCCATAGTGCGCCTCATCGGTGCTTACTCCACAGCAGATGTAAACTTTAATATGCATATCGGGGTTATCGGGGTTAACCTCGGCCTCTATCTCGTCAAGATGGTTGTCGGGGTCGACGTCGCCATAGCCTGCGCCACAGCCCTCGCAGACAGCCTTAGCCTTGCAGGTTGCCTCGCCGCCGAAGTGCGCCTCGTTATAGCTATCGCCACAGCAGGGATAGCTGATCTTATGCTCGCTATCGCTGACCGACTGACAAGTGGAGGTCTCTTCGTGGTTGGTGGGGTCGAGCTCACCGTAGCTTCTGCCGCAGCCCTCGCAGACAGCGAGAGTTTTGCAGGTTGCCTTGCCGCCATAGTGCGCCTCTCTGTAAGCGACCTCGCCACAGCAGGTGTAGACCACCTCGTGATAAGCGACGTCCTCGCCGCATCTGAAAATGACGGTTTCGCTCGAGGTGTGTCTTGGCTCCTCGGGCTCGTACGCCGCACCGCATATCTCACAGATATACGCCTTGTGGCAGCTGCCGACACCGCTCGCATCGCCTGCGTGACCGACCGCTCTCGTATATCCGCAGCCATCGATGTTACACTCGGTGTCGCAGGGGGTGTCGAAGACGTGAGCAGTTCCTATTCCGTCGCCTAAGTGATCGACGAGATCGGTGTCAAAGTCCTTAGGTACGTAGAGATAGCTGACGTCGTTTCCAAGCTCGTCAACGACGGTGAAGCCGGTGACCTTGACATAGCCGCTCGGATAGAGGTAGGTGTTGTAGGGGTTGGTGTTAACGTAGAACTCAACGTCAACCAGCTTGTGGCCAAGACGGAACACGCCGCCCGCCTCCATAATTACGTGCTTGTAGATATCCTCGATATCAAAGTTGAAGCTCCTATCGGAGATGTTGTACTCCACCTCCTTGAAGAACATCTGGATCTCCTTAGCGAGATAGAACTCGTGGGAGGTGACCTTGTCGGGCTCACCCGACTCGTAGCCTTCGGAGCTGCCGAAGGAGCTGACGGTAACGGTGTAGCATCCGATATCGCCTATCTCATCCACGTCGCCATCCGCTCTTTCGTTGATGCCGATATTGAAGTAGATCTCGGTGATTATCTCGTTGTTTTCGACGCCGGGAATCTCTATCTGATTGCCGTAATACGCGTTTGCGGTGGCAACGATGGTGATGAGGAAGGAGCCTGCCTTCTTGGTTCTGACGGTGAGGATATTTTCATCAAGCCTGTCGCTTCTGCCGACGCTGAATCTATTGACGGCGATCTTGTTTTCAACGCCGTACGTGACGTCGTAAACGGTGATGGCATATCTCCAGTGCTGACCTGCATTTTTATCAAGCTCAAAGCCATCGACCACCGGCTCAGGCCAGCTGAAGCTATACCTGAAGCCCCAGACCTCCTGGTAGAAGCCGCCGACGTTCTCATAATCGTAGGAATACTCCTCCTCGATTATCTCGGGTAGGCCGATGCCGGGCAGGCTGACTAATACGTCCTCCGCGGAGTCTGCCCTTTTGATAACGTAGTTGGGAGCATCGCCTATCACCTCAAAGGAAAGGTAGTGATTAGTTCTTGCGGGGTCAAAGTCAATTGGGCCAAGATCAATGCTGTCGCTCAGAGCAGCCTTGACCGAAATGCCAAGCGAGCTTTCGCTATCACCGTTAACAAAGCCCGTGAGCCTGATGCCTATCTCATCGAGACTATCGATAAGGTAATAGATGTCGTGATAATAGGTAGCCGTTTCGACGTCTTCGGGGAGAACGTACTCTACCGTCAGCTCTACAGGATCGATCCTGACGTTGACGTCAACGTAGCTTGCACCGAGGCTGCCAACCGAGCCGGCATACGCTCTGAGGACGTATTTGCCTGCGTCCTTCGGCTCGTCTACGGGCACGAGATGCGTGTGGACTGCATTATAGTTTTCGACAAGCTCAAACCACTCGTAGGAGAATGCCGCACCGGGTGTCATATCAAAGCTGTCCGCCGTGGGGGTGAGAAGCTCTTCGCCGTAGGAGAACGCAGTGGGATAATCCACGTTCCGGATATAGACGTTGCGCTTTTCGATGATTGATCCGATTACGGTGTTCTTTGCGAGGGTGATGATAACGTTGTCGCCGTGAGACTTAGAGGTTACGCTGACCGAAAGCGTGTAGTCGCCGACGAGGGCGGAGGGTGCCTCTGAATAAACGACGTCAAAGTCGCCTGCGTAAAGCTCCTCGTTGTCGATAGTCCAAGAGGGGGCAAATCTGCCGTCGCCATCCTCGTATTTGAATACGTCGCGGGGCGTGACGGTTACCTCTGCGGGGGTGATGGTCAGGATCCTCTCGTAGGTTGCCGTCTGACCGGAGAAATTACGGGCGTATCTATGTACTATATTGTCCTCCGTCCAGTTGCCGCCGACCTGATCCCAGCTCTCGCCCTGTCTGCCGACCACGACGAGGTCGTAGGTGCCTACGTCATATATGGGCTCGGAATAAATATCATTGTAGCCCTCAGACATATACTTCTCGCCCGTATCGGAGTTGACGAAATAAGCATCGAACTCGGACTCATGGAGGGCGTGGTTTGTCATAACGTGCTCGGGATATATACCTCCGCCGTTATAGGTGAGGGTTACGGGAGAGATGCCGATGAAGTCCTCGAGGGTGGCGCCGTAGAAAACTACGGGATCGCTCTTTACGACCTCACCGCCGATAAGAGTGGTCGAAGCCGTGTGCGTTGACTTAGGATAATCGTAGACGATCTCCACGACGGCGGGAGTGAGTATCCTCTGGTTGCACTTGCCGCAGAAGACGTCTGCATCGCAGTATGCATGTGCAAAGCCCCACTCGAAGCCGTAGACCTCCACGGGATAGTGGATCATCTCGTCCTTTTTGTTGTTGGTGTAAATGGCGGGCGTTCCGTCGCAGTACTCGGTTATCCTTACGTATAAGGAGGAGGCGTTGCGGGTGGGATAGAGATCCCTTTCATCGCCCGTGACCGTCTGACGCCAGCCGATGCCGGGGCGCCTCTGGTTAAAGGTGTAGGAAACGAAGCCGGACGCAAAGGTGTCGGCACTGATATATCCGCCCTCACCGTCCTCTGCCGCAAGGAAGAAGGAGGTGTCGTTTACGGGAGTACCAACGCCCGATGCGGGATAATAGACGGCGGAGTCGCCGACCGTAGGATAGGAGAAGGAGAGAAGGAGCGAGGAGTCAGCGTCTGCTGAGCCGAAATACGCTCCGACCGAGCCGCCACCGGAGGTGAGCTCTATCGATCCGTCAATGATGACGCCCTCGACGTCTACGTTCGTTGCCTTGCCGACAAGTGCGCCAACCGCGCCGCCTCCCTCGAAGGAAAGGTCGGAAATGTAAAGATTTGTTATCGTTACGTTCTCTGCATAAGCGATAATGCCTAAGGCGTCAGCCTCGGGATCGGAATAATCGATGCCGCTTATAGTAAACCTTCTGCCAAGGCTGTCGACCTCGCCGCGGAAGGGATGCTCCTCTGTTCCAAGGGGCTTGAAGTCTTTGCCGGAGAAGTCAATATCGTCGTCGATATAGACCGAATACTCCTCCCAGGGAGCGTAGTAGAACTCGCCCTTTGCGATAAACTCCGACACCCAGAGCCAGTTGCCGACGTTCTTAACTCTGAATATCACGTTCTTGCCCGACATACTGATCTCGGGGGGCTGATAGTGCGCCTCGTTTCTCGTGCAGATGCCATCCGAGAGGAAGTTATGGTCCTGGCTGTTTTCGTCATAGTTGCCGCACTTGCAGGGGATGTTGCAGGCGCCGACGAATTCACACGCCTCGCTCGGACCCTCGCTTCCGCAATCGGGGCAGACGCGGCGGTGGGTTGCGGCAGCATCGTCGTAAACGTAGTCGCCGTCCTCAAGATTCGGATGGTTGGAGCCGTCAAGCTCGCCGAAGCTCTCGCCGCAAATAGCGCAGCTGCCGAGTGCGGTACAGGTGGGGAGGCTGACGAAGCTGCCGTCAAGCGCATAATAGGTGTGAGCGCAATCGAGCTCTACCATATTGCTCGTGTAGGAGGGCATCCTCTCGTCAAGAGAGTTCTTCCTCTCCCAGAACACCACGATGGTGTCCGTCGTCTCGTCGTAGTCGTCAGGGAGGGCAAACTGAGCGGTGAGTACCTCGGAGGAGATCTTCTCCTCGTCCTTTTCGTAGTAGCACTGCGGGATCTCGGCGATCGAGGCGTAGCTCTTTATACTGCCATCCTCACCCTTGATCATTACCGAAAGGTATTCTACCTCGTCCTCGCCGTACCAGACGGTCGAGCGGGAGCGGATGGCGCCCGAATACTTAAGGGTCACTATTCCGTCCTCGGTGTTTACGACCTCGGCGGTGAAGGCGGGGAGAGATGCGTAGCGGGGATCTGTGAAGGCAAGCTTATGCACGCCGTCGATAACCCTGTTGTAGCTGATGGCGTCGGTTGCGAGATTGAGAGCAAATCTACCGTAAACGCCCTCTGCCTCCGCAGGCAGGTCAACGAGACTGCCGTCAGCGTCGACGCCGACGACGATGTTGCCAAGATAGGACTGCTCACGCTGGATGAAGCCCTCGAGAAGCGCGGCGTTGTCTGCCGCTGCCTCTCTGAGATCGGTATACTCGTAGATGCCCGTACGGAGCCAATAGCTTACGCCCTCGCCCGTCAGAATGTACTGAGACTTATAATAGTCGCTCTTCGAGAGGCTGCCCATGTACTGATGGAACTCGCCGACAGAGAGCGGAAACAGCAGGCTGCCGACGAGGTTATCGGCCTTATCCGACTTTACCGCCTCGGGTGAAAGGGGATCGCCATCCGCAGGGGGTGCGTCGGTCTCAAAGAAGAAGAGATAATGGTCGCCAAACTGCTCAAGCTGAGGATAATCCTTATAATCAATAGAGGCGAGGAAGTCCTCAAAGAGACCCTCGAAGTCTGCCTTGTAGTCGGACTTGGTTATCGGGACGAGGAAGTCCTCGGGCTCGGGGACGTCCTCAAAATTACTGCCGTAATGAGATCCTAAGAAATACTTACCGCCTGCGTCCTTAAGAGCGCTGAGCAGATAGATATTCTCGGTGCCGACGAACAGCTCGTATCCGTCGGTTTTCGGATAGAAGCGTGAGGGCTCTATCGCATTCTCGGTATAGAGGAGCATAGCACCCTCGGCGCCGGTGTTGTCCTTATCGTTATCGAGGACACGGCATATCACGCTTTCGTATCTTCTCGTGGAGGCGTTATAAACCTCGCCGAGGTAGACGTATGAGGTTGGGACCATATAATAGCCCTCCCCCGTCTCTACCCTCGTGGGATCGGAAATTCCGACGGTTCCGATATTGAAGCTACTCATTAACATAGAATCAAGCGTGGGCACGCTCGACGCCTCTGCGACAGGAGTAAGCGCAGCAAGCGAGACGCCGACGAGCATCATAAGCAGCACTGCCGCTACCGTCACCTTTCTTATTATATTTTTCATTCCGATCTTTTTCATATTCGGCCTCCGATTCAGTGGGTTTATAGAGCCTGCTCCCTCGAGCCTGCTCCGTCGGGAGCGCCGACGGGGATGGCTTTTCATCCTCATCGGGCTCTCCTCGGGTTATTGATTTTGCTTGGAGTGATATACTTTATTGAATGCTGTTTTCGGAGCGGATGCTCCTTTTTTCTTGTTGATTTTGAGTGGCTTTACTCTTCCTGCCCCTCGTCGCCGCCCTCGGGTGTGTCGCCCTGCTTTTCATCGGGCTTCGGGAGAGATTCTGCGAGGCTGCGCCTTCTGCGAAGGTATTTAAGCAGCATAAGGATGCCGAAGGCGATGCCCAGTGTGCCAACGGTGGCAACGGGGATTATCCAGGTCAGGTGATCGAAGCCTCTCGTGTCGTGCCTTACGGAAACGGTGCCGTCAAAGCTTCCTATGCCCGTGACGGTGACTATCGCCAGGCTTCCGTCGGGAGAATGCTTGATCTCGAGGGTGTAGTCGGTGCCCTCGGTGAGAGTCTGCTCGCCGAATTTAACGCTGACGCTAAGCTCCTCCCTGCCGCTGACCTCTACCTTAAGGGTCTCGACGGATACGGGGGAGACGGTGAAGCTGATCACCCTCGTGCCGACGCACTTGCCGTCGGCGGTCGCACTGATTATAGCGGAGGCCACTCCTGCGTCTACGTTGTTTACATAGCTGACTACGTAATCAACTCCCTCGGTGAATGCTATTCCCTCGCCGAACACGGGGCTCGGGGTATGTGCCTCGCCGGTGTAGGTCAAGCCGCCCTCGGGGATATCGAGGCTTACCTCGACCTCCATAAGGTCAACGGTTATCAGCTCTACGACTGCAGTTCTGCCGCCGAGGGACGCCATTACGATGCCCTCTGCGCCGCTGTCGCCGGTGAGAACGCCGTCAGCGCTTACAGATGCGCTCTTTGAGATGATCTGGCTAGACCATACGACGCTCGACGCAGCCGCGGAGCCCTCGTTAAGGGTTACGTAGCGATCGCCGGATCTGAACGCCATACGGAGCTGCTTTGCATCCTCGCCGCTGACGATGGCGTCGATCTCTCTGCCGCCGTAGAGTATTACGGGCTTGAGATCCTCGGCGCCAAGCACCGAGTTTGTGAGGGTTGCTCCGAAGGGCATGCTGACGTTGCCGACCGCATCGTAGGAAAGAACTCTGATGCTCTGGTAAGCGAGGCTCTCGTCAAGTGCGACGTCTGCCTCGAACGCTCCGTGTCCGTCCGCCACAAGGGTGGTTGCAAGCTCGCCCTCGACGTAGATCTCTACCTTAGCGTAAGCCTCGGTCGAGCCGATAACGGTGGTTTTGCCGCCGTCGAAGAAGCCGCCGCCCGTGGGCGAGGAGAGGAGGAGTGCGGGTGCCTCGGTGTCTACCGAGAACTGATATCTTGCGCTGAAGGCGTCGTTGGTCTTGCTGACACCCTCAAGGGTTACGGTGTAGATGCCGCTCTCAAGATTGTAGAGCCTGATGCTGCCGCCCGTGTAAGCGACCTTAGCGCCGTCGCCGATGCGGTAGTAGGCGCTGCCGAGCTGCTCAACTCCGCCGATCCTTATCTCGGGGGATGCTGTTCTGACCGTGTCGACCTTCTCTGCTACGTCGCCGATGGAGAGGCTGACCGAGCCGTCGATAGAGAACTCGGGAGTGATCTTAGTGGGCATGACCATCATGACCTCGTTAGAGAATACGGGGTCGGAGAGGAGGATGGAGCCATCCTCCATTTTTACGAAGGTCTGTACCGAGACGGAATATTTCTTTCCTGCCTCGAGACCGACGTAGGTGGTTATCTCGCCGCCGTCGTCAGCGGTGGAGACGTTGGAGGTCCTGCCGCCGAGGCGGAATTTGTGAGTGAGAGAGGAGTAATTCTGCTCGCCAAGCTCGTGGCGCTGCTCTACGAACACGGTTGCCGCTCTGCCGCCCTCGCCGACCTCCCACACGGTAGTTACGAAGCCGTCTCTGTCGGTGGTGTCGGTGTCGGTGGTAAGGGTGACGGTGTAGTCGCCCGAAAGAGTGATAGATGCAGATGCGGGAGCCTTGGGCTGATCGGGGTTGACGTAGGTGAAGGTGGCGCTTGCCATCGGGCTTGCCAGCTCCTCGCCTGCCGAATCAAGCACGGTGCCGACCGCCTTGACGGTGTAGTCACCCGAGGGCATATTGAGAGGAATGCTGATAGGCTGATCGGTGACGCCGCTCTCGGTGAGGCTTGCGGGGTCGACCTCTGCGAGGAGGTAGAAGGCTCCGTCCGCCGTTTCGGCAAGGATCTTCATCTCGGAGAGCTGATCGACGCTCTTACCGCTTACGCTGACGGTCTTAAGATCCTCGCTGACCGATACGGTGTAGAGGTCTGCAACTCTCTCTATGCCCATAAGCTTTACGGTAGACCATACGCCCGAGGAGAGAGTGATCTCCTTGCCGAAGTAGGCATCGTCGGTTACCGAGAGGCTGACCGAGCCTATCTTCGACTCCTCGTCGTAGATGAATATTGCGTTAGTTCCTATATTTTCCTCGTGATCTGCGGGGAAATCGTTATTATACCATACCGTGGGGTAATCTACTCCGTCGACCTTCATCGTGACGAGGTTCTTGTAGTCCTCAGCCATCATAGCGTTTTCAGCCGTGAAGCGGATGCCGATAAGAGCGTCCTGCCCACTGTTTTCGGGGAGGGTGAAGCTATGCTCGGTTCCGTCCGAGGAGGTCGTTATCTGCGTGTCGTCGATGGCCGCACCCTCGCTGAGAGTGGTTAAGCGCATGTAGAGCGTCTTGCCCGTGCGCTCGTCGGTGTAGATGGGGTAGGAAGCCTGCTTAGGCTTGTTTTTATCATCCTCGGGAAGAGGAGTCGGGACGTCGTAGCTCTCGCCGAGATCGACCTTTACGCTCTCGCCCCAATAGTATCTGATGCCGACCGCTATGCCGATGACGCTGACCGACGCCCAGACCTTTTCGGTGCTGATGCCGACCGCCGCCGAGCCTATCTTCGTTCCGCCTATGAACCAGATGAAATCGGGGATCTTGACGGTTGCGCTTGCATATGCGCAGAAGTAGAAGCCGTCGTCGCTTTCCTCAAGGATAATTCCTCCCTCTCCGATGATACAGTCGAGGATGTCGATGCGGATAGCGAAGGAGATCGAGAAATCCGGATACCAATAAACGCTTCCTCCAACGCTGTCGATGAGGGTTATGCCCGCTATGGATACGTCACGCATATATCCCTCGATGCCCCTCATAGAGAGGCTGAGGTCCGCCCTTGCGGAGAGCTGGCTGAAGAGAGCAAACTCGCCGCTGATGATAAGAGTGAGAGGGGGGATAACGTCGGTGCCGAAGAAGGACTCGTACATATCGGTGATGCCTGCGCCCGCACCCTTGACCCAGAATACCATAAAGGGATCAATGGGGATGCCGGGCTCAATGCCGCCGACGAAGAAGCGGATAGTGTCGGGGACGGGGATGCCGTTATAGCTCTTGAGTGCAAGCTCGACCTCCATCTCAAACACCATCATATCCGCTCTGCCCTCAACTCCGAACTCCCAATAGTCGTTGATGACCTTGAGCGAGAGAGTTCCCTCAATGTAAGGGAGGGGATCGGTGTAGGAGGGGATGCCGACCTCGATAGAAGTGTTAAAGCCGATGAAGCCGCCCGCACCGAAGAGAATGTCGTCCATATAGAGGTTGAGCGTTCCTATCTGCTCACGTCTCCACTGCGACTGATCCTTGGCATACTGCGTGTCGGTGGCTCTGAGCTGCTGAGCGGTGTACTGACCTAAGCCAAGCTCTCTGTACTGCGTCTCCATCTTGGAGTAATGCCTCTTGTCGCCGGCTATGCCGGGAGGCACGAGAATAGAGGGATCGAGAGCTGCGCCGAAGGAGATGACCCTTTCAAGCGAGCCGCCCTGCTCCATAAGGCAGAACTGACCGTAGCGGAAGTTGAGGAGAAGCCCGACGAGCGTCTGCATTCCACCTGCGGCACCCGGCCAGAGGAGAGTGATCTCCTTGCCGTCCTCGCCGTCGACCTTTTCGCCCTGCTCGTTGTAAACGGGGAGGCTGTATTTAGTTCCCTCGTCGAAGGAGGTGATAGCGAGAACGCCGTCCCAGACCTTGGTGTTTGCGCCGACGGTGTATACCTTACCGTCGATATCGACGTCGATGGCGACCTGCTTATCGCCCTCGAAGCGCTTGGTGACGGTTACTCTGCCGTTTTTGACCTCCAGAGTGTCGTTGATGATGATATGCTCGCCGTTCAGAAGAGTGAGAGCCTCTGCCTTATATCTGCCCTGCTCCTCGGTGGAGAGGACGTTGAAGTCGCCCCTCATAACGAGCATTATGTCCTCGGTGGCGGTTCTCGTATTGAGATAATCCTGCTCCGTAGGATAGTTTACGATGTCGTAGCTCGTGCCGTCACGCTCGATGGTTACGATGCCGTACATTCCCGAGCTGACGTAGCCGGGGTCACCGGGCTTGGGAACGTCGGTTACGGTGAGCTTGAGCGCCTCGGGGAGCATATCCTCCACGGTAAGGTCGTTCCAATCTATGACGACCTGATAGGTAGTTGTGGAGAGAGTCTGATCTATGACTAAGGTAGCCATATTAAGCTCGGTGTTGATGACCACGCGGTCCATATCGAGGACCACGTCCTCGCCGCCGTTTGCGGGACGGAGGAGGATTCGGTACTGCGATTTATCTCTGATGAGCCCGAAGCTCGAGCCGGTTACGTAGCATATTCTCGTGCCCTTGTGGAAAACGGTGTCGGGTGTCATACCGGTAAAGCCGACGCTCGCACCCTCGGCACCGGGGCAAAGAACGTATATTTCATCCTCTATAACGGTGTTGTTCTCGTTAAGAGTGATACTGTCGAGATTTGAGACGTTGTAGACGACTACCCTGATCTTGCGATAGCCGGTTGCAACGGTGGGATCGATGCGCATATCGAAGCGCACGTCCCTGGTTTCACCCGCCTTCAAGCCGTCGATAAGCTTGTAGTAGGGATTGACGGGGGAAACATCGTAGCGGAAGTTACTTCCGTCGTGAGGAATTACCTGCTCCTCGGGGTAGATGGCAACCGCAAGGCGCTTGATCTCTGCGTCCTTGATGTTCTGCACCTTTATGGTGGTGGAGAAGTTGCCGGGGAGGCTGCCGTTTATGTCCTTGTAGGCGTCGCCCGCATTGTTGAAGAACATACTGCCCGTGGTGGTGTAGTTGAGGGCAACGTCGGCATCGCCTGCGTTGTAGTTGGAGTAAACGCCGTAATAGAGCGCCGCACCCGTGCCCTCGGACTCAGCCTCTATACCACCCATATCGTAGTAAAGAGCGACTGCGCTGTCGGCGGTGAGATGATCTATGCTGCCGGTAGCCTCGGTGAAGTCGGCGGGGTTGTTTGCCGGGGGCTGATAGTCGAATACGGTGGCTGCGAGGCTGCCCCAATGTGCGAAGGTGACCTTAGAGGGGACTATCATCTCGCCCGCTACGCTTGCGTTGAGCGTATAGGCGGTGACGGTGGGTGAGGTGAGATCGTCGTAGGCGAAGAAGTAATTATAATACTCACTTCCCGAAACCGTTCTCTCACGTCTGACCTCTACGTAGCTGCCGTCGTTCTGACCGAGCATATAGTAGCCGTAGTCCTTGGTGCCGAGGGCGGTGTCCATCATTACCCTCGCCTCAACAGAATCAACGGCAGCACCGGAGGTGTTGGTGGCGGAATAGCTGATATAAGCCATACCGTGCTGATAGGTGTCGGCGCCCATAAGAGCGATGACCTGGCGGAAGAGTATGCCGTCTACCGTCCACTCAGCGGTTATTGCGTTGTCGGCGTTTCTGATCACTGTGACCTCGGAGGTGTCCTTGCCACGGAAGGAGTAATCTCTGCCGAATATGTAGTCGGAGACCTCGCTGCCCCTCTTCACACGGAAGGAGGTGAAGGAGGTGTCAAAGTCGGATGCCGAATAGACGAGATCCTTGCCGTTATCCGACTTGGTGAGGACGTCGCCCTCGTCGGTTCCGATATAGAAGCCGCCGTTCTCGGTAGAAACTCTGACCTTTATATAACCGTCGGTAAGCTCAATATACCCCGGGCCGTTCGTTGAGGTGATGGATCCGCCGCCGGCTCCACCCTCCTCGCTGTTTCCGACCGCGCTGACGCCCTCTGCAAGCAGAGTGACGGGAACCGATGCAAACAGGACGGTAAGCACCAGAAGAGCGGTCAATATTTTCGTTAAGGTTTTTTTCATTTTATGAAACCTCCCGGGGTTGATTAATGTTTCTTTTTCTTACTTTTGTCTTTCGGGCTTCCCTCTTGTGATTTATAGAGGAGAAGCTCTTTTGCGGCAGGTGCTGCCGCTTTTTTCTTTTCCCGAGGAGCGCTTTGGGAGCGCCCCTCAGGATCGGGCTTTACTTTTCCTCGGCTTAACCTTCGCTAAGAGCCGTGCCCGGCTCCTCGGGAGTGACCGAGATGAGGAAGCTGAAGTAGTCTCTCTCCGCAGTTGCGATAAGCACCGTGTAGATGCCCGCATCAAGCTCGCCTAGCGAGATCTCGCCGCCGAGAGAATTTTCCTCCGTGGGCGTCATGCCCTTGATCTGTGCTGCGGTCCTTCTGCCGGATACGAGATAGAGATCAAACTCCACTCCTGCGGAGTTGACCGTCAGGGTTATCTCCTCTCCGACGCCGAGATAAATTCCGTCGTCTCTATCCACCTTGAGATCTCCAATGTATACGATGGGATCGTAGATGGAGGTAACTCTCAATCTGCCGTAAAGCTCGGTGGTGTTGCCGGAGGAGTCGGTTGCTGAATATCTGACGTCGTAAATTCCGACGCTCTCGACGTCCTCGGGAATCGTGACGTCAATCAAGATCGACTCACCGGAATCGTCAAACGCCGTTGCGTTTGCCCTTAGGGCTGCCAATAGCTCTTCCCTGTTGCCGCCCGCTCTCACCGTCCAGACGTCCTTGTTGATCACAAGCTCGGGGGGCGTTTTGTCAAGCGGGGTAACCGAGGCAAACTGCCCGAGGTATACGTTTCCGTATTCATCCGTCACGGTGACGTAGGGGGAAACTCCGCCAAGAGCCTCGGGGATAGCTATGGGCGTCCACTCGCCTGCGGGAGCCGTGATCTCTCTGCCGTCGGAGAGCCTTACGCTTGCATTTCTCGAGGGCTTGACGAACACCGTTTCTCCGACCTTCAATTCGAGGAGTGCGGGATCGGTGACTGCGCCCGAGCCGTCCTGCTCCTTGGCAAACTCTGCCGAGAGAGGCTCGAGGACAAGCTCGCTGACGCTGACCGAGACGCTCGAGGAGATGCCGGACATATCGGTGAAGGTGTAGGTGTAGATGCCGTTTGCGGTTACCGTCCTGACGTAGACGTAGCTGGAGTCTATAAGCTCGCCGACGAAGCCGCCGCCCTCCTTGAAGGTTACCCTCTCGTTTACCTTAAGGGTCACCGTCATACTCTTTGCGTCGGGGGCAAGAAGCTTTTCGTAGGTGATGACGGGTGCAGTCCTGTCGATGTTGGTTACCGCATCTAATTCCACGGTGACGAAGCTACCGTCCTCGGCGTAGCATCTGAAGCTGAGGGGAGCGTGATTATCCTTGAAGGTTACCGTGAGCTCGCTGCCCGAGCGAAGGAATTCGACCTTAGCGGCGTCAAAGTCGCCCACCGTATTGATGGAGGCTATCTCCTCGGTGAAGAGCAGCCTTGCGACCACGTCCTCGGCAGTTGCTTCTCTCAGCTTGTTTGCCGACCAGTCGACCGCTCCGACGAGGGATATCTCGTTCGGCCTCAGCTCGCTGACCGAGACGTCGACGGTTGCGGGCTTTATCTCTGTGCCGTTATACTTCATCTTATAGAGAAGCTGATAGGTGTCGTTTTCGGTGAGGTCGACGTAGGGAAGGCCTTTATATTCGCCGTCCTCGGTCTCGATGCCTATCTGCATACCTGCCGAGAGTATCTCGAGCTCGGTTGCTCCCTCGGGAGCTACGAGGTAGGCTCTGACGCCCTTGTCGGTTACGACCTTTCTGACGGTTGGGCGAGGAGCCTCACCCACGTTGTTTATATCGAAGGCTACGCTTGATACGTTGCCCTCTCTGTCCACCGCAAAGACGGTGAATTTCGCCGCCCCCGTGACCGTTAAGAGCTTTGAATTAAGCTCTACACCCTCGATCTCGTCGCTGACGCCGTTCTCAAACGAGGGTGCCTCGGCGTAAAGTCCTTCCTTAACGAAGAGCCTCACTCTGTTTGCGTCCGAGATCTCAAAGAGGAAGCGATAGGAGGTTGACCAGCCCATCCTCTCAAGCAGCTTAGCCATATTTGCTCTCTCGCCCGAGAAGGCGAAGACGGTGTAGCCATCGTAGCTTGAAAGCGAGAAGAGATCTCTGCGTGAGGTGAGCTGAAGGAGAAGCTTTTCCTCAGACCATTCGCCGCCGAGGCTTGAATAAGCCAGCACCTGTATCGCAGGAGCAACGGCGTCATCCTCGTCGCCGAAGCTGACCTCGGGGATCTCTCTCTGGGGATACGGAAGCGAGACGGTTATCTCGCCTAACTCGACGTCTTTGTCGCCGTTACCGAGCCTTGCAACGAGAGTGCCCGCAGCGAAGGTGTAGGTGCGGCTGCCGCCGGGAGTAAAGGTGAAGATGGGGGGTGCGCCCGTCGCCTTGTCTATGATCTCGAAGTTCGGATCGCTGACGTAGGCGTTGACCTCGCCGTAGATGAACTTCTCGCCCGTCAAGGGATCTGTTGCGGGAGAGGAGATATCGGGCGAGAAGGATATCTCAACCTTGGGCTTGACTATATTGTCAACAAGGATGAAATACATCTTCTCGTTGCCCTCGTGATCAAGATATCGGTAGGAGAACCTTGCGTTTGCCGTCAGGGTAACTGTAACGCTGTCGGTTCCGTTGCCGTCGACGGACATGATGTCGTAGTCGATGATGTCGGCGTAAACCTTATTGCCCGACTGTTTGATCGTTACCGTAACCTCATTTGCGGTCTTTGCCGTAGTGCTGATCTCTACCGTGCTGTCGATATCATCCACCTTGATGTCGTCTATCAGATAGTCGATCGGGATCCTGTTGCCGTAAAGGTCGGTGAACTCGACCGTGTGGTAGCCGCCCGAGCCCTCGGCGTTGTTTTTGGAGAATTTGCCTGTTCTGACGCCGACTCCGATACCGTCTATCGTTGCGAAGGTGGGCGTTACCACCGCTCCGCTCTCGGTCATACTGACGTTCTTAACGCCGTAATCGATGTAATAGAGAGTCAGCTCGCCGCCGTATAGCGGCCTCTTGATCTCCTCGCCTGCACCGTCCTCGTAAACGTAGTATTCGGGTGAGGAGTAGGTCTCTCCGTAGCCGTTATCAAATTCCAGCCTGTAATAGAGCTTGCGCTCGGTGCCCGCAGGGCTTTCCGCCGTGGCTCTCGGATTTCCGAAGCCGAACTCAATGCCCTCGGTGCTGTCGTAGCCGAATACGGCAAGCTCCGCTCCCGTGAAGCCGTACTCGGTATTTGCCTCGAAGAGCGGGAGAGTTACCTCTCCGTCAATGCCGTCACCCCAGATGGTGATGGTTGATAGCGTCGTGATAAGATCGGCGTTGTCGATATTCTCGAGCCTTACCGTTGCGCCCTGGAGATCGGCACCGTAGCTGATTACCGTGTCGGAGAAATTCGGGTAGATATCGTTCGTGCTGATGTGGAAGAGGTTGCGCCCGAGAGAAGCACTGCCAACAGACCTGTCTTCAACTCTGACGTCATCGCCGTCCACGTTTTTGACGAGATAGCTCTCGAAGCCGAGCAGGATATTGCCGTTGTAGCTCGCCTCGTTATACATCACTCGCCAGCTGATATCGCCGTCGTCGATGAAATAGGGGTTGTCGAAATACTGTCCTACGTAGGAGATGTTATACTCCTTCTCGTAGGCGACTCCGCCGTAGACGTTGTGTCGCTGTGCGTTTCCGAGCTGGGGAGCAACGACCGCCACTCCGCCGTACTCGTCGATCGCAACGAATGCCGCCGTGCATAGCGCATTATAGTGCGGGAAGTCGGAGGTGTAGCTGTTTTCGGTAAGGATGGCGTATTCGCCCTCCTTCAGCCCCGACCTCAGGATAGTCAGTCCGTTTATCAGCTCCTCGCCGTTCACGTCGGTGTCTAAGAGGGTCTGTTCGAGAACGCCGTCCTCATTAAAGATGCCGAGCTTCATACCGTAGGTGGACCAGAGCTGAACGTCGAGCTCGCCCGAGCCGTTGAAGGAGTAGGCGGTTTCGATAAACATTCTGATGCTGTCGATGTTGACAACGCTTTCCACGTCGGAGGGGTTGTGCGATGGGATGTAATCCTCTATCGCCACGTTGAGCGTCGGCGCCTTGTCGGTTACGGTAACGGTGAAGTAGCGCACCGGAGTGACGTAGCCGTTTTCAAGCTTTGCCTGATAGCAGAAGGTGTTGACACCCTTTACGAGGTGGAGGCTGCCGATCGCATCCGCACCCTTGGGGATAGTGTTTTTATCGTAGATCTCGTTTAGTCTGTTGTAGACCGTGAGGCTGTCGGATCTGAGGTCAAGCTCAAAGTGCGCACTGTCGATCTCCTGCTGTGTGGGAGCGGATAGAATGTTCCAGAGCTTGAAGCCCTCTATGGCTCCGACGGTCAATCCCTCTACGGTTTTGGTGACGCCGGGGGCGGAAAGCTCGACCGTTATGCTGTCTACACCGTAGGAATATACGGCGAAGAGCCTGCTTCGCATTGTTTCGCCACCCGTTATTACCGAGATGCCGAAGTCGGTGAAGTAGTCCTCGGCGAGGGGATCCCTCGACTTGACTATCGCAGAGTAGCTCGTAGGATCGTTTATCTTATTGATATTTCCGGGAGAGGAATAGCTATACTCCCAGACGCCTGCACTGTCTGCTACCTGTGCGTCGAGGACTATGCGCCCCGAGGTGTAGGTGTCCTCGTGACCGGAGAGAGATCTGACCGTCACGGAGAGGTAGTAAGCACCCGTTTCATAGGGTGAGCCGTTCATATCGGTGTTTCCGACGGTGAAATACTGGCTGCCCGAGGCGCTGATGCCTACCGCCTTATCCACGAGGACGTCGCCGCCCTCGCCTACCTTATAGAATTCAATGAAGGAATTTTCATAATCGAGGTCGAGATATCCGAAGCTGGCATCGGCTATATTTGCGATCGAGAAGTGGATCTGCATATTGCGCATTGCGCCGAAGCCGATCTCGCTCTGCCTGATAAGGATCGGATCTGCGCCCTCGGGGAGAGCCTCAGCAATTATCTCGTCCTTTCTGTCGACGAGCTTGCCGAAGCTTACGGAGTGGACTTCCCTATCCTCGTCGAGCGGGGAGGCAAATCTCACGGTGAGGTAGTTCGGATCCTTATAATACGAGCCGTCGAGCGCACTCTCGTAGGATTTGTCACCCACGGCGGGAAGCATGCTTCCGTACCCGTTCTCAAAGCTGATCTTCAATTCGCCGTAGTAGCCGAACAGCTCCTCGAGCAGATGACCCTCGAGCGGATCGCCCTCCGAATAGCTGACGGGGCCCTCGACCTCGGTGTATACCACGTCGCCTCCCGATCTCTCGGTCTTGACCTTATAATACTGAGCCTTGTCGGAGTACGTGCCGTCCTTACCTAAGAGGTCGAGGATGCTGACCTTCTCGCCCGTCCTGACGAGGACGACGTAGATAAAGTCCTGTGCCCCGATGGGGGTGATCGTCACTCTCGTGTAGGCATCGTCGCCGGTCAGAGTTGATGCTGCGGGGCCATCGACGATCAGCTCGTGATAGGTTGAAACCGCCATGCCGTCGGTCTTAAGCTCTGCCCTTGTTGCGGGCTTCTCGAGGCTGAGGCTGACGTAGGTGCTGACCGGCTCGGAGTAGTTTAGGAATTTGTCGTAGGCTCTGACCCAGATCGTTTCGCTGATGACCTTGCTTGCCGCAGGGTCGATGCCGCCGTACTCACGGATGAAGGAGCCGGTGACGTCGGTGCCCGAGGCATCGATGATTATCGGCGTCCAGCTGACGCCCTCGGCACCGGGGTCATCGCCGACGTAGTACTGCAAGCCCTCGACGACCGAGTGATCGACGGCAGCCACCGAAACGTCAAGAACTATCTTGGTGTTTTCCGAAGTGGCGGTGGCAGTCTTGCTGACTATCTTTACCTCCGGGGGGACCTCGTCTATAACGTAGTCGAGTAGAATGGGAAGGTCCTTTGCGTCGTTGAGATTTCCTGCCGCGTCGGTCAGTCTGACGTCGAGCAGCAGATCCTCAAGATAGACCGAGGGCTGATCAATGAAGATATGCAGGTAGAGCTTTTCGGGATCGTTTGCCACGGTTAATGAGCCGACCCTTTCATAGCCGCCCTTGGCTATCGTTGCCTCGGCGGTGTAGCCCTCCTTTGAGGTCGGAGGTATCGGGTCTGTCGACAACAGATACCTGAAATCGACCTCATCCTCGACCTTGGCTCCGAGGCTGACTGTGACCTCGCCACCAACAAGCCCCGCGATCCTCTCGTAGTCTACCGTGTCGGCGAGGACGAGCTCTACTACCGCTGAGTAATATCTGTTGCCCTCCTCCTCGGACTTCTTATCCTCGAGGAGCCTTGCGGCTACGGTGGGTGCGGTGGAGTCAAGCCTCATATCCGTGATCGGCCTATCGAAGTAGGGATAGAAGCCAAGATCCGGGATGCTTTCGATAACCTCGGTGACGATGATGACGGGGTCAGCGCCCGCCTCGACATCCACCTTCGCACCCACGGGGATGCGGATCTTTTCAAACAGGACTACCGAGCCCTTGATCGTTCCGTTATCGTAGACGTAGTTTCTTGAGTATTCCATAGCCCTCGTCGGCGCCACCGTTATATAGTTGCCGCTCGGGTCTTTGACGTTCAGCTTAAGTCTGATCTGCTTCCACTGATTTTCGGTTAACGTCCTGGATATGTAAGCCTTTATTGTCATATCCGTGGCAGAACTGATGAAAAGGTTTTCGGGTAAGAGGCTGTCCGCGCCGATCTTACCGTTTGCGATGGCGAGGGTCTTATCGTTGTGGATCTCTATCTGCTCGATGCCGAAGGATGGCTCGTTGAACTGCTCGCCGAAGCTCCAGTTCACTATACTGTCGAGGTTTAGAGAGTTGCCCGCCATGTCGGTTACGGCGGTGATCTTTTCGCTCCTGCGAGTTAAACTGCCGTAGGCGGATCTGAACGAGTAGAGCGCCTTTTCGGGACCGTCCTCAAGATCTGCCTTGACGTCTATCGCCGTGCCCGTGTAGACCCTTAGCTCATGCCTCTCGGGGAAGCCGACGCCCGTGATCCTGTTGACACGGTATTTCTTATAGTGATATCTGCCGATGTTTGCCTTGAGGGTCATGGTGCAGTCGTTGCCGACGTCGCTGGCGTAGAGCTTGATCTTGTTCTTTTCTCCGCTCTCCATATCCTCGATCTCAACCTCTATCCACATCTCGTTCAGGTAGGCGGATGAGTGGGCATATTCATAATCTGCAAATCTTATACCCTCGTTGAAGCTTAGCTTCATTATGAGGTCGGCATCGTCGTTTTCATGTATCTGTTGGCTGATGCTGATGTCGGTTACCGAAGGTGAGGTGTCGTCAACGAGCATAGCCATAACGTCGGTGTAGCTGCCATTGTAGCGATAGCCGTCGATGCTGCCCGAGATGGACACGACCTCGCCAAGGGGGATGCGCAGGGTGTCAAACTGCCCGTTTGTCGTAAGCTCCTTGTCGTATTGATAGGTCTTGCCGTCGGACTTAAGGACGAGAGCGTCGAGGACGACGTGCGTGTAGCCCTGCTGCCTTGCGCCGTAGACCAGAGTGAGATGATCCTTGTTGAGATGCAGGACGTCGTAGACGTAGCTGCCTGTAAGGAAGTTGGTGTAGTTGTCGGCGTTGTCGCCGCCTGTGTTAACTCCGAAGGTCAGCTTCTGACCGTAGACGGCGAGGTCTGGATGCAGGGTCTGCGATCTGATGCCCGGGATGCCACGGCCGTCAAACTTTGCGTAGGAGCCGGCATAACGGTTTTGAACGTAGTAGCCGAGCATCGCACCGAGAGACGCCGTATAGTAGTCGCTGTGGTCGGCAGAGCGGCCGTTCGTTTCGATGCTTTTCATAGCGCTGTCGTAGAAATCAAGGATCTTTGACCTCACGACGGGATAATAGTATTGATGCACGGTGGGTTTGTACGGATTGCTATTTACAGTGGGGAGAACTATCTCGCTGTAGCTCGGCTCGTCACCGCCCACCGTCTGGTCAGTGCCACCGGGTGCGGCAAAGAGGGGGAGGGAGAGCAGTCCGCTCGCCATATAGTAGACGGGGAATGCCGTAACGCTGAACACCACCGCCAGCAACAGAAGCGATACCGCTAATTTATATATTATGGAAGATTTCTTCGTCATACCTTATCTCCTTTGGTTGTTTCGCTTGTGACGTAGGAGTCTATCTCCTCCTCCGTAAGTGCGCCCGTGTATTCAATGAATTCGAGCAGCAGCTCCCTGCCGATCCTGCGGTAGTCCATGCCGAGGACCTTATCGACCTTTCTGCGCCAGATCTCCTCGGGAACTCCGTAGATCATCATTATCGAGCCTATCGCACCCGAGATCCTGACGTCAAGCCCCGGGGAAAACTCGGTCTCCATAAACGTCGTATACTCGATGCCCGAGACGAGAAGCTCTGCTTCCTTATAGTTCGTTTCACCCCATCCGCGGCAGAACTCGCCGAAGATGCCTGCGGCTCGCTCACAGTCGTTGCGCCTTATGATCTCAAGTGTCATAGGGCTTTTGTAAGCCGAAAGAAAGAGGTCTCTTACTACGGGGTCGCCGTCGCAGCCTGCCGTAACCGATGCAAGCTCGAGGCAGAAGGCGAGCAGGGCGCTCGTTCCGTCCTCCGTCAGCTCTCGCATCCTCCGCCACTGGAAGTCACACAGCATCCTGATGACAAGCGCTAAGAGATGCTCCTTCGTCGGGAAATAGAAGGTGAGGTTTCCCGTGCTGATGCCGACCTCGTCGGAGATCATCTTCGCCGTCGTCGCCGTATAGCCGTCGGTCAGAAATCTCCTGGTCGCCACCTTGACGATGTCGCACCTCGTTATGTTTATCCTCCGTCTTGCCACGCTTACCTCCGTTCTCCGCCGTCGGGTGTGCCGAGCCATGCGGCTCGCTTTCGCATTTTGCGCCTTGGCTGTATTTTCGGGGGAATACTGCCC
Organism: Clostridia bacterium; assembly: GCA_017501245.1. Taxonomy (GTDB): domain Bacteria; phylum Bacillota; class Clostridia; order Oscillospirales; family CAG-272; genus UBA1740. The sequence continues at coordinate 34,190 of JAFVXI010000013.1, forward strand.
TGCCGACGCTCTTCCCTTTTCAGGGTATGCATTTATATCCCGTGTCGGTGTTTTTCTGTCAGACCTTGTAGTCGTACTAGTTTAGGTGTTTTGCTAAACTAGGTTTTTTACTAATTATAGCACGCCTACTAAAATCTGTCAATAGATTTGACAAAAAAATAGCAAATTAATAATTATTAATATATTCCCTCTTACCCCCTCGGTGAGATCTATTCAGCGGACGATGTGAGAGGCTGAGGCGACAGCTCATCTGATGATGCGGGTAAGAATCGGACTAGAAGCCTACCGACAGAAAAACGGACAGGCCTACGTTTCGGCAGATAAAGCCGCTCATTCGATGGGATATGCCGCTCCTTACGTAAAAAAAGCCTCCGCACATAATCTGTGCGGAGGCGAGGATCATCTCGGATAATCCACTATATTAAAGTATTCTTTAGAGAGCTTTGATAAAAGCAAGCGCCTCGTCATTACGCCCGGCGCCGAGCACGGCATATGCTTTTCGGTCGGCGAGGAGGAATATATCTCCGAACTTCGTGATTTCTTTGGTCCGATCGAGCAAGCCTCGCTATCTAAAGGCTGATGCCTTTAAGATGATTTTTATCAGAAAGCGGCGCAAAATGCTTTTATGATGACAACCTTTATTTACATCTACCTGATAATATGCCCAATTTAATCCCGGATAAATAAGAATGCCGCCCAAACACCCACAATGAAAAAACGAGCGGACGAGATCGGCATTGCCGTCGTCCGCTCGTTTATTTTTTATGTAGAAATGCTTTGATCAAAGGGCATTACTTCTCGTGCTTTATCCTCGTTTTGAAGATATGCTCAAGCTCAAGCTCGGATATCGAGCCAGCATACTCGATAAACTCGGTGATAATATCCCTGCCTATCCGGCGATAATCCATAGCCATGACCTTGTTAACCTTCTCGCGCCAGACGTTCTCCGGCACACGGTAGATCATCATAATAGATCCGATTGCGCCCGCAAGCCTTACGTCAAGTGCAGGCGAAGCCTCGGTGTTCATCAGCGTTGCAAACTCGATGCCCGAGACGATCGTTTCAGCCTCGTCATAGTACACGTCGCGCCAATCCGCACAATAATCGCCGAACACCTCGGGTGCTCTCGCTCTGTCGCTCTTTCTGATGATGTCGAGCGTCATCGGGTGAGTGTAAGCGGAGATATAAAGATCCCTCGCCATGGGATCATCCTCACAGCTGGCTGCCATTGCGGCAATCTCCAAGCAAAACGCAAGCTTTGCGCTCGCTCCCTCATCGGTGAGCTGCTTCATCTTCTTCCACTGGAAGTCACACATTATAGTGATCAAAAGGGAGAGAAGGTGCTCTTTAGTCGGAAAATAGAAGGTCAGGTTACCGGTGCTGATGCCGATCTTATCGCAGATCATTTTAGCCGTGGTTTTTGAATAGCCCTCCGTCAGAAACATCTTCGTCGCAGTTTTGATTATTTCGCATCGGGTGGCGTTTATCAGTCGTTTAGCCATTTTCTCCTCCTTAAAGCATTATACCAGACTTTGTTAAAATTATAACATTATTTTCCTCGTTTGTCAATATATCTCAGGGATATAATTAGGATTTTAGCAAAACGAAGGCGATCTGTCACCGCAAGCCCATACACTTGCTTGACGTCCTGCACCTGTCATGGCCAAAAAAAGAGCTTAAATGACAATTATACTTTACAAATTTCTTAACAATACCATGATCATCACTTGCCACGCTGCGCAAAATACTCCGCTATTTCCTTCATACGCGCCTCCCCCTTCACCGAGAAGGGACAGCGGCTCTCACAGTGGCCACAGGCGATGCAGGCATCGGCGGCTACCGAAAGCTTGGTATAGTGATTTGCGGCTATGTCGTCACCCGCCTTTGCAAGGTCGTAATACTTATTTACGATGCCGATGTCTATGCCCACGGGGCAGGGCTGACAGTGGTTGCAGTAGACGCATCTGCCCCTTGCGATAGTGCCGGGGAAGGATGCTATGACGGAGTAGTCCCTTTCCTCATCGGACGAGGAGGAAAAGCCGAGCAGAGCCTCAAGATGCTCCATCGTCTGTACGCCGGGAACCGCCGTGAGAACACCGGGGCGGTCTATCGCATACTGAAGGCACTGATAGTGTGAAAGCGGCGTGCCGAAGGGGGATGCCTCCGCCGTAAGCAGCTGACCTGCGAAGAAGGGCTTCATAACGCTGATGCCAACGCCCTCCCTATCACAGCGTGCAAACAGCTCTGCCCTCTCGCCGACCGAGCCTATGCCGTACTCGTCGCCCATCTCGTAGTCGTAGGCGGGGTTTATCGAAAACATCATCATATCGGCTATGCCGAGGTCTAGTATCCTGTTTGCGACCGAGGGCGTGTGAGAGGAAAAGCCGATGTGATGAACGACACCCCAAGCCTTTAGCTGCTTAAGATAATCGACGACGCCGATCTCGGTGAGCTTGTCGAGGTCCTCGTCCTCGTCAACGCAGTGTAAGAAGCCGAAGTCGACGTAGTCGGTGCCAAGCTTTTCAAGCTCCCAGAGAAACGTCCTCTTTATCGTGTCGAAATCACGGCACCAGCCGTATTCTCCCTGCTCGTCGTAGACGGCGCCGAAATGCACCTGGATAAAGACCTGCTCTCTCCTGCCGGCGATCGCTCTGCCAAAGGGCTCGTAGACCGAGCCTGCGGCGCAAAGATCAAAGAAATTAATGCCGTTATCTATCGCCCGTGAGATTATCCGCTCTATCTCCTCGGGCGGAGTTTTTCCTATACCGCCCATACCGAGGCCGAGAACGCTGAAGCGCTCGTTCTCCCCGCCGTGCGGCAGTCGTCTGTATTCCATATTGCCTCCTCAGGATATACTCTAAAGCATTATAGCATAAAAAAGGGGCGCAGGCAAGCGCCCGAGCCCCTATCGGTCATTTTTGTTTGCTTTAATTTTTTAATTGCGAAAGAAGGATCTCTGCTTTTGTCACGGCCGTTCGAGCCACGGATCAGTCTCTGCCTTGCATAGAGCCGAGCCACGAAGCGTGTAGCTATCTTGGCCTTACGTACGGACGAAGCATTAGCGCATAGCTTTTTCTGCCGCGGCGTCGGGATAGGCGGATCAGTTAAGCTCAAAGACCTTAACGAGCGAGGGCTGTGCGCCGGTTACGGGATCCGGCTTCATAATGAGGATGTCCTTCATATACTCGTTCCACTTATCGACGATGGGGCTCTCACGCTGAACTCTCGTAGCGTATTCGATGCCCTCCTCGCACTCGTAGTAGCCGAAAAGCTCGGTTCCGTTACACCATATGGTGTAATTTCTGATGCCCGCACGGGTGAGAAGCTCCTTCATCTCCGGCCAGATCTCATCGTGCCTTCTCTTATACTCCTCAAAGGAGCCTTCCTTGATATAAGCCTTCCAAGCGTATTTTTCCATAATTCACCTCTTAATCAAGGAACTCGACACGCAGATCAAGGCCGAACTCGGCGGCAAGATCGAGGAAATTCTGCTTGGTTATTCTCTGGCGCTTGGTGTCGGTTACCGAATGGACCTTCATAAAGACCTCAGCGCTCTTTTCGACTGTGTGAGCAAGTCCGAAGGCTACGTCAAAGTCGGTGCCTGCACAGAAGATGCCGTGATGCGCCCAAATGGCGACGTCGTATTCCCTCATCTTTTCAGCCGTATAAACGCCGATCTCCCTGCCACCGCAGACCATCCACGGAACGACGCCGACACCCCTCGGGAATACTACGGGGCACTCGGTGATCATCTCCCAGAGCTCACGGGTAAAGACCTTGTCCTCGAGCGGAAGCACGAATGTCATAGCGATGACGTTCGAGGGGTGGCAATGGTAGATAACACGCATAGCTCCACCGCTCGCAAGCTTTTTGACCTCGTGGTTCATAAGGTGGGTGGGAAGCTCACTGGTGGGTCTGCCGCCACGGACGAGACCCCAGACTATCCTGTATTTTGCTCCGCTGCCGTCGACCTCGATGATGCAAACGTTGCTCTCGGGATCATCCTTTACGTGGCTGAAATATTTGCCCGAGCCGGTTACCATAAAGAATTCGCCCGCAAGCTCGGGAACGCTCGTTCCAAGATCTACGAACTCGCCCGAGAGATCGAGATCCTCTCTTACGGCGTCGATATCCCCGTCGGGGATGCGGTAGGAGAGGTTGCCGCCGTTTCTCTCGTGGAAGCCGAGCTGCCAGCCCTCCTCACAGGTATTGATAAATTCACGTGCGAATGCACTCTCTAAAACCTTCATTTTTCATTCTCCTTCATCACCGCCGTCCTTGGCGGCTTTTTTATTTATTCGATCAACCGGTCTTGCTTTACTTTGGTGTGGATTAGCCTCTTTTTAAGAGCACCTCACGCTCGTATCGCATAACCTCACAGAGCCAATCCTCCTCTGAGGGAACCGAGCATACCTCGCAGTACTTATCCCAGACAGCGCCCCAGGGGTAGCTCTTAAGCCTCTCCTGAGTGACGAGAAGCTCGGTGGTCTCTCCCCTGTCCTGCATCTCGGCGAGCAGCTCGTGGGGGGTGAGCATAGCAATGAGCAGCGCCTTGCGGAAGTTCCTTAAGCCCTGCACCCACGCCGCAACACGGTTGACCGAGGCGTCGAAGTAGTCAAGAGCAATGGCTATATCATCTATGCGACCCGAGGCAACGATCTCCTTGGCTATCTCCATCGTTTCATCGTCCAGCCTGACGACGTGGTCGGAGTCCCAGCGCACCGCCCTCGTTACGTGCAGGGCGAGCTTCGGGCAGAAGAGGAGCATAGAGGAGATCTTGTCCGACACCATTTCGGTGGGGTGATAATGTCCGTTGTCCATAAGCGGAACGATGCCACGCGTGAGCATATATCCCATAGCAAACTCAGCCGAGCCGACCGTGCAGCTTTCAAGACCGATGCCAAAGACCTTGGACTCGAGGGTGACAAGCACCTTTTCCTTATCGTATCCGATGCCGAGGATCTCGTCGAGCGACTTGGCAAATCTCTTTCTCGGGCCCAGCCTGTCGGCGGGGATATCCTTAAAGCCGTCGGGGATCCAGATATTCATAACGGAGGGGATGCCCGTCCTCTCGGCGAAGTATTCAGCGATCCTTAAGCACGCCTGACCGTGCCTCACCCAGAAGGAGCGGATCTCTTCGTCGGGAGAGGAGAGGGTGAGCCCCTCAGCCTTCGGGTGGCTGAAGAAGGTGGGGTTAAAGTCGATGCCCATGCCTCGCTCGATGGCAAACTCTACCCAAGGCTCAAAATGCTCGGGCAAGAGCGCATCTCTATCCACCCACTCGCCCTCGCCGAATATGGCGTAGCTTGCGTGGAGATTGAGCTTGTGGGCGCCGCCGTCAAGCGAGAGAGCCTTGTCGATGTCTGCCATCAGCTCCTTGGGGCTTCTCGCTCTGCCGGGGTAGTTTCCCGTCGTTTGGATGCCGCCCGAGAGAGCGCCGTCGTTGTCAAAGCCGATGACGTCGTCGCCCTGCCAGCAGTGCATGGATATGCCGACCCTGCGGAGCCTCTCAAGCACCGCATCGGTGTCGATGCCGACGCTTTTATATTTTTCTTTTGCTAATTCATATGCTGCGTTCATATATGCCTCCTTATCGGTATATGACAATGTTTATTTACATTATATCCGCTTTATGTCGAATGATCCCGCGATCATTCTCCTCGCCTCGGCAATATCACCGATCTCGCCCGACGCTATCATCTGGACGGCGAGATTGCCTATTGCCGTCGCCTCGGTTGGCCCTCTATAAACGGGGATGCCGACCGCCTCGGCGGTGAGGCTGTTAAGATAGGCGTCCTGCGAGCCTCCGCCTATGATATGGAGAGCGCTGACCCTCCTTTTCGTGAGAGCCTCGATGCTCCTTATACCCTCGGCGTAAAGCTCGGCGAGGCTGTGATAAACGATAGAGAGCAGCTCGGGGAGCCCGACCTCTCTGCCGATGACCTCAAAGAGAGCCGCCGTCATGCTTTCGGGAGCCATCAGCCTCTTGTCGTTGACGTTGATGCGCTCGCCCCCGTCGGGAAACTCGGCAGCCATACGGGATAGCTCGCCAAAGCTATATCCGTCGCCAAGCTCATGCCTTAGGGATTGTATGATCCAAAGCCCCATAATGTTCGTTAAAAATCTGAAGCTTTTGCCGTAGCCGCCCTCGTGGGTAAAGGAGAGGCGACACGCCTCGGGAGTGAGGATGGGAGCCTTGTTTTCAACTCCGAGGAGCGACCAGGTGCCCGACGAGAGATAGGCGGCGTCGCCACCGAGGTCGGGGACGGCAACCACGGCAGACGCCGTGTCGTGCGAGGCGGCGTGAAGCACGGTCAGATCGTAGCCTACTCGCTCCCTCACCTCGGGAAGCAGCCTGCCGACGGGCTCACCGGGCATAGAGAGCCTACCGAAGAGGTGCTCGGGATAGCCGAGCATTTTTATCAGCTCCATATCAAATTCGCCGCTTTTTGCATCGACGAGAGCACCGGTGGTGGCGTTCGTATATTCCTGATGAATAACGCCTGTGAGGCGATAGTTTATGTAATCGGGGATCATAAGGAGCGCATCTGACTCGGATAAAAGCTCGGGTCTATACATCTTATCAGCCATCAGCTGAAAGACCGTGTTGTAGCTGAGCCTCTGAATTCCGCCCCTCCTATAAAGCTCCTCGAAGGATATGAGGTCAAGCACGGCGGACATGCCCTCGTCGCATCTTTTATCACGGTAGCCGTAGCACTCTCCGAGCCGCTCGCCGCCCTTGCCGACGAGAACGTAATCGACGCCCCAGGTGTCAACGCCCATATAAGACGGCACTCTGCCCGACCTGCCCGCAAGCCTGATGCCCTCGACTACCTCGTCCACGAGTGCGTCTATATCCCAGACCTTATGCCCGTCCTTATCCTCCATACGGTTTTTAAATCTGTATATCTCCTCGAGCTTAAGCCTGCCGTCCTCGACCCAGCCGAGGATATGCCTGCCGCTCGATGCTCCGATGTCGACCGCAAGATAGTAAGCGCCCATTCCGCCCTCCTTTTTGCTTTTCTACTATCATTGTATCACACGCACGGGCAATATATAAGGCTTTCGTTTTACCATAAAAGTGTCTTTTTTTGCTCTTTTTGTTGAAAAGAAGTAAAGGGAGTGATATAATTAGAAAAAACGGAGGGAGGATCGAGCCGTGAGAGATGAGATAAGAGCCAGGCTACTCGAGCTATCGAGAGAGGAATACGAGAGCCGTGGGGCAGGCGCCGACGAGGTGAAGAGGCTTTACGGCAGACCGGGCAGGTTTATCATCGAGCGCAGGCGTGTTTCGTATATATCGAGAGGAAAGCCGGACGAGCCGATATCGATGAGGGTTCATCCGATAAAGATCCCCTTCCCAGAGCATTCGCACGACTTTATCGAGCTGATGTACGTCTATTCGGGCGAGATAACCCACCGCATAGGCGAGGCGAGGCTGACGCTGAAGAGAGGCGACGTGCTGATCCTCGGCAGGGGTGCGAGGCACTCAATAGAGGCAGCGGGCGAGGGCGACGTCGGAGTAAACCTCGTTATGTCGGTCGAGATATACGAGAAGCTCGTGGCGAGCATCCGCCGCTCGTCGGGGCTTGACGCCTCTATGCTCGAGGAGGCAATCATAAATGAGGGCGGCTACCTATATATCGAGGGAGGCAAGGGCGCACCGCTTGAGGGCACCGTCGAGGAGCTGGCAGAGGTCTGCCTGATAGAGGAAGCCGACGGGCACATAGTAAAGCTGCTCTCCGAGCTACTCTTATCCAAGCTGGCGTCCTCGGGCGGTGCAGGCATCGGCGGCGCAGGAAAGGAGCGACGGCTCAACGACTACCTATATTCAAGCTACGCCTCCGCAACGCTTAGCGAAGCCGCCGAGCTGCTCGGCGTCAGCCCCTCCTACCTATCGAGATGGTGCAAGGCGAGGCTTGGCGGCGGCTTCAAGGAGCTGCTTACCGAGGTGAGATTTTCCGCCGCATGCGAGCTACTCTTAGGCACGGATATGCCGATAGGCAGCATAATCTCTAACGTCGGATATGAGAACAGCAGTTATTTTCATAAGGAGTTCAAGCGCAGGCTTGGCGTAGCACCGGGAGAATACCGAAAAAAGGCAGGGAAAGTGGAGAGCAGATAAAAACGCCGCCCCTTTATTGACACGGAGGGGGTGCTATGCTATAATTCTTTTATCGCAAGGCTCCATCAAGAGGAAAGAAAAATGAGCGTAAATGAAAAAATGCTCGGCCTCGGCAAAAAGAGGTCGATAATCAGAGAGATCTTTGAATACAGTAAGAAAAGGGCAGCCGAGATAGGAGCAGACAAGGTCTTTGACTTCAGCCTCGGAAACCCCAGCGTTCCCGCCCCGAAGGAGGTAGGCGAGGCCATACGCGAGCTGTTAGAGAGCGAGAGCTCGGTCAGCCTGCACGGCTACACCTCGGCACAGGGTGACGCAGACGTCCGAAGGACCATCGCCGAGAATATTAAAAGGCGACACGGCGTTGATATGCCCTCCGAGCTTATATATATGACCTGCGGTGCGGCGGCATCGCTTTCGATTTGCCTCCGAGCCATCGTCAGAGAGGGCGAGGATGACGAGGTCGTGGTTGTTGCGCCCTTTTTCACCGAATACCGTGTTTTCGTTGAGAATGCGGGGGCGAGGCTGGTTATCAGCAACCCCGAGGACGGCACGCTGCAGATCGACTCCTCCGACCTTGAAGAGAGGATAAACGAGAGGACGAAGGCGCTCATCATCAACTCGCCGAACAATCCGAGCGGCGTGGTATATTCCGAGGATACTATAAAAGCTGTCTCGGAGCTTCTTAAGAGGAAATCGCAGGAGTACGGACACGCAATCTATCTTATCGCCGACGAGCCCTACCGCGAGCTTGTATACTCGGGCGTGGAGATACCCTACCTGATGAACTACTATCCCGACACGCTCGTCTGCTACTCCTACTCGAAATCTCTCTCACTGCCCGGCGAGAGGATAGGATATATCGCCGTCTGCCCCGATATGGAGGAGGCGGGCGAGGTCTACCTCGCTATATGCGGAGCGGGCAGGAGCCTTGGCTACGTTTGTGCGCCGAGCTTATTCCAGAAGGTGGTTGCAAAATGCGTGGATGCGAAGGCTGATATCGACGCCTACCGTGAGAACAGAGATATCATCCTGGGAGCACTCACCGAGATGGGCTACAAATGTGCAAAGCCCGACGGCGCCTTTTATCTCTTCGTTAAGTCGCCCTCCGGCGATGCCTACGAGCTATACGAAAGAGCAAAAAAGCACGAGATCCTCGTCGTCCCCTGCGATGACTTCGGAGTTTCGGGCTACGTCAGAATAGCCTACTGCACCGATAAGGAGAAGCTGCTCGGATCGCTCGGTGGCTTCAAGGCCGTAATGGACGAATATATCAAGGACTGATAATACTTTATCGGCTTTTTGAAAAACGCGACGAAAGTCGGTGAACCGGCGCAAGACGGAACCAAACGAAACAGGGCGAAAGCAAAATAAAAACCGCTCGGCAAGCTTCTGCTGAGCGGTTTTGCTTATTATAGTTTACAAAACAGGGCTATTTTGCTTCATTTAAACGCTTTGCACAGGGGCGGTGCATCCGCCTTTTAGCTCCGTTTTGCCCGAATGCGAAAAGCGCCGGATGAAAGAGATCAGCCCCGAGCCGCCTTCTTTGCCCTGTGGAGAGCGATGATACGGTTCATCTCGTTATAAACGATCATGAAGCCCTCGTCAACGCCCATACCGGGCTTAGCGAGGATCTGAACGGGCTTGGTTGCCATTGCACAGTGGACGCAGACCTGAGCCGAGCGGTCGGTTTCGTTGCAGGTTCCGCCCTGGTATGCGCCGATGCCGCGCTCCTTACAGTAAAGCACAGCCTCGATGGTATTGTTGATGCCGCCGAGATCGGGGGTCTTGATCTGGACCATATGACCAGCCTTGTTGTCGGCAAAGAGCTTGATGTCCTCAAGAGTGTTGCACCACTCGTCGGCAACCAGCTCAACGTCGCATCCGCGCTTGTCAAGCTCGGCAGTGAGGCCTGCGAGAGCTACGAGCTGAGTTTCCCTGTCAGAGTCGCAGTCCATGGGGCCCTCGATGCGGAGCTTGAAGGGCTTTGCTATCTCGCCGAGGCGCTCGATGTAGTCTGCCATAGCGGTGTAGTTATTGTTTCCGTAGATGGCGCCGATGGTGCCGTAAACGTCCATATGCATAACGGGATAATAGTTCTCGTCCTGACGATTTTCAAGGATCCTGTCACGGAGCCAGGCGATATAGTCGGCGAGCTTTTCGCCATCCTTGCCGAGCTTGTCCTCGACGTTGTTGATGAGGGCGTGAGGAAGGACCGCCGCACCCTTTATGATCATCTTATCTGCGTTGCTGTATCTGTCGTCGCCCGACTGAGTGAAGATCGGGATGGGCTCGTCCGAGACCTCGCAGCCGTATTCATCGGCAACGACCTCGCACATCATCCTGCCCGTCGCCTTTGCTACTGCGTCGAGGAGCGCCTGAGAAAGTCCGTAGCGGATAGCGGTGTGCAGGCGCTTGCCGTCGATCTCGATGGCCTCCATATAAGCCGCAAGGCTACGGAAGTTGTCCGCCTCCTTGCCAACGAGCTTGGGCTTTATATACTTTTCGATAACGGGGATGAAGTCCTCGGCGAGGAAGAGGGGATCTCTTCCGCCCGCACCCGAATACTGAACTGCCGCACAGTCGCCGTATGCAACCTGGCCGTCCTCAAGCACGAGCATGACCGAGATAGCCTCACCAGCCTGCCTTATCGCACGGAAGCCCTCGGTTACGGGCGCGCCGACGTAAAACATACCGTCGTGGCCTGCTCCGCCCTTGATGGCTCTCTGATCGTCAAAGTAGAAGCCCGTGCGTCCTGCCGAGCATACAAGATCAATGATTTTCATATTATTTGTACTCCTTTGTTTACATTAATACTTAGGTCTGCCGACGAGTCTGCCCTTTCCGATGGCGTAGACGTCGTCGATTACCATCTGGAAGGATGCGGCACGCTTCTCTGCCTTTGCCCTCTCTTCTATCTTCTCCTTGTGGAAGTCAAGCAGCTCCTTCGAGAAGGGGAGATGGCCGGGCTCGAGGATACGGACGGCGCCGTTGTTATCTCTGCAGGGGAGCATAAGACCGGCGTTTGCACGGCAGGGAGCGAAGGGAACGTCGAGCACGCCCGCCTCAACTCCACGGCAAACACCGACTGCGATGTCGCCCTTGCCAAGCTCGAAGCACTTATCAACTATGGCTCTCGTCTCCTGTCTGATGATCTCCTTTTCAAGCTCTAAGGAATCGTTGTTGAAGTCCTGATCGTAGAGCATATTGACGACCTGCTTGGTGCAGCGAAGGCCCTCGGCGTTTGCCTCCATCGTGGGGATGCCTACTGCCTCGTGGGGAGTCTTGACTATTACCTTAGTAGCCTTGGAGAGTGCTGCGATCATAGAGCCGAAGGAAATAACGCCAAACGCCATAGCCTCGTCCGCAGGGAAGCCTCCCATCCACTGGTGGAGAACGGTGGTGACCTCTACGTCGTCGTAGCCGTACTTGTGGAGATATTCGTCGGTCAGCTCCTCGAGAGTTCTGATCGCTGCGACGTCCTGAACGAGATTTCCGCACTGGCCGTAGCCGACGGTGATGTTCTTAACACCCTGCTCTGCTGCGAGGAGCGCCTCGATGACAGCCGCCGCGTGCGAGATACAGGGGGGAACGAGCGTGCCCGTAAGCGGTCCGAAGGGCTCACGGTTGATGGAGACGCCCATCTCCTCGTAGATGCCGACGAGCCTGTCGGTGTACTGCCAATCCCTGATGGTGCGCTCCATCGGAATGTTTTTGCAATAGGGGAGGTTATAGGAGATTCCGCCGCCCTCATAGCTCGTGAAGCCGCCTGCAAGGGTTACCTCGGTGAGGAGGCGGGCATCGGGAGTTCCGTGCCTGACCTGCATAGGTACGTTTACGCTCTCTACGACGCTGCGGCACTTCTTAACGCCGTGGTTAACTGCGGGGAAGCCGTTGAGCATCGCACGCTCGAGCCTCTGCGACTCGTTGATGCCGTTTTCAGCCTCCTCGTATCTGTTCTGCCTCGTGTAGCTGTCGATGGTGGAGGGGAGAAGGTCAGCCTCGCCAAACCTCTCAAGATACTGCATAAGCTTGATATGCTCTTCAACCACGGGTACGCCTGCTCTCGGCTGAACGAGAGTGCGCCTATCACGCTTTGCGGCGAGCAGCTTCTTTGAAAAATCACGGCACTCGGGCATCGACTTATGGTAGGCGACGGCCTCCTCGAGATCGACCTCACGTCCCGTATGCCACTGCGAGAGTACCTCCTCACGCTCCTTATAAAATACCTCGTCTGTGAGGCGCTTATTCTGTAGCTCCATTATAAAGCTCCTTTTTCATTATTCTGAGTGCCACGTCGGGATAATAGGTTGATAAAAGTCCCATAGCGGCCATAATATATCTCTTGTCTACTAAAACGCTTGCTTCCTTAGGGCGGAGCGAGGTGGGATCGGCGGGAGAAAACCTGGCGTAAGCGGCTATCTCCTCGGCACGGGAGCTATGGATAAGGCTACCGCCCGTGACCACTATTCTTTTGACACGGGTGAGGTTCTTTCCCTCCTGCACGTAGGTGAGGCCCATCATAGTGTAGGTCTCGGCGATCGTTCCCGCATGGCGGCGCACCGCCTCTCTTACCGCAGATGCGGCGAGGGCAAAATCGAGCCTCTCGAGCTCGTCCTCCCCGTCGGGCACTCTTTCCTTATCCGCCTTTACCGCCTCTACAAGCTCGGCTACCCTCTCCTCCGAGAGCCCCGAGATCTTTGAGAGCGTATCGACGCCAGCCGCGGCAACTATGCCGTCTATGCTATATCTCATTCCGATATCGCCCTCGACGGTGCGCTTGCTATACGGCTCGGGCAGACCCTTGTAGACGGTGTTCATCTGCTCGGGCATTCCGTCGGCTATCGAATAAACGTCGGTGGTCGCACCGCCTACGTCCACGGCGACGAGATCGCCTATACCGTCCTCGGTCTTTGTTCCCTTAGCTAAAAGCTCCATAGCCTTGAGAACGGCTGAGGGAGTTGGCATCATTATATCCGAGAGAAGCTCAGTCGCACGGGAGAGCCCCTTTGCCTTGATGATGCGGTTCAGAAATATCTCACGGATCTGCTTTTGCGTCGGGTCTATGTCGAGCGTGCCGAATTTCGGCATAACGTTCGGGCAGGCGTAAGCCTCAAGCCCCGAGAGCAGACGCATACACTCGCTCTTGGCGTTTCTGTTTCCTGCGACGATGATCGGGAAATCCGGCTTCATTTCGGCAATCATCCTTGCGTTATGAAGGATGCAATCGGTGTTGCCGCCGTCGGTTCCGCCGACGAGAAGAAGGATATCCGGCTTCTCGCCTCTTATCGCCTCGACGTCATCCTCGGTCAGCATAAAGGCGTAGACCCCGACGACCTTGGCGCCCGCACCGAGGCTGGCGAGCCTTGCCGCCTCTCCCGTGAGCTCGGGGACGAGGCCGCTCGTCACCATCCTTAAGCCGCCGGCGGCGGAGGAGCAGGCGTAGGTTGCATCAAAGGATATCTCGCCGATCTCGCTTTTAAGCTCCGCCATAGCGGCGGATAAGCCGTCGTTTATATCGGTTTCGACCGTTGTGAAGGATGCCGCCGTTCCGAGGATGACCTCAGCCTCGACGTCAACAGCCGTGAGCTTCGTGTAGGTGCTGCCGAAATCTATCAGCAATACGTTTTTCATTATTTCTCGTCCATATGTAAGAGCTCACGCAGAGCCTCTATCGTGGTTTCGGGAGCCGTTCCGGGAGGGAAGGCACGGTCGAAGCCCATAGCGCGGAAGCGCTTTTCAACGTCCTCGAAGCGCTGCTTTCCTATTACTATATTACCTCCGACGACGAGGGGAATGCCTGCGAGGCCTGCCTCGTCACACTTCTCTCTCATTCCTCGGCAGTCAAGCTCGCCCTGTCCGTAAAGCGAGGAGACGACTATGGCATCGGCATCGGACTCTATCGCGGCGGCAATATATTCCTCCTGCGAAACCATAACGCCGAGGTTGACGACCTCGAAGCCCGCCTGGGTGAAGGCGTGGTAAAGTATCTTGTTTCCAACGGCGTGCACGTCAGCGCCGATAACGCCGATGACAAGCACCTTTTTCCTTTTTTCTTCCATAATAAACTCCATTCGATAAGCCTGCATACCGTCTCCGGGTGAGCCCTGCTCTATGCCGTGTGCGACAGCGTTATGCCGGTTTGCCCGTAGGATCGTATGCGATTGTATTAAAAAAGTACAATTTCCAAATATATAATACTCTGCTGATGGCAAAAAGTCAAGCGCAAAAATGGAATTAATAATTATTTTTTAAACGGAAGAAAATAGCACGGTTGGTTTATCACAAAGAGGATGGGAAGAACGGGAAAAAGCGAAGCTCCGACGGCGGCGCCTGCCGCAAGAAAAACGGCGCTGATCCTACACAAGACAAAAGCACCGCCCGAGCTATTGCTAAAAGGCGGTGCTTTGCTATTCGATTTTATTCTTTTCTGCCTATCTTGGCAAGCCGCCTTAACGGCCGAGCGAGGCGAGATATTCCTCTCTGCCGCTCTTATAGAGGTTGTTTCCCTCCGAGTCGATAATGACGGTGACGGGGAGGTCAACGACCTCAAGTCTTCTTATAGCCTCGGCTCCGAGATCCTCGTAGGCGACGACCTCGGCAGACTTAATGCAGGAGGAGAGCAGCGCTCCGCAGCCTCCGATGGCGCCGAAATAGACGGCTCCGTGCTGCTTCATAGCGGCGACGACCTCGTCGCCCCTCTTGCCCTTGCCTATCATTCCGGTTTGCCCGAGGGCTATGAGGGTCGGGCTGTATGCATCCATTCTGTAAGACGTGGTAGGGCCTGCGGAGCCAATCGCCTGCCCGGGCTTTGCAGGGGTGGGACCGACGAAATAAATAATGCTGTCCTTAAGATCTATCGGGAGAGGCTTTCCCTCCTTTACAAGCTCACAAAGCCTTTTATGAGCGGCGTCTCTTGCGGTATAGATGACGCCCGAGATAAGGCAGCTGTCTCCCGCTCTAAGTTCTCTTGCCGCCTCTCTCGAAAGCTGCGCGGTTATACGCTTCGGCATCACAGCACCTCCGTCTTATGTCTTGTAACATGACAATTAATGTTTACAGCAACCGGCAATCCCGCTATATGAGTGGGATATTCCTCGATGTTTACGGCGAGGGCGGTGGTTCTGCCGCCGAAGCCCTGAGGGCCGATGCCAAGTGAGTTTATAGCCTCGAGAAGCTCCTCCTCGAGCGCCCTGTAAAGCGGCTTTTCGTTGCGCACGTCGACGGGACGGAGCAGCGCTCTTTTCGCAAGGTATGCCGCCTTATCAAAGGTGCCTCCTATACCAACTCCGACAACTATCGGGGGGCAGGGATTAGGGCCCGCCTCCTCAACCGTCTTAAGCACGAAGTCCTTTACGCCCTCGATGCCGTCGGAGGGTCTGAGCATTGCTATCCTGCTCATATTCTCGCTGCCGAAGCCCTTGGGCGCGACGGTAATCTCAAGCTTATCGCCGGGGACGAGCTCGTAGTATATCATAGCAGGGGTGTTGTCGCCGGTGTTGACCCTCTCTAGTGGATCGGCAACCACGCTCTTGCGCAGATAGCCCTCGGAGTAGCCGCGTCTTACGCCCTCGTTTACAGCCTCGGAGATATCTCCCGTGACGTGGACGTCCTGTCCTATTTTCAAGAAAACGCAGGCAACGCCGGTGTCCTGGCAGACGGGCTGATCCATCTCGTCGGCTATCGTGTAGTTTTCGATGATGCGGTCGAGGATCTCCCTTGCCGCACCCCACTCCTCCCTCTCGCGAGCGGAGGCTATACAGTACTTGATATCATCCGTAAGATGACAGTTTGCCTCTATCGAAAGTCTTTTTACTGCATCGGTGATAAGCGATGCGTCTATTTCTCTCATAATTATCTCCAGATTACCTTTCGGGTACGTTATAAATGACGTCGAGCAGCTCTCCGTCTCTGCCTATGACCTCCGCAACCACACGCTCGCCTCTCCTTATCTTCTTGGGAACGCCCGTGATGCGCTCGGTCCTCGCCTTCAATTCCTCAATGTCCATAACAGGAAGCCCTGCGTCAACGAGCCTCTCCCGGAGCTCGGATCTCATAGGATTGACGGCTATGCCGCTCTGCGTTACGAGAACGTCGATATCTCTGCCGGGAGTGGAAATGCAGGTTACCCTGTCGGTGACGATGGGGAGTCTGGCACGGAAGGTGGGGGCGATTATCATAGACAGCTTTGCGCCGTTTGCCGTGTCGCTGTGGCCGCCCGAGCCGCCCATAATATAGCCGTTTGAGTCGGTGTGAACGTTTACGTTAAAGGAGGTGTCTATCTCGGTTGCGCCGAGGATGACCACGTCAAGCCCGCCGACCGCCGCATCCTTTGCGAGAGGAGAAGCGTAGCGTGTTGCGCTGATCTCTTTATGCCTCGGATCCTCCTTGATGGAGGCTACGGCGTCGAGATCAAAGCACTGAACGTCGAGCAGCTCCTCAAAGCATCCCGCCCTCAGCATCTCGACCATATACGAGGTTATTCCGCCGAGGCCAAAGCTGCCGCGGATGCCCTCCTTAAGCATTATCTCCTTTAAAAACTTCGCAGCCGCAAGCGATGCTCCGCCCGCACCCGTCTGAAAGGCGAAGCCGTCCTTCAGAAGCCCCGACGCCTTGATGACCTTTGCAGCGGACGCCGCCATAACGAGGCCTACCGGATCTCTCGTTATCCTCGTCGTGCCCGAAACGATGCCTCGGGGATCGCCTATCGCATCGACCGCCACGACGTAGTCTACGTGCTTACCCTCGATGGATGGGGAGGCTGGGGGCGTGTCGGCAAGATTGTCGGTGATGACTACCACCTTTTCGGCATACTCGGCATCGGCATAGGCGTAGCCAAGGCTGCCGCAGGCAGATCTGCCCTCCTTGCCTGTGCAGTTGCCCTCCTTATCGGCGGTGGGTGCGGCTATGAATGCGACGTCTATCGGCGTGTTGCCGAGGGCTATATCCGCAGGACGCCTGCCGTGAGTGCGGAAGCTGACGGGCTTTTCCATCACTCCCTCTGAGATCGCTCTGCCTATGCCGGCGGAAACGTAGTTAGTTAAGAGCTTGGTTACAACGCCGTTTTTTATATGCCCGATCAGCGGCATATGCGTGTCAAAAAGCGAGGAGGCGTTGACGGTGAGATCCTTAATGCCAAGCGAGGCTATCTGTTCCATAACGGCGTTAAGAACGTAGTCGCCGTTGCGCAGGTGGTGATGGAAGGAAACGGTCATGCCGTCCCTAAGCCCTGCGAGCCTTATAGCTTCCTTAATTGATCCAACGAGCTTGCTCACGCTTTCCTCCTTCCGAGCCCGAGCGCTCTCGCCATCTCTATGGTGCGCTCAGCCCTTGCTACTATGGGAGCGTCAATCATCTTGCCGCGGAGAGCTATCGCTCCCTTGCCCTCAGCCTTTGCACGCTCTATCGCCTCGATGACCTCGAAGGCATACTCTATCTCAGCCTCATCGGGGGAGAAGGCGTCGTTTATCGCACCCACGTGGCGGGGCGAGATCGCAGCCTTGCCGCTGAAGCCGAGCGCACGGGCGAGCATAGCATCCTTAATTATTCCCTCGTCGTCGTTAACGTCAGTGAAGGGCGTGTCGTAAACGTCTATACCTGCGGCACGTGCGGCAACCACAAGACGCTGGCGGGAATACTCTATTTCCCTGCCCTCCTTGGTGCGCTTACACCTGAGGTCTGCGGTGAGATCCTCCGCTCCGAGGAAGAGAGCACGCACCCTCGGCGAGGAGGTTGCTATCTGAAAAGCGTTTTCAACGCCGAGCGCCGTTTCAATAAGGGCGATAATTCCGACAGAGCCGACCTCCATACCGCACTCAGCCTCGACCCTCGCCATCTCACACTCAAGCTCTCTGACGTCAGAGGCCGAGCCGACCTTAGGCAATAAGAGCATAGAGGGGCGCTCGGGAATGATAGCCTGAACGTCTGAGCGCCAATAGGCGGTGTCTACGGAATTGATCCTTACCACAGTCTCGGCGCTGCCGTGATCCATGTAGCGTAGCGTGTTGCGCACGAGGATCCTGGCCGCATCCTTTTCGGCAGGGGAAACGGCGTCCTCAAGATCGAAGATAAGCGCATCCGAAAGAAGCGCAGATGCGTTGATCAGCATATTCGGGTTGTTGCCGGGGAAGAAAAGCAGACTTCTGATCACGAGAGATCACCTCCTGCACGGCGGACAGCGGTTTCTACTCTCGCACGGATAACGCACTCAAGCGCACCTCTGTCGTTTATCACGAGCCTTGCGCCCTCGACGCCCAGCTCGGCAAGCACCTCACGGGCGCACCTCTCGATGTCCTCGCCAAACTGCTCGATAACGACCGATTCGACCTCTACGGAAATTTCCTCTCCGAGAGGCTCTACGGTCACGTATGCGTCGCTCGACTCAACCGTTCCTGCGGCGGCATTTTTTAGTATTTTCAAAAGCGTTTCTCCTTTTGCTTCGCATTTTTGTAACTAAATGTTTATATTTAGCGGTTTATTAGTCTTTTCGGGTTTTTTTCTCGCCGTTCTTTACATTTTGCCATTTATGTTGTATAATAAAAATACAATATGATGAAGGGGGCGGGCAAATGCACGACGAGATCCTCTCACGCCTTGCGGGAGCGAGGCTTGAAAAATGGAATAAGCTTATCCTTGATGCAGGACTTGACGCAGGCACACAGCCCGAGAGAGTGGCACTGATCTTTGAGGGCGACGAGCTGATCGGCACGGGAGGCAGGGACGGTAACGTCCTAAAGCAGATAGCCATAGCCGAGGATAGACAGGGCGAGGACCTTTCCGCAAGGATAATCTCCCTTCTGCGCACAGACGCCTTTGCCGAAGGACACGACCACCTCTTCCTCTACACGAAGCCAATGAATGAATTCACCTTCCGTCAGCTCTTCTTCTATCCCGTCGTCAAAACCTCGGACGTCCTCTTGATGGAGGACAAAAGAGGAGGGATCGAGGAGCATCTTGCGAGCTACCCCGAGGCGGCCTCGGGTGAGGTCGGCGCCATCGTTATGAACGCTAACCCCTTCACGAATGGGCATAGATACCTCGTCGAGCGAGCGGCGGAGGAATGCGACAGAGTTTTCGTTCTTGTCCTATCCGAGGACCTCTCGGAGATATCGGCACAGGACAGGCTGAATATGGTGCGCATCGGATGCGAGGACCTTGAGAACGTCAGAGTTTTGCCAAGCGGGCCCTACCTCATCTCGAGAGCCACCTTCCCGACATATTTTCTTAAGGAGCGTGACTGCGAGGATGCGTGGTGTGAGCTTGACGTCGCAATATTTTTAAAGTACTATGCACCGAGGCTCGGAATAACCGTGCGATACGTCGGAACCGAGCCACGCTCGGTTTTGACCGCAAAATACAACGGTATACTTGAAAGAAGGCTACCCGATGGGGGCGTCCGCTTCAAGGAGCTCGTGCGCAAGGAGTGCTGTGGTGAGCCGATAAGTGCAAGCACGGTAAGAGAGCTGATGCACAAGGGCGGCACGGAGGCCATCGAGGCTCTAGTGCCTACAACGACTATAAACTATCTAAAGACCAAGGGTCTACTATAAGGAGGAAGCATGCTCGACAGACAGGAAAGTCACATTTTATCAAGCTATCACGCACCGAGAGGACATAACCGAATGTATGCGCTCGGTATGCAGCTGGCGCAGCTCTACTTATCCCCCTTCGACAAGCTGATCGGCGTTATCGGCGAGGCGGGCTCGGGAAAGAGCGCACTGATCAGAGGAATGTTTCCGGGTCTTGAATTAACAAACGATGACGACGGCGTTTACGTAAGACCGCTGCCGCTGCTCGACGATGAGGGCGGCTTTAAGTTCTTCTCGCCTCACACATACCACGTGGATATCCGCTTTGAGAACGGATTTACACAGATGAGCGTGCTGGCAGACGCTATAACCGAGGCGCTCAGCCACGGAAAGAGAGTTATCGTTGAGCATTTTGATCTCGTTTATCCCTTCCTGGGCTTTAACGCAAACCTGCTCATCGGAGCTGGCGAGCAGATCCTCATATCGAGGCCGAGCATATTCGGCCCTGCGCCCGAGGAGATAAGAGATGCGGTTTATAAATCGCTTCCATACCGCCTTATGGCTCACACGGCTGAGGACCTTTGCGAATTCTTTATGCCGAAGGAGGAGCTTGCGAGATGCGAGCACGATGACGTTAAGCACGGCTTCGTTATCGCCTTCCCCGACAAGAAGCCCGACTTCGATATCGCCGAGCTTGAGGAAAAGGTCAAGGGAATGATAGCCGCCGACCTGCCTATAACCTACGTTGACAACTGTCACATTTCGATAGGCGAAAATATCCATCCCTGCACGGGCCCGAGAATTCACGTGTCCAGGACGGGGCAGATAGAAAACTTCCATCTGTTAAATCACTTTATCTATGACCGCTTTACGAAAAGATATCTTCTCGTCGGCTGCGTGGGAGAGGGCGCCGAAAGAAACCTCAAGATCCTCGACGACCAGCAGAAGAAGCAGTCGGATCTCGTTATCTGATCCAAGCTAGCCCGCCCTATCACACAGGAGGTGAGAAAAACGGACGAAAGCATTTTGGGCAAGGAGCCCTTTAATAAGGATATATTTGCACCTCCGCCCTCGCTCGACCGTGTTCTTTGCTCGAGGGAGGAAAGGGTGAAAAGGCAGGAGCGGATGCGCCTTGAATATTCTCGGACCGTGATATCCTTCACTATGAATATCCCGGGCGAGATAAAAAGCTCGGCAGCTATAAAGCGAGCCTTTCTCGACGGGCTGAATGAGCTTTTGGCGAGGCTCGGAGAAGAGCCGGGTGAGATAGACGTGAGGGCAGACGACGATACGGGGCCCTCTGCCATCCTATCGGTAGCTATGGATGCCGAGGAGGCTAAAAAAATAGCGCTTTACGTCGAGGAGAGACTGCCGCTCGGCAGGCTTTACGACATTGACGTCATAGGTAAGGGTGGCGAGAGGCTCTCGCGAGGTGAGCCGAGAGGCTGCATCATTTGCGGCAAGAAGGGTAAGACCTGCGCCGCTTCAAGAACGCACCCCGCCAAAGAATTATGGCAGAAAACGCTAACTACTATTTACAATTATTATAAAAATCGGGACCCGGAGTGCATCGGAGCTTATGCAATGGACAGCCTGATATACGAGGCTATGCTATCGCCGAAGCCCGGGCTGGTCGACCCCGCATCAAGCGGTGCGCACGAGGATATGACGGTAGAGCATCTAGGGGCAAGCGCCGAGGCTCTTTTGCCCTATTTTATTGAGTGCGTGCGGCTCGGGATGGAAGCCTGTCAAGAAGAGGCGTCGACCTCCTTCAGTAAGCTAAGAGAGCTTGGCTTGCGAGCCGAGGGTGATATGCTGATGGCGACGGGTGGCGTCAACACCCATAAGGGCGCCATTTATTCGATGGGAATTATGCTCTTTGCCATCGGCAGATGCTGGACGCCGGGCGAGCCTATCTCCGACCCGTGTCGACTTTTTGACGAATGTATGACTATTGCGGTCGATGCGGCAACAAGGGATCTTGAGCTGATCGACCGAAGCACCGCAGGCGGAAGAGCCTATCTTGACCACGGTATACGTGGGATAAGGGGCGAGGTCATCGATGGCTTCCCTACCCTTAGAAAATCACTAACTCGCTTTGAGCGAATGATAGAGATGGGAGAGAGCGAGGACGCAGCAGCGCTCGACGCTCTGATCCTTCTTATCTCCAAGGTAGATGACACCTGCCTATATAACAGAGGCGGCGTCGACGGCATACGCTATGCCAAGGAGCGCGCAAGCGAGCTGCTTGCCTTGGGCGTGACCGAGGAGTCGGTCCGACGGATGGACGAGGACTTTACACGCCTCCGGCTTTCGCCCGGCGGATCTGCGGATCTTCTCGCACTTACCTATCTTATATATAAGCTTCGGCAAGAGGTAAATCCGACGTCACCTAAATGATAATAGCCTCAAGCCGCTAAGCCAAACGCATCGGCATCTGAAATAGCGGCGCCGGCAAATATCAATAACCAAGTCTATCAAGGAGAGCCTTCGGGCTCTCTTTTTTTGTTGCGACGTCAATCAAACTCGGTTCGCTCCTCGGCGTTGATGTTGCTTTTAGCAAGCTCGGAGACGGCACGAAGATGCCTGACTATATGAAGATAGCCCTCCTCGGTGTGAGGGATGGAGCAGCCCGAGCAGTCCTTTATTCCGCCCTCTATGTAGACGAAGTTGCCGCCACAGCCTGCGCCGAGCGCAAAGAGGGGACAGTGACAAAACATACAGTTAAAGTATTCGCCCTCGACATTATGGCAGGGGAAATACTCACATTTATCGTTTTTGAAATACTTGCTTGAGTTATCCATATATACTCCTCTCGCCGAAAATCACGGCGGATAAGCGTAGCTTATATCGGTTGTATTTATTATATACAATCCTCTTGTAAAATTCAAGTTCTTTTACTCAATTTCAGAGGATAATTCGCCGTTGGCGAGTTTCTTTTTTTCGAAGGGTAAAATTATACCCCGCACAGAAGCACGGGGTAAGCTCTGCACGGGGTAGGTGTTATTCCTCGGGCTCATAGAAAAGCTCGACGAGGATCTTCTTTATTGAGGTGTCGTCGGCGTGGAACTCCATAAATTCCCCGACGCGGAACTCGCCCTCGATCTTACGGTTTCCCGCACTTTCGTAGGCTTCGATATGATCAGCCAGCTCCTCAAGCTCGGACAAGGAAGAGGAGGAGATCATATATTTCGACAGGCTTGATACGGCGTCTGCCGAAAAGCCGTCATTCGTAGCAACGTAATCCTTCAGCTTGAGATAAAGCGCATCCATATACTGGCGCTGGCGCTCCATCCTCGCGGCGTTCGTGCTGTCGTCGAGGCCCTGCCTATACCTTACGTAATTTAACGCAAGCTCGCCGTGAAGCGTGACTACTGCACCCTCGGTAAGGCTCTCGTCTATCGCAGTGAGATCCTCGGGCACGGTTACGGTGACGCCGCCGACCATATCGTTCAGCGTGCTTACGGCATCCATCGTGACCGACACGAAGCGATCTATTTTAAGGCCGCCAAGAAGCCCCGACACGGCGCGTGCAGTGTTTCTGCCGCTGTCCTCGCCGCCAGAGCCGTAGGTGTGAGAGAGCGCAAGCTGACCCACGACCGTGCCTACCTTTTTACCGCCAATGCCGAGAACGTTCATCTCTGCCATTGTGTCACGGTTGATGGCGACGGTAGCTATGCTGCCCGACCTATGATCGATGACGAAGAGGGTCAGAAAGTCTGCACGGCTGTCGTTGTTATAGGAATCGCCCTGCACGTCGACCGCCTCGCCAAACTTATCAAGTCCGATAAGCAAGAAGGTCCCCACGTCGTCACGGAGGGTATATTTCTTACCCTCGTATACGATATAGTCGGCAACCTCCCAGTCCTCGTCCGAGGAAAAATCCGAATGGTTCTTCTCCCAGAAATAAAGGAAGGTCAGAGCGATAGCAATTATCAGGATCAGGGCGATAGCCGCAATTATGCTTACGGCTATCTTGTTGTCGCCCGGCATAAGCTTACTGCTGGAGGAGCTTACGGCTGAGAACTACGATGAAGAGAAGAGCCGCAAGAATGGTGAAGCCGCCTGCTCCGAGAGCGAAGGGATCGAAGCCGTCGGGAACAACTACGCTGCCGTCGTGAACTACGATAGCAAAGGGAGAAAGCTCCTCAACGGTGAAGGTGAGAGTGCCCTCCTCGCTGGGCTCAGCAACGACAACGTCCCAGCCATCATCGGTGTAATGCATAACGGCTGCAAAGTTCTCGATAGTTGCGGGCTTGATCTCGATGCTGAATGCACCGTGCTCTTCGTGATCGTCACAGCCAACGTAATAAACGTCGAACAGATCGCTTACAGCAAATACCTCAGAGGCGATACCTACCTCGTCTGCAAGAGCGTCAAGCTCGGAATTAAGCTTGCCAAGATCGTCGCAACCTGCGATGGAAGCGTAAGCCTCCTCGATCTTAGCCTTGCCTGCCTCGCCAAGCTCAGCACGGTCAGAGTAAGAGCAGATCTTGATGACCGAAGTGCACTCCTCTGACTCAGTCTTAAAGGAGACAAGCTCGGGAGCCTCTTTGCCCGAAGGGCTGCTGACGAAGGTCTGCGCCATAGCGGACACGCCTAAGGACGCGATCATGAGCATAGCAAATACCAAGGTGAGAATTTTTTTCATTTTAAACCCCTTTCCGTAGCGGTTTCCCGCCCGTTTCTGTCTATATTTTCTTAAATTTAGTAAACAATTGTTGTCACACACGCACTTAAACCCTTGAAAACAGGCTTTCCGTGAAGTGCTTATAACCCTCGAACCATCTGTCTCCGAGCTTAAGCCTTACCAGCTCGTGAGCCTCGCCGATTCGCGGCGGCCTGAAGGAGGAGCCGTGACAGTCGGAGCCGATAAGATCGAAGGTGCCGTCCTTTAAGAGCTTGCAGGCACGCTTTGAGGTTTTCGGATCCAAGAGGACGGATGCGTTTATCTGCATCAGGACGCCTCGCTCCTTTAAGGTGTAGATGACCGAGCGCCTCTGATAACCGATAAAGCGCTCGACGTGCGCAAGCACGAGAGTTTTTCTTGAGGAGGAGCTAAGCTCGATAAGCTCGCTCAGTGTGTAATCGCTGAAAGGCTCGTTCGGCATCTCGAGAAGGAGGAGGCTCGTGCCGTCTATCCTCATCTCATCAAGCTCCCTCATACGGGAAACGCCGCTGTAATAGGCGACCTCAGCGCCCTTATGTAGGCTGACGTCGCATTCGCCAAGTGCGCCAAGGAGCGCCTCGTACGCCTCGTCTCTTCTCGAGATGAAGTGCGCGGGATCGTCTCTATGCGCATAGAAATGCGGTGTCAGGCAGATGCGGCGGATGCCGCTATCCTTCAGTGTCGAGATCATCTTAAGACTCTCGCCTATGCTCTCGCTTCCGTCGTCAATGCCCGGTAACGTATGTGTGTGAAAGTCGATCATATATCACTCGGCTTCCGATGCACCCTGCTCGGTGGCTGCCTCCTCGGCGCCCCTCGAATACTCGTAGCCATATCCTCTGCGGTAATAATTCTTGCCGTATTTGCGATATCGGGAACCGCTTCCGCCCCTCGAATTTATCGACGAGATAACGAAGCCGAGAATCTTAACACCCGACAGCTCAAGATGCTTAACGCACTTGGAAAGCTCACGGCGGGAGGAATACTCACTTCTTACAACGACGAGAATTCCGTCAAGCATCGAGGAAGCAACGAGAGCGTCCGAAACGATGTTGACAGGCGGAAAATCAACGATGATATAATCATACTGTCCTGAAAGCTCACCGATAAAATCAGCCATCTTTGACGAGCCGAGGATCTCGGTGGGATTTGGGGGAATGCTGCCGGCAGGGATAACGTGCCAGCAGTCGACGTCGGGCATCCTTCGGATAGCGCCCTCTGAGCCCTCAGCCATGATGAGCATATCCGTGACGCCGGGCGTGCCGGGGATGTCAAGCTTTTTTGCTATGGAGGGCAGGCGTAGGTCGGCATCCACGAGCAGAACTCTCTTTCCCGTTTGTGCAAGGGCGTAGGAGAGATTTACCGATGTGGTGGACTTGCCCTCACCTCTGATCGAGCTTGTGATGCCGATGATGCGGCACTTGCCCTCTTCGGGGAGGGAGAAGCTGAGGTTCGTCCTGAGGAGCTTATACGCCTCCGACGCCTCGAAGCTTAATTCCTTATAGAGGAGAACGTCGGTCGAGCTTTCGACCTTTTTCTTCCTAAATAGTCTTTTGATAAATTCAAACATACGGCACCTCCCTAGGACTTATGGCCATGGCCGTGACCGTAGCCGTAGCTGCCGTAGCCGTAGCTGCCGTAGCCATAACCGTAGCCGCTCTTCTTGCCCGAGGCTCTCTCGTCGGGATTAAGCTCGGGGATCCTGCCGAGGATCGGGATATCGTATGTGCGTGTGAGGTGATCCTCAGAGCGGATCGTGTCGTCGATGATGGCGAGAAGCACGATGAGCATTACGCAGAGTAAAATTCCGATCGTAAACGCCTGGATGACCGAGGTCGTTATATTCGGGGAGACCTTAGTCGGATTTACTACTGCGCTGTCAACTATGCGCATTGAGGAGCCGTCGATAATGTCCTCGACCCTGAGGGGAAGGACACGGGAGATGCAGTTTGCGATATGGGCAGCCTCCTTGGCATCCGCCGAGGTGACCGTGACACGGAAGATCTCCGTGCCCTCTATCTTAGAGATAGAGACCATACTATCGAGGGTGCGATAGCTGTAATCCAGCCCCGCCTCCTCGGCGACCTCCTCCATCGTCGTCCTCGTCTTGAGAATTGCGGAGTAGGTGTCGATCAGGCTCTGCGAAGCGGAAAGGTCTGCCGCCGAGATGCTGACGCTCGAGCCTCCGATGGAAAACGACTTGTTGTTAACGTAGAGCAGAACGCTCGACGAATACTTTGGTGTTACGAAAAACGACGTGTATATAAACGCAACCAGCGCAAACACGGCGCCGACCACGGCTATGAGCCACGACTTTCTGAGTAGTGACAGGCATATGTGACGCCAGTCAATGACCAGCTCCTGTTCAACTTCCTCTCTCTTTGCCAAATATATCAGCTCCTTCCGTTATCATTGTCAATATCCTTAAGCAGTGAAAGCTCCTTCGACAGCCTCTCGGTTTTTGAAAAGCTGCGGAACACCCTCGCCGCCCAAAGGAAGGGGATAGTTACTATAAATCTCCAAGCTCTTGGATAGGTTTGCTTATAATACTCCAGCGGCGGGAATACCCTTTGCCACAGGTATTTGAATTTTGCGAGCCTGCCACCGCCCGAGATGCCCGCCATAGTATTTTTGATATGGCCCTTAATTGTGCCGAAGGTGCCCGAGTCGGTGAGGTATAGGAAGAGCTCACGCTCATCGCCATCGAAGGCGTCGGCGGTTTTGTATATATCCTCGGGGGGCGATGAAAGCAGGCCGAAGGCAAGACGGCGCATAGCCGCCTCAAAGTCGGTAAGCCCGAGCTCGGAGAGCTTTGCCTCAATATATCCGTTATCAAGCGCACCCTCGTTCTTTGAAAGGAAGAGGTAGATATCGGTCAGCATACGGTAGCCGCAGCCGCCCGAGATAAAATGCTTGTGCGCATGCACGATGAAATAAAGGTAGAAGTCCTCGGGTGAGAGGGTTATCTCGCCCTTGCCGCCAGCCTTCAATACGATATCCTTTATAAGCGGCTTGTAGTAGGCTACGAAGGGCTTATTGGAATTCGTGTCGCTGACGAGCTTGCGGTGGATCTCAAAGAGGATGTTTCCCTTGCGGTAGGTGTCGTGGCAAAATCTGCCGTAGTCGGTGACCTTGTAGCCACGGTCTGTGAAAAATCTCTTTACCGCAGGTGCGATCCTCGGATCTATCAGAATATCGTTGTCTGCCATCTGCCTTGCGCCGATGACAGGATAATACTCCTGAAGCACGAGCCCCTTTAAGGTTAAAAACCAGCTGGCGCTGTCGGTGATAAATCTGCCGAGCGCCTCCCTTTCAAGATCAAAGACCAAAAGCCGCTTGACCGACACGGAGTAGTCTCGCTCCATTGTATCATACAGCTCGGGGGGTAATGCGTCTATGCCCTGCGCTTCACGGTATTTTTTAAGAGAAATGTAAACCAAAGCGTTCATTGAATGGAACTTAGCGAAGCGATAGAGCGTTTCGAGATTCATTTTTTCAACGATGGCTTTGTCGGGTGCGGTGTCGCCCAGAGCCGATGAAACAAGATATAAAAGATCCTTGCCGTAGCTTAGCACGTCGGGCATCGGACGGGTCACCTCCGTTATTATTTTTTATTTTTGCCGAAGAGGCGACCAAAAATTCGCCCAAGCTTTCGGCGCACCCTCAGCGCAAAATATCTTATCGGGCGCAGGGTGTGTATGAGGCGGGCGCGAGCCCTCTCAGAAAAGGAGTCTGCCGAGACGAGCCTGTCGCCTCTGCGATATTTCGCCACACGGGCGAGGAGATGGAGATCGGTTATACCGCTCTCCTTTACGAACTGATTGTCACCGATGAAGACGTAGCCCTCGTCGGTTACGTCTATTACTCTATGGAGGACGTAAACTCCGTTCTGGCGCATATAGAGCGCCACGTCATATTTTTTGAGCCTTGCGGATATAGCCTCGAGGATGACGCTGTCCTGCCCGTCCCTTATCGTGGGGAGCATGCTCGTTCCGTGGGGCATAAGCTCGACCGTCTGACCCTCGTAGAGCCTCTCGCATATAAGCTCCATAAGCTCCGAGAGAGCTACCGTGCGCTCTGCCGCGCTCGGCTCCTCATAGTGCTTTTTGTGAGGTGAATTCTCAGCCACCGAGATCAACCTCCCCATCGTCGGGGACGTCCGTCATCGGATGGTCCGCCTCATACTTCTCACGGGCTCTTTTATACCAGGCGTAGAAGTCCTCAACGTCGGCAAAGCTCTCCTTATAGGCTCTCTGCTCGCCGCCCGTCATTGACCAGTATTCCTCATAGGTGAGCTCGTCGTCCTCTTCGGGCTCGGGAGCGCAGGAGGACAAAAGCAAGAGAGAAAGAAGAAGCGATAGGAGGATGAGAAGCACTGCGCTTTTCTTCATTAATATATACATATGGAGAATATCTCCGTGTTAGTTTCAAATTAAGCACACACCCGCACCCGACAGGTGACGGGTGTGTGACTTTATTTTACGGGGTGTCGAGACATCCCGCATCGCAAAGCTTTGCGATAAATTTGTCTACGTCGGCGAGCGCCTCCTCGGCGCTGACCTCGTACTCGCTGATGACAGCGTTTGCCAGCTCATCACGTGTTGCGCCCTCTTCGAGCAGCCTCCAGATCATGGAGCCCGTTTCGTTAAGGGTGAGCATACCGCGAAAGCTGAGCGTTGCACCCGATATAGGTAAAACTACGTCGGTGCCTGCGACGTGGCGCAGGACAAAGCCTTCCTTAATTTTCATAAGCCTATCTCCTTTGCCGCTTGGAGCATGGCACCATAGCTGAGCCTTGCCGCCTCGGGCACGGGTATTGAGTGCAGCTCGAAGATGGGTATACCCGTGGCGAGCTTATCCACACAGCTTAGCATCAGATCGACACGTGTAGGGTCCTTGAACCTTGACGCCGTTTGATGCACGAGGCGAGGTACTGCCTCGCTTGGGGTAAGGCGGCGGATGCTGTTTTCTCTGCCGCGCTTAAGAAAGCATATCCCCGCTAAGGGAGCCTTCATATTGATGTTGATGTGACTTGATCCGCTCCATGGCGTGCCGTAGGCATACCATCTGTCGCCCGAGGGGCGTAGGATCGGATTGTCATCGTTGAAAATTTTCGCCTCAGGGAACTCGCCCTGCCATAGCTTAGTATGAGTGGATTTGCCCATACCTGAGGGGCCCGAGAAGAGATACGCCCTGCCGTCAAGCTCTACCGCAGATGCGTGAAGCACCATGCCGCCGAAGCCAAGCACCCAGTAGTTAAACTGAGCGGCAGACTCAAGGTAGGCGATCGAGCTATCGCTAAGCCCTGCGAGAAAGCTCGCCTCTCGGCGATATTCCTCAGCTCGGATAACGATATCCGCCTCTCTGCCCTCCTCTACCCGATAGTCCTCGAGAAGAGGGGCGATGCCCCCCTCCTCGGGGATCTCGGTGTATAGATCCGCTATTTTACAGAGCATTAATTAGCCCCAGGGAGATACGTAACCGCCGCTCTCGGTTCCCATCTCGCCGCCTGTGCCGGCGTTTGTTTCATCGGTGAACCATCCGATAGGAAGATCTGCGGTTATGACGTCCTCAACATCGAAGTTGATATGCTCACAGTCGGGAGCAATATACTGCTTTTTCATGTGTTTTCCTCCTTCTTTGTTGGGGTTTGAATTAATTTGCAGGCACTGCTACGGGATCAGTGCAAGCCACCATATCGGTGCCCGAGAGAACCATAGCCTGGAAGGTCATTCCGGGATAGTTATCGGGGTTAGCGATAGTAAGAGTGAACTGCTGACCGAAGTTAGTAAGTACGGTCGAAACGTGCTCGTCACTATACTTGAACTCCTCGGTGCAGAGGATACCGGTGGTCTTGTCAGTCCAGGTTACCTTAACAACTACGGAAAGCTCGTTGTCGGATGCGCCATCTGCGAAGAGATTGGTGAAGTACTGAGTGTTGAACGCAAATACGTACTTAACCTTATCGCCATCAATCCTGGTTGCAACGTTACCGTTGAAGATGTAGTTAGATAATACGTAGCCATTCTGAGTGGGATCCCAGATCGGAACCTGAGAATTCTCAGCGATTACGCCGGGAGTAGCAACTACGGTGTTTCTGATAGCTGCGTGATCCTTATGGCACTCGATAAGACCCTTGCCAGCAGAGCTGTCAATGATACGACCGTTATGGAATACGGTGAAGTACTTGGTCTCGAGAGTGTAGCCGTTAAGATCAAGGACGATGCCGTCGTATACGGATACGTCACGGAGACCGGTTGCGTCAGCAAGAAGAGTTATGTTGCCGCCGCCAAAGTCATCTGCTGCGTAGATCGCATCGATGAGGTCGGTGTAGTAGTTGCCGTTGAAGCTTGCAACAGCGTCGCCGGTGATACCAACGGTTACGTTAGTGTCGCTTACGGTCACTACAACGCCAAGCTTAGCGTTTACAAGATCTACGGTGCCGGTTACCTTACCCTCAACAACTACAACGTCAGAGCCTGCGAATGCAGCTGCATCGACCGTGATAGAGCCGGTGCTGTCAACGTTGCCGACGATCTTGGATGCAAGATCCATGTTGATCGCGCCCTTGTTGGTGAGAGTGCCTGCTACCTTAACGCTGCCGCCGACAACGTTCATAGTTCCCTTAGCAGTGATAAGGAAGCTCTGAGTGCACTCGAAGGTGCATCCAGCGTTAACGTTCATAACGCCGATCGCCTCGTAGCCGAGACCCATGCCGTTGTGGTTGTTAACGATGAGGTTGGAAGCATTGTTAAGAGTGATGGTTGCGGTTGCATCCTCGCCGCTCTCGGTCTCGCCTGCGGGACGTCCGCCGATCGAGAAGCCGTTCTTAACGGTGAGAGTGCTGTTGTCAAGGGTCATAGTGCCCTTGTTGATGAGATAATCAAGCTCGATGGTCGAGTTGTTGATTATGAGAGTACCGTCGTACTTGTTGGTGGTGTCCTTCTCACGGCCGGAAACGTGGATGCCGTAAGCTCCGGTGTTGGAAGCGGAGGTGAGGTTAGCATTCTCGAAGATGAGAGTTGCGTTGCCCTCGCCGCCACGGCCGATGAACAGGAAGCCTACGCCCCAGTCAACCTGAGCGGTGCCGGTGATGGTTACGGTCTTGCCTCCGTAAAGTGCGCCGTTCATAGCGATGGGAGCCTGACCATCTGCCCAGACGAGCGTGATGGTGTCGCCGTCGTTAGCTGCAAGAAGAGCATCTGCGATGGTGTAGTAGAGAGTTTCGCCGATCTGTGCAACAGGTGCAAGCTCAACAACTCCGTATACACCGTTTGCAAGTACGATGTCGTACTTAGCGGGAACGTTAGACTCAACGATCTTAGCACCGTTCTTAAGAGCGGCTGCTGCGATGCTGAGCTCAACGGGCCACTCGGTGGAGCCCTCGGTTACGCCAAGGTAGATCCTATTGTTGATAGAAGCAGCCTCGTCGATAGTGAGAGTACCGGTGTTAGCCTTAGTGCTGGGATCCTGGAAGTAGATCGAGGAGTTTGCTCCGCCGATCACACCGCCGTTGATAGTGAGGATGTTGTCAGCCTCAATGCCGTTGAGGAACTGACGGATTGCGATGTAAGCAGACTCTACGGTGCCGCCGTTGATAACGGTCTCAGCATAGGTGCCCTTACCGTTAGTAAGGTTGTCAATGCCGTAGGACATGCTGGTTCCGCCAAGGTGCTCGATCGTGCCGGACTCAAGAGTGAACTTGCCGCCGGGGTTGTTCGAAACTACGCTGGAGTATCTCGACCAGCCGTTGTCGTTGGTTGCTGCGAGAGTGATCTTACCGCCGCCAACGGAATCCTTAACAGTGAAGGTGCCGTTGTTGTAGAAGAGACCGAAGCTTGCGGTAGTGTTATCGGTTCCTGCGATGGTCTTGCCATTCAGGTCAAGAGTAAGGTTTGCACCTGCGGGGATCTTGAAGCTGTCGGAGACTGCGACGTCTGCGAGAAGCTTGATCTCGTGGTCGTTAGCTGCGATAGCTGCTGCGAATGCTTCCTCGAAGGTTGCATAACCGATGTACTTAGGTGCGTAGTAAGGACCGGTGAGCATGCCGGTGTAAACAGCTGCTACTGCGCCTTCCTTAACGGTGTAGGTTCCGTCTGCGTTTGCTACGGTGTAGTAGGTCTCGGGAACGAGAACCTCGTTGCTCCAGTGCTGCCTGTTGATGTCAGCGTTGAAGGTTCCGCCGGTTACGACAACGTGGTTGTCACCTGCGCCTGCAACGTTGAAGATCCAAGGCTCTCTGTTGCCTCTGGAACCGTAGCTGTCAAGAGTCCAGTTACCGCCCTTGATGTATACGATCTCGTTGCCATTGGTGTAAACCATAGAGTCAGCGGAATCGTTCATATGGAAGGTACCGTTCTCGATGGTGAGGTGGCCGGTAGTGCCACGCTTCCAGAACATGTAAGCCATGTCGGGATTCTCAGCAAGTACCTTGACGTCGATAGTACCGTTACCGGTTACGGTAAGGCCTGCGCCGTCGCCTACACGGATGACTGCTACGATGTAGTCGTTAGTGAATGCATCCTCGTGTACGACAGAGATCGTCTTGCCGTTCATATCAAGGATGATGTCCTTGCCGACAACGTCGATGAGAACGTTTTTGTCAGCTCCTACAACACGATCAGCCTCGGTGAGGTTGATGTTATCAAGGAGAACGACGGTGTCGCCGGTCTCGGCTGCCTCGATAGCCTCCTGGAGAGATCCGTAGATCACGCCGCCAACCTGAGCTACTATCTTAACGATGCGGTAAGCACCGTCAGAATACTGAACATCGTAGCCTACTTCCTCAGGCTCTACGGTGAGTCCCTCGGGAGCGGTAAGAGATGCGCCTACGGTGAGAACGAGCTTAGCGAGCTGGAGATTGTCGTCGCCGTCAACACCGAGGTTTGCAAGCTTGTTGTTGCCAACGAACTCGAAGGTGTCGGTAATGCCGGTGCCTCTATCCCAGATGCTGATAGGATTCTCTGCATCGATCTCACAGTCGGTGAGGGTGTAGGTCTTTGCGCCGTAGTTGGAATCCCAAATACCGATACCGGCATTGGAGATCTTAACTCTGGTAAGAGATACAGCGCCGCTGTAATCGATCTTGAATGCATAGTTTTCGCCAACGACTTCAACGTCGCTTACTTCGAGACTAGCGTTAGCACCGGGAAGGGTAAGGAATCCGGATCCGTAGCCTTCAGCATAGCAGTTCTTGACAGTTACTGTACTGGTTAATCTGAGCGAGATCGCATAACCGCCCATTCCGTTGCCATAGAACTCACAATCCTCGATGGTGATGGTAGCGCTTGCAGTAGTACCCTTACCCTTAGAGATGTTACCCTCGACGAAGATAACGTCCTTAATAGTGATGCTAGCTGCATTGAGAGTCATCGTGCCGGTGTAGTTGAAGCCTGCGCCGTCGATGGTGACGCTCTTGTTAACGGTTACGTTCTCGTTAACGTTTGCGATGAGAGTGATGGTGTCGCCAGCATTTGCATTAGCGATTGCATCGGTGATGGACTCATACTTAAAGCCGCCAACCTCTGCAACGTACTCACAAGCTGCGAGAGCGTAAGCACCGTTTGCATAAACAACCTTGTAATCAGCTACGCCGCTGACAACTGCGAGAGCGTCATTTGCGGTGGTGAAGGTTGCTGCTGCGGAGTTAAGGGAGATAGTGCCGCTTGCGGTTACGGTGCCGGTTGCAACGACTGCTCCGCTGACGTTAAGCGCGGACTCAGCGTTAGCCATAGTAAGGTTCTTGGTAGTGAGCGTACCGCTTACGTTCCAAGTGAACTTAGCGCTGCCGTCTTTGATAAAGCCGCTGATATTAGCAGAACCATATACGTTGACAGTGGAGTTGCCGCTGGTCTTGTAGATATCTACGTAGCCTGCATTAAGCACGCCGCCCTCGTAAACGTTGATGACGTCGTCTGCACCGTTGAGGATGAGGGCTCCGTCACCACCGGTGATCGCAGTGAGAGTTCCGTAGACGTCGATCGCGCCGCCGTTGAAGTAGACGCTGTACGCGCTGAGCTCTGCACCGGAAGCAACGGTGAGCTTGCCGCCGTCCCAGATGCCGAAGGTGCTGTTTGGAACGGTTACGCTTGCGCCCTCTGCGATAGTGAGCTCGCCACTGTATACGTAAAGCGTAGCGGTGACCTGAAGCTCGCCTGCGAGAGTTACGTTAGCGTTGATAGTAAGGCTGCTGATCTTCTTGCCGTTACCGTTGATGGTAACTGCCTTGTTGATGTTGGTTGCGGATGCAACGTTGTCGACGAGAGTGATAACGTCGCCGTCCTGTGCTGCTGCAACTGCCTCAGCAAGAGTCTTATAGTAGGTCTCGCCGATCATAGCCTCTCTTACGAGCTCGGTGCCATCAACGGTGATGGTAGAGTTAACGATGTCAGCGCCGGAGAAGAGATCCTCGACGTTGCCGTTAGTAAGAGTGGAGTCGGTTACAGTAAGCTGTGCGCCGTTTACCGCGAGATCAACAGCCATATTCTCGTTGAAGGTACAGCCGTCGATAACTACTTCATTCTGATAGAATCTTACGTAGTTGTAGTTACCCTCCTCGAACGTGGTGTCCGTCATGGTTACCTTATTGATGGTGCCTGCGAAGCTGGTCCAACCGGTGATCACACAGTTGTCGATCACGATCTCGCCGCCTGTGGTACCGTCAAAGTGGATACCGTAGGTAGAGCCGGTGATGGTGGAGTTCTTGAAGGTTACGGTGCCGTCAGTGTAGCAGTAACGGAAGCCGTTTCCGCCCTTGACGTAACAGCCGTCGATAACAACGTCCTTAGCGTCGATGTAGCCTGCGTTGCCGCTAGCTGCTATAGCATTGATATTCTTAACGGTTGCGCCGTCAGCGGTTACGTTAAGCTTAGTGAAGGTAACGAGGTTGTTGCCCTCAGCGTCGGTCTCACCGATAACGGTGATAGCCTTGTTAACGCTAAGCTCGCTTGCATAGTTGCCAGCGAAGATGGTAACGATGTCGTTAGCCTCGGCTGCTGCGAATGCATCAGCAAGATACTCGTACTTAGTGCCGTTAACCTCAGCAACGTACTCCTTAGCAACTACGGAGTAGACGCCGTTTTCGTAAACTACCTTGTAGTCAGGGATGTTGGTAGTAACGTTCATACCCTCGGAGCCTGCGAAGGTGGATCCAACTGCGGTGAGCTCGATCTCGCCGGTTACAGTTCCGTTGGTTACGGTGAGTTCGCCTGCGCTCTCGCCGTTGTGGCCAAGCTCAACAGAGCCTGCATCAAGGGTTGCGCCGTTTACGTCGATAGAGCCGCCGCGGCTAGCCTTGATCTTGTCAACCTCGAGAGTTGCGCCGTTCTCAACGCTTACGGTAGGAGTGCCATCCCAGATGTCGATCCAGGAAGCGTCTACCTTAGCGTTTGCACCGCTTACAACAAGCTCAGAGCCGCCGACCCAAACATTGAGGATGGAGGTTGCAAGCTCGCCGTTTACGGTAAGGGTTGCGCCGTTCTTAACCTGGACGGTTGCGTCGCCGGTCTTAGCGGTTACGCTTGCGCCCTCAGCAACGAGAACGTCGCCGACGGTGATGTAGAGATAGTCGGTTACGATAGAGCCGTATACGTCAAGGTCGGTCCATACAAGGAGGTAAGGAGCCTCAACGGTTACGCCCTCGCCAACGTACATATTCTGTACGTAGTTCCAATCGTCAGCATAAGCGAACTCTACGGTTACGCCCTCTGCTACGTTGGTGTTGAGGTAGTACTTAGCGTTGACATCGGTATCTACCTGAGTGTCGATAACAACGTCATCGGTGATAACGACGTAGACGTCACCGCTCTGGTAGGTCTCGAAGACTGCCTCGAGAGAACCGTATACTGCCTCGCCTTCGTCGAGAACGCCGTTGTTGTTAGCGTCTACGAAGCATACGGGAGCATACTTAACGGTGTAGGTTCCGTCGCCGTTATTAACTACTACATAGCCGGGTGCGCACTCGGTAGCTTCGATCTCATAGTAGAACGTACCGCCGGAGATGGAAGCCGTTCCGTTAAGCTGATCGTTGATAGAGGTGCTGCTTGCCTTGTAGGTTCCGCTTTCGATGTTCCATACGGATCCACCGTAGCCCTTGAAGGCACCGGTTACGTTACA
This sequence comes from Clostridia bacterium, assembly GCA_017501245.1. Taxonomy (GTDB): domain Bacteria; phylum Bacillota; class Clostridia; order Oscillospirales; family CAG-272; genus UBA1740. Next base: position 70,623 of record JAFVXI010000013.1, read on the forward strand.
GTTAGTGAGAGTTGCCGTGCAGTCGCCCGCCTTGAATCTGAGAGCGTTGATCTTAGAGGTCTCAACGGTTACGCCGTCCATAACGAGATTAGCGTAGATTTCGATAAGACCGCTGGTGGTGCCGCTCTTGTCACCAAGAATGGTACCGTTCTTGATAGTGGTAGCTGCCTTAACGATGAAGACGATAGCACCGTCTGCACCCGTTACGGTATTGCCGCCGAGGTCAAGAGTGATAGCCTCGTCGATAGTAACTACATCGCCGAGAGTAACGTCTGCAAGGAGAGTGATGGTGTCGCCAGCCTGTGCTGCTGCGAACGCCTCATCAAGGGTGTAATAATCTTCGTTGCCTATATAAGCAACTGCAAATACTACAACGTACTCGCCGTTTTCGTATACAACCTTGGAGTGCTCGACGCTGGACTTGACATCGAGACCTGCTACGCCGGATACGGATGCATCTGCGTTGCCAAGAACAAGGTCGCCTGCTATGGTGCCGGTGCCGGTTACTGCGAGATCACCGTTTACGGTAAGAGTCTTGCCGTCAGCGACGGTAAGAGTGTAGCCGTTGGTGTCGATAGTTCCGGTGTGGCCTGCGTTAAGAAGGGTTACGTTAGAGTTAACGGTCATGTCCTCAAGGAGCTCATAGCCGTAGCCGTTGCTGAGCCTGGAGAGGCTGTTAGAGTAGCCTGCGAGGTTGCCGTTTGCGTCAACCTTCTTAAGCGAGTAGTAGGAGGTTCCGTCGGTGGAGAGAGCTCCATCGAGGTTGGTGTTAGGATATGCTGCAGATGCAATCTGAAGAGTTCTTACGTCGAGAACTGCGCCATCCTCAGCGGTGATGCCAAGAGGAGTGGTTACGCCCTTGCCGAGCGAAACGTCAACGTAAGAAGCAGAGAGATTGCCTGCAACGTTAAGGGTAGAGCCGTTGACCGTGAGGTCTGCGTTAAAGCCAGCCTTCTTGTTGATGATCGAAACGTTTTCAAACGTGATGTTCTGAGCCATGTAGATATTTGCGCCCTCTGCAATATTGTTGCAGTCGAGAACGATATCCTTAAGGGTCACGTTATCACAGTTAACGTTGATGAGGTGCTTACCGTTGCCGGTGCCCCAGTTGGTGCTGCTTGCGTAGAGCTTATGACCGTTACCGTCGAGGGTGACGTTTCTTCCTGCGGTGTAGAGCGAGAAGATAAGTCTGGTATTGAGCTCAACGTCTGCAAGAAGGGTTACGGTCTCGCCGTCCTTAGCTGCCTCGAGAGCAGCGAGGAGGGAGGTAAACTTCTTAGTACCGATCTTAGCAGCAAAGGTGTTGGACATCTCATCCTTAAGAGTGAGGTTGCCGTCAGCATCTACCTCGTAAGAGTTGTAGTAGCTATCCATGCCGAAGTCGCCGGCGCCAGTCTGATGCTGGATGGTGTAGTCCTCGCCATAGACAGGAGCTCCGCCGTTCCAGTAGTTGCCGGACAGCTCGACATAACCATCCTCATAGTAGGTGCTGATGCAGACCTGACCAAGCACATCGCCGTTAGCATTAGAAGCAGTGTTGCCCTCGAATGCGTTGTCGGTGATGGTTGCCTGATAGCCTGCGAAGATTGCGCCTGCTACACGGGTGGAGGTGGAGGAATCGGTAACCGTGTTATTCTTGAAGAGGTTGCCGGTCAAGACGCAGTTATCCTGGAAGCCAAGGTAAATGGTTGCACCATTGGTATTGCAGTTAACAGTGTTGTCAATGAACTCACTGTTCTTGATAGTGCAGCCGCTACCCTTTACATAGTAAACGATAGAACAATCGCCATTAGAAACATTGCCCTCGAAGAGACAGTTGTCAATAACGAGCTTGGTCGCCATAGAATCGCTGCTGCCGTAGCCGTAGGTTACGGTAGAGCCGGAAACATTGTTCAGGAACTTAGAATTCTGAACGGTAACGTCAGCATTCTCAATGTACAGAACACCGTAGCTCTTCGCCTGGGTTTCTTTATTCCAGTTGGTGTTCTGAATGGTCAGATTGTCAATAACGGCAGTACCGTTTTCAATACGGAGAACACTCTTGGTGGTCCAGCCGTCGAATATGACATTCTTAATGGTGTACTCGCCATTGTTGAAGCGGAGAGGTACAAGATAGTCGCCGTAAGTAGAGCCTGCGGCCTGAGTGATCTTGTGTCCGTTTCCATCAAAGGTCAACTTCTTGTTGTTGACATAGATAGAAGTTCCAATTTCGACATCAGCAACGAGGGTTACGGTGTCGCCGTCCTGTGCTGCTGCGAATGCCTCAGCGAGAGTCTCGTAGTAATTGCCACCGATCTTAGCCGCATAGGACATTACTACGCCGTCAACGGTGATTTCGAAGTTCTCGGTGTCGTTTGCTCTGAAGAGCTTGATGTCAACGGGAGTGCCGTCGGTGTAGGTGCTGTCTACAACCTTGAGGGTCTGTGCATCGCCTGCAAGATCAAGGTCGAAGCCCTTCTCGAACTCACAACCGGTGTAGGTTGCGTTAGTCCAGGTACGGAGAGTGTTGTATTCGCTCTCACCTACCTCGAAGGTGGTGTTAGTAACGATGACGTTACCGCCTGCGCCGATAGCAGACCAGTCATCGAGAGTACATCCGTCGATGGTGAGGTCGCCATTAAGCGAATCGAAGTGAAGCGTGTAGTCGTAACCGTCGAGGTTACAGTTCTGGAACGTTACGCCGCCTGCCTGAACGTAGCTGAAACGAGTTACGTTGTAGCCGGAGACGTTACATCCCTTAACGAGGATGTCGCCGCCGTTGATGTAGAGAGCAGTCTCCTGGTTCTCAACGCTTACGGAAACGTTGAGGTTTTCAACGGTTGCGCCGTTTCCGGTGATGCTGACCTGACCGTTGATGGTAACGAGGTTGTTGCCCTCACCGTCGGTCTCACCGATAACGGTGATGTCCTTGTTTACGCTGATGTCGCCTGCATAAGTGCCTGCAAGGATGGTGACGGTGTCACCAGGCTGAGCTGCTGCGAGAGCTTCAGCAATAGACTCATACTTAGTGCCGTTGATCTCAGCTTCATAGTAGGGATTAACAACGGTGGTTACGCCGTCTGCAACGGTTACGGTGGACATATCGTCCTCGGTGCCTGTTACAGCCTTGCCATTTACGGTTGCGCCCTCTACGTCTGCGTGAGCGGAGGTCGCAGCAAGTTTAGAATCTGCGTCTACGGTAAGAGCGTTAGCCGTCTTGAAGCGGATGCCGCCCTCGCCCATGTTGGTGAGCGTTACAGTAGAGTTAACGATGCTGGAGTCGAACTTGTTAAGAGTGATGCCTCTGCCGGTTCCATCGGAGATAGATACGGTAGAATCCTTAACAAGAAGCTCGGAGCCGTTGATACCGTGCTCGCCGCCGGTGATAGTGAGCTCAACGGTGTCAAGAGTTACCTTAGCGCCGGTGAAGCCACGGTCAACGTTTGCGAGGTTGATCTTAGTGTTAGAGATAACAACGGTTGCGGTGTTGTTGTTGCCGCTGGTGTCCTTAATGAAGCCGCCTGCAGTACCGTTATCGTTCTTAAGATCGATGGTAGAGTCGGTGATATTAAGGGAGGTGCCGTTGTGTACGCAGATGACTGCCCACTCGGTGCGGTAGCCATCGCCGACAAGGTTGACCTTATCGAGGTTGAGAACGGAGCCTGCCTTAGCCCACTGACCGCCAACGGTGAAGAAGGTATTGGTGCCGCTTGCCAAGGTGTTGCCACTGATATCGATAGTACCGTTCGAGATAGTGACGGCGTCAACGATATAGTTGCCGGTGGTCTTAAGGAACATGGTCTTGCCGCCGAGGTCGAGGTTCACGCCGGTAAGGTTGAACTTCTCGGTCACGGTGACGTCTCTCATAAGAGTGATGGTTTCGCCTGCCTGTGCTGCTGCAACTGCCTCGGCAAAGTCGAAGTAGATCTTGCCGTTTACGGTTGCTACTGCGTCTGCAGGAGTGATGGGCTGGTCTGCTGCGCTTGCGGTTACGTTTTCAACGGTTACGTTTTCAACGGTTCCGCCTGCGGAAACGTAGCCCATGCAGTAGTCGCTGTTAGAGGTGATGACTACGTCCTTAACGGTTGCGCCGTTTACAGCTGCGCCATAGGGGCTACCGGTTACGGAAGCTGCGCCGCCGTAGTTACCGTGGATAGTAACGCCCTCTACGATTGCGTTAGTGATGTGAGAGCCGTAATCGCCGGAGAAGCCGAGGATTGCGCCTGCGCCCCAATAGTTTGCAGTAATAGTGCCGGTGCCGTCACCAATTACAGAAGAGTTATTGATAGTGGGATAGCCGTGACCGACAATACCACCAACGTAGCCGTAACCGGAAATGGTGATATCACCGGTGACGTGAACGTTTTCAATAAGTGCGCCGCTGGGTGCCTGTGCAATAACACCAACGTAGCTCTCGGAGGATACGATAGTAACGTTCTCGAAGGTGACGTTCTTAACAGTTCCGGATACGTACTCGGTCTGATTGCCGACCTTGCTGAAGAAGCCTGCGCCGGTCTTGTTCCACTCGGAGATCCAGAGATTGGAGATCTTGTGGTTGTCGCCGTCGAAGGTGCCAAGGAAGGAGCCCTGATCAACGTTTCTGTCGCCGATAGGAGTCCACTCCTCGTCGTTGAGGTCGATGTCAGCAGTAAGCTTGACGAACTGGCCGTTATAACGGTTGCCGTTGTTTACACTGTTGCGGAAGAACTTAAGATCATCAAGGTTGTTGATGAGGTAAGGATCCTCAGCAGTTCCCGAGCCCTGGAGGCTGGTGGGAAGAGCGTAAACGGTGATGCTGCCGTCATTATTAGTTTTGATTTCGTAGCCGTCTGCAAGATGAGCCTTGTTAAATCCATCGTTAGGATCGTCGGGATAGCTGAAGGTACCGCCGCTGATAGAAACAGTGCCATAGCTGCCGATGGTTCCAAGGAACTCACCGCCGGTGATCTCAAGAGCACCGTTAGCATATACGAGGGTGTTCCAGCCACCGCCGCCGGGGATCTTGTTGCAAAGGATCTTACCGCCGTTGATGGTAGCCTTACCTGCGCCTACGCTGAGTGCCTGACCGCCGTTAGGTACCTCGAGTGTACCGCCATTCATAACGAACGTGCCGTTTTCGGTTGCATTATACATCCAAACTGCACAGAAATCGTTATATACGTAACCGCTTTCAAGGATTACGTGACCGTTTCTGGTGATGGCAATAGCCTCGCCGCCTGCGTTGGTAGAAATGATCTTACCGGTTCCGGCACTATCCTTGATAGTTACCTTGTAACCGTCGGATACCCAGACAGTAGACTCTGCACTGGTGATGGTGAAGCCGTTAAGATCGATGGTGAGCTCGGTGGGAGCGCCATCTGCAGGATAGTTGAAGGTGATGCTCTCGTTTGCGTCATCAAGAAGCGTGAGCGTTCCGCCATTCTCCTTGAGAGCTGCAACTGCATCAGAAAGAGTTGCATAGTAGTTGTCGCCGATCTTAGCTACTGCCACAACGTAAACGCCGTCGCTGTTAACTGCATAATCGGTTACTGCATTATTATTATAAATAACTACGTCTCCAACCGTGCCGCCCTTAACGGTAAGCTCGCCTGCCTTTGCAACTACCTTTTCGACGTTACCGCCGTTGATAGTGGTCATTGCAACGGAGCCTGCAGCTACAGAAGTCTCGATAGAGCCTACTATAGTACCGTCGTTAATATTGATTGCACCGGTTGCAGGAGAGGTTTCGCTTGTAGAAGCAGCCTGACCCCAAATTGCTCTGCGTACACCAACGATAGTGCCGCCGTTTACGTTAACGGTAGCCTTTCCGCTTGAACCGTGAGAGTTCTGCTCCATACGGTTACGGATAGCGATGTAGGTCGACTCGATGTGACCGCCCTTGATATTGGTGGTTGCATCTCCGAACCAGTTACCGCTGTTATCGATTGCAAATGCCATGCAGGTTCCGCCGAGGTGCTTGTAGGTACCGTTCTCAACGGTAAGAACGCCGCCGCGGTTATGGAAGATGGTGGAAGACTTAGCGAAGCTCTCATCACCGCTGGTAGAGGTAAGCTCAATAGTACCGTTACCGGTCACGGTGAGCTCACCGTAGATGTAGAAGAGCTCGTAGCATACGTTAGCCGCCTTATCGTCGGTTGCGGTAAGCTTCTTGCCGTTCATATCAAGGGTGATAGATACGCCGTCAGCGATAGTGTAGGTCTCGCCTACGATGGTAAGATCGGAGAGGAGGGTTACGATATCGCCATCGTTTGCAGCCGCAATAGCATCAGCAAGGGTTGCGTAGTAGGTGTCGCCGATCTTAGCCACCTTGCCGTATGTGGGGTCAACAACGATGCCGTAGGTTCCGTCGCCGTTGTCTGCCCAGATGAAGCCCTCGGGAGCGGTTGCGTTCTCGGCGATAGCTGCGGAGACGGTGAGGTCACCGTTTTCAACGATCACATCGGCAGTCATTGCGTCGCCTGCACGAAGGATGCCGTCGATGATCCAGGTCCTGGTCTCGGTTCCGGTGTAGGTGAGAGTTCCGCCCTTGAGATCGATGCTCATGCAGTCTGCATCATTTACATAGCCGGTGGGAAGAGGACCGTAAACACGGACGGGGTTGAGATCACTCTCAATGATACCGCCGTTGATGGTGAAGCTGAGATCGTCGTAGATCGTGTTGCTCTGCTGGATGAATACGCCATCCCAAGCAGCGTCGATCTTACCGCCGTTCATAACGAAGCTTGCGGAAACATTCTTATGAGCGTCTGCACTGGAGGAAGCAACACGAACTGCTCCGTCAGAGGAGACGATGTTACCGCCGTTCATAACGAAGGTGGTCGCCTCGGTGTAAGCAGTGCCCCAAGAGTTAGGACGAACGTCAACGGCATAGCCGATGCTCCAGCTGCCGGTGAGCTCGATGGTGCCTGCCTCGAGGACGAGTGCGCCCTCTAAGTCGATAGCAAAGCCTACGTTAGAGGAGCCGGAAGCATAGGTGATCTTACCAGCCTTTTCAGCGCTGCTATCGTTGATAGTAAGCTTTCCGCTGTTCTCGATATAGATAAGGCTATCCTGATTTGCATTGCAAACGCCGCTTACAGTCTTGCCGTTGAGGTCAAGAACAACTACGCCGTTTACAACGAGAGTTTCGGATACGGTGATATCCTTAAGGAGTTTAACGGTTGCGGTAGGATCGTTGGTTGCCTTATTAAGTGCATCCTGGAGAGTATACTCAGAGTAGAACTCGGTATAACCCTCGTAATATACGATCGCTACAGTCTCACGAACGTCACCGGTTACATCAGTGGTATTGCTTACGTTAACGGTGCCGGTTGCGGTAGAGTTTGTGACTGAGACAGAGGGCGCGTCGTTCTCATCAAGAGCGGTGATCTTTCCGCCGATGATATTGATAACGGTATTCTCTGCGGAGTATTCGCCGTTATTGTTAAGAACAATAGCCGCATAATTCTCATGAGCAGCATTATCAACGCTGGTGAACTCGGAGTCAGTTGCGTTAACAACTACGTTCTCGCCCCATACGTTGAGTGCGATGCATCCGGTGAAGTCGGAATCCTTGATAGTAACCGCAGCACCGCTCGAGGTTGCGGGAAGGTTCACAGCATAGGTTACGTTAGTTCCCTTAACGGATACGTTGTCAAGAGTTACGTCAACGTCTGCGCCGATGTTGATACCACGCTCGCAGTAGCTTGCGCTGCTGACGAGGTTAAGATTCTTAAGAGTGATCTCAAGACCGTCTACTATAATGTTTATAATACGGCTGGAGCCGGTGTAGGTGATGGTCTTGCCGTTACCGTCGATGGTGATATTGCCCTCGAGAGCAATAACGTCAGAAACGGTGATATCCTTAAGAAGCTTAAGGGTTGCGGTAGGATCGTTGGTTGCCTTATCAAGTGCCTCCTGAAGAGTGAAGAAGGAGTAGAACTCGTTATAGCCGTTGTAGGTTACGATTGCAACAGGCTGACGTACAGTGCCGGTTACAACGGTGCTTTCACTTACGTTAACGGTGCCGGTTGCGGTAGAGTTTCTGATTGCGGTAGCGAGCTGGTTATTCTCATCAAGAGCAGTGATAGTACCGCCGGTGATGGTGATAACTGCGCCCTCTGCAGCAGTGGTGCCGTCGTTGTTAACGGAGACTGCTGCATAGTTCTCGTGAGTAGCCTTATCAACGCTGGTGAAATCGGAGTTGGTTGCGTTGATGACTGCATTCGCGCCCCATACGTTGAGTGCGATGCATCCGGCGAAGTCAGAGTCCTTGATAATGATCTCGGAGCCCTTGGAGCTGCCGGGAAGGTTAAGAGCATAGGTTACGTTCTCGCCCTTGACGGATACGTTGTCAAGAGTTACGTCAACGTCTGCGCCGATGTTGATACCGCGCTGGCAGTAGCTTGCGCTGCTGACGAGGTTAAGATTCTTAAGAGTGATCTCAAGACCGCCTACTGCAATGTCTACAATACGGTTAGAGCCGGTGTAGGTGATGGTCTTGCCGTTACCGTCGATGGTGATGGACTCGTCAATAACAAGTACATCAGAGATAGTTACGTCATTAAGAAGCGTGATAGTCTCACCTGCATTTACAGCTGCGAGAGCATCTGCAAGGGTTTCGTAATTGGTATTGCCTATCTTTGCAACAATCTTAACGAAAGAAACGTTTCCGTTCTCATCGATAACAGCGTTCGACGAAGCACCGTTAAGATTAAGAACTTCATTTGCCTTAATAGAGCTGTTTTCGTCAATGCTTACCGTAGGAGTTGCATTTTCGCGCACCTGAACTGTTCCTGCGGTCACATCAGAATCTATAAGAGTAATGGTAGAATCCTTATAGAAACGAAGCTCTTTTGTTATGCTAATATTAGAATTATTGAATATAGGAGTACTCTGAGCATATGTATCGGACTCTTCGGTGCTACCCTTCAAGTAGTCGATCCAAAGCATATTAGCTTTAACAACGGCATCCTTGGCATAGAATGTGCCCGAATAAGTTCCGATAGTATCTGCGCAAGATACTTCTACGGTAGAATCATCACCGTCACCGTATACGTATATACCCGCTTCAGCGCTTGAGTGATAACGGTTAACGATCATACCGGTTGTAACTATGTTACCGCCGTTACGAACGGTGATCTTGGAGTTGTTTGCATTGTATAACGTCTCGACAGAGAGTGTACCCTCGATAACGTTATCGCCGCCGCCAGTAAAGTAAGCACTGCCTATCTCAAGAGTAACGCCACTTCCAACAGTAACGTTAACCATATTAACCCAACCGGTTTTAGTGTTGGTAACAGTTACGTTATTACCCGAAAGGGTTACGTTTTCGAAAGCAGAGATATCTGCGGTTACGTCAGTAAATACGTAAATGTATCCACCTGCTTCTACCGCATCGGCGAAGGTGTGACCCTCGGTGCCGTTAACGTAGCTGAGAATAGTGCCGTTTTCATCGGTAACGGCTGCGCTTACAGGGAAGATTTTGTCGGACCAGTTAGGCTCAACTACTGCTTCCGCAACCTTTACACCGTCAACCCACTGCTCGCAGCGGGTGGGCTGCATTGCAATTGTGGGCTGGATTTCCCAAGCCATAGTCCAATACTCGTCGGTGTTGGATGCAGCATCAAGCTTGATATTCCAGGATACGTAAACGCTGCCGTCAATGATTCCGCCAACGTTATTAAGGCTGGTATAGCCCATATAAGTATCGCCGTTATAGAACTTGAATACGAAGCTTTCCTTTGCGTTACCGCCGCACTCGCCCCAATAAGTAGAATCGGAGGTATATACGTTGGTAAGGGTACCGTAAGGAAGCTCTACCTTACCGCTAAGAGTGCCGTCTGCCTCTACGGTAGTGTAGTAATCCTTATAGGTTACACCGTCGGGAAGATTTGCGGGCGCACTACCGTTCCAGTAGTTGCCGGAAACGTCAACACCGGAGATGTAAGAAAGTGCCTTCTGACCGTCCTGAACAAGGAACTGGTTTCCGGTAATACTTACGCTATCCGAAGTTACGTTGTAAAGGTTAGTAATAGCACCAAGTTCGGATGCGAGAATATTATTCTCAATCACAATCTTGCTTGCATTTACGTTAATAACCTGAATTGCGTTATTGGGAACGTTGCTGATCTTGTTACCGGTAATAGTAACGATACCGGATACGTAGTTAGCGCGCAGACCGCCGGGGTATTGATCGCCGTTGTCGTCCGAGACGCCATTAACAACGTTATTGGTAAAGGTAAGGTTCTCAATAGTCTCATCCGAAGCGAGATTGAAATGAACTGCGGAGAAAGCGTTATTGGTTACTACGTTGTAGAACTCACAGTTTGTAATAGTGATATCCTTATAGATAACCTCGCCGTTTCTTGCGCCGGTAAAGACAATGTTAGATCCCTCGAATACGATACCGTCAAAGGTAATGCCGGAATACTTAACGGAGTTACCGTCAGAGGACATTATGGTCATATTCTTGAGAACTGCGCCGTCCTCACCCTTAACAGTTACATTAGAGAGAGCTGCCTTAAGCTTGATAGTACCCTCGCTGTGCTCGCCTGCAAGGATTACGAGAGTATCACCATCGCTAAGAGCCGCAAACGCCTCTTTGAGAGTTGCATACTTAACTTCGCCGATCTTGGCAGCGGGCTTCTCGGTGAGAACGATCTTGCCGTCAACTATCTCAGCCTCAAGATTGTCGTTATTTACAACCTCGATAGTGCCTGCGAAATTAGAAAGATTTGCATTGATCGTAGAGACGGTGTCGCCAACGCCCATGCCGGTTGCATCAACTACGATGTCTGCCTTAGTGATGCTACCTGCGGTGAAGGAACCACCGTTCTTAACGATGAGGGTGCCGGTTCCAAGATCGGAGCCGGAGAACTCACCGGTTACAGAATAGGTTGCGTTGTCGATGATGAGAGTACCGGGGTTCTTAGCGTTGGAGCTGGTAGCAACAGCGCCGTTTACAACAGAGCCGTTCTTGACGGTCATAGTGCTCTGGTTCTCGATCTGTCTCGACTGGCCAACGTTTACGTTAGAGTTGTCGATAACGATCTCGCCGCGAGATACGCCGAATACAAGGTGGCTGGTCGTGGTGAGCACGCTGTCCTTAAGCTCGAAGTTTACGGTTGCTGCCGTAGACTGAGACTCGAAGGCAAGCTTGCCAAACTGCTCCCAGATACTGTTAGTGATATTAAAGTCAAACGTTCCGCTTGCGCTCGAGCTACTGCTGCAATAAGAAGCGGTAGTCTTGATGTAAGCGTTAGTAACGTTGAAGGTTACGCCTGCGCCGGTGAAGGATGCGCCGGGCATAATGAGAGAAGGAGTGAGGTCTGCTACGTTAGCAGTCTTAGCGTCGGTAACAGAGCCGGTGATATTGAAGGTAGTGCCATGGCCGATTACCATTCTACCGGTGCCGGTAAGCTCAAGACAACCACCTTCAACGATGTTGATGGTAAGATTGGTGTAGGCTACGTTGAAGCTGGTAACCTTTACGTGGCCGGAGATAGTGAGCTCGCCGCCTGCAAGGATAGTGCCGCTGATAGCCTTGCCGTTACCGTCAAGGGTAATGCCTGCAGGAAGGGTGAGAGTCGCATCAAGAGCAACGTCGGAGAGAAGCTTGATGGTGTCGCCTACCTGTGCTGCCTGAGCTGCCTCTTCAAGGGTTGCGTAGTAGGTGGAGCCGATCTGAGCCTCATTGCCGTATGCAGGATCAACTGCTACGCCGTAGGAGCCGTCGGAATTTGCTACGAAGGTGCATCCCTCGGCGATAAGGCCTGCGTTGATGCCGCTCATAGCAGCCTCGGTAAAGCTACCGCCGGAGATACCGGGGTTGCAAGCGAGGGTTGCATTATCGGCTCCGATCTTGGTTGCAAACTCACCGCCGGTTACGCTGAACTCGGGAGTAGTAGCGCCAAGAGTGGTCACGAAGACGGAGGACATATCGTTGCCTGCGGGCTGGAAGGAGCCGCCGCTGATAGCAAGAGATACGACCTGCGCACTAGCTTTCGATGCCTGGAGCCATACCTGACCGATGAAGCTACCGCCGTTGATAACAACGGAGTTCTCATCTGTGGTGCTGTTTGCAAACAGGCGAATAGAACGGTAGTTAGACTTGATGGTTCCGCCGTTGACGATTACCTTTGCGGCGCCGGAGCTACCGTTAGTAAGGTTGTCAATAGCGAAGGCATAGATCTGATGAGAAACGCTGCTTAAAGCAGTAGTGTTCTCGATGGTGCCGCCGTTAACGGTGAGAACGCCGCAAGGGCCGTTAGAAATAGTGTTAACGCTAACGTTCTCAGCGGTAGTGTCGGTGTTGCAGTAAGTGATCTTACCGCCGCCAACGCTATCGGAGATAACGAGCGCACCGTAGTTGGTGATCATATCCTCGCCCTGAACGGCAGAGGTGTAGGAAACGATCTTGCCCGCGAGGTCAAGCGCTACACTTGCGCCCTTAGCAACGACGAGAGCCTCGGTGAGAGCTACGTCTGCGAGAAGGGTGATCGTGTCGCCAGCCTCAGCTGCAGCGAAAGCAGCCTTGAGAGAGGATGCATAGCCGTTGTCGCCAAGCTTAGCAACGTATAGAGGCTCAAGGAAATCAGCGGTTGCGCCTTCAACGTCGGCAACGACTACGTCGTCAGCTGCGATAGCTGCGCTGGGAGCGAGAACTACGCTCGTTCCGCGCATGCCGCCCGCAAGCACGCCTGCGCTCACGGTCACGCTATTAGTATTAAGGAAGGAAACGCCGTTGATGGTAGCGTTTGCAACGCTTCCGGCGGTACCGGACGCCTGATACTGACCGACAACGCCGCCGATGGACATCGTCTTGAGGTTATCGTTAGCGTAATCTACGGTTGCGTTAGTTCCGATCTTGACGTTTTCAAGGGTTGCGCCGCTTACGTCGGAGCTCATATTGGTGATACCGGTGATGCCGCCAACCTTACGGGTACCCATAATGGTAACGTTCTTAACGGTGCAGTTAGTGGTAGGAACGTTCTCTGCGGAATGTCCTACGATACCGCCAACGTTGTCGCCCTCGTTGGAGCCACCGTCGTGGATACCGGTGATAACACAGTCATCAACGTCATTTCCGATAACGGAGCAGTTGTTGATCCTTGCGTAGCCGTGGCCGTTGATGCCGCCGACCATATAGTTTCCGATGATGGAGATATCGCCGGAAACGTGGCAGTTAGAGATAGAGCCGGTGTAGCCCATACCAACGATAGCGCCTACGTAGGAGGTGCCGTTAAGAACGGGATTAACGACCTTTACGTTGTTGATGGATGCGCCATCAATTCTACCAAAGAGGCCGATATAGGAGCCGCTGCTAACCTTAAGGTTAGATACGGTGTGATCAGCGCCGTCGAAGGTGCCCTGGAAGCTTGCGCCGACCTTGCCGATAGGAGTCCACTCAGCGCCTGCGAGATCAACGTCTGCAGCGAGCTTAACGAACTGACCCTTATAGCTATTTCCGCCGTTAACGGAGGAAGCGAAGAGATAGAGATCTGCTAAGTCTGCGATAACGAAGGGATCAGCCTCGGTGCCCGTGCCGGTGATGCCCTCGTCTGCGGTGGGCTCAACGGTGTACTCACTGAAGCTGTCGGAGCTTACGACAACGTACTTAGCGTCGCCCTCGGTCTGGACAGCGACGGTGTCGATATATGCGCCCTCGTGATAGATGTTAGCATAGCTTTCGGTTACGCTCGAGGGAACGGGAAGCTTGAAGCTTACGTTCTCGGAGAAGCTGTTAACCTCAACGCGGCTGTTGCTAACGCCGTACATGGGGGTGACGTTAAAGGTGTAGCTCTTTACAGCTGCGCCCTCGCTGACAGACTCAACGAACTCTACGACGAGGTCGATGTCCGCATTAGCGATATCGTCATCGGTGAGGTTCGAATTAAGAGCCTTGAGAGCCGCCTTAGCAGCCTCTACATCAGCGATAGCATCGGTAGCAAGCGTGCCGCCGACCTGAGTGCTGTTGAGGAGCTCGCCGACAGCCTCTGCAGCCTTGCCGCCGTTCGTAAGCGCCTCGACGTCATAGACCGCGGGAGAGCCGATGGTGATAACATCGTTCTCGTTCTCAGGGTTGGTCATCTTGAGCGCAAGAGTAACCTTAAAGTCGGGGTTAGCCGCAAGGATATCCTCGCTTATGTAGATAGCGGCGGTAAAGTCCTTAACGTAGTCGCAGATGTTCTCATAAGTGAGATTTGCATCATAGCCGGAGACTACGGGATAGGTAACGCCGTTCTCGACCGTCATATCATCTGCGGGTATAACTATCCAACCGTAGTTGCCATAGCTACCTGCGAGATAGCAGTCTTTCGCCTGGACGCTACCATCTTCAAGGCCGGTTACGGTAAGATAGAAGTCACACTTCCACTTACCAAACTTGCCTGCCTTTGCCGCCTCTAAAGTCTCGTTAGCCTTAAAGTTCATAACGATCTGAAGAGGTCTGTCCACGTTAACAGCACCACTAGGCCAAGCAATATAACTGTCAGCCTTAAGAGTGGTGGGGGACAGAAGCTTAACGTCCGCATCGGGGGCGTCTGCCGCCGACGTGGTGCCCGAAACGATTCCCGAACCGTCCGAGCCGGGTGCATTCGTCGAGCTGGAGGAGCCGCCGTTCAGCACTATGTAGTTGCCGTTCGAGGTCTCATCGTCGCTGGCGAATACAGATATCGGCATGACCGAAAGAAGCATGCACAATATCAAGAGCCAAACTACTGATTTCTTCAACACTGTCTTTCTCTCCTTTAGAAAAATTTATCAATTTAGAATTGAAGCGATTTTAGGTGCGCAAATAAATATATAAATATTTAATAAGCGTACACCAACATTATAACCCCTTTTTCGTACGAATGCAAGAATAATTAGTAATATTTAATATAATTTCTGCACATTACACAAAAATAGAATACTGCGACACTATGAAAATGAAAAAATTGCACAAATGCTAAAAAGTCCACAGGGCAATAAGCGTTATAATAAAATGCGGGAGGCTATTTTTAGAATACTTTGGCAAAAATATTTTTAAAATTTACATTTTTGTTACAAAAGTCCATTTTTCGTTGACAAATGTATTTCTATTTATAGTAAGAAATAGTATATAATATATAAACTCTTGACCGAGAAGGGAGGTTTTAGAGCGTGCAGAGACAGTTGAACGAAAACATCAAGAAGCTGAGAATAGCAAGAGGAATGAATCAGATCGAGTTTGCGAGAATTATCGGAGTTACGAAGCAGTGCGTTTCCAACTGGGAAAACGACAACGTTCTCCCCTCGATAGAGATGCTCATCAAGATCGCAGACCTCTTCCACGTTTCGACAGATTATCTGCTTGGGCGTAGCTCGAAACACCTGGTTGATATGTCGGGGCTCACCGAAGAGCAGATAGCGCACATATCTCTTTTGACAGACGACTTCGAGCGGCTGAACAAGGCGAAGGAATGACCCCCTCAATGTAATGAACCAACGAGATCAGACATCGAGCTCATCACCATCGGGAAAAGGCAAGGCGGGAAAAGCGATAAACGATGCTCCGTCACACGGCGGAGTGCAAAAATCATGACGGAAGCAAAAACAAATCAGGCGATAGCAACGAGTCGATACACATAGCAAAGAAAAAGCCGCAGCTAACGAATAGCTGCGGCTTTTTCACCTAAAACGATGATGAAATGTTAAGTTTTGTTAGCTAAAACAGCGAATCATTAATGGTGAGCGTGACCCGAGATACTCTCGATATAAGCTCTCGTGGGGATGGAGATAAGACCGTTTTCATCCATGTCGGCATCCTCGATGATCTTCTCGATGATATCCATACCGTCGGTGATCATAGCAAACGCGGCGTACTTTCCGTCCAGCTCGGGAGAATCCTCGGTGACGATAAAGAACTGGCCGTAGCCCGAATCGGCGCCCTCGCCGTGAGCAAGAGAGATAATTCCCTTCTTGTGCGAGATCTTATTGGTTACGCCGTTGTCACTGAACTCACCCTTGATTCCATTCTTGCCGCCATCGGCATCGAGAGAGCCACAATAGAGCAGACCGTCAAGGAAGGTGTGGAGGCTCTTGCCATCAAAGTAGCCGTCCTCGCAGAGCTTCGTAAAGGCTTCAACGGTTTTAGGTGCGTCGTTGCCGTAAAGCTCGATGTGCACGGCTCCGTAATCCTCGACGACCATAGAAAGGTGATAGGTCGCCTCAGGGTAGTAGTCAAAGAGTCCGAGCGCAAATCCAAGACCAATGACGAGGCCGACGATCAGCACTGCGACAAGGAAGAGGATCAAAACGGTTTTGACCGTTTTCTTCGAGTGCTCCTTCTTTTCCGTCGCCTCGCGCTCGAGCTTAGCGCTTTCGGTTTTTTCGGTTACGTAGTTAGCATTTTTCTTTTTCTTAGCCATTTTTTCCTCACAATATGTAAATTATTATTTGCAAATAACAGATTTGGAGCGCAAAACCAAGATTTGAAGCCTCGCCGGATATATCTCCCGCGACGCCCAAACCGATAGATATGATAATCAATTATACCATCCGAGCGAGCCGATGTCAAGGCAAAATGACACGCCCCGTCAGCCGGGCAGAGCCAGAGGTGCGAGTATCAGTCATAAATACAGGCCACCCGTGTTAAGTTTTTGCGGCAAATCAATCAGAACACGGCTCAAAAGATCAGGCGATATATAATGTTTTATTTTTTAAATGGCAGAAGCATTCTCGTGCGGCGCTTATAATCGGCAAAGCCCTCCTTCGCAGCCTGCCTGCCCTCGGAAAGAGGAATGCTTACGAAGAGGAACATCAGCGTGTTTAAAACAGCGCCGACAAAGCATATCGCAGAGGCGCCGAGAGTAAAGGCGGAGTAGAGCGCCACGCCCCACCACATAAGGATCTCGCCGAGGTAGTTTGGGTGGCGGGAATATTTCCACAAGCCTTCTTCGATGAAGGGCGTTTTTCTTTCCTTTCTATATTTATGCATCTCGAAGTCCGAGACCCCCTGGAGCAGCGCCGCAATAAGCGAGATCAACGCACCGATAAGAGATAAAGGCGAAAATGCGGCATCAGACGTAACGACGAGAGCAGCGGGCAGGATGCAAAGATAAACAACAAGAGTAGGGAAAAGATGAATACCGAGGAAATTAACGATAGGATATAGCGCACCGCACTTTCCTTCCAGCATCGTGTAGCGCCAATCCTGGCAAGACATGCCTCCGAAGGTGTAAGCCCAATTAGCCGTAAGGCGCACGCCCCAGATCAGCACGGTGAGGATAACCACCAAGCCGGCTAAGCTAAAGCCCTCCTTAAGCGCAAGAGCAATCAGGATGACCATAGGCGCAACACTCCAATACGGATCGTAAACCGACGCGTTTTTAAATATGAGGCTGAACACAAAGGTCAGCGCAGTTGCCGCCACGTCAGCGAGCAGAAGAGATAGCCAAAGCTCAAATGGGCAAAGGAGATAAACGAGGCACCCCACGATCGATGCAAGTAGATAAACGAGTGTGATAATGATATAACTTTTAGTTCTTGAAATGCTCAAAATTCACCTCTGCGATTGAAAAAATAGCATAATTTGTTAACTATAATTGTCATTTTGCTTGTATTTCGCCATTTTCGATAGCGTCAAGCAGAGCCTCGCACCCCTCGAGACAATCACGGTAGGTCACGTCAAAGTTGCCGACGTACCAAGGGTCGGCGACGTCTCTCGACGAGCCGACGAAGGAGAGGAGCTTGTAGATCCTGCCCTCTGCTCCTTCACCGAGCATACGGTGCATATTTCGGATATTTGCCCCGTCCATACCGACGAAGATATCGTATTTATCAAGGTCGCCCCTTGAGAGCTGGCGTGCATATTTACCGCTCGGGTCTATGCCGTGCTTCCTCAGTTCTCTTGCCGCAGGAGGATAGACGGGGTTTCCAAGCTCCTCGGTGCTCGTGGCAGAGGAGGCGACGCTATGCTTATTCAATAGGCCTCTCTCGGCAAGCAGTCTTTTCATTATAAATTCAGCCATCGGAGAGCGGCAGATGTTTCCATGGCAGACGAACATAATCTTCATATAAGATCTCCCCATAAGGGCATATCTCCAAAAGGAGGCCGCCCAACGAAAAATTGACAATGCTATTATAGCACAAGATCAGCCACAGGTAAATAGATAAGTCGACAAAAATCGAGATCGGCAGCGTGAGAGGTTGAATATACCGTCGGCATATGATATAATAGATCAAAACAGGAGGTGACGCTTATGGAAACGGTCAGAGAGATAGCACTGAGATCGGGCGAGACGGCAAAAATCATCAAAGCAAGCCCGGACATAATAGACCGGCTCATTGAGCTTGAGGACAGATCGATAAACCCCGCCACCTTTATGCGAATAACCGAGGAGGAGCTGGCAGACTCGATAGAAAACGACACCGTCTTCGTGGCTACTCTGGCTGACAACCCCATCGCCTTTAGCGTCCTCGTCCACAACAGAGATAGCGAGCGCAGCCTTGCACAAAGGCTCGGGCATAACCACAGAGACGTCCTCACCTTTGATGGCGTCATCGTATCAAAGGAGGCGAGAGGAAACGGTCTTCAGCGCATCTTCCTCTTGCTCGCCGAGGAGCTGGCTCTGAGTCTTGGTGCTTCATACGTCGGAGCAACCGTCTCCCGCCTTAACGAATATTCAAGGCGCAACTTTGCCGCATCGGGCTTTACCGAGCTGTGCGAAATACCTATATACGGATCAAGCAGGATCTTGGCTGAAAAGAGGGTTAAATAGCCATATTTTGCTAATATTACTTTGCATTTTAGCGTCTTAAAGCCGCAATATATTATATTTTGGCACTCTCGGTGAAGCAATAGCGACGATATATGGATGCAAATCAAATAAAAAAGACGAGAAGGGCTTCTCGCCTTTTTTATTTTCAAAAACTTAACACGGGTCGGGGTTTAACCCTCAAAACGACCCGCACTCGGCATTTAAACCTCAGCCTTTTTATGCGAGGGGGCGTAAGCCGTATATTCGGTTATGCCGAGTTTGGTTTCGCCGTCGATCTGCAGGGGTGAGGGCTCGGAAAATCTTACGGTTATCTCCTTGCCGGTAAGGACCTTAACGATCTTAGCCTTAACGTGCTCACCCGTAAAGATCTTCGGGAAGGTCATAAGCGTCGAGAGCTTGCCCGAGCCGTGGAAGAGCATAAGAGAAAGCTCGTCGGAGCCTCTTTTCTGATCGGGAGCTGCGATCATTCCGCCGCCGTAATATCTGCCGTACATCGAGGGAGCGATCCAAACCTTTTTGAAATTATATTCAACTCCGTCGACGACGACGGTTGCGTCCTTGGGCTTATAGCCAAAGAGCAGTCCGAGAATGGCTATCGCCGTGTAGTTGGGCTTTTTGCCCTGCGCCTTTTTCTTGTCGCCGATCTCGCAGCAGTAGCCGTCTATGCCGTAGCCGACACCGTTGATAAACTTATAGGTCTCGCCGTCCAGCTCGACGGTGGGAAGCCCCTTAACGTACTCCGTGATATCGAAGGGCTCCTTAGCATCCTTCATTCCGACGTCGTTTGCAAAATCGTTGCCCGTGCCCGAGGGGAGATACAGCACCCTGCAGGATAGGCGGTCGGCGTCTACCGTGTTAACGAATCTGTTGAGCGTTCCGTCGCCTCCGACAAGCACGATTGCGTCCGCCTCGCCAAGCGCAAGCGAATAAGCCGAGATGTCCTCCGCCTCCGCCGTGTTGACAAGCTTCATATCCTCGCCCCAGATCGAAGCAAGCGACTCTGCTACCTTCTGTCCGTTTCCATCTCCCGAATAGGGGTTGTAATATACGTGATGCATTCTCTTTTCCCTCTTAATTATTTATAACACCGCTCACGTGTGATGCGTACGTCACGCACGCAGGCGCACGAGGAGCTTTGGCGCAGCCTGTTCCGACTTTGCGCCGACGGTATATTATCATCAAATTGTTAACCGAAAATAAACCCCGCACCGCTTAACTTCGACTTTTTTCGTGCAATAGAGGTACACTCATCGACTGTCAATAAATACAAAAGCCCCTCGGGAGACTATCATCCCGAGGGGTAAAAAATCAATACTTTAAATGCACCTCTCACGCTCCGGGCGCGTTATGCATTTAAGCGCCGGTCGAGCTACACTTTGTTTGTTTCTTATCTTCAAGCCAAGCTATGCTCTCTTCTTTTATGACTGTGTGGGGCCGGGCGTTTTCTTAACGCTCCTGCCGAGCTATGCTCTGCTCTTTTCTTAAGCTCTTATCTAGCGACCCGATCACATCAAGTCATTTTCGAGTTTTTTCTCTTCTTTTATGACTATGTCGGGCGCTCTGCCCTTTTACGCCTTTGCCGAGCGCTGAGCCTGGCTCTTTTTTCTTACGGGGAGGCTTACAGAGAAGACGTTGCGACCGTCTGCGGAGCGCACGGAGACCGCACCGCGGTGGAGCTCGACGACACGCTTGACGACAGCGAGGCCAACGCCGCTTCCCTCTCCCGAATGCGACACGTCCGCCTGATAGAACTTAGTAAAGATCTTTTCCTTGACGTCGTCGGGGATTGGCTCGCCCTCGTTTGAGATATGTACGGTTATACGTGAGATGCTCTGCTCGATAGAGATGCCTATCTCGCCGCACTCGGGCGAGAACTTGATCGCATTGTCAAGCAGGTTGAGCCAGACCTCCTTGAGGAGCTGCTCGTTTGCCGATATCTCGATCTCCTCGTCTATATCCAGCATCGGGATAACGCCCTTGAACGCCCATTTGCTCTCAAGCAAGAGGACGACCGAGCGAAGCTGCTCGGAGAGATTGAACTCCGATACACCCGTGAGGATCGTCTGATTTTCTATCTTCGTCAGATTAAGGATATTCGTGGCGAGGGATGCCAGACGGCGGGACTCGGTGGTTATGATAGAGAGATAATGTCGCCTGTCCTCCTCCGGCAGATCCTCGTTTTTGAGTAGATCTGCAAAGCCCGCTATCGAAACGATCGGGGTCTTGAACTCGTGGGAGAAGTTGTTGACGAAGTCGGAGCGTAAAAGCTCGGTGTTTCCAAGCTCCTCAGCCATCCGGTTAAAGCTCGTGGTGATCTCCTTTGCGATCTCGATATTCTTAAATATACCTTTAAGCTCGAGCCTGGCGGAAAAGTCGCCGCCCGCAAGCCTGTTCATACCGTTTACCAGGGCGTTTATCGGCTTCATAAGAACCGTGCTGCCAAGGAGGACGGAAAATCCGTAGCCCATAATGGCGCTGATGCCGATGACCATAAGGAGCGTCAGCTTTATATCGATGACGACCTCCTCGCCCTGCAGATGCTGGATGAGAAGCACGATTCCCGACGCCATTATCAGGGCAATAACGAGAATCAGAAGCACGAAGGATGACAGGATAAAGGTCGTCGAAAGTCTCGCCTTCCCCTTCTCCCAGCTCTCCTCGGAGATAAGCTTGTTTTTCTCTTTTTTACTCATACCTTCTTTACCGCCTTATAGCCGAGCCCTCTGACAGACTCGATCTCAAACTCGGGGAAGGACTCGAAGCGGCGCCTGAGCCTTGCAATATGTACCGTTACCGTCTCCCAGCCCGTGGAGCTGTCGGCGCCCCATATCTCATCCATCAGCTGAATGCGAGTGAAGATCTTTCCGGGGTAGGAGAGGAGCATATAGAGGAGCGCAAACTCCTTTTGCGGCAGCTCAAAGACCTCGCCCCCTCTCGTCACGGTGAGCGAATCGTAGTCGAGCGTTACCTCACCGATAACTATCTTCTTTTCATTTGCGATCTTCGCCCTGCGGAGAAGCGCCTTGATGCGGAAGAGCATCTCGTCGTTGTCTATCGGCTTCGTCATATAGTCGTCGGTGCCTGCGAGGAAGCCCTTATGCTTGTCCTCGGGCAGCTGCTTTGCCGACACCATAAGGATCGGGAGGGTCGGATCGTATTCCCTTAACTCACGGGTCAGCTCGTAGCCGTCCATCTTGGGCATCATTATATCAAGCACGACGAGATCGACGTGCTCCTTGTCCATTATCTCAAGCGCCTCAACGCCGTTCTCGGCGAGGAAGACGGTGTAGCCCGCTCTTTTAAGTATAGTCTCAAAGAGGAGCCTCGTGTTTCTGTCGTCGTCTGCGACAAGTATCCTGAACATATATCCTCCATATAAGGAAATAAGATCCTCCCGCAAAAGCAAACTGCACGCCGACGGAGGCCACTTCGGCATCGCCGCACAGCGCACGCGAGGCAGGATCAGCATAGGAAAGCTTCTCGGGAAAGCACGCCGTAGCCCTCAGGCCGACACGAAAGAGGGAGTCTGAGTGTGCGAGCGGCGGCTTCGGGGAAAGCAAAAGGGCGGTGACAACCGCCCTTAAAAAGCTATATTGATCGGGCGAGCAATATCACACGATCACTCGTAGATGCATACGATGGAGCTTGCGCCCTTAGCATCGGAATAGTTAAGCGAGAAGGAGCCGATCTTGCCATCGCTCGACATACGCATGATGAGATGCACGTCGGAGGGGATAGCAACGCCGAATACGCTCTCGGTGTTATTCGCCTTTACGGTAGCGTCGAGAGTTCCCATCGAGATGGAGTAGACCATCTTGGACTCATCGAGGTTAAACTTCTTTGCAGCGGCTGCGGCAACGGTGCTGTCGAGCGAGCCGGAAAGAGAGCCGTCAACGCCGATCTCAACGATGCCGGTGATCTTGGTTACGGGCTCATCTGCCGCACCGATCTGATTAAGCTTGTCGTAGGAGTAGGAAACGGTAGCGGTTCCGTCTACGTTATAAACAACGATATACTCACCCTCGAGAGTGACCGCGGGAGAAGCATTGTCAAAGGTGACGGAAATGTTTGCCGAAGCGGGAGTGGTCGCAGAGATAGCGGTGTTATAATCTGCGATAGTAGCACTGCCGTCGGTCGAGCCCTGATCGGGTCCGCCGATAAGATTACAAGCGGAGAATGCGAAGATGCTCGAGAGAACAAGAAGAAGAGCAATTATCTTTTTCATTATACGATACCTCCTCTATCAGTCCATAGAAACACGCTGCTGGTCGTAGATGTAGTCAGCAACGATCCTAACGGTCATAAGGTCAACGCCGGTCGCAAGGTTAGCCTCCTCGACCCAGTCCATAGTAACACGGTTGACAACGCCGCCCGCAGTGGTGATAGCAACCGACACGTCAGCATCAACCGCAACACCCTCGCCGAAGAAGGCCTCGGTGTTAGCCTTGAGGACCTTGAAGGAGAGAGTTCCGTTCTCAAACTTAACGTCCGCCATAAGATCAGCGTTAAGATCAAGAGCCATAGCACCCTTCTCGGGGAAGAAGTTCACGCCCTCTGCATCCCAGGTCTCGCCCTTGTCCTCGCTGGTACCCTTACCAACTCTGAACCAGGTCTCGCTCTTGAGCGTCTCGACGTGGCCGTAGACCTTTTTGCCCGAGCCGTCCTCAACGCTTCTGAGCTGCTCGCCGTTAACGATAGCCTTAGCAACGAAGTCGGTTCCGATCATGCCTCTGACGATCTCGGTGACCGAAACGAGGTTCTGGCTTGCGACCTGCTGAGTGGACTCAACGACGATCTTGTGGGGGTAGCTTCTTGCATAGCAGGCACTCACGGTCTCGATGTCACTCTTGCCCGAGCCGCCGATCATATCGCAGGAGGCGAGAAGCGAAACCGCAAGAACTGCGATAAGTAAAAACGCAATAATCTTTTTCATTCTATTAATCCTCCGTACTCAAAAACTCACTCTTCCTCGGGCTCTCCGACGATCTCGGAGAAGTCGAGCTCCTGCTCACCGTAGGAATAGGTTGCGGTAATGTTTACGCTTGCGCCGCTCTCGGTAACGTAGGACATCTCGTACTCAACGAGCTGAACGCCGTTGGTCTCAAAGACGAGCGTAACGTTTTCCTTAGCGCCGAAATCATGACCGAAAACAGAGGTGCAGTTCTCGGGAGTAACGGTAGCGTAGAGAATGTTCTCGTTAGAGTTGTTCGCTGCGGCGAGCTTGTTCCTCTCGACGTTCAGAGCAAAGTTAACGTCCATAGCAGCGCCGACCCAGGGGGTCTTGGTCTCGTCACCGGAGTTGTAGTACTTACCGTCGAGGTAATATACCTTACCGATCTCGTGAACGACGGTGTCGTGGTTTCCGTTAGCGATGCTCTCCTCGATGGTAGCATATCTCTCGAAATCATACTCAAGGATCAGATCGTTTCCGTTGCGCTTAACAACGTACCAGCCGGAGAAATCATCTCCATCGGCAGTAGTATATCTGATGCTTGCGGTAACACCGGTAGCGGCAGAGCCGTTGATGATGTCGTAGATCGTTACCTCCTCTACCCTCTCGCAGGAGGAGATGGCAAGCATCGCACACGCCGTGAGCGCAAGCACGAGTATCAGACTGAGAATTTTTTTCATCATAGTATCACGTAACCTTTCTTCGGAATATAGATACAGTATTTTAATAATTATACACTTAAATTATACCTTTATTTTAATTGATTGTCAATAGCGCTCTTCCCCTTTCGTCCTCTCGGGCTGACGAATTTTAGAGGGCGTTTTTATTGAAAGTTAACAAAAACGAGCTCAGATCGGGGAGTTTTCAAGCAAAAAAGGGGCGGCACAAAGTGCAACCCCTGTATCAAGATTATATTATTATGCCTCGGTGAGATATCCCTCTCTGTAAAGAAGCTCTGCGATAAGCACGGCTCCGCCCGCTGCACCTCTCAAGGTGTTATGAGAGAGGCCGACGAACTTATAATCGTAAACGCTGTCCTCACGAAGCCTTCCGCAGGACACGCCCATTCCACGGTAAAGATCACGGTCAACGCCGGTCTGAGGACGGTTATCCTCCTCGAAATAGGTGATGAACTGCTCGGGCGCAAGAGGCAGGCCGAGCGTCTGAGGCTTGCCCTTGAAGGTCCTCCACTCGTTAAGGATCTCATCCTTGGTGGGCTTGTTCTCAAACTTAACGAAAACCGCAGCCATATGACCGTCGGTAACGGGAACACGGAGGCACTGAGCGGTGATCTTAGGCTCCGTGGCGGGAACTACGACGCCATCCTTGACCTCGCCCCACACACGCATGGGCTCACGCTCGCTCTTCTCCTCCTCGCCGCCGATGAATGGTATGAGGTTATCCACCATCTCGGGCCACTCGTTGAAGGTCTTGCCTGCGCCGCTGATAGCCTGATAGGTGGTTACGACGATCTCCTTGATGCCCCACTTAAGGAGGGGGGTGAGAGCGCCGACGTAGGACTGGATAGAGCAGTTCGGCTTAACGGCGATGAAGCCGCGCTTAGTGCCGAGCCTCGCCCTTTGGGCGTCTATTACAGCAAGATGCGCATCGTTTACCTCGGGGATGACCATAGGCACGTCGGGCGTCCATCTGTTTGCGGAGTTGTTGGAAACGACGGGGATCTCAGCCTTTGCGTATCTCTCCTCAAGCGCAAGGGTGTCCGCCTTGGGCATATTTACTGCGCAGAATACGAAATCGACAAGCTCCTTAACCTTCTCGACCTCGTCGGAGGAGATGACCTCCATCTCGCCTATCCAATCGGGATAGGTCTCGGCAAGCTTCCACCTGCCGTCAACCGCCTCGCTATACTTGCGACCCGCAGAGCGAGGACCCGCAATAAGCGCCTTTATTTCAAAATAAGGGTGATCGGCAAGGAGGGTGATGAACCTCTGTCCAACCATTCCCGTAGCGCCGATAATACCAACTCTTAGCTTTTTCATAACAGTTCTCCCATAAAAATGTGCGCCGCCGGGCGCGTGTAATGCATACATTCTAGCACAAAGATGGGAACAAGTCAACACGTTCGGGACACAAAAATAAGAATATTTGCCCAGATTCGGGCGTAAAACGAAGGATGTGGGGGCGAAAAATGCAAAAATGCGCAGAAGTGTCAAGGTCATGCGCCGTTTTTGAAGCAGATGCCCCTCACATCCGTCTTTTGCCGTGGTAGCTGCGGGCTGATCCTACGGGCGGCAAAAAGCGTGCGACAGTGCGAAAGGAGACGGGAAATTCAGCAACGCAAAAAAGGAGCGAGGCGGCAAGAGCCCCGCTCCAAGAGACGCCGAGGAGCCGGACGACCCTATCAGCCCTTATTTACGATGCTTATGTTCTCGGGAGAGATGCCCGTCGTGTCGTAGACGATCGAGAGGATCTGCGCAGCCTCGGCAGCCATAAGGCTCTCTGCGCCGACGATGACGCTGACAGAATCCTCGGAGATGATGGCGATACAGTCCTCGAAGCCCTTCGCCTTAACCAAGGTCTCGATGTTTGTTTCGTTCTGAATGTCTACCGCTATCTTGGAGATCGCAGCGTTCGCCTCAGCCTTTGCCTCCTCGCTCGCCTCCTCGCTCTCGGTAACGAGCTTCAGGACGTCGATAGCCTCGTCACGGGACTGCTGGCGGTTGAGGGCGGTGGCGGTGAAGTAGTCGTTTTCCTCGTTGCCGTCAGCACCCGTCTCCAGCGAGTCGCCGTCTGCATCCATATTGCCGTCGCCGTAGCCCATATTTGACACGGGGTCATAGAAAAGGCGGTAATTCACATAAACTGCGGCCCCGATAAGAAGCACGGCAAGAAAGACCGCCAGCGTTTTCGTCGCCTTCGACGAGAGGAACTTTTTGAGCTTTTCAAATTTCATTTCGGTATCTCCTTTTGGTTGTTTTCTGGTTAAGCATATGCCGCACAAGGGGGGCATATGACAGGGTTATTTCATTTTTGAAATATGTATCCGATTCGTGCCGATGCCGAATAGAGAGGATAGGAGCGAGGTAAGCTCGGAGCGCACCGAAGCCCTGTCCGCCCCCTTACAAACGATGGCTACGCTCTCAACAGTCCGCTCAGCCTGCTTGCCGTACCCCATCTCCTTTTCTTTATACGTCACCATCACACGGCACTGCCCGACACCCGACAAGGAGGAGCAAAGCTCCTCAAGCCTCTCCTCCACCGTATCTGCCGCCTGCTCGGAGGTGCCGGATGCTCCGCCGATTATAAGGAGAACTACGCCTACAAGCACACACAGAGCGATCAGCAAAGCTCTGCCCTTATCCTTGATCAGGCAATTCAGAATATCGTAAAACGACTTCTTATCCTTCATATGGATATATCACCACCTCGCATTTTCCTCCCTCGGCCAGGAAGTCTTCGTCAAGACATGCTCGCACGGCACGCAGATCCGACACGGCGGCAACACCCGCGAGCGTCGCAGTAATTTTCTCTGCCCTCATAGCCTCGATATCAAAGCCCTCGACGATAACCTCGACATCATCCAAGTGCAAGGAAAAGCTCTCAGCCAGATACAGCTCTATTCCGTCCGCAAAGGCTAAGGATGCAACCTCTCCGGCTCCGAGAGCAGGCAGATAGGCGTCGCCGTCGGGCGGCTCCTCAAAAATCAAGCCGATCGAGCCAAATATGGACGCAAGGGAAAGGATGCAGACTATCCCGACGGCAACGCCGCTCTCCCTTGAAAAGCGAGGATGCGACAGCATGCCGATGACCGAGATCATAGCAGATAGTGCAACAGCCAAGAGAACATATTGACTAAGTTCCAATTATATTTCCACCTCCCCACACCATCACGATTATCTCAAATATGTATATAATAGTTGTCATAACATAGACCGATATCAAGGAATCGAGCGCTCCGATGAACGCCGTTATCACGCCGGAGCGTTCTGCTCCAACAAGCTCCAGAGCGAGCGATGCAAGGTAGAGGACGAGCTTGTGGGCAAGGAGTATTACCAAGGGTGAGAGTGAAATTGCAACTAACACCGAAACGCCCGCCGCACCTATCCTGCCTCCAAGCATCGATATTCCGCCCGTAAGAGCCGAGAGCGCACCCGATACCGTTTGCCCGACGATGGGAATAATATTGCCCGCCGTGT
Source organism: Clostridia bacterium (assembly GCA_017501245.1). Taxonomy (GTDB): domain Bacteria; phylum Bacillota; class Clostridia; order Oscillospirales; family CAG-272; genus UBA1740. The sequence continues at coordinate 98,432 of JAFVXI010000013.1, forward strand.
ATTTTGCCGTTCTGATGGCTAAGCCGTCAGCAGACACACTGACGTAGGTTTGAAGCGCAAAGAAGCTGCCCAGAGCAAAGCCGATAGCTCCAACCGCTCCAACAAATATCCTCTTCAGCCTCAAAGCGAGCCTTTCCGAGGCGCCGCCAAGAGCGGATAAAGCAGACGAAGCAAAGACCGCACTGACAAATGGGAGAAGCAGAGAGCCACTAGCCGCACCGCATATCCATAGCGTCAACCCTGCCCCACCCGAGGCGACCGCCGCTGTTGCCACACCGCCGCTGAGCGATAGATATGACAAAAGCGCGGGCAGGAGCGCAGAAAAAAAGGCACCGAGATCCGAGAGAGCCTCGGCAACCGAGGAAAAAAGCGGATACAGAGAGGAAAACAGCATAAGTGATACCGAAAGCGAGACGCCCGAAAAAACCGCCCCACCCCTCCCCGACGACAGAAACGAGGCAAGTGCTATAAGCAACGTCGAGAGCACAACGACCGTGCAAAAGGCGCCAAGCTCACCGCTTGAGCCCGAGAGGACACCGAGCAGCTCGTACAGGAGGCCGTCCGGACCTGACAAGGATATCCCCGACGGATCAATATACTCCTCAAATCCATCGGGCAATGCATTCGCAAGCGAGTTCAAGACGCCGTTAATTGCATCGTTTTGATAACTATTATTTGCATATTCCATTATATTTCACCGATAATTAATTCGATCAGCTGTTTGACGAGAGGCGTTATAGCGGCAAGCATTTCAGCTCTCGTTGCCACCGTTACGGCGTTTGCCATCCCACGCGACCCAAGATCCTCAGCAACGTCGGAGCAAACGCCGCCAACGTAGCCGATGCCGATCGACCTCATAGCAAAGCTTATCGCCCCCTCGGCAAGCGGAAGCTCGACTAACCCACCTAGCAAGGATATCAGCTCGCCAAGTCTCGACACGGTCGAAATAAACAGGATGATGATCCCGACCGCAAGCACGAGCCTCGCACCACGAAAGCCCATCTCCGAGAGCAAAGCGGCAAGAATGACCGACAGGAGCCCTACGCCCATGATCCCCAAGGCGCCGCTCATAGCCCGAACACCTCGGCGAGCGCTCTGATAAGCTCTGCGATCTTTTCAACGAGAATAAGAAGAACGATAACTATACCGCCTATCGAAACGAGCGTCGCCTGCTCGTCCCTACCCGAGCGTGAAAGTATCTGGCACAGCACGCTGACTATAACTCCTATTCCCGCTATTTTTAAGATCAATTCCAGCTCCATTTTTATCCTCCAGGGCGCATCCCGTGTCAAATTATCGCTATTATTCCGCCGACAGACAGCATAACAGCCATTATCGCCCCGTCCCTCTGCCGCTTACGGTTCTCCTCTAAGTCAGCCCTTACCGCCCTCGTCAGCTCGCCCTCAGCCTCAGCAAGACGACGCCTCTCTATCTCTATATCTCCCGACCCAAGCTCGGAGAATATCTGCTCAAGCAGGGGCTCTGCGCCCAGTCCCGAAAGCTTAGGCTTCAGCACTTCCCTATAAGCATCCCCGGGAGCCGATCCAGAGGCTATTTTGGCAAGCGCATCGGCTAATGCGCTATCCCTTGCGGAAAAGCCCGACGCCCACGTCCTCGGCGGCTCAAGGTAGGCGCTGACCCTTTCATTTAAATAAAGGATAAAAGAATGTAGCTCCTCCTCAAGGCGGCAGACAGCCTCGATAGCTCTCCGCCTGCCGGAGGAAACGAGATAGACGGCTAAGAGGAGCAGTGCTATACCTATATACCTCAACCGATATCCTCCCAGATGAAGCTGTATTCCCTGCCCCGCCGCTCTATAAAGGCGACGGCGGAATAGACCCCATCCCTGACGAGAGGAGCTATGCACTCCCGCCCGAGGGCGTCAGCAGGCGAGCCTGCATGGACGCTGTTTATCAGTCCTACCCCTGCACCCGTGGCGGATCTTAACGCCTCCGCCTCCTCAACGGTTGCAATTTCATCGACCACGATGACCTGTGCCGACATGGTTCGGTAAGCCTGCTCTATCCCCGCCGTTCTTTGATAGCCGCTCAGAACGTCGACCGACGCCGATGAATATTCACAGGGATCAAACTCACACCGCTCGTCCACGACGACGGTGCGCCTTGGCGACCTGCCGCCGCCTATGTAACCAACGAGCGAGCGAAGCGCCGTGGTTTTGCCACCCATAGGCGGGGCGGCTATCAGAAGATCCGGCGCTCCTCTCTCTACGTATTTGCGGTATAGCTCCTCGCCAAAGGAGCAGGAGCCGCCGCCCAGCCTCAGCACAATCGAGGATATATCACCGAGTCCTACGCTCCCCTTATCGTATCTGACCCTGCCTGATATCCCTGCGCGCAAGGCCCCCCTCGATATGTATCCTCTCGCAAGCGTTTCTCTATGAGGATAGAGCGCCCCGTCGGTAAGCCTATCCATTACGAAGGCGACGTCCTCCGCCGACATCCGATAGAACAGCGGATAGCTATATCCGTCTGCTACAAGCTCGCAGCGTGCTCCGACCCTCAGCCTTATTTCACCAAGCGAGCGCACCAGCCCGGGATTTGAGCGTGATATCTCCTCTATCTCACCCCTCATCTCGGGTGGCAGGCATATAAGCGCTTCGTCATAGCCGCGGCGCTCGTTTTCCGCATTTTTCCAATTGTTAGTAAAAATTGCCATTTTTAGCTCCCAAGTACCATTTTTTGTAAACTCTCATACGCTTTTTGGTGCTTCTTTTGCCTACCTATTAAATATTAATTCATTTGACAAGATTTTACCACGGTGGTAAAATATAAGGGTAAGATAAGGTTTAATGAACCGGTTTGAAAGGAGTTTCAAGATGAAGTCCAGCGGAATTTCAAGGTGTGTCGATGAGCTTGGAAGAATCGTTATCCCCAAGGAGATGCGCACCAAGATGGGCATCACTACCGAGACGCCGCTCGAAATCAGCATCGAGGGTGAGGCTATCGTTATGAGAAAGGACGTGTCCACCTGCGTATTTTGCGGCAGCGAGAGCGTAGTGTCCGACTTCAAGGGCAAAAAGATTTGCGCAGCTTGTCTTGCTGAGCTGAAGAACTGATCATTCCCATTTTTCGGTAAAAAATGTTGCTCTTTTATATTGATTTTAGAAAGCTTGTATGCTACAATATAATCGTATGCAACTAAAATTTCAAATATTATCAGGAGGGACAAACTAAAATGAAAGTTGTAACCTTTGGTGAGCTTATGCTCCGTCTTCAGCCCTACAACTACGAGAGATTCGTTCAGTGCGACCACGTTGAATTCACCTTCGGCGGCGGCGAGGCTAACGTAGCCGTTTCTCTCGCTAACTACGGCATGGATGCTACCTATATTACTAAGCTCCCCGCTCACGCTATCGGTCAGGCGGCTGTTAACAGCCTTCGCCGTTACGGCGTTGATACCACCAAGATCGTCCGCGGCGGCGACAGAGTTGGTATCTACTTCAACGAGAAGGGTGCTTCTCAGCGTGGCTCCGTATGCATCTACGACCGTGCTAACTCCGCTATCTCCAAGGCAGCTCGCGAGGACTTCGACTGGGATAACATCTTTGAGGGTGTTGACTGGTTCCACTTCACGGGTATCACTCCCGCTCTCGGCGCAAACGTAGTCGAGATCTGCAAGGACGCTTGTAAGGCTGCTAAGGCTAAGGGCGTTAAGATCTCCTGCGACCTTAACTACCGTGGCAAGCTCTGGACCAGAGCTGAGGCTCGTGAGGCTATGACCGAGCTTTGCAAGTACGTTGACGTTTGCATCTCCAACGAGGAGGACGCAAAGGACGTGTTCGGCATCGAGGCAGAGGCTACCGACATCTACGGCGGTAAGCTCAACCACGACGGCTACAAGTCTGTTGCTAAGCAGCTTGCTGACAAGTTTGGCTTCGAGTACGTTGCTATCACTCTCCGTGAGAGCCGCTCCGCATTCGACAACGGCTGGTCCGCTATGCTTTACGACGTTAAGGCTGACGAGTATTGCTTCTCCAAGAAGTATGATCTGCACATCATCGACCGTGTCGGCGGTGGCGACAGCTTCGGCGGCGGCCTCATCTACTCTCTCCTCTCCGGAAAGAGCGCTCAGGCAGCTGTTGAGTTTGCAGTTGCTGCATCTGCTCTCAAGCATTCCATCGAGGGTGACTACAACATGGTTACCGTTGCTGAGGTTGAGAAGCTTGCAGGCGGCGACGGCTCGGGACGTATCCAGAGATAAGCTTCCTTTAATAAAATATAAGACGCACGAGGCTCTGCCCCGTGCGTCTTTTTTTATCCTCCAAAAAGCACCGACAGCTCTGAATAAGCCGTCGGTGCTTTTTATATATCGGCAGGCACATATCTACAAGTAAGCGCGAAACCGATGAAAAATGACGATTTTGTAAACTAATATTTGCAAAGACGAAGGGAAATAGCACTTAAATCAAGCTGCGCCGCAGAATATCAAGTGAAGAAGCAGTGCGGATATGCCTGCCTATCACTTTGACATGTCGACGGATTCCTTTTCGTATACGGAGGGATACTTATCCTGGTAGTAGTTCTCGTGGACTATATTGACGGTGCCGTCGCCATCTATGCCTATCACGGCACAGCCTCGCTGATAGCCCTTGCCGTCAATGCCGAAATACGCCGAGTAGTCGATGGAATAGCCGTAGGATAGAACGACTCCTTTATACTCTAAGCGGAAGTTGTTGAGGTGATCGTGGCCGTAGAAAAGTGCCTCAGTGCTGCCAAGCTCAAGTATGGTCTCGAACATCTCTTCGGGCTGCTCGGAGCAATAAACGACCTCGTCGGTCTCTCCGTCGTTGCCTCCGAGATATTTTACGTCATCGGTGTCGGCTCTGCCGTTATTCACGTACTCCTGATATGCCTCTCGCACCTCAAAGAGCGGTATATGCATAAACATAAGGCTCTTGACGGTCTTTATCCCATCGGGCACTGTCGAGCCCTCGCCGTTATCCTCGACGTAGAGCCTCACGTTATACTCGTTATACTGCTCTATGACCGAGCGATACCATTCTATCTGATCCTCGTGAATGTTGTCGTAATCCCAGAGGATGCCGAGCGGGTCGCCCTCCATATAGGCATTCGTATCTATCATAACGAGGCTCTTGGTGACGTAGCCGTCCGAATTTCTGACCGTTATCACGTGGTTGCATTCGCCAAAGACGTCATCGGGACCCGAGGAGAACAGACAATGCTCAAGGCTCTCGTCCTCATACATCTTGGCGACGGCGCTTCTGCCGTGATAATTATAGCCCTCGGAATCGTGATTTCCGAAGGTGACGGTCCAATATACGCCGAGCTTTTCCATAAGCGCCGCAAAATAGCCGTGCGCATAGGCGTTATTAAGCGTTCCGGTCCAGGGAACGGCGAAGGATATATCGCCGGTCGTGACGACGAGGTCGGGCTTTTCCGCCTTTACCATAGCGGCGACGGCGTTCAGCGCCTTTTTATCGCCACCCGAGAAGAACACGCCGCCCGTGAGATGCACGTCGGTGAGATGAAGGACCTTGAACTCACGGTCCGTGGTGAAATAATAGTTGCCGAATTCGTCAAGCATGGGCTCAAGCTGATCGCTATACTCGACGCTGTCAAAGCCCTCTATGTATTCGAGGATCGCCGCCTTATTTATCTCGTTTGCGATAAACAAGCCGAGGAAGATCAGTGCTATCGCCAGGATGATAGATCCCAAGATGATCAAAATCTTTTTCATATCTGCTCCTTAGTTAAAACGCAGAACTGCGTAAATAGATGAGTGGTCAGAGGAATATACGCCGTCATGGCAGTTGTCAACTATGCGATATTCGCTGACGGTGGCGTCGCCCTTGGTGATCATAATATAATCTATGCGGTCACGGTCGGGCTTCTCACCCCAGGCGTGGTAGGTTGCACCCTCGTCACGCTCGGCGGCAAGCTCGTAAGCATCGTCAAAGCGCCCGAGCGCCGAGGCTATCGTCGGACTGTCGGGAAAATCGTTGAGATCGCCCATCAATATCGCCCTGTCGCAGCCGAGCGCCTCGATCTTGTCAAGCACGACACCGATGCCGTTTATGCGCGCCTCTTCACTGACGTTATCAAGATGCGCATTAAAGACGGTAAATCTCTCGCCGGACTTGATATCCTCAAGGAGAATATAGGTGGCTATGCGATAGTGATCACTGCCCCAATCCTTGCTCATGACCTCGGGGGTCTCGCTGAGCCAGAAGCTGCCCGACTCGACATCCCTGTATTTATCCGTCCTATAAAAGATCGGACAACCCTCGCTGAGAATAAAATCATCCCGATATGCGATCTCGGAAGCGTATCCCTGCATAATGCGCTCAAGATAGCCGTAATGAACGAAGGTTACCTCCTGGAATCCGATGACGTCGGGCATAACCGAGCTGACGTCCCGTCTGATGAGCGGCGCACGGTAGAACCAGCTGCGCTCAAAAAGATCGAGCGGATTATAGTATCTGACGTTACAGCTCATAACTGTGATATCCGTGCCGTCATCACGGGATAAGGGAACGGTCTCGCCGTCAAGGAGATAGCCGGGAAGGTATAAGAACTCAACGACGAGCGCAAGCACGATGACCAGGCATAGAGATATCGCCAGAATTTTCAGTAGTGTTTTCATAAGCTCATCCTCATTTATATTTATTTGGGGCTTCGCTGAATTCATTTTAGCATATATCGTCGTATTTTGCAATACGTCACTCACCCCTTTACAAGCGCACGGCTCTATGCTATAATGAGGCTACCCGAGAGTGGAAAGGAGGCACAGATATGTCAACGAAGAAAATCATAATCACCGTCATAGTCGCTATACTTTTGCTCGCCGCAATCCTTGCCGCCCTGCTCGCTATGAGCCTCTACGGCAATCCCGTCTCCCTCGCCCTTGCGAGAGTGGGCGCCGAGGCGTACCTCGATAAAAGCTACGAGGGCAAGGGGCTCGTCATCGAGCGTGTGGGCTATGATTTTAAGTTTGGAAAATACTTTGCCTATGCGGAGCTGCCGGGCAGCATGGATATCCGTTTTTCAATTATTATGAATGCTTCGGGCGAGGTCATCCGAGATGAATACGAAAACCACGTGACCAGCGGTTGGAACACCTCGAGGAGGATCGACAATGAATACAGAAAGCTCGTCGATGCAGTGCTCATCAGCGATAAATTCAACTACGACTACCATATCGGCTACGGGATGATAGCCTTTTTCGATGCCGAATACAAGGACGAATATACCCAGAGCTATGCGATAGATATGGCATCTCTGACCTGCGACGCCGATTACGACCCCTCAGAGATTGGTGCCGAGGCGGGCGAAATAACGCTATATATCTATGATGAGGCGCCGTCGGCGGAGAAAATTTCAGAGATACTTTTAGATATTAAGGAGATCCTTTCAGAGGCAGACGTCGGCTTCCATGCGATAGATATCGTGCTTGAAAAAGAGGATGGAGGCGATGAGGATAGGCTTGAGATACGCTCCTTCCTCTGCTCCGATATATACGTCCTTGATATGCTATCTCGCGTGGAGGACGCCATCGAGAGGACTAATGACTACTACGCCGAGATGGATAAGGAAAAACAGGAACAGATCGAATAATAGCGCAGAATGTATACTTTAGTTATCAAATCAATCATAATATACTATACCGTAAGATGCTGATCGACATACTCCGTGCCGAGATATATAAAAGCACTTGCACCCATATTGTGGTGCAAGTGCTTTTATAAATCAATGTTTTCGCCGCCGTTTTAGAAGTATCAGCCCAAGAGGACCTCTTTGTTTGTGCCATAGAAGATATCATCCCTGCCCGACACGAGTTTGAAGAATTCCTCAAGTCTATGCCAGTGGAGGCTGTGGTAATCCATCTCATATGAATGACCCCAGATATATAAGAGCTTAGGCTCCTCGGGCTCCATCTCAACGAAGCTACGTCCAAGATCCATCATCTCATCAAGCCTCATATGATAGACCGTAGGCTCGAGGTGATAAAGATTCCTCGGCATATCGAAGCTGCCGGAGCATCTCGTGCCCCTTGCATATCTTACGCCGGTCTTTTCCTCTACTATGCGCTCGACACGCCCGTCGACGAGATGCGATCCGCCGGGGTAAGCCATGCCTACTATCTCATATCCCGCAAGAGCCTCGATATTTCTCCTATCCTCCTCAACCTGGCGGAGGACCTCCTCATCCGAGCAGGAGATAAGCGAGGGATGCGTCAGCGTGTGCACCGCAAGCTCGTGGCCCTCGTACACCTCCCTCACCCTCTCGGGAAGGATCTTATAGTGAGAGATCCTAAGCCCCTCTCTTATGAGCATATCGCCCTTGCCGAGCAGACCCGAATTGATGTTGAAGGTGCATTTCAGCCCATATTTGTTAAGCAGCTCGATCAGCCTTATATCCTGCGTTACGGCATCGTCGTAGCTGAAGGTTATCGCCTTTTTCTTGCCGTTAAACATTTTTACGTCCCCCTGATAGAGGCTTAATATATCTGAAGCGAGCTGATGATGTCGCTCATCTTAGCGCCTTCGGCGATAGAGTTATATACGCTCTCGATCCTTGCGACAAGCTCGGCGTCACCATCTATGCCGCACCAGGTGGAGAGTGCGTGTGCGACACCGTTTTCCTTAGCGTCGTTTCTGATCTCTATCGAGGAGTCGTCGCCCTCGGGGCCGAAGTGAAGGCCGGCGGCAAGACCCGCAAGAATGTTCATAGGAGCTATGCCGTGCTTTTTGCAAAGGCGGATAGCACCGACGAAGCGATCGTTCTCGGAGAGCTTGCGCTTGGTGTCACGGCCGACACGCTCTATCGTGTCGCCGAGGAGCTTGTTTTCAAAGCGGTTGATAAGATTTTCGGAGAAGCAGAGAAGCTCGTCGAGCGGAACTCCGTATTCCTTAGAGAGCGCACGCGAGGACTCGGTGAGCGCACGGAGCGCCATAAGCTTGACCTCTGCGTCGCCTGCCGCCTCCCATATGTAGGTGTAGCCCTTGAGAGCACCGAAATAGGACGTCAGGGCGTGGCTCATATTGTGCATAAAGAGCTTGCGGCGAATGAAGAAATCGAAGGGTGCAAAGGGCACCATATTTTTGATCTCGGGGATCTCGCCCTTAAAGGCGTTCTTATCTACGGGGAGCTCGCAATAGGGCTCTACGCAAACGGCGAGAGGATTCTGCTCGGAGATCTCCTTAGGCGTTGCGGGAACCATACGGCCGATAGAGGGCTCGACGAGCGCAATATGCGTGTCAAAATACTCGCACTCAGCCTCGTTAAGATTTTCCTTTACGATAGATGCGAAATACTTGTCAGCCTCGATCATATTTTCGCATATGATGACGTTAAGGGGTGCCTCGACGCCCTTTTCCATACGGCGGCGAACACCGCCCGCAAAGGGTGCCGCAATAAACTTAAGGATATTAACGCCGACGGCGGTTGCCATAATATCTGCGTCTGCGATCGCCTCGGCTATCGCCTCGTTATCCCTGCCGTTAATGCCGTGGACGCCCGTGACGGTATATTCCTTATATCCGTCCTTATCGGTCACGTAAACGGGATACTGACCGTCCGAGTTGAGCTTATCGACGACTGCCATATTTACGTCGATAAAGGAGATGTCGTAGCCCGACATATGGAAGAGCTGACCTATAAATCCGCGGCCGATATTGCCTGCGCCGTACATAATTGCCTTTTTCATAAAATCCGTCCTCTCAAGGGTGCGATAATTTCTTACTCACACATTATACCACCTCTGATCAAATATTGCAAGGATATAGCGTGAGAAAATACTTTAAATATATAAGCAATTAATCTTCTATTTTGTTGACAATCTCGGGAAAGAATGATATAATTATCGGGAACAAACGGCATCCGTGCAGCTTTTTTTATTAACAGGAGAAAAAACGATGAAAACAAAAGCAGTCCGCATCTACGGTGCAAACGATATAAGACTTGAGGAGTTTGAGCTTCCCGCACTCGGCGAGGACGAGATCCTTGCCAGGGTCGTCTCCGACAGCGTATGCATGTCCACCCACAAGGCAGTCCTTCAGGGAGGCGCTCACAAGAGAGTGCCCGACAACGTAAGCGAGCATCCCACGATCATCGGCCACGAATTCTGCGGCGAGATCATCGAGGTCGGCTCTAAGTGGAAGGATAAATATAAGGCGGGAGATAAATTTGCGATCCAGCCCGCTCTCGGCTATAAGGGCGGACTCGAGGCGCCCGGCTACTCCTATCAGTTCGTCGGCGGAAACTCGCAGTACGTAGTTATCCCGAACGAGGTCATGGAGTGCAACTGCCTGCTCCCCTACGACAACGATGCGTATTTCTACGGCTCGCTCGCAGAGCCCATCTCATGCATCGTTGCAGGCTACCACACGAATTATCACACCAACAATAACACGCATCTTCACACGATGGGAATCATCGAGGGCGGAAACACCATTCTTATGGCGGCGGCAGGTCCTATGGGTCTCGGCGCTATCGACTACGCCATCCACTGCGACAGAAAGCCCGCTCTGCTCGTGGTCACCGATATAGACAGCGTGCGCCTTCAGCGTGCGGCATCCATCATCACCCCCGAGGAGGCAGAGAAGAACGGAGTTAAGCTCGTTTACGTAAACACGAACGAGGTAGACGACGCTCACGCATATCTTATGGAGCTTTCGGGCGGCAAGGGCTATGACGACGCATTCGTTTACGCACCGGTTAAGCCCGTCATCGAGCTTGCGGACAGCGTGCTCGGCTTCGACGGCTGCCTCAACTTCTTTGCAGGCCCCACCAATCCCGCCTTCGCAGCGATGTTCAACTTCTATAACGTGCATTACAACTTCACGCACATCTGCGGCAACTCGGGCGGAAACACGGCCGATATGATAGAGTCCATCGAGATGATGAACTCCGGCAAGCTCAACCCCACCGCTATGATCACTCACGTCGGCGGCCTCGACGCCGTCATCGACACGGTAACCAACCTCGACAAGATCCCCGGCGGAAAAAAGCTGATCTACAACTTCATCTCTATGCCCCTCGTGGCACTCGACGAGCTGGCAGAGCTCGGCAAGTCCGACCCCTTATATAAGGGCCTTGCGGAGATCGTCGAAAGGCATAACGGACTTTGGAGCGCAGAGGCTGAGAAATTCCTCCTCGCAAACGCAAAGCCGCTTTGATCGCGACTCTTCGACGCAAGATAAGAAAGCGTAGCGTGATATCCACGCTACGCTTTCTTTTTTATAAAAACACAACTACATTTATAAAAACACAACTACAGATCTGACGGACACCGGGCGGCGCTCCTATGGAGAGCGTCACTTATCCTCTTTTTCCTCGCCGCGATCGTGGCGGAGCATGCCGATGAAGATGGAGCAGAGGCTGATCGCCTCGCAGATGATAGCTCCAATCGAGAGATAGTAGATATTATATATCAGCCAGGCAGGCGAGGAAACGAGTCCCGCCTTTCTCACGGCTCCGGAATCCCCCTTCATAAAGCCGACGGAAAGCGCCGTCATTCCAATAACGGGGAGCACCTCTATCAAGAGGGTTATCGGCTTAGGCTCTACGCCAAAGACCGTGAAGGTGAGGATATAAAACGCAACGTAGCAGGCGATAAAGCCGCAGAGCCAGGCGGGGTGCGAGGCGTGCAGCTTTTCCGAGAAGAGGAAGATGACGGCACGTACGGCGGCTACGAGATTTAATAGACCCCCAACCGTCGCCCCGAGAAGGAAGAAGCTGAGCGAGAAAAGCGCACCGCCGATAAGCTGACAGGCGACGAGATGGCTCTCCTTCTTCTGCTGATATGAAATGATGTTGCATCCCATGGCGGCGATGCTGATGATCTGACCTGCAATTTCAAAGCCCGTCATATTTTTTCACCTCGCGATAGGAGCTGCCTCGGGGCATCTCCTTTTTTTCTACGCTATATGATAGCACAAAGCCCAAAAGATTTCAAGCGTAAAAACAAAATCCCCTCCTCACCAATACAGCTCCCATTCGGGATCAAGCATCCTGTGCAGCGCCTCCATATAGAAATAATCCCCCCAAATATTCATCTCGTCGACGCCGAGATCCGCAGGCTTTGAGTAGGTTGCGTGTAAGAGGAGACCGTTTGCCTTGGGCAGATCCTTCGTCAGATAGCCGTCGATAAGAGAGTTCATTATCCTCTTTGCGGCGTCTATGCATTTCTGCCTGTACGGATCGCTCGCATCAAGGTGCTTGACGCCCTCGAGGATGGCGCACAGCGCAATAGCCGCACTTGAGGAATCCCTCGGCTCATCCCCCGAGGTGAAGGAAAGATCCCAATAGGCGACGCCATCATCGGGAAGATGCTCTATATAATAATCGAGTGTTTTCTTAAAGGTATCGAGCGCAGATGCATCATTTATGTAAATATAGGTTAGCAAAGGACCGTACATACCCCATGCTTGACCTCTCGACCAGGTCGAATCGTCGCTAGCTCCCTGAGCAGTGACACCACGAAGCGGCTCGCCGGTCTCCTTGTCGAAATAGTAGGTATGATAGGTGCTGCCGTCCTCACGGTACAAGACAGATACGGTCGTTTTAAAATGCTCGTAGGCGGCGTCACGGTATTTTGGATCGCCGGTTTCCTCCGACGCCCAATAGAGGAGGGGGATATTCATAAGACAGTCGACGATGAGGCGATAGTTGTCCTCCGCACCTACGTCGCCCCACGCCTGGATAAAGCCGGCATCCTTGTGGAACCTCGTCAGAAGATGATCGGCAGCCAGAATAGCCGCCTCCCTCGCAACCTCGTCCCCCGTCAGCTTGTACGCCGCAACGCAGGACGGCGTGTAGACGAAGCCCATATCGTGGTGATTGACGCCAAGCTTATTCGCTATCCTTTCGTGATAGGAGGCGATCTGAGAGGAGGCGACGCTCTTGTATTTTTCATCCCCCGTCAGCTCGTAGGCGTGCCAGAGTATGCCCGTCCAGAAGCCTGTGTTCCAGCCACCGGTGTTTGAAACGGGGCTGTATACGTTGTTCGTGCTGCTGTGCGAGGGATATTTATCCGTAAACGTGGGGAGCGCATAGTCTATCTTTTTGATTGCCTCCCCGAGGGCGTATTCGAGCTTTTCGCGAGTAAGCTCGGAGCCCTTAGGGAACTTCTCCGCAGGAACGCCTCCTACGCAAGAGGTCAAAAGAAGATTAAACAACAGTATGATCACAGCAAATACGGCTAAGGCTTTTCTTTTCATTAGTCCTCCTAACCGATCGAGATTTAATCCTCGATCGGCAAAAAACACACCAACGCGGCTTATATATGTAAATATTTATTGTCATATTCATTATCTTGTGGCGCTAATTCAGTACGTCGAGCCGTCAGGCCGGCTTGCTAAAAAAATGCCAAGACGCAAGATCCGCACTCTCGTCGCGGCAGGCAAACCGCCGCTTAACAAGCCGCCTATAAGCATTATATCACTTTTTTCTTTTGTGGGCAACAGGTTTCATAAAGCCTCGCCGCACCCCAAAAAACGAACTCGGCAGGACGTTGAGCTGCCGCTTTAGTGGGTCTGATCCTTTTCCGTTCTTTTGCTCCGGCGATATTTACTTTTCAGAAAAAGGGTGGTATAATTAATAATCATCTGTGGAAGAGGTCGGATATGCTTTTTACCAGCAACGTGTTCGTGCAGTTTTTCCTGCCGCTATTGTTAGTCTGTTACTTTTTAATACCTAAGCTCGGTATAATGGGTAAGAATGCCGTACTGCTCGTTTTCAGCCTTGCTTTCTATGCATTTGGCGGCGTGGGTCACTTTTTCCTTCTCGTCGGCTCGGTGGCTTTGAACTACGTCGGCGGGCTTTGCGTTGGGCTATGCGAGAGACAGGGAATCAGAAGGCTCGGGCTATGGATGACCGTAGCTATCAACCTCGCCCTGATAGGCGTATTTAAATATGCAGGCTTTGCAACGGGCATACTCAAGGATCTCGGCATACTTGGGGAGGCGGTGGAAATTGCCCTGCCTATAGGCATTTCCTTCTTCACCTTCCAGGGCATGAGCTACGTCATCGACGTCTATCGCCATGACACGCCTGTTCAGAAAAATCCGTTGAACGTAGCCCTCTATATATCACTCTTCCCTCAGCTGGTGGCAGGCCCCATAGTGCGCTACACCGACATTGAAGGAGAGATCATCGACAGAAAGCACAGTGTTGCCCTCGTTACCGCAGGGCTCGTGCGCTTTATGCTCGGATTTGGCAAAAAGATGCTGATTGCAAACCCTATGGGCAGGATTGCCGACGATGCCTTCGCCCTCGTTGGCACCGAGCTATTGACAACTCCTCTCGCCTGGGTTGGCGCTATCGCATACGCTATGCAGATCTACTTCGACTTCTCGGCATACTCGGATATGGCGATCGGCCTCGGAAAGATATTCGGCTTCCACTTCAACGAAAACTTCAATTATCCTTATATAGCCTCATCGGTTACGGATTTCTGGCGCAGATGGCACATCTCGCTATCCACCTGGTTCAGGGATTACGTATATATCCCCCTCGGCGGAAACCGCTGCGGCGTTGCAAGGCAGATATTCAATCTTGCCATCGTCTGGCTGCTGACCGGTTTATGGCACGGCGCATCCTGGAGCTTTATCGCCTGGGGCGCTTATTACGGCGTGCTGCTGATACTCGAAAAGTTCGTTTTGAAAAAGCTGCTCGATCGGATACCAAAATGGATAAGACATATATCCACGATGCTGATAGTTATCATCGGTTGGGTGTTCTTCCGTGCGCTCACGCTCTCTGACGGTGTGGAATATCTCGGCGTTATGTTCGGCATGGGTTCCGTCGATCCCGCCTCGAGCGTATATTATCTGCATCAGTACGCACCCGAATTTATCCTCGCATTTATCGGCATATTCCCGCTTAAGAACGTTATCGCAGGACTGCTCGAAAAGCACAAAGAGAAAAAGGCTGTTTTCATCTTCTCGGAGATAGCGCCCAAGGTCTTTGCCGTTTGCGTCTTTTTCCTTTCGTATATGTCGCTCGTTTCGGGCAGCTTCAACCCCTTTATTTATTTCCAGTTCTGAGAAGGAGGATAAACCGTGAATAAGGAAAAATTTGCTCATAGATCCTCCCTCGTGCTGATCGCCGTTTTCTGCGTGATCCTGGCGCTGGCAATGCTCAGCGGCTTTATACTGACGGATGATCAATACTCCTTTTATGAGAACAGAAATCTCGCCGCATTTCCCGAGCTGACCCTTGACGGGGTTATGGACGGAAGCTATTTCACCGCTCTTGACACCTATATCAAGGAGCGCTCGGCAGCAAGGGAGGGCTTCCTTAGATTGTCCACCTTTATTGATCTCTACCTGCTCCGCCGCCCCGTTGTCAACGACGTCGTAATAACGAGGGACACACTGCTTCCTTTTAATGATTTTGAGGTTGTTAGCGACTATAATGTAAACTATTATTCACAAGAGATAGCAAACAACCTTAAATCTCATACCGATCTTGTAGAATCCTACGGTGGAAGCTTTTATTACGTGGCTGTGCCCTGCCAATACGTTTGCAAGAGTGGCGACTACCCCTGGTATCTCAACAACCGCTCGGAATACACCGAGGCTACGAGAGCAGCCCTCTTTCCGATGCTGGAGGAGGCGGGCATTGAATATATCGATATGCTGAGATATTGCGAGGAAAACGACTACCCCGACAGCTACTCGTCAAACATCGATAACCACTTCAGCATCACGGGCGGCTATGCGACCTACCTTGAGATAATCGAGCGCATCAACTCGGACGGTAAGTTTTCGCTTGATCCGCTGACCGAGGGTGAGTACAGCTATTCCGAGGTGGAGAAGAGATATCTAGGCTCACGAACGAGAAAGATCTTTGATATGTGGGATATCACCGAGCCGATAGGAATTATGACGGTAGACGAGGATATTCCCTTCACCAGATATAACTGGGGCTCGGAGGGGGCATCCACCGTTTATCATATCCCGGGCGAGGACGAGCAGTACGCCACCTACGGCGTATATATGGGCGGCGACATCTCCGAAACGGTGATCAAAACCGAACGCCCCGATCTGCCCTCCATACTCGTCTACGGCGATAGCTTTACAAACGCCGTGGAATCACTGATATGGTATAACTTTGACACTATGTATTCGCTTGATCTGAGGCATTACGACGAGATGGATCTCGAGAGCTATATAGAAAAATTCAAGCCCGATATCGTCGTTTGCATAAGAGACTACCAGGCGCTTCTTTCGCCTTGGTATAACGGTCAGTGAGCCGTGGGCGATCAGCCATATAAAGCTCGGGCGACATAGATATCAAGCTGCAAGGCTCGGGCGGCATCGTATATCAACCCGCAAAGCTCATACGACATGAATATCAAGCTACAAAGCTCATACGACATGAATATCAAGCTACAAAGCTCATACGACATGGATATCAAGCTACAAAGCGCCGCTCTGTAAGACGTGATCAAGCAGATCATATCGGAGCGGTGCTTTGCTAAAAGTAAAACGGCACATTATTACAGCACAATATAACGGCCGGAAATCGGACGGGGCAAGATCCTCCTATCCTACCCCGACAAACGGCATCCCTCTACGTGATACGACAGCCCGCATTTTGCCATCCCGAACAGACCGTCGAAAAAACACGATAAACAGCCCTCTAATTTATCATTTGTTAATATATCGTTCACACTTTGTTAATCAATATCTGCTACAATATACTAGCGTATTGTCAAGTGGCGTACAAGATGCGTAAATCGTCCACCTTCTTACGCAAAAAACATTAATTACGGACCATTAGCTCAGTTGGTTAGAGCTACCGGCTCATAACCGGTCGGTCCAAGGTTCGAGTCCTTGATGGTCCACCAACAAAAGAGAGATAGCCCTCGTGGTTATCTCTCTTTTGTTTATGATCCACTCGGGCTTGCAGTATGGTACGACCGGTTTTAGCCGGAGGCTACATAATCAAGCGAAGCCGAGTCTGAATGCTCGCATTCAAGCGAGCGAGCGCAGATTGCTCCGCGAGCGCATCGTGTCAGCGATGCATAGCGCATAGCGCCGCCAGCGTAGGTGGCGTGCTCACGTGGAGTATAACCGGTCGGTCCAAGGTTCGCATTCCCGCCGCAGAGCGCGTAGTGCTCGCACTTAAGCGGCAAGGCGAGGAATATTGGCGCTCTGCGCCAACGACCTTGATGGCGAGGTCAGCCCTTGCGGTTTTATCTAGCGCAAAGCCGACTTGTATCAAGACAAGCACACACCCTGCGGTCACTTATTATTTGATTTGTTATTTTCATGGACAAATTTGAATATTAAACTTACAAAATATCATTTATTACTTATTTTCATTTATATCAAAAAAATCTTGAATTATATCAAGAAGTTCTTGATTTTTATTCTGGGATGTGATATAATGATATATCATAAACAGGAGGTTGTTTTATGGCTATAAGTTATGATAGACTATGGAAATTATTGATAGACAAAAAGATAAACAAAACCCAATTAAAAGAGCTTGCGGGCATAAGCACAAATGCGGTTGCAAAATTGGGCAAAAATGAATCTGTATCTTTAGAAACACTGGAAAAAATTTGTGTTACACTCAATTGTGATATAGGCGACATTGTGGGCTTTGTGCCTGAAAATAATTAAACGGAGCAAGAAATGAGTACTTTATTAACTATTAGCGAAGCAAGTAAATTTGCAACTGAATATATTCAAAAAACTGTTACTGAGTCAAACATCTCTTATTTGATTCAATACGGAAGAATTGATAAAATTGAAAATGGAGGGGTCATATATGTTGACCAAGAACAACTTGTGTCATATTATCAGTCCTTCAGAGGCAAGAAAGAGATAGAGTGGAAAAACATTCTTGGAGATGACACCAATTGGGAGCTTTCTTTCGATGGATATAAAGAGGCTGAAACAACTAAGCACGTTCATCGTTTGCATCCGTATAAAGGGAAATATATCCCTCAACTTGTAGAATACTTCTTAGATGAACATACTGATGCTTTCAAAAAAGAAGTGTATTTTCGCCCCGGGGACATAGTATTAGACCCATTCTGTGGAAGTGGCACAACGTTGGTGCAAGCCAGCGAACTGGGAATCCATGCTGTAGGCGTTGATATATCTGCCTTTAATGCACAAATATCTAACTGCAAAGTTGATTTTTATGATATTGCCAACTTAAATCAAGAAATAGCGCGTATCACTTCCGAACTTGAAGAATTTGAAAAAGCGTTGAATTTCGCTGGATTTGAAGCTGAACTTCTGGAGCGCCTGTACGAATTCAATTCGCAATATTTTCCCTCGCCAGAATTCAAAAAAATGGTTTACCGTAACGAAGTAAACGAAAAGACATATGGCGAAGAAAAGTCGCAAATGTTCCTACCCATATTTACAGAACTGGCAGAGAAATACGGTGTTTCACTTGCGATATCCGAAGAATCATTCTTGGATAAGTGGTATTTCGAAACGGCAAGACGAGAAATACATTTTGTGAACAGGCTTATTGAAGAAACGAAAAATGAGGCATCGAAGAGAATTCTTCAAATAATTCTCTCCAGAACGATGCGTTCTTGTCGTGCCACAACTCATTCGGATTTAGCAACGTTAATCGTTCCTGTATACACAACATATTATTGCACGAAGCACAAGAAGATCTGCAAACCGCTCTTTAGTATTCTTAAGTGGTGGAAAACGTATTCGCAAGATACGGTCAAAAGAATTTGTCAGTTCAAACAGTTACGAACAGGTACTATGCAACGTTGCTTTGCTGCCGATTCTTCTACGGTAGACCTTGAAGAATGTATTCGCTCATTGGGTGGCTCAATAGCTGATGCTTATTCGAAAGCCAAAATCAAAGGTATCTTCTGTAGCCCTCCATATGTAGGACTTATTGATTATCACGAACAGCATGCCTATGCATATGAGTTGCTGGGACTTGAAAGGAACGATGAACTTGAAATAGGCTCTATGCAGAAAGGCCACACAAAGGCCGCTCAGCAAAAGTATGTTGATGATATTTCCGCCGTTTTAATTAACTGCAAGAGATTCTTAACAGAGGATTACGAAGTATTTATTGTTGCAAACGATAAATATGGCTTGTATGAGAGAATTGCTGAAAACGCTGGGATGATTATTGTTGAACAATTCAAACGCCCTGTCCTTAATCGCACTGAGAAAGATAAAAACGCATATTCGGAAATCATTTTTAGAATGAAGGAGAAACCAGTATGAATAGCAGAAAAAAGCAAGAAATAGCAAAAGTCATTATTAAGCTTCTCAAATCTCGCTTTGATACTTTTCCCGAGGATGCTACGGCTCCTCGAAACGCGCCTTTTCATAAAGCGTTTTTGCAGGCATTTTCGGATAAGTTTGATGCCGCGGGAACAAATGTTGATGCAATGATAAGTATGAGTTCTTGGATGCACGGACTCAACACCACATTGGGACAAGTCTTTTTCGAAAGTGTTGCGCATATTCTGTGCGACGGAGATAAGCGCGGATTTAACGGAAGCGAGTTTAGAATATATGCAGAGCAGGAACGAGTGATCGCCGAAATCATGACCGACTTAAAAAATGGCGATAGAATTCCAGATATGGTTGCTGAGGATGCACTTATAAAAGCTGGTGAACACGGCGAACTTGTAACCGGAACTAACTTTACTGCTGACTGCTATTTTGAGGATGAGGAAAATATCGTTGCCATAGAATTGAAATCTGTTCGTCCCAACTCTGGCGAAACTCGTGGCGAAAAGCAAAAGATTCTTAAGGCTAAGGCCGCGCTTAGAATCATGTACCCGGGTAAAAAGGTTAGTTATTTCTTTGGATTTCCCTTCGATCCTACTGCAGAAACCGATACCGGTTATTGCAAAGAGCGTTTTATGGGAAATATGATAGAATTCCCTAAGTTCTGCGATAAGGAGGAAATTCTGCTTGCCGATGGTCTGTGGTCGTATTTATCCGGAGAAGAAGGCACAATGCAAGAACTCCTTGATTTAATTCGCAGTATAGCAACCGCTAATTTTATGGATGAGTTTAACTTCATCTCTACTCCCGACAATTTGATTTCCGATACCGATAAGTATATAGAAATCGCTACACGTTGGTGCTTAGAGGATGAAGTCACAATCGCAAATAATATAGAGGCTTTAAAATCCTCTAACAACAAAAGTGTAAGAAAGAATCTCTATCTCTGCGCATTTGATTCTAACGGACAGTATAATGAAAGAAGAATATCGTTACTTTTGAATTAAAAGAAAAAAGAAAGGAAACATCGTGGCATCAACAGTTAATTCAGTATTTTCAAGTTTTTTAACAAATTCCGTAAATCTTGCACCCCAAAGAGTAACCGCGGCAAGAAATAGCCGGGATGCAATGTTTGAAAGAATAAACAATCTTAAGGGATTTCTTCCTCTGGCGAAGTCATATCATATGCAATTTGGTTCTTTCGCACGAGGAACTAAAATACGTCCTATAGATGACATCGATTTAATCATTTGTTTGAGTGGTGGAGGCCTTCAAGAGTGCACCTCTTCCGGTTGGGATGATTATAAGATTAAGTTAAGTGACACAACGAGCGTTTTCAAACAATACTGCGATGTTTCGTATCCCAGTTACTACGGTTATGGATATAACCCTACCTACTATCTCAACTCTAATAAAATAAAAAATGCATTCAAGTCAGCTCTTTGGGCTGAGCACGATTGTAGCAAAGCAGAGTTGCATTCGCGTGGTGAAGCAGTTACATTAAAATTTACCAGTTATGAATGGAATTTTGATATCGTGCCGGCGTTTTGTGTATCGGATTATTATCTAATTCCTAACGGTACTGGTGGATGGAAAAAGACAAACCCCAAGCTTGATAGAGATAGGGTAAAAATTATAAACTCAAAATGTGGAGGCTATGCTCTTAATCTTGTTCGTATCGTAAAATACTGGAACAGGCGTCAGACCATGGCAACGATGCCTTCTTATTTGCTGGAGGCTATGGTTATGAATTATTGCGAAGGTGCTTCCGATTTCAGCCAGTTCGTTGATATGGAATTTGCAAATTTCTTAAAATATTTAATTAACAATATCTTCAATTGTGTATCTGACCCTAAGGGAATACAAGGCAACATCAATACTCTTTCTTATAGCCAAAAACAATCTATATATCAAAGAGCATCATCGGATTATACTAAGGCTTGTAATGCCATATATGCCGAAACACAAGAAAAAGATCACCCCAAATCCATCAGGATTTGGAGAGAGATATTTGGAGGTGAGTTCCCCGCATATGGATAGCTCAATATATGAAAAGCAAGGTTCTTCTTTATGCATAAAATGCCTTTTTGCTCAGCACGCAAAGTATAATTTGGCAAAATTTATTTCAGGTGCTTACTTGATTATTTGTGTAATTGGCGTAGCGCTGTTTACAATAATTAAAACTTTTTACCCCAATGACTTAATCATTGGTCTATCTTTAGGCTTATCATTTGCCGCAACGTTTGCAAGTGATAGTGTTTTTCGATTAGTAAGCAAGTTAAAAAAAGAAGCGGCTCAAATACAGAATTATTTTGATATTATGCTTTTTTCCAGTCAAGATAATGCTCAACAATGGCACAACAAATTATCTGACAATGAAATTTACGAAATGGTTAGCAAATACCCAGACCGTGGATTTTCCGACGATGATAAATGGTATGAAGATTTTTCGTCTCAACCTAAACATTTGCAAATAGTTTATTGTCAAAAAGAAAGTCTACATTGGGATTATGATTTACGCAAGAAATATAAGATTTCTTGTTACGTCTTTTTTGGCGTACTTATATTTGCTATTGTAATAACCGCGATATGTTTGGAACTTTCATTTATATCGTTTCTTGGAGTATGCGCTTGGGCACTTCCCTTTATAAAATACTGGATTGAATTTAGTAAAAACATAAAGAATGATGAATTGCGTGTTAGGCGTCTTAAAGAAATCATTTTTAGTCACCTACATATGAAAGACGCATTGAACGAAGAAGGGTGGCTTAAGCGAATAATCGAATGGCAAGATTTAATATTCGAGCATAGATGTAAGGCTGTTATGGTTCCAAACTTCTTTTATCGTATTTTCAAAGGGCAACAGCAAAGCCAAGAGTATTCTATAGCCGAAAGCATTAACTCTAACGAAAGAACATAAGTAAATACCGGTTCAACTTTCATTAAGCTTGCTCCACCAGAAAAAACCTCATCCGAACAGGGTGAGGTTTTTTCAACTAAATCCGCTAATGCGGAATAAATCCACATACGTGGATGAAATCGCTAAAGCGATGAGATCTCGCTTACACGAGGTTAAGTTAGCGGATTTAATTTCATCTGAAGCCGCAGGCTGAAGATTTCATCCGAGTGAAACGAGGATTTCATCACCATAGGTGATTTCATTTGTGATTCGCCTTTCGTTAAGCATTCTCGATCAAAACCGCCTCCACACCACGCCGTGGCTCAATGCGCAACACCGGGATAAACCATATATTGACAAAGCGCATATACTTATGGCATAATTATTTTACCCATTACTCAAGGAGGATCTATATGAATATCAATTGGAACAGCAAGTGGAAATCCGTTTTGGTTTGGTTAAGCGCTTATCTTAATTTCATCGCTTTCGTAGTCGTTGGCGGATATTTCTACGTCAAAAAAGAAGCAGACGAGATTCAGACCGCAACTAAGCGTGCCTTCCTCGTCACTCTTATCTTTACCGCAATTGGCGCATTCTTCTCGATATTTAATTACATAGGCGGCCTTACGGACAATTATTACGCTTCCGCCGCTTACGATTTTTATTCTGTTTCGACGAGCATCGTCAGCATGGCAAAGATCATCGTTTTTGCGACCTTTATCATTCTCGCGCTCGTAAAAAAGGACGCCCCCTCAGCCCCCGAAAATAATGACGCAGCAGAAAACGAATAATCTGCAAATTCTAAAATCCAAGCAATCCGATTTTCGCCAACTGAGCTACAACAATCACCCACCGCACTCCTCATCCGAGGGGTGCTTTTCTTTTTTTGCTTCAGAATACAGATTGTTTTTGCGCTAGGATTGCTGATTTTCCCGGTGAAAAACTGTCACTCTGTCCCGTTATTAATAATATTTATAAAATAAATTTGGAAACATTTCCAAAAAGGGTTGATTTTTAGATATTGCCAATGTATAATACAATTGGAAACATTTCCAAAGTGCTAAAATTGTCGATTTTTCATAATTTGTAGTACAAGGATTATTCGTTAAGAAAAAGAGGAGTTGTCTATGGCGAATTTACTTTTAAGACACGTTTACAAGATTTACCCCGGCACGGGCAAGGCAAAGAAGAATGCCACGGGCGAGGCTAAGAAAAGGAGCGGCGATTTCGTTGCGGTCAAGGACTTTAATATGGAGATCAACGACGGCGAGTTCATCGTGTTTGTCGGACCCTCCGGCTGTGGAAAGTCCACCACGCTCAGAATGATCGCCGGACTTGAGGAGATCAGCGGCGGCGAGCTTTACATAGACGATCAGCTTGTCAACGACGTTGACGCAAAGGACAGAGATATTGCGATGGTTTTCCAGAGCTATGCTCTTTATCCCCACCTCACGGCTTACGATAATATTGCGTTCGGCCTTAAGATGCGCAAGATCCCCGTCCCCAAGCTTGACAAGGATGGCAATCAGATAGTAGACATCGATAAGAGCAAGATCAAGGAGGTTGCAGGCAGGCTCAAGAAGCTTGGCAAGCAGTGCGACGCCCTTGCAAAGGACACTGCAAAGGCAAACGCCGAGATCCCAACGCTCGAAGCAAGGATCGCCGAGGTCAAGGACCTTTTATCCGTAGCAACCGCAGATCAGGAGGCTAAGCTGAACGACAGGCTCGAGAACCTGGAGCTTTCATTAGAGCGCCTCGAGAACGATATCGCCTACTATGCGGAAAAGAAGGCATTGCTTGACGTGCGCATCAAGGACGCCGAGGCGGAGCTTGAATATTATACGACCACTCCCGTCCCCCTCAAGAGATACGTTCATATGAGCAAGGAGGAGATAGACGAGAAGGTGCAGTGGGCGGCAGGTATCCTCGGTATAGAGGAGCTGCTCAGCTCGAGACCCTCGGAGATGTCCGGCGGTCAGCGTCAGCGTATTGCGCTCGGCCGTGCGATGGTCAGAGGCCCCAAGGTCTTCTTGCTTGACGAGCCGCTCTCAAACCTCGACGCAAAGCTCAGAACGGCGATGAGAGCCGAGATAGTTAAGCTCCACAACCAGCTTAAGACAACCTTTATTTACGTTACGCACGATCAGATCGAGGCTATGACGATGGGCACGAGGATCGTAGTAATGAAGCTTGGAGTCATCCAGCAGATCGACACGCCAACAAACCTCTTCGACTACCCCGAAAACAAGTTTGTCGCCGGCTTTATCGGAACTCCGCAAATGAACTTCTTTGAGGTCGACATCAAGCGTGTGGGCGACAAGCTTAACGTGACCTTTGGCGACGGTCAGACCGTCGACCTTAAGCTCTCGGAGCTGCGCACCATAAAGGAGAGCTACCTCGACGGCAGCTCCCACAGCGTCTACCTCGGAGTAAGAGGCGAGAACATCAAGCTCGACGATGCGGGCATCAAGGCGACGCTTACCATCAAGGAGGTGCTCGGAAATACGACCCAGCTCTTCTTGCGCATGCAAGAAAAGGATCAGGACTTCATCCTTTCCGTCCCCGAAAGAAACGGATTAGTCCCCGGCGACACCGTTGGCGTAAGCTTCAGTGAAAAGCACATTCATCTTTTCGACAAGGAAGAAGAGCTTTCGATCATGTCGAGAGAGTACGGGAACAAATAAGCTATGAAAAAATGGTTAAAGTGTTTTGGGCTTGGCTTTTTCTCTCATAAATTAGCCAAGGAAAATGCGAGGGGCGGCTACACGAACGTGTTTCTCGGCTTCGTTTTAGCTCTCGCATTCATATGGTCGGGCTTTATCGGCGGATATATGCTGCCCTTCGATGCGCATTACGGAAATGCGACCGACCTTCGTTCGACCGTTCACTCGGTGTTTGCGACCTCAGACGAGGCTAAGCGCATTGACGCCCTGATAGAGGACGGCGTTTTCATGGCGAGGTGTGGCGAAGGCGAATACGCCGAAGGTCTTTTAGTCAATACCCTAGACAGAGCAGAGGATAAGCAGAGCTACTCGCAAAGCGGCTACGACGTCGTTATCGACACTCGCCCCGCAGGATCTCTTGCCGAAATTGAGGCTTACTGCATCTCAAACGACGGTGAGGGCACCGAAATCTCATACGAGGATTACCTCACGCTCAGCGACGTCGCCAGACTTAACTTTGAATTCAGAATAAGATATACCGGCAAGGAGCTTGTGCTTACCGATGCCGACATCGAGCAATACGAAAGCCATCTTGAAGTCAAGGGCGGCGAGACGCTCGAGAGAGCCGAGGCTCTGGCAAGCGAGCTTGAGGCAGGCAAGCTAACCAAGTCCGACTACGACAGGGCGGTCTACGAGCTTTATTTCACGAGCTATTACCCCCCGATAACGGCTTACGAAAGCACGTCGAAGGTTCCCCTCTTAAGAAACTACTATTATCATGAATATATAAGTAAAGGTATTAATAACTATCTGTTTATATTTGATGATTATATGACCTGCTCCTTTGAGACCGAGGGAGGCACCGGCCTTTCCTTCTACGGCTTTTACAGTGAGCTTGAGGACGGAGCCCTGGTCAAAGCAGGGGCTGACGTAAGTGAGGCGAAGGCGGCGGCTGACGGCTTTATCAAAAGCGCATTCCGTGCGAATTGGTTTTTAAACGCCTACGCCTATCTTATGAACGTTATAACCCTTGCACCCTTTATAGCGCTGATGGTGCTGGTGGCGACGCTGCTGACCTACTCGGTGATGAAGCTGAAGGGGGTCGAAAGCGTGACCTCGCTCGGTGAGATGTTAAAGATCGTCGGCTCGTTCGTTTGGTTCTCCGGGCTGATTTCCGCCGTTATCTCGGTGGTGTGCGCATTCTTCGTTGATCGCAGCCTGGTAAACGCTATGCCGCCCGTCATATTCTTTATTGCACTTCTCGTGAGGGCGGTAATATTCGCAATAAAAGAAAATAAGCTTTATCTTGACAAGATAAAACAGCAATCTCTAGAAACGGAGGTTTAAAATTGTTACTTTGCATTGGTGAGATACTTGCCGATATGATCGGCGAGGAGAAAAACGGAATAATCACTTATGAAAGAAAGGCAGGCGGCGCACCATTTAACGTTGCCTGCGCACTGAATAAGTTTGGAAGCGAGGTCAAGTTCGTTGGCAGCGTCGGCGACGACCTCATAGGCAAGTTTTTGATAAAATATGCGGGAGAGCTCGGCATGGACACCGCCCATATCAAAATGGACACGGGTCGCAACACGACGCTTGCGTTCGTGGAGCTTGACGAGGGCGGTGACAGATCCTTCTGCTTCTATCGCAAGGGCACGGCGGACTACTTTATGCCCGAGGTAAGCGACGAGCTTATCAGCAAAGCCGACATCGTGTGCATCGGATCGCTGATGCTTTCGGACGCCGACTGCGTTGAATACGCACTTGATATCATCGAGCGTGCGCATAAGCTCGGCAAGACCGTAGCCTTCGACGTAAACTATCGTACGGACATTTTCAGGGATAAGGAGAGCGCAGTAAGGACCTACAAGAGGATCCTCGCAGCCGCGGATATCGTGAAGTTCTCCGAGGACGAGGTCGAGACCTTTACCGAGGACTACGTCGACAGCCTGACCGACAAGCTGGTTTTAATAACCCTTGGCAAGGAGGGCAGCGAATGGAGATACGATGGCAAGAGAAATAAGATGCCCACCATCACCGTAAAGCCGATAGACACGACGGGAGCGGGCGACGCATTCTTTGCCGGTGCGCTTTCGGTCATAGATAAAAACGGCAAGGCGCCCATGACCGACGACGTTTTGAGCTTTGCTTTAAAATTCGGAAACGTGGCAGGCGCTCTGAACACCACGGGCAGAGGCGCAATAGACAATCTCCCCGATTTAGACACTATCAATAAATACATAAATAAACAAGGTGAGGAGCAATAATGAAGATTTGGTATAAGCTTTTATGTTTATTACTCGTTGCTATCATGTGCTTTTCGTTTGTGGCGTGCGGTGTTACGGACGACACGGACAAGGATGACGACGACGCAAGCGAGGGCGGAGATCCCACCCCCGACGACACCCCAGAGGACGGCGATGACGGCACGGAGGACGGCGGCTCTGACGTCACCGACCCCACCCCGGATGACACTCCCGACGGCGGCGACGTAGACTTTGACGACGCAGTTGACTACGAGCCTACGACGAACGACGTTGCTATGGAGAGCGGCACCGACACCTTCACTCTTCTTGACGTCTCTTACAGCAAAGAGGACAAATTCGTTTACACCTCTATCGTTTCGTTTGAAAACGGCGTTGCCGCGGGTCTCGCATTTGGCGCAGAGGACGGCTCGCACTACTGGGTGTTCAACGTAGACAGGCAGGCAAACCTCGTTAAGCTGCTTTACTTCACCGTCTCCGACGGCAGGACCTCGGCAGTCGAGCTGCTGACCGACTACTTCATCGGAAACGACAAGATGACCGACAGCGAAAAGCGCCTCGTCGGCTCTAAGGTCGCAGGCATCGGCAGAGTCCAGCTCAAGGTCGTGATCACCCCCGATGAGGACGGCGCTCACGCAGAGTTCTACGCTGACAATATCCGCAGATTCGGAATTGACACCGAGATAGACCTCAACACACTTGAAAAGCTTCCCGAGGGCGTAAGCTACGAGGGCGGAAGCATCGGCTTCAACTGCTTCAATTCCAAGATCAGATTTGCCGATATCTATTACGGAAAGAGCGACTACTCCTACTACACCGAGCTTTACCGTAACCAGTATCACTTCTCTCAGTATGCAAACTGGAACAACGATCCTAACGGTCTGATCTATTTCGACGGCTACTATCACATCTACTATCAGCACCACCCCTACAACAACTATTGGGGCGATATGTACTGGGGACACGCAAGGAGCAAGGATCTTGCACGCTGGGAGCTGCTCCCCATCTGCCTCTTCCCCGATGAAGACTGGAACATGGGCGCCGGCTATATGTGGTCGGGCTCGGCTTACGAATACAGAAAGGGCGACAGCGAAACCATCGACGGCTTCAACTGGTTCCCGAACGGGGGCGGCAACGGCATCATCGGCTTCTACACCCGTGACGGCGCAATGCAGGATCAGATGATCATGTCGAGCGACGACGGCGGTATGACCTGGACCAAGCGTAGGCTCATTCCTCAGACTACCGCAACCGCTCCAGACGGCATCTTCCACAAGGTCGCCTGCCGTGACCCGAAGGTCTTCCCCGTGAGGGTAGAGGACGGAAGGACGACGGCGTGGGGTATGGCGCTTACCGGTCAGCAGGAAAACAGAGTATGGTTCTTAAAGTCCGAAAACCTCTGGGATTGGTCCTATGCGGGCGAATTTGCCGCATATGCACCCGAGTGCCCCGACGTAGTTACGCTTACGGCGGATGACGGCGAGATCTACACCGTGCTCACCCTCACCGCAAGAGAATACATAGTAGGAAAGCTCTCCTACGACGGAAACATGATCACCTTTACGGATAAGGACGGCGGCGCCATCGACGAGAGCGACTTCCAGACGATGGACTTCGGCCCCGACTCCTATGCGACCCAGACCTTCAGCATCAGAGACAGCGAAAGCGACTACTTCGGCAAGACCGTTTCGATCAGCTGGTATGCAGGCGTTCCCGCAGACACCGACAGCGGTATTTATGCAAATGCTCGAAGGATCTGGAACGGAAGCGGTATGACCATCCCCGTAGTCTGGGGCCTTGCCACCGAGGGCGACGGATACATCCTCACACAGACGCCCATCGTCAAGGATGGTGGAGCCTTTGAAAAGGTCAAGCTCCTTGAGATAACCGATAAGGCAGTAAACGCCGAGAGCGAAAACCTCCTCAAGGACGTAAACACTCATATATTCGAGATGCTGCTCAGCATCGACAACCCGAACAACGCACCGATCTCCATAAGGATCAACGTCGGCAAGGACGAATACACCGAGATCGGCTGGAATGAGACCGACGGCTACTACGTAGACCGCAGAAATACGTCGTCGGCAGGACTTAACATAAGAGATTATCACTTCAAGTTTACCTCCGGACCGAGAAGCTTTGACAGCCAGAGTTTCTACATCCTTTCGGATAACGGCGGCGTCGAGGTGTTCTGCGACGACTTCAAGATTCCCTTCTACGTTTTGACGCTCGCATCTCCCTACTCCGTTAAGGCTGAGCTTTCGGTTGGCGGCGAGGCAACGGTAAATAGCCTCGTTCTCAACGAGATAAAGTCGGTATGGCGTGAGGGTGAGGCAGTTGACGGCGAGACGGTTCTCTACGTCAGCGACGATCAGGTTGAGCTTGACACCTCGCTCACCAAGGAAAAGCAGGTCACCGCATACTCGACCTCCGGTCAGGAGATAGTCTGGGAGATCAAGGACGGTGGCGATATCGTCGCACTTGAGAGCGTGACCGGCGGCGTCATCATAAAGGCTCTTGGCGTAGGCAAGGCAACGCTCATCGCCTCCTGCGGCAACCAGAAGAAGATCGTTAACGTTAACGTTTATTCGGGATATCCCGAAAGCGATATTCCCTTCACCTCGGACGGCATAGTGTCCGGCGACTGGATCGCAAAGGGCGCAGACATCATAGCATCCACGCCCGCAGGCGACGGATACATTTTATCCACGCTCAGCGCATCCGACTTCAATTGCTCGGCATCCTTCTCTCTCGAGGCTGTTGCCGCAGCCTTCATCTTCAGAGCTAAGGCTGATATGAGAGATTACATCATCTTCAACTACGACAACAACGAGAGGATCGTCAAGATGTGGTCGCCTCGCGGCGAGATCGGCAGAGCGAGCGCACCCGACGTCGACACGGCAAACGTCGTCCTCAGAGTTGAGGCAAAGGGCAGCTCGATCAAGGCCTACATCAACGGCAGGCTCGTCATCGACACGGTGCTTGCAGAGAGCGAGCCCACCGAGGGACTCTTCGGCCTGAACGTTTACTCGGGCACGGCGACCTTCAAATCCATTGTCAACTTTAACGCAAACTACACCTACGGCGGAACGGGCAGCCTGACCGTCGAGGGCGACTCCAAGCAGGTTATCACCTCGCTCTACAACAAGACCCTTGCTAACACGAAGGTTGACAGAGCGTTCTATAAGAGCAACGGCAGAAGCCTTATTATCGATCCCGCTTACTTCGAGCTTCTCCCTGTCGGGGACTACACCTTCCGTGCAGTCGGCAGCACAAGCTCCTACGAGTTCAACGTTAAGGTTACCGCAACTACGGAAACCACCCTTAAGGATATTTCCATCGAGCAGGGCTGTAACGCAGTTATCTATCTTGGTAACGTAGAGGTCTTGACCGTCACGCTCAACGGCACGGCGCTCACCGAGGATCAGTATAAGATAGAAAACCTTATGCTGACGATATCGGCAGACCTTCTGGCAAGCGAGATCAATGAGATAGTTATCAACGGCAATAAGACCGTTACGGTCACTATCGTCTGATTATCCATCCACAATATGTACGATATGCCAACAATCGTTGGCATATCGGGGTCAACTCAAGATCGGAGGTGATCATTTGGAAGCTACAATTAAAGACGTAGCAAAATACGCAGGAGTAGGCGTCGGCACCGTTTCAAGAGTCATAAACAACGAAAAGGCGGTCGGAGCCAAGACGAGAGCGAAGGTCCTCGAGGCTATGAAGGCTCTCAACTACTCAAGAAACAATATGGCGTTTCGTCTGAGGAAAAACGAAACGAGGATCATCGCACTTTTAGTCCCCATCATTAACCACCCGTTTTTTGCAAAGCTGGCGTATTACGTAGAGGATGAGGCGAGCAGGTTCGGCTATTCCGTCCTCCTCGTATCCTCTCAGCAAAAGGTCGACAAGGAAACCGAGATCATAACACGCATCAAGCATAGAGAGGTAGACGGAGCCGTTTTCGTTACTCACTATATGCACGAGAGCGATGATCTGCGGGGCTGTCCGATCGTTTCGATCGACAGGACCTTCGGCGGCGATATCCCATACGTCACCAGCGACAACTACGATGCAACGAAAAATGCGATCGGATATATGGTAGAGCACGGAGCGAAAAGCATCGGCTTTATCGGCTCTAAGCCTCTGGTTGCATCCGAGGTGCTTGAGAGAGAGCGCGCATACCTCGACGCTATGGAGGAATACGATATGCCTCCAAGGATCGTAAACGAGGTCATACAGCATGGAGAGGAGACCATCGTCGTTCAGGACTTTATAAAAAAGCACAAGGACGTTGACGGAGTTTTCGTATCGGGCTACACGCTCTCCCAGGTTCTCTACGAGGCGGCAACAAGCCTTGGCAAAAGGATCCCCGACGATCTTCAGATCGTATCCTACGACGGCATCTTCAGTCAGTGGGGCAGCAGCAACATAACGAGCGTTGAGCAGCCCGTAGAGGAGATGGCGAGGCAGGTCGTCAGGCTCCTTATCAAAAAGATCAGAAACGAAGAGACACCCGCAAGAACGGTTATCAACACCAAGTTTGTGCTTGGAACAACCACTAAATGATAATAAATGTAAATAAATGCGTACAAAAGTTGTAAAAAGGAGAAAAACAATGAAAAGATTTTTAACCTCGATCATCTCTATGCTGCTTGCGATCGTTATGTTATTCAGCATGGTCGCATGCGGTGACAATGGCGATGGTGGCAATAACGACACTCCCACCGTCGACGCAGAAGGTAACACCATCATCAAGATCATGTTCCACGTTGATAAGTCCTCGACGGAGGGTCAGGCTTATCAGAAGAGGATAAGCGCCTTCAATGCCGCTTACAAGGATCAGAAGATCAAGGCGCAGGCAGTCTTCAAGGCACGTAGCGCAGGCGCATCCGGCTACGAGACCGAGCTTCAGAACAACCAGCTTGAGGGCACCCTCGCAGACATCATCACCTTCGACGCACCCAACACCGCTGCATACGCAAGCTCCGGCCTCCTCTACGACATCAGCGAGCTTATCTCCGCCGAAGAGCAGGATAAGTTCTACTCTCTCAACAAGTACAACGGCAAGCTCTACGGCCTCCCCATTCAGGAGTCGAGCGCAGGCTTCTTCTACAACAAGAAGATCTTCCGTGATGCGGGCATCGACGTCAGCGGCTACACGGCAGAGAATCCTTGGACGATGGATCAGTTCAAGAGCGTTTGCGCAAGGCTTAAGCAGTTCGGCGTTACCGCAGTTGATATGCGTATCGACGCAACCAAGGACGAGACTGCACCCTATCTGCTCTATCCCTTCATCTATGCGGCAGGCGGAAGCTTCGTTTCTGATGACGGCTTCACCGCAAGCGGCTATTACAACTCGAGCGAGACCGCAAAGGGCTTCCAGTTTATCAAGGATCTCATCACCTCGGGCTACACCTCCTACGCTATCGGCGCGACCGACTTCTTCACCGGCAAGGTAGGTATGTATCTCTCCTCCGGATGGACTATTCCCGATCTTGACAACAAGTACAGAGAGTATTTCTCCTCCCGTGACGACTGGGGACTTCTTCCCTACCCCAAGGGAGTAGAGGCTGCCAGCGCAACCGGAAGCTGGTCCTACGCTATAACCAACAATCACCACTCGGATAAGACCGCAACCCTTGAGCTGCTCAAGTGGATGACCTCCGCAGAGAGCTCCGAGGCTATCACCACCGCAACGGGAATGATCCCGGCACGCAAGGACGTCGTTAAGGAATACGCACCCGGATCCCCTGAGTACACTCTCCTCAAGCAGCTCGAGCTGAGCGGCAGAGAGCGCCCCGTCACCGTTGCTTATCCCACCTTCTCCACGACCTTCAACCAGGTCATCTTCGGTCTTGAAAACGGAAACGTGACCGACCTTCTCAACTCGGCAACCAACACCCTTCAGGATGCAATCGATAAAATCAAGAATCGCGGATAATTTATTTATCGGATGAGTGAAAAATGGCTACTACATCAATTATAATTTTCGCCTTGTTCCTTTGTGCCTTCGGCGGCTTCGTGGCTTACGACCTCGTTACCGCAAAGAGGCGCAAGGAGGTTTATAGGATAAAATCCTCGGTGACGGCATATCTTATGCTGCTGCCCGCGGTGGCTCTTGCCTTCCTATTTATATTATTACCGATCTTATATTCGCTCGGCTACGCCTTTACCGACTATTACCTTTTACAACCCGACAAGATCAATTTCGTCTTTCTCGAAAACTTTGCCGGCATCTTCAAGGAGATCTCGGCTAAGGGAATGCTCTATAATGCGATAAAGAACACCGTCACCTTCGTCATCGGCGTCGTTCCCCTTCAGATCGGCCTTGCGCTCCTACTCGCCCTGTTCGTAAACCGACCGGGCATCGGAAGCAAGATCTTCAAGGTCTGCTTCTTCGCTCCCGTCGTTATCTCGCTTTCGATCACGGCGTTTTTATGGGAGCAGATCCTTGCTCCAGGCGAGGGCGGACTTTTAAACTCTATGCTGAGTATATTCGGCGTGCCTCCGCACGACTGGCTGCGTGACCCCGCAACGGCGATGCCCTGCATCATCGTGCTCAGCGCCTGGCAGGGCTGCGGCTATCAGATGCTGATCTTCCTCTCAGGACTTTCAAACATAAGAAAGGACCTCTACGAGGCGGCGTCGCTCGACGGAGCAAACTGGTGGCACCAGTTCTGGAACGTGACCTGGGTGGGCCTTCGCTCCACCGTCGTCTACATACTCATCACCGTTTTCATCGGCGCTTGCAGAATCTTGACCCAGCCGATGCTGATGACTGGATATATGGAGCATACGGTTACCCTATCCTACTATATGTATAACAGCGGCTACTCCGAGCGCCTGGTCGGCGAGTCATCTGCGGTCGCCCTGCTTATGACCATCTTTATCGGCGGAATAACGCTGATACAACGCAGACTGTTCAGGGAGAAGTGATATGGAGAAAGTATTAAGAGATCTGCCTAATTACAGGCCGAATAAGGCTCCGGTCAAAAAGACCGTGAAGGAAATAATCTATCATATCGTCGGCATAGTTTTATCCCTGGCGTTCATCATGCCCATTATGTATATGATCGCAACCTCGACGAAGAACGAGAGCGCCTACGCCGCAGGCGTGGGAACGCTGAATATGTTCTTACCCGACTTTGCGAACCTAGGCGTTGCGTTTGAAAACTACGGAAACGTTTTATTGAACTACGATATCTGGAAATACGCTCTTAACAGCTTTATTTACGCAGCTATCGTCATCGTTCTTAACATCCTGATCAACGGACTTGCGGGCTACGTTATGGCGAAGCTCACCTTCCCCGGCAAGAGGCTCTTATCCTTTATGATTATCTTCCTCATCGTCGTGCCTGTCGAGACCTCTATCATCCCTCTCTACTCTATCGTCAAGATCATGCTTGGTCTTAAGCAGGAGATGTCCGTCCTCGGAGTTATACTGCCTGCGACGATAAGTATATTCAACATCTTCTTATTCACGCAGTTCTTCCAGAATATCCCAAAGGAATACGAGGAGGCGGCACGCATCGACGGCGCAAGCACGCTCGACGTCTTCTTCAAGGTCATTATGCCCCTGTCGAAGCCCATACTTGCAACCGTCGCGGTGTTCTGCTTCATCGGCGTGTGGAACGACTATCTCTGGCCGTCTATGATCCTGCCTTCGGCTGACGACGGCTCCTGGCCGCTTTTGCCCATCCAGACAGCGCTCATCTCCATCAAGAGCATCGAGAGTATCACGACGGGCGAGATCATGGCGTCGCTGGTTATCACCAGTATTCCCATTTTCGTAATTTACGTTGCGGCACAAAAATACATCGTACAAGGCTTTGGCACGTCCGGGCTTAAAATGTGAGGATTTATGAATTTCAACAGACTCATAGCATTAATTATGCTTTCGGTTATGCTGCTCATCACAGCAACGGGGTGTAACAACAGCGAGACCCCTGATCCCGACAAGGATACCGACAAGAACGAGGGAAAAAGCTCCCTTGTGTTAAATTATTCGCTTGATGAATCGGAGGGCAGCCTTACAAAGGAGTCGGTCAGCGACAAGGACTATACCATTAATTACGTCTTTAACGCTCAGAATGCCGACAACCTTTTCAAGGAGCCTAACGACCCCCTGAGAAGACCCGGTGTAAAGGGCAACGCCTTATACATGGACGGATTTTCAAACAATATCGTAAACAGAGACTTTATCACCCCCTCCTCAGCTTATACGATGTCGGCGTGGGTGGCTCCCCGAGTTTTTGAGAACATCGTCCACTACGACGGTGCCTCCGATGCGGCGGGACACACCCGTATGACCTCGATAATCAACAAGGGCGACATCGAGATGTGCGAGGGCTTCCTGCTCGGCTACGGCAGACTCGGTATGTGGGGCATCCAGATGGCGCTCCACAATGAGGAAACGGGCGAGGATTTCGTAGTCGGCTTCTACGATCCCATCAACGCACTTCCCCTCTACGAATGGTCGCACGTTGCGGTCACCTTTGACGGCAATACCGGATATATCGCCCTCTTCTACAACGGTGAAAAGTCATACGAGGCTATCATCCCCGAGCTTGTTGCAACGAGCATAATCTACACCGAGGAGCCCCTGCGAGTCGGCGCTTACTCCAACCCGCAGATCGAATTCGGTATTAAGAGGCAGATGGTTTCGGGACTTCTTGACGAGGTTCAGATCTACTCCTCGGCATTGACCCCTAAGGAGGTCGGCGAGATCTATAACGACACCGACTCCACCGAGGCGCATCCCAAGCTCGATTGGAAAGACATAGCGCTCGACTCCTCGGTCTACGAGGGAGACCGCTACCGCCCCCAGTATCACGCTATACCCCCTGCGGTATGGATGAACGAGCCTCACTCCCCCTTCTACTACAAGGGTATGTATCACGTATTCTATCAGCATAACCCCGCAGGCCCCTACTGGTCTCAGATCCGCTGGGGACACATCGTCAGCGAGGATATGGTACACTGGAAGTACGTTAAGGACGCCGTTGCCCCCACCCCCGGCATCTGCCCTGAGGGAATCTGGACGGGCGGCGCCTGCATCGGCCCCGACGGAACGCCCTGGCTGGTTATCACAGCAGGCACAAACACCACCACATGGACGGGACAGAACGTAGCGTTTGCTCACGCTAAGGACCCCGACGATCCCTATCTCACCGAGTGGGTCGTTGAGGATAAGCTCGTTATCACTCAGCCGAGCGATAATTCGCAGGGCGAGAGAGAGCAGTTCCGTGACCCCTTCTGCTGGTATGACGACGGCGTTTATTATATGATGGTCTCCACCTCTATTCCCGGTGCGGGAGGCTCCGCAGTCATCTACACCTCCGAGAATATGAGAGAGTGGGAGCACAGAGGCTATATCTATCAGTGTGACTACAACAGATATCCCCAGCAGGGTGCGCACTGGGAGTGCGTAGTAATGCTTCCCATCAGCACCAAGGACGGCTCGCAGACCAAGTACATCCTCTTCGACTGCCCTCAGTACACCGTTGACGGCTATATCGTTGAGTGCTACTACTGGATAGGAACCTTTGACAAGGAGACCTGCAGATTTATCGCAGACAACGACGAGCCTAAGCTCTTCGACCTCGGAAGAGGCGTTTACACCGGTCAGAACGGCTTCTGCTTCCTCACCGAGGATGAGGTTGCGGCAGGCAAGGGCTACGAGGACGGCAGAACCATCATCTACGCTATCGCTCAGGGTAAGGACGCCGGCACCGCTCAGAACTACGACGCAGGCTGGGCGCACAACTTCGCTATTCCTCTCGAGCTCTGGCTCGATGACAACGGCACCGACGTCATCCGTGAGCCCATCAAGGAGATCGAGTGCTTAAGAGAAGAAACTCTCTACTACTACGAGGGTGCGGGAAAGACCGCAGCCGAGATCAACTCCGACATCTCCTCCATTCGTGGAGATCTGCTCGAGATCAGAGCAAAGATCGAGCTTGACCCCCAAAGCCCCGACTACTCCGCAGGTATCTCGGTCAGATACAACCCCAACGTGGTTGACGGCAAGACCGAAAGGACCGATATCATATTCTCGAACGTGGGCGTCCTCGTCGATAGGATCCAATCCTCTCAGCTGGATTACGTTAACCGTCAGCCCAGCCACACCTGGAACCAGGTCAAGAGAGAATACGAGATAACGATATTGCTCGACCGCTCAATGCTTGAGATCTACGTCGACGGCGTTATCAGCTTTACGACGAGAATATACCCGAAATACGGCAACTCCGATTATCTAAAAATCTTTGACAACAATGCAAACATCATATTTACCGAGCTTGAGATCTATCGCATGACGAGCGCTTACAGCGATACGGTTACTCCTCCTTACTACGGTAATATGGGCAATTTAGGCGATTAAGGAGGGCTTATGCGTAAAGTATTAATTACATTTACTAGTATCTTGCTTATCTTAGCTTGCTCTGTCGGCATGGTTGCCTGCGGCAACACCGATCCGGATCCCGTACCGCCGACAGGCGCATCTTCAATAATCAACGGCGGCTTTGAGTCAGCAGACCTCTCGGGCTGGACGATAGAATACGGCGATGCCTTTGACAACAACTGCATCTGCTCCGAGAAGACCTTTATGTTTGCGGATGATGCAAACAACAACATCCTCTCTATCAACCACACCGGAAACTGGTATCTCACCGGCCGCGGCTACCACGGCAAGTACTCCGGCGCAAGAACAGGCGCCATCCGCTCCACCACCTTTACCGTTCCCTCCGACGGCTCGGTCAGCCTGAAGCTTGCAGGCGGCGCTCTGACCATTGGAAAGGGCACGGGCGCACCCCTTAAGGCAAAGGAGAGGCTCTGCTACGTCGGCTTCTACCTCGCAGAGAACGACCAGCTCATCGCAATGCAGACGAACGAATACTTCCACGAGCATACCGAGAGCTACGTTATCCCGGAGAGATATGCGGCAGGCGTTTACAACACCGATAACTTCTACGAGTATTACTTAGATCTTTCGGAATACGCCGGCGAAGAGGTCTACATCAGAGTCGTAGACAATGACGAGAGCTACTACTACGGCTACATAGCGGTAGACGACATCAGGATCGGCGACGGAGCTGACCCTCAGACCGAGGGCGAGTTCTTCGTCAAGGTTACAGACTTCGAGGACGAGGCAGAGGCTCCCTCCGTTAACGAGATCAAGAACGGCGGCTTTGAGCTTGGCTCACTTGCCGGCTGGACGGTCGTTGAGGGTGACGCCTTCTCTAACGAGGGCGTTAACACCGAGAGCGTCTGGTGGAATGAAAACATCACCTACTCCCGCGACGGCAACTACCATTACGGAAAGTATATGCCCTCCGCAACCGGCGTTATGCGCTCCTCCGAGTTTGTTCTCGGCGGCTCGGGCTACGTTTCCTACAAGCTCGGCGGCTGCGCCGACAACAACAGTACCTACCTCAGATTTATGGTCAAGCGCGGCGACGATGCCGTTGAGGTAGCTAGATACTCCAACTTCAAATACTGGAACTTCCAGTTCCCCTACGTACAGAACGGAATGAGGCTTTTGAACCTCGTTCAGTATTACGCCGATCTCTCCCCCTACATTGGCGAAACGATGTATATCGAGGTCATAGACAACAACTCGTCCTCGGATGAGCTTGGCTGCATCGTGCTTGACAGCGTTAAGACCTATTGGGAGGAAAAGCCCTTATGGATCGACAGCGAATCCTTCCTTGCAAGGTACGAGATCGACGTTATGATCGATAGCGAATATCAGATCAAGAACGGCGGCTTCGAGTCCGGCGACCTCACCGGCTGGATCCTCGAGGGAGATAAGATCGGACACGTAACGAACGCCTCCGGATGGTGGGCGGAGAACCTTCCCTACAATAAGAAGGGTACGTTCCTCTTCTCCGGCATCGTTGACGAGGGCGCAGGCATTCTCGAATCCCACAAGGGTACTCTGACGAGCTCCGCATTTACCGTAGGAGGCTCGGGATATATTACCTTCCTTCTCGGCGGCGGCGGAAATCCCCTTGAATGCTACGTTTCCATTATAGACGCAGAGACCGAGGAAGAGGTTGCACGCTACGCTAACAGGCTCTTCAACGACAAGGGCATCGGTATCATCAACCACGGAAGCAACCTTGCTAACATGGTTATGTATAAGGCAGACCTCTCCGAATTTATGGGCAGAAGCCTGAAGATCCGCATCGTTGATAACGCCACTAACAACTGGGGTCTTATCACTGCGGACAGCTTCGTCACCTACTATAAGGAGGCGGCAGGCGTGCCTGCAAATGCAAACGAGGCGATCAACGTCAAGCCCGAGCCCAAGCCCGACACCGTCCTCGGCGAGGGCAACGAATATCAGGTGCTGAACGGCGACTTTGAATCCGGCGACCTCACCGGCTGGACGCTTGAGGGCGAGATAGGCTACGTTTCCGGCCAGGACGTGTTCTGGAAGAACGCAGATAAGCCCTACGGCAAGGACGGCAGCTTCCTCTTCAGCGGCATCGAGGACGTTATGGGCAGCATGGAGGCCGCTAGGGGTACTCTGACGAGCGAGAGCTTTACCGTCGGCGGTATCGGCTTTATCACCTTCAAGCTTGGCGGCGGCTACAACGCCGAGTGCTATATCGAGATCGTTGACTCTGCGAGCGGCGAATCTATTGCAAAATATCACAATGACAACCACGACAGCAACGAGGGCAGAATGTTCCTCTACAAGGCGGATCTTTCCGAGTTTATGGGAAGAAACGTTTACATCAGAGTGGTAGATAACGCCTCCGAGGCTTGGGGCTGCCTTGCTGTTGACAGCTTTATCACTCATTACGCTTCGGCAGATGATCTCCCCGAGGCGACTCTCATCGAGAGCAAGATCTGATTAGTTTTTAGCAAAACATATGCCCCTCTAGGAAAGGAGAAGACATGAAAATCATTGAACCTACCCCCTATATCCCACCCGAGTTGGATATAATTACCTTTGAGAGAAACGATATCGTAACCACCTCCGGCTTCGAATCCGACGACAACATCCTCGAGAGCTGGTAACGCACCGAAACAAAAAACGAAAGGAAAAAAGACATGAAAAAGCATAATTTTGCAAGAATTATAGTTCTTGCGCTTGCTCTTGCACTTCTCATCAGCTCTGCCATAGCGATCACCGCTTCGGCAGACAGCTCCGCAGCCACCGGCAGCTTCGGCGGCGTTTCCATCGCTTACGGCGATAAGGTTGCTATCCGCGTTGCAGTCAATGCGACCGAGGAGCAGATCAAAAACGGTGACGTCGTAGTTTCCTACGAGCTTAACGGCAACACCAAGAACGCATCCTTCTTCACGACCGATGCGAACGGCACCTGGGTCATCACCGAGGGCATCGCAGCTTACGATCTCGCAAAGGTCGTTACCTTCAGCTCCACCGTCGGTGGCGTTAAGGTAGAGGAAGGACGCACTTGCAGCGTAGCGCAGTTCATCTACGCTATGCTCTACACCAACGAGAGCCTTTCCTCCGAGTATAAGGATCTCTACGAGGCACTTCTTGCATACGGAAGAGCGGCTCAGATCGCCCTCAATAAGGACGCTGACAAGCTCGTTACCGATTCTACCATCGTATTTACAAAGAACTCCGACGTTAAGCTTAACGGCAAGAGCTACGTATTTGCTCCCGCTGCTGACGTTGAGATCACTCCCGCATTCGTTGGCACCGTTCCCACCGGATCTGAGCTTTGCGGCTGGAACGTTATCGTTGACGGCGAGGAGAAGGCGTTTGGCCTTTCCTTCACCGCTTCCGGTGCGATTGAGGTCGTCAGCCCCATATTTGCTGAGATCGATCCCACTCCCTTCATCCTTGCAAACGGCGGCTTCGAGCTTGGCCTTGAGGGCTGGACCCTTGTTGGCAACGTCGGTAACGTAAGTGCAGACGGAAGCTATTGGACTAACGAGAACGACGGAAACGGCTACGCATTCGGCAAGGACGGCGAGTATATGTTCTCCGCTTATGCTCCCGGTGCATTCGAGAGCGCAGTCGGAACTCTTACCAGCTCCAGCTTCACCGTTGGCGGCTCGGGCTTCGTAACCTTCAAGCTTGGCGCTATGAAGGACGGCAACTACGTTTACGTTGACGTTGTTGACGCCACCTCCAAGGAGATCCTCGCACGCTACTACAACGGCCTTTGGGCAGACACCACCGACGGTATGAAGAGCGGCTGTACTCTCGTTGCCTATAAGGCAGATCTCTCCGAGTTTATGGGCAGAGAGGTATTCTTCCGCATCAGC
Organism: Clostridia bacterium; assembly: GCA_017501245.1. Lineage (GTDB taxonomy): Bacteria > Bacillota > Clostridia > Oscillospirales > CAG-272 > UBA1740. The sequence goes on from JAFVXI010000013.1 coordinate 139,751, forward strand.
GACAACGCAGACAGCAACTACGGCTTATTCTTCCTTGATAGCTTCAACACCTATTACGTAACCGAGCCCGAGGGCTTCAACGAAGCAACTCCCGTCGGCTATGACGTTTCCGGCACCATCTACGACCTCTTCAACGGCGGCTTCGAGATGGGCAACCTCAGCGGCTGGTGGAACCCCGGCGAGCCCGGTAACGTAACCGGCGCAGACGCATTCTTCAGCGGTGCGGCTTACGGCAAGGACGGCAGCTTCCTTTACAGCGGCGTTGAGGACTTCGGCGCAGGCAACGGTAAAGAGGGCAACGTCGGCGTGCTCACCAGCTCCGTATTCGAGCTTGGCGGCAACGGCTACATCACCTACATGCTCGGCGGCGGTAACGCACACTGCTACGTTCAGGTCATCGACTCCACCACGGGCGAGATCCTCGCAAGATACCGCCAGCAGGCGAGAAACGACGCTGTTCTCGTTAAGTACGTTGCAGACCTCTCCGCATATATCGGCAGAAGCCTGAGGATCCAGCTCGTTGACAACGCAACCAGAGACTGGGGCTGTGTATCCTTCGACAACGTAGTTACCTACTACGACGCTATCCCCGAGGGTATGACCGCAAACGACGTTAAGTTTGAGCTTGTTAACGGCAGCTTCGAGAACGGTAAGGACGGCTGGAAGCAGAACGGCGACAACCTCGGCGAGGTCATCACCGAGGAGATCAACGAGGGCTGGTACACCAAGAACGACGGCAACAAGGACGGCGACCACCTCTTCAGCTTTGCATTCAACGGTGAGGGCGGCGTCGTTAACCTTGAGTGGGCAAGGGGCAACATCGAGAGCGCAAACTTCGTATTAAAGCAGAATTCCTACGTTTCCTTCCGCTTCGGCGGTGCGGGCGGCGTCTCCAACCACGACGTATTTATCCAGCTCTGCCGTGCTGACGGCACTGTCATCGCAACCTTCTTCAACGATGCTGAGGGCAAGCAGAACACCAGAATGAATGCCTTCTACTATCAGTACGAGGGTGAGACCACCGACTGCTTCTTTAGAGTTGTTGACAATTCCACCGGAGACTACGGCTGCTTCGTCGTTGACGACTTCAGAGTAAATCTCGAGGCGGCACCCGAAGGATTTATCCCCGCTGTACAGTAATTATTACGCATCTTAATTAAATACCCTCCCTCACCAAAGCGGTGGGGGAGGCTTAAAAGCAACTTTTTTACCGGTTATATAAAGCAAATCCGCTTTTCACAAAGTGGGAAAGCAACCAACAAAAGCTATCGACAGCTCTAATAAACAATTAGGGAAGACAATAAAATGAAAAGATCATTTATTTCAAAGGCGTTGATCCTTGCTCTGACGCTCGTCATCTTCCTGCTTGCGGCGGTCAGCTGTGGGCAGCCCGACAGCGACGGGACTCAGGCAAACAAAGACGCACTTAACGAAGAGCTCGCCCTCGAGATAACCGAGCAGGGCGACTACACCCAGGATTCCTATAACGCCTATCTGGCAAAGCTCGCAGAGGCAAAGGCAGTGGCAGCCGATGAAAAGGCTACCCAAGAGGCGGTCGACGCCGCTGTGGCAGCCCTGACCGAGGCTCGCCTCGCACTCACCGTAAGGCAGATCGAGGAGACCTTAGGCAAGGGCAAGACCTTCAATATGCTCCCCGGCGACACCGTTGAGATCACTATTTCCGATTACATAAACGCAAACGGATTAAGCGGCGTCAGCTATGAGGCAAAGACGAGCAACGCAGTCGCCTCTATCAGCCCTATCGCTGACGGCAAGTTTACTATCACGGCGGGCGATATCAGAAAGCCCACCGATCTTAAGGTTTCAATTAACGCACTGCATGGAGGTGCTAAAAAGCTCACCGTAGAGCTTTCAATCCACATTTCCGATGACAAAGTGCCAACTTTAGTTAGCGACAGCGTGATTAAGGAGTATGATCTCTTGGATCTTACCGATAAGAACGCAATCATCGTTGACTTCTCCGAAAACGTAAATAACATAGGCGGCTTAGAGCTTTCCTACGCTGCTACGTGTGGAGATGCGGCGCTGACTCTTGACGGCTCCTGCTACTCCTTCGCACTCAGCGACGTCACCAACGAGTATGCTTACACGACCTTCAGCGTAACCGTTTCCTACGTTGCTAACGGCGTGGCGGGCACCCTTACGTTCGAATATAAGCTCGGCGTAAGAGACACCAGCGTTTACGGAGTTGCAAACGGCGGCTTCGAGCTCGGACTTGACGGCTGGACCATCATTAACACCGTGGGAGAAGCACCCTTCGGCGGTATTGATAACAAGGATAAGTTCTGGATCCAGGAGTTCGCTATGAACAACGTCGGCAGCTACTTCTCTGCTTATGCAGAGGGTGCCGAGGAGGGCTCGCAGGGAACGCTCGCTTCTCCTTACTTCCTCGTAAACAGTGACTACGCCACATATATGCTCGGCGGCGCAGGCAACCCCGACGTTTACATCACTATTGAAAACAAGGCAGGCAAGGTGCTTGCCATCTACAGGAACACCAAGTTTGCCGATCTTCCCGAGGGCGACTACTCCTTCGAGGAGCAGCGTGAGATGCTCGGCAAGACCGTCTTCCTCGCCAACCTCGTCACCTACAAGGTAATCCTTGAAGACTTCAAGGGCGAGGAGGTAAGATTCGTTATCCACGATCACGCATCCTCCGGCTGGGGCGTCGTGTTCTTCGACGAGCTCATCACCTACTACTCGTCCGATGACGAGATCCCCGAGGATGCCACCCTTGCTGAAAATCTTCTGGCAAACAAGGCAGCGCTCGACGCCGAGCTTGCAAAGGCTATAGGCGAGCAGGGCGACTACACCAAGGCTTCCTTCGACGCTTACGTAGCTAAGCTCGAGGAGGCGAGAGCCATCGCACTCGACGTAGCCGTCTCCCAGGAGGCGGTCGATCAGGCAACCGCTGCCCTCTCCGAGGCACGCCTCGCACTCAGCGTAAGACCCGTCGAGGAGATCTCCGGCAAGGAGAAGTCCTTCAGACTCACCTCGGGCGACGTTATTGAGCTTCTTATCTCGGATTACGTTAACTCCAACGGACTTACGAATATCACCTATACCGTAAGCGCAAGCGGCGACGCAGTTACCCTTAGCGATATCGCTGACGGCAAATTCACCGTTACGGCAGAGGACGTCAACGAGGCGACCGAGGTTACCGTGACCCTTACCGTTTATTACGGCGGCGAGGCAAAGCTCGACGTCGAGCTTTCCGTCAAGGTCACCAACGATATGATCCCCATCCTGCTTGACGATGAGGTCGTTAAGGTGTACGATATCTACGAGCTTGCAAACAAGGAGAATATCACCCTTGATCTCTCCGAGAACGTTTACAGCGCTGCGGGCATTTCGCTCAGCTACTCCGTAAGCTACGGTGGCAGCGACAAGGCGCTTGACGGTTCTGTTTACACCTTCACCTTCGGCTCGTACGGCGAGGCTATCACCTACGAGGTCATCACCGTTACTGTCTCCTACGCAGCAAACGGTAGCGAGCAGTCCATCGGATATACCTACAAGCTCGGCTTGAAGGATACCACCGCAAACAGGCTTACAAACGGCGGCTTTGAGAACGGCCTTGAGGGCTGGGACAAGGTCGGCAACATCGGCGACGTAAGCTCCGACACCAACTACTGGGTCGAGGAGTGGGAAAACGGTGGCCTTGGCTATGAGTTCGGCATGGATGGAGAAAAGATGTTCTCCGCTTATGCTCCCGGCGCTGAGGAAAAGGCTGTCGGAACGCTCACCAGCTCTACCTTTAAGATCGGCGGCTCAGGCTTCATAAGCTTCAAGCTCGGCGCTATGAAGGATGGAAACTACGTTTACGTTGACGTTGTTGACGCAAGCACGAAGCAGATCCTCGCCCGCTACTACAACGGTCTGTGGGCTGAGATGACCGACGGCGTGAAGAGCGGATGCACTCTCGTAGCGTATAAGGCTGATCTCTCCGGATTTATCGGCAAGGAGGTGTTCCTCCGCATCAGCGACAACGCGGACAGCGGCTACGGCTTGTTCTTCCTCGATAGCTTCGTCACCTACTACGAGGCTGAGCCCGAGGGCTTCAATGCGGCAACTCCCGTAAACTACAACGTTTCGGGCACTATCTACGACGTATTTAACGGCGGCTTTGAGATGGGCGACGTTCAGGGCTGGTGGAACGACGGAACACCCGGCCACGTGACCGGCGCCGAGGCGTTCTTCACCGGCGTGGCTTACGGCAAGGACGGCAGCTTCCTTTACAGCGGCGTCGAGGACTTCGAGGCAGGCAACGGCCTTGAGGGTAACCGCGGCGTGCTTACCAGCTCGACGTTTGAGATCGGCGGCATCGGATATATCTCCTTCATGCTCGGCGGCGGCGAGAATTCGCTCTGCTACGTCCAGATAATCGACGCTACCACCGGCGAGATCCTCGCAAGGTATCATCAGCAGGCGATGCAGGACGCAGTGCTTATCACCTACGTTGCAGATCTCTCTCTATACATCGGCAGAACCGCAAGAGTTCAGGTCGTTGACCAGGCTACGAGCGGATGGGGCTGCGTATCCTTCGATAACGTAGTTACCTACTATGCAAGCACCGAGGACCTCCCCGAGGGACTTGCGGCGATCGACATCAAGGGCAATATCAAGTACACTCTTGAGAACGGCAGCTTCGAGACCGGCGATCTTTCCGGATGGAATATGGAGATCACCGAGGCAGGCAGCCATAACACCTTGGGCTGGGTGCTGGACGGTGAGATCGACAGAGAGTGGTACACTAAAAACGGCGAGACCAAGGACGGCAACTATCTCTTCACCTTCGTTTTGCCCGATGACACCAACTGCGAGAACACCAAGGGCACGCTCACAAGCTCATCCTTCAGCTTAAAGCAGGGCGCCTTCGTATCCTTTAAGTTCGGCGGTGCGGGCAACGTCTCCAACCACGACGTATACGTCGAGCTTTGCAGAGCTGACGGCTCCGTGATCGCAAGATTCTATAACGACGCCGAGGGCAAGCAGAACACCAGAATGAACTCCTTCTACTATCAGTATGTGGGCGTAGAGGTTGAATGCTTCTTCAGAGTCGTTGACAACTCCACGGGCGACTACGGCTGCTTCGTCGTTGACGACTTCAGAGTAAATCTCGAGGCAGCACCCGAGGGCTATCTCCCCGCAGTTCAGTAAAGCTCATAACCAACAGTACGAACAACTAAACAGCGCTCCCCCGCCTTCACGGGCGGGGGCATGACAAAAAGCGAGACTAAAATATGGCAATTACCAAAACAAAAGAGCCTGCTTTCCACGTGACGGGAGAGGTGGGTTGGATCAACGATCCAAACGGCTTGATATTCTATAACGGTCAGTATCATGCGTTTTATCAGCATTATCCAAACGATACGAAATGGGGTCCTATGCATTGGGGCCACGTCGTCAGCGACGATCTGACTAATTGGAAATATCTTCCTATCGCATTAAAGCCCGGCGACGAGGGCGACAGGAACGGCTGCTTCTCGGGCAGTGCTATCCTCCACGACGGAAAGCTATGGCTTATGTACACCGGATTTACCGAAAACGAGGGCGGTGAGAGCATAAGACAGCTTCAGTGCCTGGCGGAAAGCACCGACGGCATCAGCTTCAAAAAGCACGGCGTCGTTATCGGCGAGGAGGAGCTGCCCGAGGGGTACGCACCTTCGGACTTCCGTGACCCCAAGATCTGGCTCCACGATGGACTGTTCTGGTGCATAGTGGCGGCAAGAAAGCTCGACGGAAGAGGCAGGATACTGCTTTTCAGATCCGGGGATCTCTTCAAGTGGGAGTTCGTTAACGACCTCCTTGGCAAGGACAGCGCAGGCACGATGATCGAATGCCCCGACTATAACGAGGAGCTCGGCTACCTCCTTTACTGCGAGCAATTCCAGCCGAGCGAAAACGGCGTCCACCTCAACGTGCATACCAACCGCTTTGCGATCGGCAGGATAGATTACACCACCGGCAGATTCAAGGAAGAGTCGCGCGGTATAGTAGATTACGGCTTTGATTTCTACGCTCCGCAAACAATTGTTGGCAAATCAGCTATTATCGGCTGGCTCAATATGTGGGACAGGAACGTCCCCTCTGCAAAATACGGCTTCGCAGGAATGCTTACCCTGCCGAGGGAGATCTCGGTCAAGGACGGCAGACTCCGCCAGGAGCCTATCGCTTCACTCGGCGAGGTAAAGAAGGCTTGCTCCTCTTTGAAGGTTGAGGACATTGTGACAAGAGGCGTCGTTACCGTCAAGGCAACGGCTCTTAAGTCGCTCTCCTTAAGGCTTCGCTCGGACGGAAGCAATTACACAGAGCTGACTCTTGAAGGCGGCGAATGGGTGTTTGACCGCTCGAGGTCTGGCGAGCAGATCGTCGGCGTTGAAAAGGATGCAGATTCCTTAGCCGGCATCAGACGTATGCCCTTCTCCGGCAAAAAGGAGATCACCCTGACCGTCGTTATGGACGACTTCTCGGTTGAGATCTTTGAGGATGGAAGAGCGCTCAGCTCGACTATCTATCCCCCCGAGGGAGCCGACGGCTTAGAGCTAACCATCGACTCCGCAGGCTGTGAATACGAAAGAAGAGATATTTTTCTGAAGGCTTAAGGCTGACGGAAGGATACTCAGGATCAATAGCTATGCCCCGAGGCTTGCATAAAGGCTTGCCTCGGGGCGTCTTTTCGAAAAAGAAAAAAGCTCTGCTGAATCTTTTAGATATGAAAGTAAGCTTATGAAACAGGAACAAAACGACTTAGTTTAGTATTTGGTCTTTACATATGAAAAAAGTTCTGCTATAATACTAGAGTAAAAAACAACCTTTGGAGGGAAAAATGGCAGAAATTTTTGAGATCATCATGGTGTTGTGCTTCGGCGCTTCCTGGCCGATGAACATTATGCGCTCCTACAGAGCACGCACGGCAAAGGGCAAGAGCCTTGCCTTTCTCGTTATGATCGAGATCGGCTACGTTGCGGGAATTATCTCCAAGTTCGTAAACGAGGCTTATATGGCAGACTTCGGCTCGAAGTGGTACGTCCTCGTATTCTACTGCATCAACTTCGTTATGGTTGGCATAGATATGATCCTCTACTTCAGAAACGTTATGCTTGATAAGAAGGCGGCAGCTGCTGCGTAAAAAAGAAGCGACGAAAGCCGAACAACCCGACGATCAAAAAGAGCGACCAACAGGCGAAATCTGCCGACGGTCGCTCTTTTGCTATATATTTGTAAGCAACAATTTACAAATTCGAGGATATAAGCTCTATGTGCAGGTGACTCCTGCCACGGTGAGCTTACTTAACCGAGAGTGAAAACGTCGCCTTTCCGTCCTTATCCTTGCCTCTTTGCATATACCTTGAGGTCATTCTGATCGAGGGATCGTTTTCCAGCCTGACCTCGGCGTAAGCCCTCTTAACACCCATCTCGCCGGCAAGCTTGATCAGGGCCTTAAGCGCACGTGAGCCTATCCTGCGCCCCTGCGCCTCAGGCAGAAGCCTTACGGCGAGCTTTGCTCCGCCTTGATAATCAAAATCAAATATGACCGCCTCACCGAGCAGCTCCTCAGCGCCGACCTCTCTGACAGCGAAGGAAAGCGCAATACCCTGAGCTATTTCCATTCTCGCGGTCTCGAGGAAATATGCGTCATCCGCCCCCTCGGCATCCGCCTTATAGTCGTAGCCCCAGAATCTGTTTACCGCCTCGTTTCTCGCAAGCTTGGCGTAGCTTGCCATATCAGCGTCACGAAGCCCGTTAAGCAGGACCCCGTCAAGCTCGACGGTGGGCAGCTCGTCCACAAGATCGCACTCGGAGTAGATAAGCACGACAAAGGAGTCAACGTCGTCGTCATACGCCCTCGCCTCCACGTGCGGGAAAAGCCTTCCGATCCTCTCCAGCTCCTCTCTCGGAGCATCCGTCATATGGAAGGGGATCATCTGCCGCATAGCGTATTCCGCCAGCGCAATAAGCGCTCCGTCCGCATCGGTCTCCTCTGCAACCTCGATGGGATAAACGAAGGAATATCTGCCGTCGTCAAGGATACGTACGAGCAGCATACCGCAAGCGGCACAGACGCCGACCTCGCAGCCCTCATCCGCTATCTCAAGAAACGAGGCAAGGATCTCCTCTGCCACCTCCGGCGCACCAAGCTCCTCGCCGACAGACGCGGATAGACAGTCAAAGCTATCCCCGTCAAGTATTTTGAACGAAAGCATCAGAAAATCCTCCCATAATAAGTGATACACCCGCCGAGCTTTTTGGGGCTTGCGGGTGTTTTGCTTTTGTTTTACGTCATAGGAAAAGTCGCATCAGGCGTCCTCTTTATCCGACACGGGCAGCGACGGAAATGCTATCCTAGTCACGTAGACATCTCCGTCCTCACCGAAGTCAAGCTCGATGCCGAGAGTCTCCGCAATTTTGCGACAGCTCTTGAGGCCGATGCCATTGGTTTCGACCTTGTTTCCGCTTCTATCTATGACATTTGTAAATGTTAGTTTACCTATTCCGTCACTTGCATCGACAGCTATCGTGATCTCGTGCTCCTTGTCAGCATACTTGAGCATATTGGAAATGAGGTTTTCAAGTATGCGCAAGAACATATCGGGGTCGGTGGTTATCTCGACGTTGGCGCTCGACGGATCGATGACCACGTTAAGCTTATACTCACGCTCGATGAGGATGAGAGTATATTCTGCGAGCATCTGCTCAACGAGGATGCCAAAGGGATATTGCTCAAGCTTAAGCTCCTTCGTGCTTTTGCCGAAGAGGAGGAAGTAATTAAAAAGATCGTCCGAGAGGCGCTTGAGCCTCATCGCAGTCTTTTCGGATGCGGCAACGTATTCGGTCATGACCTCGTCGCCCTGTGCCTTGTCCTTCATCATATCGAGGTAGCCGAGCAGAACGGTGAGCGGCGTTCTTATATCGTGTGACATCGAGGTGATAAGCTCGGAGTTTGCCTCGATTGCGGCTCGCTCGCTCTCTATCTTGTTGAGTATGGAAACTCTCATCTGCTCGACGCTGTGTGACAGCTCTGTTATCTCATCGTGGCCGGGCATATTGATCTGCCTTGCCGTATCACCGCCCGAAACCAGTCCGACCTCGCCTGCGAGCTTAGAGATCCTCGCCGTGACCCTCTGCACGTAGACTATCATCACTGCAAAGAGCGCAACGACGCCCGCAACGAGCTTGATGATGTTGAATATGTTGTAATAAAAGTTCTTGCTCATATCTACGAGCGACACGACGAGCTGCTCGCCGTCAGCCGTTTGTATCAGGTGCATGTCGTGCTCCTCGACGTAGATCTCCAGCTCCTCAAAGCCGGGTGCCGTCGCTGAGTCGAACAGCAGCTGATCGTCGTTGTAGACCATCAGATAAACGTACTTCGTTTCCTCAACCCAGGTCGTAAACGCCTCTGCGTTCTGCACGGTCACACCGTTATCGTTTACGTACTTCTGAAGCGATGCGGCGTAGCCCTTAGCCCTCTCCTTTGCCGCATCCTCGGAGCTATATACGCTCTCGATGATCGCCATTGAGACGATATCAATCGTCAGATAGGAAACGGTAGCAAGCGCAAGGCCGAAAAGCAGGGTGAAGATAAGAGCGACGTTCATAGATCCGAGCCTCCGCTTTGCCAATTGTATCAGCTCACGAAGCTCGTCCAACAAGCGAACGAACAATTTCTTAATCAACCTGATATCCCTTTCCCCACACGGTGCGGATCACCTTGGGCGACGAGGGGTTATCCTCGAGCCTCCTGCGCAGATTGAGGATGTGGACGGTTACGTTGTTTCCGGAGGAGGGGAGTGGCATCTCGCCCCAGACCGCCTCGTAAAGCTCATCAGAGCTGACCGTCCTGCCCCTGTTGGAGATGAGATAAGCAAGAACCTCGAACTCCTTGTCACGAAGCTCGACGAGAACTCCGTTTTTGATGACCGTCCTGGTGTCAAGATTTACAAGCACGCCGCCGGTGAGCCTTGCGCCGGCCGAGGCGCCCGAGCCCTTTGCTCCATAGGAGTTGTATCTACGGGTGAGAGCATCGACCTTCATAAGAAGCTCACGAGTGGAGAAGGGCTTGACGAGATAGTCGTCACCGCCCGAGGCATATGCATTCTCCTTATCCGTGTCAAAGGATCTTGCGGTGAGGAAAAGCACGGGAACGGAGGAAAACTCTCTGATCCTTCTTGCCGCCTCTATGCCCGACATAACGGGCATCATAATATCCATAACGCAAAGGTCTATCGAGGCGTCCTCTCGAACCTGCTCGACAGCCTCTTTACCGTCAGCCTTTTCAACGACGTCGTAGCCCTCGTTTTCAAGCACGAGCCTCAACACACGTCTGATATCATATTCGTCATCTACGATTAGTATACGCATAAAACCTCCTTATGCTCAGGGGCGTAATATTTCTTTGATATATTTTATCATAAATATTTTTTATTTTCAAGGGTTATATACATTATGCACACGCACGGTGGGGCGTATAATGAGTCGGTTTTGGCAAAAAATAAGCTAAAAATCGACACGGGGGTGCATTAATGAGCCAAATCAAGCCGAATAGTACAAGCTTTCTTAAAGAATTTTTCACTCTTATGCTCCCCACCCTGCTCGGAAATCTTCTGGTTGTCGGGATGACGCTCTCGGACCACGTGATGACGACCGCCCTAGGTGGAGCCGAGACCGGCGGGATCTTTTATGCAAATCAGCTCTTTCTCATATATAGCTATCTCGTCACCGGGATTGAGGCGGCGCTTGCGATAACAGGGGCGCAAAGCGTGGGAAATGGGAGTAAAAAGAGCTTTCAAACCATGCTCTCACCAGCCATATTTTGCACACTTACCCTATCGCTTTTAGCAACTATTATTTGCATATTGATGCCAAAAGTGTTGATCTCTCTATTTACAGGCAACGGTGATGCGATCGGCTACGGTGTGAGATATCTTCGCATCATCGCCTTGTCCTTTATCCCTTTTTCTCTCTCACGGATGCTCATATCCGCCGCAAGATGCCACGGGCGTGCTATGCCGTCCTTTTGCTCTGCAGCGACGGCACTCACCTCAAACGTCCTGCTGAATGCGCTTTTTATTTACGTATTCGACCTCGGGGTCGTCGGGATAGGGGCATCAACGCTTATAGCGAGATCCGCCGAGCTTATCGTAGCTATGATCTCGGTGAGACGCTCCTTGGGCGGAGAAATAAAATTGTCCGCTCTTCTCTCGCTCTCGGCATCGGGGGTCAAGAGCTTTCTCCGTGCGCTGCTCCCCCTGCTCTTAGGTCAGCTCGTCTGGTCGGCGAGCAACCTGTTTTCCTCCACGGTCATCTCACGCTCGCTCGGCGAGCTCTCCTCCGCATGGGGCGTTACCGCCTCACTCTCAAGCCTCGCCTATACGCTGATGAACGCAACGTCAAGCTCTGCGGGAGTGCTTGTTTCAAGAGCGGTCGGCAGAGGCGACGAGGACGCTCGGGAGTATGCGAGCGGCAGAAGCACCGACCGCCGTACAATCCCTCCACTCTGCACGTCATCCAAGCCGCAATTCTCTTTCGGTGCGAAAGGCTGCGCCATCCATGCTCGGCCGAGCCACCGCTTTTGCCTCGGAGAGGTGATTTCCTTCTCGCAAAAGCTATTTCTCCTCACTTCCCTTCTTTCCTTTGTTTTGATCTTTGCCCTGCGTGAGCCATTTATAGCTCTGTATCGCCTCAGCTCCCCCGACGCTGCTGCCGCACGTGAGATGATGGGCGTGCTTGCCATAACCTTTGCCGCAACGGCATATTCCGCCGCGGCGCTTTTCGGCATCGTGAAGAGTGCGGGCGGGATATGGTCGGTCATTCTGACTGATGCGTTTTGCTTTTTCGCTCTCACTCTTCCGCTCGGTCTCGCCCTATTCGGCTCGGGAGCATCCGGTGCTACCCTTCTTTTTGCGCTCAGGCTTGAGCATATTGTAAAATGCCCCATCGCATACGGGATGATCAGGCGAGGCAGATTCGTCAAGCGGTTGACAAAGGCGACGTGATTTGCTAAAATCATCTTATCAAGCGATAAGGGGGGCGCCGATATGCGTACGGAGCTGATACTCTCAGAGTCAACTCGCGAAGAGATGAAAAGGCGAGGTGTGGACGTTTTTGAATACGAAGAAACCGACTCAACCAACAGGCAGGCGATCCTCTACGCCGAGGCAGAGCGACCGATGCGCAATGTGCTTTTCGTGGCGGGAAGCCAGACGGCGGGAAGAGGCAGGCTTGGCAGAAGCTTCATTTCGCCTGAGGGTGGAGTATATATGACGATCCTCACCCCACTTGCAAAGGGTGACCCGACGGCAGTTACGAGCTATGCGGCAACGGTGGTTGCCGACGCCGTCGAGGAGCTTGGAGGTATAGACCCTAAGATCAAATGGGTAAACGACGTGTATCTTGGTGGAAGGAAGCTCTCGGGCATACTTGCGCAGGGCATTGTCGACCCCGAGAGCGGCAGGCTGACTCACGTTGCCCTGGGTATAGGCGTAAACGTCAAGGGCAAAAGACTCGCACCCGAGATCGAGGACATAGCAACGTCGCTCGAGCGCGAGGGCGTGACTACCGACAGAGATACGGTCATCGGGCTTATAGCGACGAGATATATCGACAGCCTCGGGCTGATCGGTTCTGCCGCCATAGCCGAAAGGTATAGGGGGCGCTCCTTCCTCATCGGCAAGAGAGTTACCGTCCATAAGCCGAGCGAAAGCTACCCTGCCACCGTTCTCGGCATTACTGACGCCTGCGAGCTTAAGCTGATGACCGAGCGAGGAGAGGAGATCCTCTCGACCGGAGAGGTCAGTGTAAGAGAGATAAAATGATCCAAGACAACGACTAAAAAAAGCAGAGAGCCAAGTGTGACACTCTTAAACGAGCATCAGCACTAAGCTCTCTGTTTTTAGCTTTATTTTTGACTATCCTATCCCGCCGATTTACGGCGACGGTATACGTATTACAAGCCGCAGGCAGAACAGATCAAAGCTCCTCCTCGACGTAGGGCTTGAGGATAAGCGAGTCCTCAAAGTCAAAGTCGGAGGGGTCGATGGAATCAAACAGACCGTAATGAACGGGGATAGCGGTGTGTGCACCGATCTCGTATGCGAAGTCTGCAGCATCACGAGCGTGCATATTGTTGCCTACGCCGTTGATAGGCAGGAAGGCATAATCAACGCCCGACTCAACGAGGTCGAGCACGTCGTCGATAACGTCAAAGTTATAGACCGTGTCGCCGCTGACGTAGAAGGTCTTTTCGCCGTCGTCGATGATAAAGCCTGCGGCAGATGCGTCGCTGTGCGCAGCACGGACCGAATAGAATGTCACGCCGTTAACGCTCCACACGGAGTGAGGCTCGAGTAGCACGTAGTTGTGGCCGCCACCAAGCTTGCACAGCTGCTCGTAAGCCGAGCGGGGAGCAAGAACCGTAACGCACCTTCTGCCCTCGGCAAGATAGTGTGAGAGCGTTTTGGGGTCGAGATGATCAAGATGAGCATGAGTGATAAGGATAACGTCGGGCTCGACGTCAAGATAGCTCTCGTCCGCAGGGATCCTTCGATCCTTTTTAGGGTCAATCTCACCGACAGAATTTGAAAGATAGGGGTCAACGATTACGCTGATCTTATCCGACTTGAAATATAAACCCGCTTGGGTCAACCACGTTACTTTCATATTTTTTCTCCTAAAATGTAAACAATTGTTATAAAATAGTCGTTATTTTGAGCTCAGCGTCCGGCATATCCGACGAGGGCTCGGTTTTGTTTTTACGTGAAGCGAGGCAAGACGTCAATGCCTTTTCAGCCCCGCAGATCGCTTACGCCTTTTTCTTCCCGAGCTTTTGTGCTATACGTGTGACGAGGCGGCCGACGGGCGCCCTCAGAAGATGCATCAGAAGAGCGGAGGCTACTCCGAGAAGAAGCGTAAGAACGAAGTGGATAGGATCTGCAAACGCATTAGCCATACCGAACTCGGCACCGCCAAGAAGAAGATGATCAATGATACCGACGCCCACCATTCCGACGGCGAGAGCGCCGCCGATGCCGATGACGACGCCGAGGCGCCACTTCGTATACGGACGGCAGATGTTAGTCAGATTCACGTAGCCGACCAGGGTTACGACGAGCATTGCTATCGCATCGCGAGATGCCGTTGACATACCCAGACCTGTGTAAGCCTGAACTACGAGAAGCGTAAGCGTGGGGATAAACATAGCTATCGCATAGGGTAGGCTGCACGAGATTACGTGCTCGATGAAGTTGCCCTTTATCCTCTCGTTATTCGGCTCGAAGGCAAGAAGGAAGGAGGCTATGCCTATGACGAAGAACTCAAGGAATAAGAAGTTCTTGGGTGCGAAGGGATATGCGGTAAGGGTTATTACCGAGAAGAGCGAGATGAGAATGGTGAAGATGGTCTTCATAACGAACAGAGCAGCAGATCCGCGCACGTTGTTTATACAGCGCCTTCCCTCTCTTACGACCTCGGGCAGGTGGCTGAAGTCCGAATCCATCAGGACGATCTGTGAGATCGCCGTTGCGACCTCGCTGCCGTCTGCCATGGCGATAGCACAGTTTGCCTCCTTGAGAGCGAGCGTGTCGTTTACGCCGTCTCCCGTCATGGCGACGGTGTGCCCCGCCTCCTTCATCGTTTTTATTATAAGCACCTTCTGCTCGGGGGTTACTCTACCGAAGACGGTATATTTAAGCGCCGCCTCCTTAAGCTCCTCATCCGAAAGCTCCTCGCAGGAGATATAGTCCTGACCGTTTTTGATGCCGACCCTGACCGCTATCGAGGAGACGGTTGCGGCGTGGTCGCCCGAGATGACCTTGACGGTTACGTCCTGCTCCTGGAAGCGAGCGATAGTGTCCTCGGCGCCGGGGCGGATCCTGTCCTCTATTGCAACCAGTGCAACAGCCACGCCCTGCCCGTCAAGGCTATCCATTTTTGATAGCACGAGAACTCTCTCACCGAGTGCAGCGTGCTTTGCTATCTCGCGATCGACCTCGGGAGAGATCTCTGCGGGGACGAATCGCGGTGCGCCTATCGCATATACGCCCAGCCCATCGATCTCTGCCGCGGAATACTTTCTCGAAGAGGAGAAGGGGATCTGCTCACCGAGCCTAAGCTCGGAGGAGCCGAAATACTCGACGAGAGCCTTGGAGGTTGCGTTTACCGCATGCTCGGCGCTCTCAAGAGCGGCTATCGCCGCCGAAATGTTGCCGTCCTTGCCGCCCGTGAGATCCACGACCTCGGACACGCGCATCGTGCCGTCCGTGATAGTTCCGGTCTTGTCGAGGCAAAGCACGTCGGCACGTGCGAGCATCTCGATGGAATACATATCCTGAACGAGCGTCTTTTTCCTCGAGAGGATAAGCACGCTCAGTGAGAGCGTTACGGTTATCAGAAGGTACATTCCCGCAGGGATCATTCCTATGACCGATCCGCAGGTTTTCTCGGCCACCGCCTTTGCTAGGGCAAAGCCGCTATATTCATCCGCAAGCACGAAGGAATTGCAAATGGCGACCGCAGCCGTCATCGGTACCATAAATATACCTATCGACTTAATAAGCCTGTCGAGCGAGAGGAAGAGATTCGAAGCCGGCTTCTTATGCTTCTTAGCCTGCTCCTCAAGAGTGTTTACGTAATTATCCTCGCCTACCGCCACGACCTCGGCGACCACCGAGCCGCTGACGAGGAAGGAGCCTGCATAAAGCTTATCTCCCGCCTGCTTTTTAACGGGATTTGACTCGCCCGTGAGCATCGACTCGTTTACCTCGCAGATGCCCGACACGACCACGGCGTCCGAGAGGACCTGCCTAGATATCTCAAGGCGCATAAGATCGCCCAGCACGACCTCGTCGGCGGCGACGTCCTTCACCTCTCCGTCTCTGATAACGGTTGCCTTGGGGTCGGTGGTCACCGAGAGCTTATCTACGGCGGCCTTTGCTCTCGCCTCCTGGATGATGGCGAGCAGGATGTTCGGCACGACGACGAAGGCAAACGTCAGATTGCCAAACGAGCCGAAGGCTATCATTATTGCGGCGACGATCGCCCACACGAGGTTAAAGAAGGTCAGAAGGTTGTCGGCGATGATCTTGCCGTAGGACTTTCCGTGCTTCTTTTTTACCTTATTTACCTTTCCCTCCGCCGTGAGCCTTGCGACCTCCTCGGAGGATAAGCCAATTCGCTCGGTGGGCTCTGTATATTCACTTGATCTCATTTGCTTAGTGTGCTTTCCTTTCAGGATCATATTATTAATATGATACCACAAGGGCTGAGCGATTGTCAATAAAGGGAGGGGCGGTTTTTCTTTAAATATATTAAAACAATTTATAAACTATTGACTTTTTCCTCCGGTTGTGCTAATATATCCGTGACAAATACAAAGGCACTGACGAAGACAGTAGCCGCGGAGCTTCCGCTCACAGAGAGTCGGGCATAGGTGAGAGCCCGATAGCCGAGCCGCAGGTGAATATCACTTCCGAGCCGCACCCCGAGGCTGCCACGGGCAGCATTAGACGGTGACGTATGCCGTGGCGTAAGGACGGCGCATATTGATCGATATGTGAAATAGGTGGTTTTTTCCGTTTCCGTATTGGAGGCGGTTTTTTGTTTTTTACCACTCTGTCACCACGATATGTTTTTTAATAAAGCGGCCGTGCCGCACATCATAAAGGAGAAGAAAATGGCACACGAGGTCTACGAAAAGGTTTCGACAAACCTTGATTTTGTCAAAAGAGAAAAGGAGACGAGAGCCTTCTGGGAGGCAAACTCCATCTTCGAAAAGAGCATTAAGCTCCGTGAAGGATGCGATAACTACACCTTCTTTGACGGCCCCCCTACGGCAAACGGAAAGCCACACATAGGTCACGTTCTTACCCGTGTTATCAAGGATATGGTTCCGAGATATCAGACCATGAAGGGCAGAAGAGTCCTTCGTAAGGCGGGATGGGACACCCACGGCCTGCCCGTTGAGCTTGAGGTAGAGAAGAAGCTCGGCATTGACGGAAAGGATCAGATCGAGGCTTACGGTCTCGAGCCCTTCATCGGTCACTGCAAGGAGTCGGTTTGGAAATATAAGGAAATGTGGGAGGACTTCTCCGGAACTGTCGGCTTCTGGGCTGATATGGAGCATCCCTACGTCACCTACACTAACGATTTCATCGAGTCGGAGTGGTGGGCTTTGAAGAAGATATGGGACAAGGGTCTGCTCTACAAGGGCTTCAAGATCGTTCCCTACTGCCCTCGCTGCGGCACCCCTCTTTCCTCTCACGAAGTTGCACAGGGATATAAGACCGTAAAGGAGCGCTCGGCTATCGCACGCTTCAAGTGCGTTGGCGAGGATGCATACTTCCTTGCGTGGACGACCACACCCTGGACTCTGCCCTCCAACGTTGCGCTCTGCGTAAACCCCAAGGACACCTACTGTAAAGTAAAGGCTATCGACGGCTACACCTATTATATGGCGGAGGCTCTGCTTGAGACCGTGCTTCGCCCCCTCGCAAAGGAGGGTGAGACTGCCTACGAGATCCTCGAGAGGATGCAGGGCAGCGAGCTTGAATACCGTGAGTACGAGCCCCTCTTCGAGTGCGCAGGCAAGGAGGCCGCAAGGCAGAAGACCAAGGCGCATTACGTCGTTTGCGACAGCTACGTAACGATGTCCGACGGTACGGGTATCGTTCATATCGCTCCCGCATTCGGTGAGGACGACTCAAAGGTCGGAAGGAAGTACGGCCTGCCCTTCGTTCAGTTCGTAAACGGAAAGGGCGAGCTCACCGATGACACCCCCTACGGCGGCGTTTTCGTCAAGAAGGCAGATCCCATGATCATCGAGGATCTTGGCAAGGAGGGTAAGCTCTTCTCTGCTCCTAAGTTTGAGCACGAGTATCCCCACTGCTGGAGATGTAACACGCCCCTTATCTACTACGCACGTGACACCTGGTTTATCAAGATGACCGCCGTGCGTGAGGATATTATAAGAAACAACAACACCGTTAACTGGATCCCCGAGTCCATCGGTAAGGGACGCTTCGGCGACTGGCTTGAGAACATCCAGGACTGGGGCCTTTCGAGAAACAGATATTGGGGAACTCCTCTTAGCATCTGGGAATGCTCCTGCGGCCACCGCCATGCGATAGGCTCTATCGAGGAGCTTAAGTCGATGTCCGACAACTGCCCTGAGGGCATCGAGCTTCACCGCCCATTCATAGATGAGGTAACGCTTAAGTGCCCCGAGTGCGGCGGCGAGATGAAGAGGGTCAGCGAGGTTATCGACTGCTGGTTTGACTCCGGCTCGATGCCCTTTGCACAGTGGCATTATCCCTTTGAGAACAAGGAGCTGTTTGAGACGCAGTTCCCTGCAAACTTCATCTCCGAGGGCGTTGACCAGACGCGCGGCTGGTTCTATTCTCTGATGGCTATCTCGACGCTCATCTTCGACTGCGCACCCTACAAGAACGTTCTCGTCCTCGGCCACGTGCTTGACAAGGACGGACAGAAGATGTCCAAGTCCAAGGGCAACGCAGTTGACCCCTTCGAGGCTCTCGAGGCCTACGGTGCCGACGCTATCCGCTGGTATTTCTATTCGAACTCCGCTCCCTGGCTCCCCAACCGTTTCTTCGGCGAGGCGGTAGTCGAGGGACAGAGAAAGTATATGGGCACGCTCTGGAACACCTACGCCTTCTACGTTCTCTACGCCAACATCGACGGCTTCGATCCCACCAAATATACGCTTGACAGATCCACCCTCTCGGTTATGGATAAGTGGATACTCTCCAAGCTCAACTCCACCGTAAAGGCAACCGACGCATACCTCGGCGCATACAAGATCACGGAGGCTACCCGTGTGCTTGAGAGCTTCGTCGACGAGCTTTCAAACTGGTACGTCCGCCGCAGCCGCGAGCGCTTCTGGGTGAGCGGAATGCCCACCGATAAGGTAAACGCATATCTCACCCTCTACACCGCACTCGTTACGATAGCTAAGGCGTCCGCACCTCTTATCCCCTTCATGACCGAGGATATTTACAGAAACCTCGTTTGCTCGGTAGATAAGAGCGCACCCGAGTCCATCCACCTTTGCGACTACCCCGCATACGACGAGAGCCTCATCGACAAGGCGCTTGAGGAGAATATGGAGGAGGTCGTGGACATCGTCGTTCTCGGCCGTGCCTGCCGTAACGCCGCAGCTATAAAGAACCGTCAGCCCGTCGCACGTATGTACGTCAAGACCGACAAGGTCCCCGAGGAGAGCTTCGTGCCCGTTATCGCAGAGGAGCTCAACCTCAAGGAGGTCGTATTTACCGATAACGTCCGCGACTTCACGACTTATAGCTTCAAGCCCCAGCTCCGCACCGTCGGACCTAAGTACGGTAAGTATCTCGGCGGCATCAGAAGCACGCTCTCTACCCTTGACGGCAACGCCGCTATGGACGAGCTTGAGGCAAATGGCTCGATCACCTTTACCGTCCAGGATGCGGAGATAGTCCTCACCCGTGACGACCTTCTCATCGAGATGACCAAGAAGGAGGGCTTCGAGTCGCTTGGCGACAAGGGCGTCACCGTAGTTATAGACAAGAACCTCACCCCCGAGCTCATCGAGGAGGGCAACGTAAGAGAGATCATCTCCAAGATCCAGACTATGCGTAAGGACTCCGGCTTCGAGGTTATGGACCGCATCAAGGTCGCATTCCTTGGCAACGCTAGTGTTGCGGCAGTTGCCGAGCGCAACAAGGCTGAGATCTGCGAGCAGACCCTCGCCGACGAGCTTCTCATCGAGCAGACACTCACGCACTCCAAGCTCTGGAACATTAACGGTGAGGACGTAACCATCTCTGTTGAGAAGGTATAAAAACAAGATAAGTAAATAATTATTGTCATTTCAGCGCTATTCTATATAGAAATAGGCGTGAAAACGGCAAAGCAGCCCCGCGGAAGAGTTCGCATCCTCCGCCGGGCTGCTCTTTTTTTATTAAACGGGGTAATACATGGCTGAGCGATGCATCAAGGGCTCGCCGTTTGCCTCGTTTTAAATTGGCAGAAAGCCACTATGACGCCACCCGTGTCAGCTTTTTCGTCTAAACCGACGTTATATTCAAGGCAGGCAAAGCCTCTTAAAGCATCGTTATCGCCGTGACAAGGACGGAGATGTCATCACTCGTTCTGCCGTGCGCCCTGGCGGCCGCCATTATCGCATCCCTGAGCGCCTCCGCCGAGGCCACGCCCGGCTTGGCGATAGCATCGAGGAGCCAGGGTGCCTCACCGTCCTGGCTGATGCCGTCGGAGAACATCACGATATAGTCGCCGCCCTCGACCTCGACCCTTATCCTCTCGGCGTCAAGCTCGTCGCAGAGGCCTATCGGACAGGTCTTTGACCTTATGCGAAAGAGCGACGATCCCCTCTTGATATAGGATGCCGCAGCTCCGCATTTGTAGAAGAGAGCCTCGCCCGAAACGAGGTCCAGCGTGAACAGGTCGACCGTCGCCGAGCATTCCTTCTTTGACTTTCTCACGGTGTTATTAAGCAGGCGTAAAACGCTCTCGCACCCTCTGCCAAACTCCAAAGCCCGCCCGAGAAAATCGGCGACGAAGAGAGATGCCTTCATAGCCTCGCCGCCCGTCCCCATGCCGTCGGAGATGAGTGCAAAATACCTCTCCTCGGCACTCTCAAAGGCTCTTGCGGTGTCACCCGATTCGCTGCCCGAAACAGGCACAACCGACGACGCTGACGACGCCGAATATTTCCTTGCGGCTGCACATTCAACCAGCGCCATCCTTCCTTTTCTGTAATATTCGGGCTGGCCGAGCCTTACCCCCGCTACGTCCTCAAGCCCTCGCCTGAGAGTAGGAGAGCTAACGAAGCTGCCCGACTCATCCTCTGCCGCAATTATAAAATGCGGCCTTCGCTCGCCGAACACCTGCGCCGCACAGACCTCTACCCCCTCCTCACGAAGAAGCTCGGTAACCTTTGCGGTCAAGTGCTCGTTGAGACTCTTTTCGGCGGAGTCCGTAAGCCTTGCCTCGTTTATCAGCCTTGATAGATATTCGTAGTCCTCGGGTGAGGTGTCTCGCTTGCGCTCTCTGTATTTTTCCTCAGAAACGATGCCGACGGCTCGGTTTATCGACTCGGCTATGCCTGCGGCTGTCAGAGATAGCTGCGGCGGTGCGCCGAGGTCCTCCCTCGTGATAGCTCTCCCGGAAGATAGCACGGCCACGATAGTATCCAGCCTCGAGAGCATCGCCTCAAGCTCCGCCTCGGCATCCGTGATGCCGGCACCCTCCTTTGCAAAATATCTTTTTATACATTCGGATGCAAGCCTTGAGAGCTCCTCGCGGCTCATGCTCTCATCCTCACGCCTCGTGTCGTACGCCAGCCTCGATAGAGCCGAAAATGCGCTCTCAAGCGTATCAAGTGAGCCTGAATATCTGTTCTTAAAGGAGAGCGCCATCGTTCCGACCATATCCTCGGCAACCGCCTCGCTCGCCTCGACCTCCTCCTCGCTATGCTCGGGTTCAGTTCGCTTTAAGAGCGGAATCGAGATCGCCGCCGCTATCGCATATTCGGGCAAAACCGATAAAAAGCCTATCGCACCGTCCATATAGCCACCCCACATAGAGAGTGCCGCACCGCCGAGCAGAAGCGACGGTATGATGCCCAAAGAGCCGAGCGCACCCACGACCAGGCCAGCAAGCGTAAAGGCGACCGAATAGCTCCCCGACAGTCCTACCGATGCGGCAAAGCCGACCGCCGCACCCCTGAGCGCACCGAAGCGCCTGGCGGCAAAGAGCGCCGCAAAGGATGCAAACAGGTAGCCCGCACCGATGCCGAGCAGCTCGTAGGAGGCAAGAGAAATAGAGATAAGAAAGATGCCGAAGAGCGAGGAGCATTGAAAGAAAATAACCGAAAAACGCTCCTCCTCGGACAGCCTCCTCAGGCTGAAGAGATTACCTGCGCCAAAGAACACGGCTCCCGCACCTATCCCCGCACCGAAGATGCCCGAGAGAAGGTAGGTTATCACGGGCGGCAGAATTATCATCGAGACGGCAAAAAGCACCGTCGTGAGCGTGAGGGAATTAAGCAGCACCTCGTAGACCGCAGCAACGAAGCCGCCGATCAGTGCGCTCGAGGCTCGGAGCATAAGGCTTTCCGAAAACAGCGTCGGCGAGCCGCCATCAGACCCCTTTCGGTCGGTCGCAGAGATGATGACCCTGAGAAAGGCGACGATGACGGATATAAGAGAATAGATCACGCCCGGCGCACCGAGCGTCAACGAGCCTAAGACCGAGCCGAGCACCGCCGCCCACACCCGTGTAGGCAAAACGGCGATAGCACCTATCGCAACCGGGTAAGCCCCGAATATAACGTGACATCTTGCGAACAGAAACAGTATAACGAACACGGCAGCGTCGTAAACGATTGACGAGCCCTCCTTGCCCATAGCCAGCGAGCCCTTAATAGCCTCGATCAGCCCGGCAAAAAAGCCCCGCCTTTTCTCCTTTATCTCGCCCTCGACGGCGCCGTCCTTTATTACATCCATAGCCTTTTCCATCCTTGTTTTTTGCTTTCATTTTAATATATGAAGGCTGCGAAAGCGGACGTAATCGGTCTGTCGAAAAGCGCCTGATTTTATATAGGAGGCTAGAAGGCGGGGGGCTATCCACGGGAAATAATATATAAGGGCCTTTATCGACGCCTCTTGCGATATGTTATCCCGCTGATTTATGCATAAAAGTTGACACGGGATGGATGCGGGCGCAGCTTTGGCGTCAAAAGAGCTTATATCATACGACAAAAAAGAAAAGGGCAGAGGTGGTACGCCGCTCCAAAACAGGATAGGCTACGACTTCTGCCCGATCTCGCACAATAAAACGCAAGATATGACTATTATTATTTACATTAATTTGATATTTTAGTTCTTAAGCGAATGAATAGGCGCAGGTATTCTGCCACCTCTCGAAATAAAACGCTCGCAGGAATCCTGCCTTAAGGGCATTATCGGAGCATAGCCGAGGAGTCCGCCGAACTCCGCACTCTCGCCAACGTCCTTGCCCCAGACGGGGATGACTCTGACAGCCGTGGTCTTGGTGTTTACAACGCCTATCGAGATCTCGTCGGCAATGATGCCGGAGATGGTGGATGCGGGTGTGTCGCCGGGGATCGCTATCATATCAAGGCCGACCGAGCAGACCGCCGTCATAGCCTCAAGCTTTTCAAGAGAGAGGACCCCGCGCTCGACAGCCTCGATCATTCCTCTGTCCTCCGAAACGGGGATGAATGCGCCCGAGAGTCCGCCGACGTGGCTCGACGCCATAACGCCACCCTTTTTGACCGCATCGTTAAGCAGTGCAAGCGCCGCCGTCGTGCCGTGAGTGCCGCAACGCTCAAGACCCATATTTTCAAGTATCTCGGCAACCGAGTCGCCGGCTGCGGGAGTGGGAGCAAGAGAGAGATCGACGATGCCGTAGGGAACGCCGAGCCTCCTCGCCGCCTCGGCGGCAATAAGCTGACCTACTCTCGTTATCTTAAACGCTATCTTTTTAACCGTGTCGGCAAGGGCGGAGAAATCGCAGTCGCCCGCCTCCTTGATGGCAGCCGCAACAACTCCGGGGCCGCTGACGCCGACGTTGATGACCGTGTCGGGCTCGCCTATGCCGTGTACCGCACCCGCCATAAAGGGGTTATCCTCGGGGATGTTTGCAAACACGACGAGCTTTGCACAGCCTATCGAATCACGCTCACGGGTGAGATACGCCGTTTCCTTGATGATCTCGCCCATGCGCTTTACGGCGTCCATATTGATGCCCGCCTTAGTGGTGGCGACGTTTACCGACGAGCAGATATGCTCGGTTTCAGCGAGGGCTTGGGGGATGGACTCAACGAGAGCCTCGGCTCCCTTGATCGCTCCCTTTTGAACATGTGCGGAATATCCGCCGATAAAGTTAACTCCCAGGGTGGTCGCCGCGCGCTCGAGCATATGCGCAAGCCTGACGAAGCCGTCCGGCGAGAGCCCCGCCCCGACGTAGGAGATCGGAGTCACCGAGATCCTTTTATTTACGATCGGGATGCCGTAGGTGCGCTCAAGATCCTCGGCAACCTCGACGAGCCTCTTTGCCGAGGTCGTGATCTTATCGTATATCTTCGCCTCAAGTCTGGCGGGATCGTCGGAAATGCAATCGAAAAGAGAGATGCCCATAGTGACGGTACGGATGTCGAGGTTCTCCTCGCGTATCATCTTTATGGTCTCTAAGATATCCTGTGTGTTAAGCATCAGATCCTGTGCATGCTGTTGAAGATGTCCTCGTGCATAACACGGACGTCAACGCCGCTCTCCTTTCCCATTTCCTCCATGCCTACGGCAAAGCTTTTGAAATCGACCTTAAGTCCGTCAAGCTCAACGAGCATGATCATCGCAAAATATTCCTTAAGGACCGACTGACTGATGTCGATGATATTAACTCCGTACTTTGCGCACTCTGCGCTGGCGGCGGAAATGATACCGACCTTATCCTTACCCGTAACAGTTACAACTGCCTTCATTTGCTATACCTCTTTTGATTTTTGCAGCCACGGAAAGGCACGCCGCCCGAAGCTTAACAATACTCTACTACAAGTTTTTTTATTTGTCAATAGATAATATTGAAATCAAGGCGCCGATATGGTAAAATAAACGTTGAAAGAACAAAGCGGCGAGCCACACCCTCGCCACCGGGAGTAAGCTATGAAAAACCGTGAAAACGCCCCCTCCGGCGTTGTTATTTTAGATAAGACCGAGGGCATATCGAGCCAGTCGGCAGTTAACAGGCTCAAAAGACTGCTCGGATCGGATAAGGCAGGCCACACAGGTACGCTCGACCCCCTTGCGACAGGCGTGCTTCCGATCCTCGTGGGCAGGGCTGTTAAAGCAAGCGAATATCTTATGACGGGCGACAAGCACTATTCTGCGACGCTCCTTCTCGGCGTGACGACCGACACCGAGGATATTACGGGAGAGATGCTGACGACCTCAGACGAGATCCCCGCCGAGGAGGCGGTCACAGCTGCGGCACTTTCGTTCATCGGAGAGAGCAAGCAGATCCCACCTATGTATTCGGCGATAAAGATCGGCGGAGAGAAGCTTTACGACAAGGCTCGCAGAGGCGAAACGGTTGAGCGAGAGGCGAGGGATATCACGGTGTATGACCTTAAATGCGAGAGGCTCTCTGAGCGAGAATATCGCATAGACGTTCATTGCTCCAAGGGCACGTATATAAGAACGCTGCTTGCCGATATAGGAAAAAAGCTCGGCTGCGGTGGCACGATGAAGACGCTCAGGCGCACCGAGGCGGCAGGCTTCGGAATAGGCATAGCGCACACCCTCGACGAGATCGAGGCGATGGATGAGGACGAGAGGCTGAAGCTCGTCATCCCAACCGAGAAGCTCTTCACCGCCTACGGCGAGATAAGGCTATCCCCCTTCTATTCAAGGCTTATGCACGCAGGGCTCGCCATCAAGTGCGCAAAGCTCGGTGTAAGATGCTCGGTGGGCGAGAGATTCAAGCTCTATTGCGACTACGGATTTTTCGCTATCGGCGAGGCGATAGAGGAGGAAGATGGCTTAGCAATCAAGCCTATCAAGCAATTCGGTAAACTTTAATTAGCAAATACAAGCATTATTTTTTAAAAGGAGGTAAAGGTATGGCGAGAGCTTGGACAGAAAAGCAAACGCTTGCGATGAACACGAGAGACAGAACTCTCTTGGTTTCGGCTGCGGCAGGCTCGGGAAAAACGGCGACGCTGACCGAGAGAATCATCAGATCCATACTCGACGAAAAAGACCCGATAAGCATCGGGGATATGCTGATCGTCACCTTTACCAAGGCGGCAACCGCAGAGCTGAAGGAGAGGATATCAAAGGCAATAAAGGACGCCCTCCGCACATCGGGAGGCGACGAGAGGCTGGAGGTGCAGCTGCATCTTTTATCCTCCGCAAGGATATCGACGATAGACTCCCTCTGCTCCTCAATACTGAAGAGTAACTGCGAGAGAGTCGGACTCGACCCGGGATACAGGATCATAGACACCGCCGAGGCGGAGCTGCTTTCTGAGAGCCTGCTCGACGGAATGTTCCACGAGATATACGAGGGAAACCTCAGCGAGGTTGCAACGCCCGAGGAGCTAATGCAGCTTGCTGACTGTCTGACCGACACACGCACCGAGCGTGACCTTAGTGCAATCGTTAGAATGTTCTACGACTCGACGAAGGATCTGGTTGACGGCGTCGGCAGACTTCGCACTCTCGTCTCGGAATACGATCCGGGGAGCTTCGTTTCGGTTGAAAAGACGAGGCTCGGAGCATATGCGATGAATGCCGTAAAGAGAGCGGCGGCACATCATAAGGTGCTGATAGACGAGGCCATCAGGGATCATCTTGCAGACGGCTCGCCCTCACTTGCGAAGAAGATAGACGTTCTCGAGGGGGATAGCAGATTTCTTGCCTCCCTCCTTGCCGCAGAGACCTACGTGGAGGCAAGAGGCATAATGCTCGCAAGAGTTCACCCCTCCACGCCAAACGTCTCGAGCGCTCCTCATATGAGATACACCACCCCAATGCGCAAGGCGCTGAAGGATGATATGGCGTCTGTGAGGAAGAAATTTCTTGAATATTCTCCCGAGGAGTGGCTCTCCTCTTATAGCGGGCTCTATTCGGTGCTTTCTGTGTTGGTCAGGCTTTGCGAGCACTTCCATTCGATTTTCCAAGCCGAAAAGCAGAGGCTTGCGGCGCTTGAATACTCCGACGTTACGAGATACACCTACGAATGCCTGTGGCAGGACGGCGAGAGGACCGACGTCGCGCTCTCCGAGGCTGCAAAATACCGTGCTGTTTATATAGACGAATATCAGGACGTCAACGCCTTACAGCATATGATCTTTGAGGCTATCAGCAACGAAGATAACAGATTTATGGTCGGCGATATTAAGCAAAGCATCTACGCCTTCAGAGGCGCCGAGCCGGGGATCTTCGCAAAGATGAAGACCGAGTTCTGCCCCATTGAAAAAAGCTCGGCAGGCACCGATTCGACCATTTTTATGTCCGAGAACTTCAGATGCGATAAGGGCGTTATCGATTTTACTAACGAGATCTTTGACAACCTCTTCGGCACCCTCAAGGAGAGCATCGGCTTCGTGCCCGAGGACAGGCTGATATACAGCAAAAAGCACGACGGCGGTGAGCCGGAATACAAAAAGCCCGAGCTTTGCCTCCTCCCATACCGTACGGATAAGAGCGGAGCCGAGGAGGACGAGGATGAGGGCGACGAGCTGATGCCGGCGGTCGTTGCGGAAAAGATCGCAGAGCTGCTTAAAACCGGCAGGCTCGATAACGGAAAGCCCGTACGCCCCGGCGATATAGCCATCATAATGAGAAACGCTCGCGGCAAGGACAAAAAATACGCCGCCGCCCTCGAGAGGTTAGGCATCCCCGTTGCGCTCAGCGACTCGGTGAGCTTCTTCTTAAATCCCGACGTTCTGCTCCTTTTAAGTATACTCCACGCAATAGACAATCCCCGCCGCGACATCTATCTTGCTGCGGCTATGTGCTCACCCGTGTTCGGTTTTACTGCCGACGATATGGTCAGAATAGCCTCGTACGAACAGAGCACCCTATACGACAACCTACTGGCTCACGCCACCGCCGCACCCGACGACAAAAAGGCACGGCGGATGTTAGACTTCCTCGATAAATACAGAACGGCGGCAGAGGGTATGCCCGTCGATGCGCTGATAAACCGCATTTTACACGACACGGGTCTAATTGCTCTGGCAGCGAGACGAGGAGGCAAGGGAGAGCTTATTCGCTTCTACGAATATTCACGGAGCTTTGAGAGCTCCTCCTACCGAGGCCTATACAACTTCTTAAACTATATCAAGAGCATCGTAGGCAGAAAAACCGAGTTTGATAAGCGTGACGCCATCCTCGGCACCGACGAGGTCAAGATCATAACCGCCCACGCCTCAAAGGGGCTTGAGTTCCCCATCGTATTCTTTGTCGAAAGTCAGCAGCCTATGAAGCGCAAAACCGACTCAATGCAAAGATTAGTTTACGATATAGGCTTCGGAATATCCTTAAGTCTGAGAACTCCGTCCGGGCTTTCACTCGTTTCCAACCCCACGAAGGAGATCCTCCTCGACTACAAGCTATGCCGAAGGATAGAGGAGGAGGCGCGCGTTCTCTACGTTATCCTGACGAGAGCAAGAGAGCAGCTCTACGTCGTCGGAAAGGCGAGGAGCGGATTTGATGCGTACAGAGATAAGATCCTATCGGCTCACGAGAGCCTGTCCACCCATATCGCCTATTCTATGTCGAGCTACACCGATATGATAACCTTCTCGTCGGGGACGAGCTTCCTTGAGCCCTACGAATTTCTACCCTCGATGAGCGAGGAGCTGAAGAGCAAGCTTTACCCAACCGAGGCTGAATGCGAGGGCGAGGAGGACTTTGACCTGCCCGACACTCTGCCGGACGGAATGCTCTTCCCTAAGACCTACGCCATAACTCACGGCATCACCGAGGATAAGGAAGCAGAAGAGACCGGCGAGGAGCCCATCGGTAAGCTTCTTGCACGCCGCTTCTCCTACGAATACCCGTATAAGCATCTTGAACGCCTGCCGAAAAAGCTATCCGTCTCGAGACTCTACCCGGAGATACTTGACCCCGATGCAAAGGACGAGGCACAGATCAGCTTCAAGGACGGCGGCGCCGAGATAGTGTTCGGCATTCCCGAAGCCGAGGAGATAAGCGAGGTCCTTGCCGATTACGGCACTGCGGAGGAATTCATCTTTGAGGCTGACGAGCTGATGCCCGACACCACCGCCAACGAAGCCGACGGCGACAGGATCACCAAAATGGGAAAGCTGCCGAGGTTTGCCACCGGAAGCGACGAGACCGAGAGTGCAAGGCGAGGCATCGCAACGCATCTCTTCTTCCAGTTCTGCGACCTCGATAACCTTAAGAAAAACGGAGCCGAGGCAGAGCTTTCAAGGCTAAAGGCAGGAAAATATCTCTCCGAGGAGGATTGTACAAGGGTCAGACTTAAGGAGGTCGACGCCTTTTGCCGCTCCGAGCTTTTCGAAGCCATGCTTGGCGCCAAGCGCATCTGGCGAGAGCTTCGCTTCAACGCCGCTCTGCCCGCCTCTATGTTTACATCCCTGCCCGAGATTAAGGAAAAGCTTAAGGGTACGAACGTGCTTGTCCAAGGAGTTATCGACTGTCTTATTGAGGACGATAGTGGCGAATTACACCTCGTCGACTATAAGACAGACCGACTGATGCGCCACGAGCTGAGAGATCAGTCGCTCGCCGAGAAGAGGCTCTACGACTCCCACTCTCTCCAGCTATCCTACTACGCCGAGGCGATAGAGCTGATGATGGGCAAAAGACCCGCTACCGTCGAGGTCTACTCCCTTCAGCTAGGCAGATGCGTAAGCGTTATGCGCCCGCCACACGAGCGCTGACACGACCACCATTTTACCGATGATCCCACTCCCGACGGCTCTTGTCAAGACAAAAAGCCAAGAGCATCGGCAGCCCCGCATAGGTGCAATAAAAGGGGCTTTATATTCAAAAAGAAAAACCTATGGAAGCCACCCACAAGGGCTATGCAACCATAGGTTTTTTCTATTTTTATTCGTGTCTTACCGAAGCGGGATGAGAGGCAAGGCTCTCAATTATCCCAAGCCTTAATGCTCGGCGAAAGCGGCAAAGATCAGACGACCTTCTTAGGTTCGATACCGCTTATGTCAACACTTATTGTCATTTTCTCGCCGCCTCTCAGTATATCGAAGGAAAGCTCGGAGTCCTCGAACACGGAGAGCATACAGTCGACGACCTGATACATTCTGTGGATCTCATACCTCTCGCCGTCAACGGTGATAGCCGAGATGACGTCGCCCTTTTCAAAGAGGGAGGAGGCGAGGCTGCCCGCCTCTATGCTGTCCACCTTGACGACCTCACGCTTGTGGATCTTGCCGGTTTCCTCATCGTACTCGGTGTAAAGCTCGCTGTTGTTCATCGTTATGCCGAGCGAATACTTATAGGGGTTTTCAAGCTCGGTCGAAGCGCAGTAGCGGATGATGTTTTCAGCAACGCCGCTTACCACACCCGAGGGGATAGCATATGCTATATTATCGATAGACGAGGAGGTTATCTTGGCGTTTACTATACCGATAAGCTCGCCCCTGTCGTTAAAGAGGCCGCCGCCCGAGTTGCCGGAGTTTACAGCCGTGTCGATGCGGAGGAGGCGCAGGGTTATGTTGCTTCTGCCGTCCGCCGCAGTTATACTGACGTACTCACTGTCGACGTTGACGTAGCCGACAGTTGCGCTGATGCCGTCTGCCGCAGGATTTCCGATCGCTATCGCCGTGTCAAGAATGGAAATGTCGTCGGGATCTGCAAAGCTGACCGCACAGGCGTTGGACTCCGCAAGCACCCTACTGCCCGTGACCTTGAGGATCGCAAGATCCTGACTCATAGCGCCGCCCACGTAGGTCGCCGGGATGGCGTAAGCCGACGACTCCTGGCCGTAGAGATATACGTTTATGTTGTTGCTGATCTTGTTTGAGGTTTTTGAATCGACGTCATAGACGACGTGATAGTTGGTGATGATGTAGGCGTCGCCCTTTTCCTTATCAAGCTGATAGATAACGCCTGCGCCCGACGAGGTTGCGTTAGAGGTTCCGCCATAGCCGTAGGAGATGGTAAACTGAGCGGCTATGCTTACGGTGCTCAGGACGCCCTTGGTCGCCGCAGAGAGATTTGCCGAGCCGTTATTCTCGATCGTTATCTCATATTCGTTGACGTTGCCGATGGTGGTGTCGCCGCTCATGGTGCCCGAGATAAGAGCCTTGACCTCCTCCTCGGTCATATAATCCTCCTCAGGGAGCAAAAGCATACACGACGTCATGGAAAGAGCGGTCACGATCAGTGCGCAAGCAAGCGCAAGGATCCTCAGCGATATGCCTTTTTTCTTCATATTTTTATCCTCCGTGATGTAAAAAATATCTACTGATCTTTATTTTAGTATACCACGGTTTTATTGCAATAGTATTAAGAATAATAGAAATTTTTGCTATTTTTTCTTTAATCGATATATACCACCTGTGCCCGATGGAAAAGAGCGACAAAAAAGAGAGGGTCGCCCCCTCTCGGATAAAGCGAGCGGGGCGACCCGTTGACGTAGCAAAAAGCTCCCTGTGCTTACCAGCCGAGAACCTTGTTGCCAAGCGACTCTATACGTGCGCAAAGCTGAACAACGATGATGGGGAGGATGAAGAAGCCCCAAAGCATAAGGACAAATCTCCATATGCTGTTTCCGCCGCTCCTGCCGCGCGACTTAAGTACTGCGTAATTGTTGTAGCAGAAGAGCGCACATCCAACGGTGACCTGTCCGATCACGGGAATGAGGCTGATGAGAAGCCACATTAAATAGCGCTTTTTAGTATGCTTTGTGAGGGCTTTAACCTCCTGCTCCGACGCACCGCCGGTCCATTCTTCAAACGTCATAACGTCCTCCAAAATATGTACTTCGGCGAATGCACGCCGACCTGAGTAAATTCTACCATACACGGCTACACTTGTCAAGTGGCGTATTCCGTGCCGCAGAGCGGAAGCAGCGCAGAGTGTACCGTCGCAAAAAACACAAAGCGTAGGCGACACAGAGCGTATCGTTTACGAAAACGAAAGGCAGAAGGTGTGCAGAGTATCATTTCCGTGCCGCAGAGCGTAAGCGGCGCAGAGTGTACCGTCGCCAAAACGCAGAGCCGAAGCGCCGAAAGACACCCCCACTCAAAAAAACGCCGCCTCACGGTGACCACTCCGGATCATGTTTTTTTATAAAACATTATTAAATCCTATTGACATACGCCCTCGCATATATTATAATTTGAAAAAAGCAAATTGTATACAAGCATACAATATATGGTAGTTATGCTGTATATTTCCTAAGCCCCTTACGAAAAGGAGATCCCAAAATGATCGTTAAAAGCAAAACCACAAACCTCCTCGAGCAGCATCAGTACAGATACTCTCTGCAGGATATCCCCGATCCTAACCTGTATAGAGAGATCTACCCTTATACGGAGATACCGAAGATAGCGTTCAACCACCGCCACGTGCCTCCGAACATGCCCGCCGAGATCTGGATCACCGACACGACCTTCCGTGACGGGCAGCAGTCAAGAGCGCCCTACACCGCATCCCAGATAGTTGATATCTACAAAATGCTCCACAAGCTCGGCGGAGAAAAGGGCATCGTCAGGCAGAGCGAGTTCTTCGTCTATACCAAGAAGGACAAGGAGGCGGTCGAGAGATGTATGGCTCTCGGCTACGACTTCCCCGAGGTTACGACCTGGATCAGGGCTAAGAAGGAGGACTTCGACCTCGTCAAGAGCCTTGGCATCAAGGAGACGGGCATCCTCGTTTCCTGCTCGGACTACCACATCTTCAAGAAGCTCGGAATGACGAGAGGTCAGGCGCTCGAGCATTATCTAAGCGTAGTAAAATCCGTCATAGATGCAGGCATCAAGCCGAGATGTCACCTCGAGGACATAACCCGTGCGGACTTTTACGGCTTCGTCGTCCCCTTCGTCAACGCACTTTCCGACCTCTCAAGAGAGTCGGGCATCCCGGTAAAGATCAGAATGTGCGATACGATGGGCTACGGAGTTCCCTTCCCCGGAGTCGCTCTGCCGAGGAGCGTACCCGGCATCGTCTACGGTCTTAACCACTACGCCGACGTCCCCTCCTCGATGCTTGAGTGGCACGGCCATAACGACTTTTACAAGGGTGTAGTAAATGCTACGACCGCCTGGCTTTACGGCTGCTCGAGCGTCAACTGCTCGCTGCTCGGCATAGGCGAAAGAACGGGAAACGTTCCGCTTGAGGCGATGGTGATAGAGTACGCCTCCATAACCGGCGACTTTGACGGTATGGATCCCACCGTTATCACCGAGATCAGAGATTATTTCAAGAACGAATTAAAATACGATATCCCTCCCATGACGCCCTTCGTCGGCGACAACTTTAACGTGACCCGTGCAGGCGTTCACGCAGACGGACTGATGAAGGACGCCGAGATATACAACATCTTCGACACCGAGTCGATACTCAACCGCCCCGCAGAGGTCGCCATCTCCAACACCTCGGGCACGGCAGGAATAGCATACTGGATCAACAGACACTACAACCTGCCTGATTTCCGCGAGGTGACCAAGCACGACGAGCTTGTTATCAAGGTAAAGGCGGCGGTGGATAAGCTCTACGAGGACGGCAGGACCACGATGGTTTCCGACGACGAGCTTGTCGCTATAATCGAAGCACTTTCGTGAGGTGAAAAATGATAATCAATGAAAAGACCAAATCCCGCGAGGAGGAGGTATACCAGAAGCTCGAGGAGGAGATCCTCGCAGGTATGTACAAGAGAGGCTCGGCGCTGACCGAGATGTCGGTCTCCTCACGCCTGCAGGTTTCGAGGACGCCGGTCAGAGCGGCTCTGCACAGGCTGGCGGAGGAGGGCCTCGTCGAGATCGCGCCGAACAGGGGTGCCGTCGTCGTAGGCGTTACGGTCGACGACCTCATCGACACCTATAAGATAAGGATAAGGCTCGAGGGCCTCGCCTCCTCGATGGCAACCGAGAGGATGAGCGTCGAGGAAAAGAAGCAGCTCGTCGACTCGGTAGAGCTATCCGAATACTATATGGCTAAGGGCGACACAGAGAGGCTCAAGGAGCTTGACTCGGAGTTTCACAACATCATCTACCGAGCATCGGGAAACAGGATGCTCTCGAAGATCCTCTCCGAGCTGCACAGAAACATCAAGGCGTACAGAAAGCTCTCGCTCACCGTGCCCGGCAGGCTGGAAAAGACCGTACACGAGCATAGAGCCATACTCGACGCCATCCTCTCCTCCGACTCGGATAAGGCCGACAAGCTGACGAGAATTCACGTCGAGCACGCCATGGAAAACATGGTAAAGGCAATGCAAAACAAGGAGTAATGCAAACAATGGCTTACACAATAGCACAAAAAATCATAAAAGAGCATCTCATCTCGGGCGATATGACCGTCGGGTCGGAGATAGCTCTGCGTATAGATCAGACACTCACGCAGGATGCGACGGGAACGATGGCATACCTCCAGTTTGAGGCTATGGAGATCCCGAGAGTAAGGACCGAGCTGTCGGTCGCTTATATAGATCACAACACTCTGCAGGCCGGCTTTGAAAACGCAGACGACCATAGATACATACAGACCGTGGCAAAGCGCCACGGCATCCGCTTCTCCCGTCCGGGAAACGGCATCTGCCACCAGGTGCATCTCGAGAGATTTGCTAGGCCGGGCGGCACGCTGATCGGCTCGGACAGCCACACCCCCACGGCAGGCGGCATCGGAATGCTTGCCTTCGGAGCAGGCGGACTTGACGTAGCGGTAGCTATGGGCGGCGGTGCTTATTACATCAGCATGCCGAGAATGATAAGAGTTGAGCTGAAGGGTGCGCTGCGCCCCTACGTTGCCGCAAAGGACGTTATCCTCGAGGTTCTCAGAAGAATAGGCGTCAAGGGTGGCGTCGGCGCTATCGTAGAATACGGCGGCGAGGGCGTTGCCACGCTGAGCGTGCCCGAGAGAGCCACGATAACCAACATGGGCGCCGAGCTTGGCGCAACCACCTCGATATTCCCATCCGACGCCACGACCGAGGCATTCCTCAGAGCGGAGGGCAGAGCCGAGGTCTACAAGCCTTTGTCGGCGGACGAGGACGCAGTCTACGACGAATATATCGAAATCGATCTCTCCACCCTCTCGCCCCTTGCAGCATGCCCTCACAGCCCCGACAACGTCAAGCCCGTCGGAGAGCTTGCGGGTATGAAGATAGATCAGGTCTGCATCGGCTCCTGCACGAATTCCTCGCTCAGGGATATGCTGACCGTCGCCGCTATGCTTAAGGGCAAGACCGTACACCCCGACGTTTCCCTTTCCATCTCGCCCGGCTCAAAGCAGGTGCTGAATATGCTTGCCGAGTGCGGTGCGCTTGCGGATATCATTGCGGCGGGTGCGAGAGTTCTCGAATGTGCGTGCGGCCCCTGCATAGGTATGGGCTTCTCGCCTAAGTCAGGAGGTATAAGCCTCAGGACCTTCAACCGTAATTTCCTTGCCCGCTCGGGCACGAAGGACGCACAGGTCTACCTCGTATCACCCGAGGTTGCGGCGGCATCGGCTATCGCCGGCGTGCTCGTTGACCCGACCACGATCTCCGAGCCCGTCCGCATCACAATGCCCGAGGCGTTCAGGATCTCGGACAATATGATAGATATGCCCGCATCCCCCGAGGAGAGCGAGAGCGTTACGGTCGAGAAGGGACCCAATATCAAGTCTATCCCCAAGGGAGCGGCACCTGCGGAGGATCTCTCGGCAGAGCTCATCCTCAAGGTTGGCGACAATATCACGACCGACCACATCATGCCCGCAGGCGCAAAGATCCTTCCCTATCGCTCGAACGTCCCGAAGCTGTCGGAATTCTGCTTCACCGTTTGCGACCCCGACTTCCCCGAGAGGGCGAGGGCGAAGGGAGGCGGTGTCATCCTCGGCGGCTCCAACTACGGCCAGGGCTCGTCAAGAGAGCACGCGGCGCTCGTTCCGCAGTATCTCGGCATCAGGGCGGTTATCGCAAAGAGCTTCGCCCGCATACACGTTGCAAACCTTATCAACTTCGGTATAGTGCCGATGACGCTCGTCAACGAGGCGGATTACGATAGCCTAAACGAGGGCGATGAAATCTACGTCGAGGGCTTCAAGGAGGCAATCCGCTCCGGCGATAAGGCTTATCTTGTCGATAAGACGAACGGCACGAGAGCCGAGCTTGCCCTCAGCTTCACCGAGCGCCAGCGCAAGATACTTCTGGCGGGCGGAACGCTCAACTACACAAAAGAGCAGGACAACTAAAAGCGCCGACGGAGCGCTGATCCAAACCGTAAATTTTTATTAATTAAGGAAAAGAAAAATGAACGCAAAGCAAATTGATACAGCTCTTGAAAAATTCAAGAGGATCCTCGAGGAGCAGCTCGCCCGCGTTGAGGATATGAAGTCGCAGGGTGATTTTACCGACTACGGCGCACTTGATAAGCTTCGCATAGGTGTTTGCCCCGGCGACGGCATTGGCCCCACCATCACCAAAGCGGCAAAAACCGTGCTTGAATATATCCTCAAGGACAAAATAGACGAGGGGCGTGTCGAGTTTATCGACATTGAGGGCCTCACTCTTGAAAACAGGATAGCACACGGAAAGGCCATACCCGACGACGTCCTCGCAGAGCTTAAGAGCTGCCACGTAATCTTAAAAGGACCGACCACCACGCCGCAGAAAGGCTCCGGGCTCCCCAACATCGAGTCGGCAAACGTCGCTATGAGGCGAGAGCTTGACCTTTTTGCAAACATACGCCCCGTCAGAGTTCCCGAGCAGGGGATAGACTGGTGCATTTTCAGAGAGAACACCGAGGGCGCATACGCCGTAGGCTCCAAGGGCTTTGACTTCACCGAGGATATCGCCGTTGACTTTACCATCACTACGAAGCAGGGCTCGACGAGGATTGCCGAGATCGCCTACGACTACGCTAGAAAGAACGGCAAGACCCGTGTTTCGCTCGTAACCAAGGCAAACGTCATCAAGACCACCGACGGCAACTTCCTCGAGGACTGCCACAAAGTGGCAGAGAGATACCCCGAGATAACCACCGACGAATGGTACGCAGACATAATGACGGCAAAGCTGGTTGACGAAAAGCGCCGCCGCGACTTCCAGATCCTGCTTCTGCCCAACCTCTACGGTGACATCATCTCCGACGAGGCGGCTGAATTCCAGGGCGGAGTCGGCACCGCAGGCTGCGCAAACATCGGCAAGAAATACGCTATGTTCGAGGCCATCCACGGCTCGGCGCCGAGAATGGTAAACGAGGGCAGAGCAAAGTACGCAGATCCCTGCTCGATGCTCCGCGCCGCAGTTATGCTCCTCTCGCACATAGGCTATCAGGACCGTGCGGATAAGCTCGCAAGAGCGCTCGATATATGCACACTCGAAGAAAAGAAGCTCGTTATCACCGGTAGAGATACGGGCGCAACGAGCGAGGAGTTTGCAGCGTACTGCCTTGACACGCTTGGCAAGTTGGGCTAAACCATCAAGCATAAACCCATATTTTGCAAATAATTATTTATATTTAAGAGCCGAAAGAGTGCGTATCATCGTCCTCTTCGGCTCTTCGGTTTGTCTTACCCCAATCACATATCATTCGCTCTCAATCAGCCGTAAATGATGCCGGATCATCTAAGTCTCACCACCCCTCCCTCTCCCGTGGCGTAGCAGGATTCGAGCTTTTTCCTCTTTATGCCACAAAAAGCAAGATCTAAGTCATTGACATATTGCGAACTATATGTTAAAATAACCGAGCGATTAATATTTATCAAATCTTAAGGAGATAGTTAGTATGCTGCTCGAAACAAGCATTCCTAAGCTTGGAGAATTCCTGCTCTTCAATGCCTTCCCCATTCCTACCGAGATCTTTTTAATGATATTCGGCTTCATCCTGCTCATCAAGGGCGGTGACTGGTTCGTTGACGCCTCCGTTGGCATAGCAAAGAAGTTCGGCCTCCCCGAATTGCTCATCGGTGCTACCGTCGTTGCTATCGGTACGACCCTCCCCGAGGTCCTCACCTCAGTGTTTGCCGCAGTTGGCGGCTCGGGCGGCATCGCATACGGAAACGCCATCGGCTCCATCATCTGCAACACCTCGCTTATCGCCGCACTCACCATCGCCATCAAGCCCGGTAAGGTCGATAAGTCCACCCTCATTTTCCCGGTTTCGGCATTCTTTACCGTCGCAGTATTCTATGCGCTCAACGCATACATAGGTCAAGGCTTCGAGAGATGGGCGGGCATCCTCCTTCTCCTCTGCTTCGTAGCTTATATGGTCATCAACGTCCTCAATATGAAGAAGGGCAACGGGGCTGAGGAAAAGCTTGAGATCCCCGAGGAGCTTCCCGCCGAGGAGGAGCCCAAGGAAAAGTCTAACTTCGTTATGGACGTCGTTATGCTCATCGTAGGCGCGGCAACCATCGCCATCGGCGCGAGCCTCCTTGCGACCAACGCAGAGTCGGTGGCTATCAACTACCTTAATATGGATCCCGTCGTAGTCGGCGTCACCATCGTTGCGCTCGGTACGTCCCTGCCCGAGCTGGTTACAGCCATCACCTCTCTTATGAAGGGTCACGGCTCGCTCTCACTCGGAAACATCATCGGCGCAAACATCTTCAACCTCGTGCTCGTTTCGGGTACGGCGATCACTATCGCTCCATTCGACCTGCCCTCCGGCCTTACGATCGGCGGCATCCCCGCATCGCTCATCATCGACATCCCTCTCGTGTTCATCGTTATGGGCATCATGACTATCCCCACCATCATGAAGGGCAAGCTCTCAAGATGGCAGGGTATCTCTCTTCTCTGCATCTATGCGGCGTTCATCGCCTCCCAGGCTATTCTGGGCTTTATGTAAGACGAGGCGCGGTGCCGTTTAACCGAATATAAAAAGCGAAGCGGATCGGCCTCGGAAAGAGGCTGATCCGCTTTTCAGCTAAGCACCCGAGGGTCTCGGGAGGCTCATATACAATTCAAATTAAAGGTTGATGGTCTTGGAGATGCCGTAAAGCCTTGCCATAGACTCTCTGCGGCGGCGCACGTCGCGCTCCATATTTGCGATCTCCTCAGCGCTGAACTCGTCGAGGTCGCCATCCTTGAGCTTGCACTTATACATTCTGTCGACCATAAGAGCGTATCTGATATCGCAGGGAACGATAACGCCGTTTCTGTCGCACATAACGATGTTGGACTTGCCCTTGAGGAGCTGCTCAACTGCGATAACGCCCATCGTGGAAGCAAGCACTCTGTCGCGAAGGGTGGGGTTTCCGCCTCTTACAACGTGTGCAAGACGTGCAAACTTGGTCTCAACGCCGGTCCTCTCCTGGATCTTCTTGGTCAGCTCGGGGCCGTAATCCGAGCCAACGCCCTCGGAAACGAGAACGATGAAATTGCGCTTGCCGAGCTTCTTGCCGATCTCGATCTGCTGGATAACGTACTCGTGATCAACGGGGAACTCGGGGATGCAAACGGCAGTCGCACCCGATGCGATGCCTGCGCTGAGCGCAATATCTCCCGCGCCTCTGCCCATGACCTCAACGACGTTGCATCTTGCGTGAGACTCGCAGGTGTCACGGAGCTTATCGACAAGCTCTACGACGGTGTTCATAGAGGTGTCGAAGCCTATGGAATTATCAGTAGATGAGATATCGTTGTCTATCGTGCCGGGGATGCCGATGCAGGGGATGCCGTGAGCGGTAAGGTCGGTGGCACCTCTGAAGGTTCCGTCTCCTCCGATGGCGATAATGCCGTCGATGCCGAACTTATGGCAGGTCTCAACAGCCTTAGCCATGCCCTCGGGAGTCTTGAACTCGGGGCATCTGTCGGAATAGAGCATCGTTCCGCCCTTGTTGATGATGTTTGAAACGTCACGGATCTCGAGCTTTTTGATGTCGCCGTCGATAAGACCCGAATAGCCTCTGTATATACCCATAACCTCAACGTCGAGTGCAAGAGCCGTACGAACGACAGCACGGATAGCCGCATTCATTCCGGGAGCGTCTCCTCCCGACGTCAAAATACCGATCTTCTTAAACTTTTTCATAGTACACCTCGCCAAACCTCATTCGACCCCGACGGACGCAAAAGTCGCCCGCGCCGAAATCTATCTCAACTATTATACACCATCCACCGACGAATTGCAACGAAAATCGAAGATTTTTTAGTACAAAATATCGAAAATTGCTATCTGTTTTTTCAAGACTTTGCATAAAATTTCCTCACGCGTGAAAAATATCACGTGTAAATCATTGACAAATTCTCCCTGATTTGATATAATTTGCTCTAATAGATACTTTTCGGGGAGAAGCGGCCAGAGCGGCGGATCCCACCGTCTGACATTATCATTTGAGGGAGGTTTTTTATGGACATAGCACTCATTGCTGAAGATAACAAAAAAGAGTTAATGGCTCAGTTCTGTATCGCATATGCAGGCATACTTAAAGAGCACCGTCTGTTTGCAACTCTGTCTACCGGCAGCTACGTCAGCGAGGCCTCCGGGCTTGAGATCGAGACCTTTCTGACGGGAAGCATGGGAGGCATCGAGCAGATCGCATCGAAGCTCTCATACAATGAGATCGACCTCCTGTTCTATTTCAGGGGCACCGACGCATATAGAGAGGAATCCGAGACCGAGCGCGGGCTGATCCGCCTTTGCGACGTTCACAACATTCCGCTCGCTACGAATATTGCAACTGCCGAGGCTCTCGTTATGGCTCTTGAGTCGGGCAGCCTTAACTGGCGCGAATATATCAATCCGCTCAGCAAGCACAACGCAAAGAAGAGAACGCAGTTCTAATAACGACATCATACGGCTGTCACTCCTGACAGCCGTTTTGCTTCCGGGGAGGAAAAGACGTGGCATATATCTACGAATGCAAAATTGAAGTCCATTCGGTCATAGACAATCTCGATCAGTCGGGGCTGCCAGAGGGCGAGCCCGAGGTCAGTGACGTCTGCTCCGACGGCTTTATCAAGGCTGAGGAGGGCGCTCTGACGCTATCCTACGTCGAGATCGGAGAGGGCACGAGAGTCAGCTGCGACCTCCTTATCGAGGGCGAGGCTGTGACGATAAAAAGACGGGGAGACGTCGTTTTTGACGTTACCCTTTCCGAAGGAAAGACCGTCAGCACGGTCTATTCGGTTCCGCCCTATTCCTTTGATGCGACGGTGAGATGCCGCAGGATAAGGCAGGCTATGACAAACAGAGGCGGAAGTCTATCCCTACTATATTCTATGAACATCGGCGGCCAGGAGAAATCCGTCCGTATGACCATACTGGCAGTGCCGAGGGCAGAGGCTTGATATGCAGGAAAAGGAATTCAAGGAGCTACTAAAGTCCGGCAGGCTCGGCGGCGCCTTTCTCTTCACGGGTGAGGAGGATTATTTAAAGCGGCATTACCTCTCCTTGCTCAGACGTGCGATCGTTACCGACGAGGCGTTTGCGCCCTTTAACCATTCGGTCTACGACGGGCAGGACGTGAGCTTAGCCTCCATCCTCGATGCGGTAAAGGCTCCGCCCGTCTTTGCCGACTACAAGCTGATAGAGTGGAGATTTCCAAGCTTCAACAAAATGAAGGAGAGCGACCTCTGTGCCCTTGAGGATATCCTCGTCGCTCTGCCCGACTACGACTACACCGCCCTTGCCATCATCGTGGCAGACGGCGAGATAGACCTCGGCACCGACAAGAAGCCGAGCAAGCTTCGCCGCAGGCTGGAAAAGGAGATCAATATCCTTAATTTCCCCGCCTCGACGGACTCTGCGCTGCTCTCCTGGATGAAGAGGCACTTCGACCACGACGGCATAGCCGTCAGCGCCGAGGCTCTTGGCGCCCTCCTCTTCCGCTCCGGTCACTCGATGGACGTGCTTAATAACGAAATAACGAAGCTCGTTTATTACCTAAAGGCAAACGCCAGAAGCAGCCTGACGGCAGAGGACGTAAGCTCGATATGCTCGTCTACCACAGAATGCGATTCCTTCGCTCTGACAAACGCCCTCTTAGAGAAGAACAAGCGGGCGGCGTATCTCGCTCTCGAGGAGCTTAAGACCGAGAGGCTCGACCCACAGGTCATCCTCGGTATGATAGCCAAGACCTACTCCGAGCTTACGGCAATAACCCTCTTGAAGGACGAGGGTCAGGACCAGGCGTCAATGGAGAAGATCACGGGCATCCACCCCTACAAGGTCAAGTCGTATATCCGCTCGTCAAGGCTCTTCAAGCCCGGGGCTCCGAAGGCGATTTTAGAGGAGCTGTCCCGTGTTGACGTGGGCATGAAGTTTGGCGGAGTTATGGGCTACACAGCGATTGAAATGTTCATCGCAAAGTGCGTTTAAGTAGGATTTTAATAACATTAGTTTACAATTACAGACACGAAAGGCTATAAATTATGGACAAGAAAACAAAACTCATCGTCATCATCGTTGCGGCAGCTGTTGCGCTTTGCGCCCTCATCGGAGGCATCGTTGCGATAGTGCTTGCAAACATGCAGTATGACGTTTACGTCGTTGAGATCGACGTCAAGGACTTCGGCTCCATCACGGCGAGACTCGACGCAAGAAGCGCCCCTATCACCGTCAAGAACTTCATCAAGCTCGCTGAGAGCGGCTTCTACGAGGGCGTAGGCTTCCACCGTGCGGCAAAGGGCTTCGTCATCCAGGGCGGCGACCCCACCGGAACGGGCGGCGGCGGAAGCGACGAGCAGATCTACGGCGAATTTTCAAAGAACGGCTACGACGGCAACGCCATCAAGCACGTAGCGGGCGTCATCTCAATGGCGAGATCAAACGATATGAACTCCGCATCCTCTCAGTTCTTCATCACTATCGGAGATGCGAGAAACTCGCTTGACGGACTTTACGCAGGCTTCGGCTACATCGACGACGAGGATATGGAGATCGTAAACGATATTGCAGAGTATATGCTCGAGCACGTCACCGGCGAGGTGATCAAGAACCTCGATCTTCAGCCTAAGATCAACTCTGTAAAGGTCGTCGGAAAGTACAATATCGACTGATCGGCTTGATATTTTTTTAACGTGATTTTGCACCTTGTATAATAAACATTTAAGGGAGAGCAGTATAATTTTACGGCTTTCCCTTTTCTTTTTCGTTTCTTTGCCACATTTACCGCAACGTCCTTGACAAGCACCTGCCCTTGTGTTAAAATTATTAAAATTATTATTTTATAAATATGGAGGAATTAACATGGCAACCTACCTCAACGAGCCCTCTCGCACCTTCAGCG
Organism: Clostridia bacterium; assembly: GCA_017501245.1. Classification (GTDB taxonomy): domain Bacteria; phylum Bacillota; class Clostridia; order Oscillospirales; family CAG-272; genus UBA1740. The sequence goes on from JAFVXI010000013.1 coordinate 182,710, forward strand.
AGTACCTTCTCATCCCCGGCTACACCGACGAGAGATGCGTACCGCAGAACGTCTCGCTTGCTACCCCTCTCGTCAAGTACAGACCCGACACGGAGGAGTGCCCCATCAGAATGAACATCCCTATGACGAGTGCGATAATGCAGTCGGTCTCTAACGACACGCTTGCGATCGCTCTTGCGAAGGAGGGCGGCGTTTCCTTTATCTTTGGCTCGCAGAGCATAGAGAGCCAGGCAGCTATGGTTGCTAAGGTCAAGGGCTACAAGGCGGGCTTCGTTGTCAGCGATTCCAACCTCACTCCCTCCTCCACGCTCAAGGACGTGCTCGATCTCGTTGAGGAAAACGGTCACTCCACCATGGCTGTTACCGACGACGGAACCGCAAACGGCAAGCTGCTTGGCATCGTCACCGGCAGGGATTACCGTGTCAGCCGTATGTCCACCGACGAGAAGGTCGAGAGCTTTATGACCCCTCTTGCAAAGCTCGTTACCGCTCCCGAGGGCACCACGCTCAAGGAAGCAAACGACATCATCTGGGATCACAAGCTCAATTCCCTCCCCATCATAGATAAGGATGGCAGGCTTAAGTATTTCGTTTTCAGAAAGGACTACTCCCAGCATAAGGAGAACCCCCAGGAGCTGCTCGACAAGAACAAGTCCTACGTAGTTGGAGCGGGCATCAACACCCGTGACTACGCTGAGAGAGTTCCCGCTCTTATCGAGGCGGGCGCAGACGTCCTCTGCATCGACTCCTCCGAGGGCTACACCATCTGGCAGAAGAGGACGCTTGAGTTCATCCGCGAGAAGTACGGCGACACCGTAAAGGTAGGTGCGGGAAACGTCGTTGACCGCGAGGGCTTTATGTTCCTTGCCGAGGCGGGCGCCGACTTTATCAAGATCGGTATCGGAGGCGGCTCCATCTGCATCACGAGAGAGACCAAGGGCATCGGCCGCGGACAGGCAAGCGCCGTTATCGAGGTTGCAGCCGCACGTGACGAATACTATAAGAAGACGGGCATCTACATCCCGATCTGCTCCGACGGAGGCATCGTCCACGATTATCATATGACGCTTGCCCTCGCTATGGGAGCCGACTTCCTTATGCTCGGCAGATATTTTGCAAGATTTGACGAGTCGCCCACACCTAAGATCATGGTCAACGGTCAGTACGTTAAGGAGTACTGGGGCGAGGGCTCCAACAGAGCCAAGAACTGGCAGAGATACGACCTCGGCGGAAAGACCAAGCTCTCCTTCGAGGAGGGCGTTGACTCCTACGTCACCTATGCCGGCTCCTTACACGACAACGTCGAGAAGTCGCTCTACAAGGTGAAGTCCACTATGTGTAACTGCGGTGCGATCTCCATCCCTGAGCTTCAGGAAAAGGCGAAGCTCACGGTCGTTTCCTCCACGAGTATAGTAGAGGGCGGCTACCACGACGTTATGCTCCGCACCACCAGCACCTCGAACTAACCGATCTATATGCCCTGCGCCACGTGAGCAGGCAGCGCAAACGATATGCGGTCCGCCGCCCGATGCGTGATCAGCGCAAAAACAAAAGGGCGGCAAGGACGTTAAACCACACCAAGGACAGTTATGAGCAAGCTATTTATCCCCGAGGGGTACGTTCCCCCTCTTGACGTTTACGATACGCAAAAGGCGATATCGTTTATAAAATCCACCTTCCAGGCAAGGCTGGCAAAGGCGCTGAACCTCAAGAGAGTTTCGGCTCCCTTGTTCGTCACCGACGCATCCGGCCTTAACGATAACCTCAACGGAGTTGAGAGACCGGTCTCCTTTGACATCCCCGACGTCGGAGAGACGGCGGAGGTCGTGCATTCGCTTGCCAAATGGAAGAGGCTGGCGCTCAAGCGCTATCGCTTCTACGTCGGAAACGGCCTTTATACAGACATGAACGCCATAAGGCGTGACGAGGAGGTCGACAACATCCATTCGATCTACGTCGACCAATGGGACTGGGAGAAGGTCATCACGAGAGAGGAGCGCACGCTCGACTATCTTACCGACGTAGCGCAGAGGATCGTCGACGTTATCTGCGACACGCAGGACCTGCTCAGAGTCGATTTCCCCTCGATAGGTCATAAGCTCTCGAGAAGGATGCTGGCTATAACCTCCTCCGAGCTCGAGAGGATGTATCCCACCCTCACACCCAAGGAGAGGGAGGACGCCATCGTCAAGGAGCACGAGACCGTTCTCATAATGCAGATCGGAGGCCCCCTCTCGGACGGAAAGCCTCACGACGGCAGAGCGCCCGACTACGACGACTGGGAGCTTAACGGAGATATCCTCTTTTACGATCACACGCTCGGACGCGCGCTTGAGATATCCTCTATGGGCATCAGAGTTGACGAGGAGTCGCTGGCAAGACAGCTTAAGCAGCGGGGCTGCGAGGAGAGGGCAAAGCTTCCCTTCCATTCGATGCTTCTTGCAGGCGAGCTGCCACTGACGGTCGGCGGCGGTATAGGACAGTCGAGGCTTTGTATGCTTATGATGGGCTCTGCCCACATCGGCGAGGTTCAATGCTCCATCTGGGACGAGGCGACCAGAGAGGGCTGCGAGGCGGCGGGCATCAGGCTGCTTTGATCAAGCTTTACATTATCCCGGACATAAACAGGCGGGAGACAATAAAAACACCACAAGGGAGCAATAATATGAAAAGGACAATGACTAGAGCTATCGTTATCCTCCTCATCCTTGCGACGGCGCTCTGTGCGCTCGCATCCTGCGGCATCGTCGAGAAGGAATACAGACTCGGCCTCGGCGTGGTCGACACCGAGAAGGGGCAGATAGCGGCGCTCGTTCTCCTCGACAGCGAGGACAAGATCGTGCTTTGCAGGATCGACGAGTTTGACGTTTCGAAGGGAGTCACCGACTCCAAGAAGAAGCAGGGCGACAGCTACGGCATGCTCAGCGACTGGGGCTCATCTCTTGCAGAGTGGGACGATCAGATCGCACACCTTGAGCGCAAGCTCATCGGAAAGGATCTCGCTACTCTCGCAGAAGTAACCGGCAACGAGGCTGACATCAAGGCAGGCTGCACCGTCTACGTCGGCAACTACGTCAAGGCTGTTGCAGGCGCCGTAGGAGAAGCTATGAAGGCTGAGAGCTTCAAGTCTCTTAGCGAGGTAGTGATCGCACTCACCTACACCGTTTCGCTCAACGACGGAGCTGACGGAGGATATATCGCCGTCGCATCAGGCGTTGCACTCTCGAGAGGCTATCTCGCCGACGAGAGAAGCGTTATCAGCGCAAAGTGATAAGCACCGACAAGTGCTGTCACATGATAAAACCAATTACACACAAAGCGAGGAGAAATAGATGAAAAAGGCCGTTATCACAGGAGTTTTGCTATCTCTCCTCCTACTTATGTTTACATCCTGCGACATAAACCCGCAGCCGAAGTCAGAAACCTACTATGAATATTTTGGAACGGTGTCAAGCGTTATTTGCTACCGTGAGGACACGGAGGCGGAGTTCCGCAGGGTTGCCGACAAGGTGGACACCCTGTTATCGGAGTATCACACGCTATACGATATCTATCACGAGTATTCGGGTATAAACAACATCGCTACCGTAAACAGATATGCAGGCATAATGCCCGTCGAGGTCGATGACAGGATAATCGACCTGCTCCTCTACGCAAAGGAGGTCTACGAGCTGACCTCAGGTGAGGTCAACGTCGCTATGGGCTCGGTCTTAAAGCTCTGGCACGAGGCAAGAGAGGGAAACGGCGACGGGACCCACACTCTGCCCACCGACGAGGAGCTCATCGAGGCGTCGCTGCATACGGACATCTGTTCCATTCTTATCGACGAGGCGGCGGGAACGGTGTTCGTCACCGACCGTGATGCCTCAATCGACGTAGGCGCTATCGCCAAGGGCTACGCCACCGAGCGTATCGCAGAGGCACTTGTTGCCGACGAGGAGATCGAGGCCGACGGCTACGCCCTCAATATCGGCGGAAACATCCGACTTATCGGCTCGAAGGGCGGCGAGGAGTGGCGCATAGGAATCACCAACCCCGACAGGACCTCGGACGACCCATACGTCATGCGCATATCCGTGAAGAACACCTCCATCGTCACATCCGGTGACTACGAAAGATATTTCACCGTCGACGGTAAAAATTATCATCACATCATAGATAAAGACACGCTTTATCCCTCAAAATATTTTCACTCGGTCACGGTAGTTACCGAGGATAGTGCGCTGGCGGACGCTCTGTCTACGGCGCTCTTCTCCATGCATATCAACGACGGCTATAAGCTCATCACGTCGCTCGACGGAGTTGAAGCCATGTGGGTAAACGCAAACGGCGCTCCTCCCACGACGACGCCCGGGTTCCCCAAGATAGAGGACTGAGGCGTCGCACCAAAGCAGTTTACAAATTCGGCTCCGCCGAAATATATATATGAAAGGACAAACGTATGTTTCGTTTCGGTTTCTTAGGAAACACTCACGTGCCGCATCGTAAGAACACGGCGCAAATGTCCCCCATACGCATTGAGCCTCCCAAGGAGGTCTTGCTCCCGATGTGCCAGCATATCGGAGCCCCCGCAACGCCCATAGTCAAGGTTGGAGATACAGTCAAGATCGGTCAGAAGATAGCAGAGGCATCCGGCTACGTTTCCTCACCCATCTACGCATCCGTCTCCGGCAAGGTTTCGAAGATCGAGAATTATCTGCGCCCCGACGGCAGGAACGTCCCCGCCATCCGTATCCTCTCTGACGGAGAGATGTCGGTTTACGAGGATATCAAGGCACCCGAGGTCAACGACCTTGAGAGTCTTGTGGCGGCAGTCAGAGAGTCGGGCCTCGTAGGCCTTGGCGGCGCAGGCTTCCCCACCTCCGTCAAGATGGACGCCGTCAAAAAGGGCGCCATCGACACCGTCGTGCTTAACGGCGCGGAGTGCGAGCCCTACATCACGAGCGACACGCGCACTATGATAGACAACGCCGCAGGCGTTAAAAGAGGCATCGAGATCCTTAAGCAGTATATGCCCACCGTGAAGGCGTATATCTTCGGCATCGAGGACAACAAGCCTGAGGCTATCGCCAAGATGAAGGAGACCTTCTCGGATGCTGGGGACGTTTTCGTCGCCGCACTCCCCTCGCTTTATCCGCAGGGCGGTGAGAAGGTGCTGATCTATAACACCACGAAGCGCACGGTGCCGGAGGGCAAGCTACCCGCAGACGTCGGCGTTATGGTCATCAACGTTACGTCGCTGGCATTTATCGCAAAATATATCGACACGGGTATGCCCCTCGTCGAAAAGTGCATGACCTTTGACGGCTCTGCCGTCGCCTCACCGAAGAATCTTATCGTCCCGATCGGAACGTCCATCAGCCACATCGTTGAGTGCGCAGGCGGGCTTAAGGAGCCCGCGGGCAAGATCATCTTCGGCGGACCTATGATGGGCGTCTGCGCAAGCTCGCTTGACGAGCCCATCTCAAAGACGACCAACGCCGTTACCATTCTCAACGTCAAGGAGTCGACAGAGCCCCCCGTCACCGCTTGTATACACTGCGGAAGATGCGTGGCGGCATGTCCCCTTTCGCTCAACCCCGTTGCCTTTGCACGTGCGCTCACGCTCGAGGGCAAGGAGGAGAGAGTTACGAGGCTTGAGGAGAACAAGCTCGGGCTCTGCATGGAGTGCGGCTGCTGCTCCTTCGTCTGCCCCGCTAACCGTCCCCTCGTACAAAATCACCGCATAGGCAAGATGGAGATCAGAGAGTATAAGACTCATCTCGCAGAGCTTGCCCGCGCGAAGGAAAGCAAGTAAGGAGGAAGCATGAACGAACAGATCATAGTCACCACCTCCCCACATCTTAAGCATCCCACTACGACACAGATGATAATGGCAGACGTGCTTATCGCACTCTCACCCGCCGCTATCGCCGCCGTGATCCTCCACGGCTGGTATGCACTGCTCATGATCGTCGTAACCGTGGCATGCGCAGTAGGTGCGGAGTTCATTTTCAATCTTTGCATTAAAAAGTCGCAGACCGTTGCGGATCTCTCCGCAGCCGTCACGGGTATGCTGCTTGCGCTCAGCCTGCCGACCTCGGCGGAGCTTTGGCAGTGCGCCGTCGGCGCAGTGTTTGCGATAGTCGTCGTAAAGTGTCTCTTCGGCGGCATCGGCTGCAACTTTGCTAACCCCGCAGTCACCTCCCGTGTATTCCTGCTCATCGCATTTATGTCGATAGGCGGCGGAAAGTTCGGCGGTGACCCCTTCACCGGCTCTTACGTTGACCTCGTAGGAGGAGCGACCCCCCTCGAGGCGCTCAAAAACGGCGTTCCCACCACCGAGATCCCCTCTATGCTTGATATGTTCCTCGGTCTGAGAGGCGGCGCTATCGGCGAGGGCTGCATTCTCGCCCTTCTTATCGGCGGCATCTATCTTATCGTTAAACGCGTTATCAAGTGGCAGGTACCCGTAGCGTTTATCGCCACGGTGTTCGTCCTTTCCTGGCTCATCACCGGCAGCCTCACCCTCGCCGTATATCACGTGCTTGGCGGTGCGCTCGTGCTTGCAGCCTTCTTTATGGCTACCGACTATTCCACCACGCCGCTCAACCTGCTCGGCAAGATAGTTTTCGCTATCGGCTGTGGCCTTATCACCGTGCTTATCCGCTTCTTCGGCTCCTACCCCGAGGGAATATCCTTCGCTATACTCCTTATGAATATTCTCTCACCCTATATCGAGAAGCTTTGCGCTAAGCGCCCGTTTGGAGGTGTTAAGAATGAAAAGTAAAATAATGCCTACCGCCATTCTCGGTATCATCTGTCTTGTCTCGGCGCTCATCCTCTCGGCTATAAACCTCGTTACCGCACCCGAGATCGCACGCAGACAGCATGAGGAAAACCTCAAGGCCATGAGAGAGGTTTTGCCCGAGGCGACCAACCCTATGCTAACAGAAGTTTACAAATCGCAGATAGATTCCTCTATAACTGCGGTTTACGAGGATGCCGCCGGATATATATTCCAGGTAGAGACCACGGGTAAAAACCCCGGTATGATCGTTATGATCGGCGTTGACAACGAGGGCAAGATCGCCGGCACCAAGTGCACGGCAAACGGCGAGACCCCCACCTACGCAAAGCCCGTCTTTGAAGTGACCGAAAACGGCTTCTATAAAGGTATGTCCTCCTCTAATTTCAAGGAGCATCTCGTCGCAGGATCCACTATGACTTCAAAAGCATATTCGGGCGCAGTTAAGGCTGCTCTCGATGCATATTCCATCATAAAGGGAGGACAGAGCTGATGAAAAATAACAAGCTTGCGATAGTCCTCCGAGGCATCATAGCCGAGAACCCCGTGCTTATGCTCGTCCTCGGAACCTGCCCCACCCTCGCTACCACCACCTCGGTCGAGTCCGCCGTATGGATGGGAATTGCGGCGACGATAGTTCTTATCTGCTCGAACGCCGCCATCTCCGCCCTGCGAAACGTCATTCCCGAGGTCGTCAGGATCCCCTGCTACATCGTCGTTATCGCCACATTCGTTACGGCGGTGCAGATGATACTCCAGGCATTCCTCCCAAGCATCTACGATATGCTCGGCGTATATCTCGCTCTTATCGTAGTTAACTGTATCATTCTCGGACGTGCCGAGATGTTTGCAAGAAAGAACACGGTCGTTGACTCCATTCTTGACGGCGTCGGAATGGGTGTCGGCTTCATCCTCGCTCTCTTTATCATCTCCGTCATCCGCGAGGTGATTGGAGCGGGCTGCTTCTGGGGCATCGAGATCCCCGTTATCTCGGACTTCCGTATTCCCGTTCTTACCCAGGCTCCCGGCGGCTTCCTCGTCTACGGAATTATCATCGCCGTAATGAACAAGCTGACCGAGAAGAAGGGCGGCGTCAAGCGCAAGGACTTCTCCTGCGAGGGCTGCCCCTCCGCACATATGTGCAATAAGACCTCCTGCTCGGAGATGACCGAGCTTGCCGTCGAGGCTAAGACCTCCTCGGACAATAACGCAAGAGAGGAGGGCGAGGCAAATGCCTGAAGTCATCAGAAATCTTATTCTCATCCTTATGGCGGGCGTGCTCGTCAATAACTACGTCCTCCAGCAGTTCCTCGGAATCTGTCCCTTCCTCGGTGTTTCGAAGAAGGTAAATCAGGCGGTCGGTATGGGAATTGCAGTAACTTTTGTTATGCTCTGCGCAACAGCGGCTACCTATCCCATCCACACCTACGTGCTCGTGCCCCTGAAGCTTGAGTATTTACAGACCATCGTATTCATACTCGTGATCGCCGCTCTCGTGCAGTTCGTCGAGATCGTGCTCAAGAAGTTCATCCCCGCACTCCATGCATCGCTCGGCGTTTATCTCCCTCTGATCACCACTAACTGTGCCGTCCTCGGAGTTGCGATAAACAACATCACCGACGGCTATAACTTCATTGAGTCTATGATCTCCTCGCTCGGCGTAGGCCTCGGCTTCTTGCTTGCTATGGTGCTGTTTGCCGGCGTACGCGGCAGGATCGAAAACTGCCCTGCACCGAAGTGCTTCCGCGGCGTTCCCATCACTCTCGTTGCGGCATCCATCGTCGCCCTCGCCTTCTTCGGATTTGCGGGCGTCGTTGAAAACCTGCTGGCGGTTTAAGAAAGGAGAAAGATATGGAAATTTTGATCCCTATTCTTATACTGGTAGCTATTGCGGCGGTCTGTGCCGTGCTTCTCACCGTCGCCGACAAGTATTTCGGCGTTCCCACCGACGAGAAGGAGGCGAGCATCCGCGACTGCCTCCCCGGAGCAAACTGCGGCGCCTGCGGCTACAACGGCTGTGACGCATACGCCAAGGCTCTTGCATCCGGCGAGACCGACAACCCCAGTCTTTGCATCCCCGGCGGTGACAACGCCGCTAAGGGCATCGCTTCCATCCTCGGCGTTGAGGCGGGAGACGTCGTCGAGCAGGTTGCATACGTTGCCTGCGGCGGAACCTGCGACGTTACGAAGCGTAAATTTGACTTCCAGGGTCATAAGAGCTGCCGCACCGCAAACCTCGCTTACTGCGGCGATAAGCTCTGCAGCTTTGCCTGTCTCGGCTACGGTGACTGCGTTCAGGTCTGCCCCGAGAAGGCGATAGACATTATCGACGGCATCGCACACATCGACCCCCGCAAGTGCATCGGTTGCGGTATATGTACACGCACCTGCCCTAAGGGCATCATTCATCTTATACCCGACACCTCGCGCGTCGTCGTCGAATGCTCAAGCCACGCAAAGGGCGCAGAGACGAGGAAGGCCTGCACCAACGGATGTATCGCCTGCGGAAAGTGCGAGAAGAGCTGTCCTCACGATGCTATCCACGTTGTGGATAATCTTGCGACGATAGACTACTCGAAATGCACGGGCTGCGGCAAGTGCGCTGAGGTCTGCCCCGTCCGGTGCATCCACGAGGGCAACTTCATCTGCGGAGCGCATTTCTGACAGCTCCATAAGCTAAAGGAAATAAAACAGAGCGAAAGCTCGCTTCAAAAGAATAAAGAACGTCGGGGAGGCGGTCGTTCCGATCCCCGAAAAACAAAAAAAGACGCCGGACGTGCGGCGTCAGAAACGCTTAATCCGAAAAAGGATCAGCGACAGGAAAAGGAGGCATCGTAATGGAAGAAAAGAAAAGCTTTTCGCCGAGCAGCTTCCTTAATAAGCACAGGGCAGACCTCGTGCTTATCCTCTCGCTGATCCTTATTTGCGCTATAACCTTCCTCGCCGTGTCGCTTATGCGAGAGGAGGGCGAAGCCGTAAGAGTTGAGATCGACGGAGAACTTTACGCAACCTACCCCCTAGACACAGACGGAGAATATCGGATAGGCGAAAAGAACGTTCTCACCGTTAAGGACGGCAGGGCGTATATGAGCTATGCCGACTGCCCCGACAAAACCTGTGTAAGAACACGTGCGGCATCCAAGACGGGCGACACGATAATCTGCCTTCCAAACCGCATCAGCGTAACGGTTATCGGCGGCGAAGGCGACGTCGACCTCGAGTCGTAGGAGGTGCGAATGAAGAGTAACACCAAAAGGCTTACCGTCCTTGCACTTTGCACGGCGGCGGCGCTGATCCTATCCTTTATCGAGTCGCAGATCCCGCCTCTTATCCCCATCCCGGGCATTAAGCTGGGACTTGCAAACCTCGCAACGGTTTTCGTTCTATACAGGCTTGGAGCAAAAGAGGCTTTCACCGTTTCGGCGCTCAGAGTCATCCTCTCCTCACTGCTCTTCGGCAGCCTCTCGTCCTTCTTCTATGCGATAGCGGGAGCTATGCTCAGCCTATCTGTGATGCTGATCTTAAAGCATCTGCGCATCTTCTCCAAAGCGGTGGTAAGTGTAGCGGGAGGCGTAGCTCACAATATCGCTCAGATAGGCGTTTCAATGCTTATATTGCAAACAGATGTTGTCATTTATTACCTTCCCGCACTCCTTTTGTCGGGAATAATCACCGGAGCCGTTATCGGCGTTGCATCGGCGTTTCTGCTTAACAAGCTCGGAGAGGAGCTGATAAAATAGCAAGCGAAGTGTGCGCATAAAAGGCAAAGGTGCACCCGCACAAGTGCAGCCGTTCGGCCGGATAGGCAGATACATACGAGGACGTCGCACCACACCGCCGGAAGCCGGCTACACAGAAGCCGTCTTTCGTAAAACCAATAAAAGGTTTCCAATATAAAAAAGCAGATCGCTATCCCCACGTCAGCGTGGAGAGCTCGACCTGCTTTTTCTTATTATTTCTTTGCCACCTCGATGCCGAACAGCTTTGATAAAAGCCGACGAAGGAATTTTGGTGACCTTACGACCACGATGCGCATGCCACGGCTCCTCGTATATATGTTTCAGGCGATATGCCCATTTTCATTATATGAAGACGGGAGCCCTCCTGCTACACCGAGGAGAATTATTTACCGAAGATCTTACGGAAGAAGCCCTTACGCTCTCCCTTACCCTCGCCGCGCGACTCGGCAAACTGCTCGAGCAGCTTTTTTTGCTCGGCATTAAGCTTGGTGGGAGTTTCAACGACGACGGTGAAGATGAGATCGCCCTTCGAGCGCCTTCTGACGGTATTAAGGTCGGTAACGCCCTCACCCTTTACGGTAAACCTCGTTCCCGTCTGCGTTCCCTCGGGGATGGAGAACTTCGTGGTTCTGCCGCCAAGCAGGGGAATGTCTATCTCGGCTCCGAGAGCTGCCTCTGCAAAGGTGAGCGACACCTCAAGATAGAGGTTGTTGCCATCTCTTACGAATATATCGTGGGGACGAACGAGAACCTCAATGATAAGGTCGCCGTTATCTCCTCCGTTTCTGCCCGCCGATCCCTGTCCGCGCAGAATGACTCTCTGTCCGTTATCTATTCCTGCGGGGATGTTGACCTCAAGCTTCTTCTTGACCTTTATCCTGCCCTTGCCGTTACAGTTGGAGCAGGGATTTTTGACGATCTTTCCGGTTCCTCGGCAGTTAGCGCAGGGCCTCTGCGACTGAGAATAGCCGAACATCGTCTGCTGCTGCACGGTGGTAAAGCCTCTGCCCTTACACTGGGGGCATGACTCGGGCTTTGAGCCCTTTGCGGCACCGCTTCCCGAGCAGTCGGGGCAGCTTTCGATCCTTGCGTAGCTGACCTCCTTCTTGCAGCCCTCGGCCGCCTCCTCGAAGGTTATCGTTACGCTTGACAAAAGATCCTCGCCGTCCTCGGGCATATTGGCTCTATGAGATGAGCCTCTTGAGCCGCCGCCAAAGATGGATGAGAATATATCGCCAAAATCAAACGAGCCCTCAAAGCCACCGAAGCCTCCAAAGCCACCGAAGCCGCTTCCGCCGCCACCCGATGCGGGATCAAACGCGGCGTGACCGTATTTGTCGTACTTGGATCTCTTGTCCTCGTCCGACAATACCTCGTAAGCCTCGTTTGCCTCCTTGAACTTCTCCTCGCACTCGGCATCCCCGGGATGCATATCGGGGTGATACATCTTCGCGAGCTTTCTATAAGCCTTTTTTATCTCGTCGGCGCTTGCGTCCTTGCTGACGCCAAGCACCTCGTAGTAATCTCTTTTTTCTGCCATTTTTTCCTCATAATGTTGCTTGAATTATTGGCCGATCCGACCGTTTACACCTAAATATGCAACCTTTAGTTGTCATATCTTGTTTTTATTCAAGCTTATAACAGTTGTTCGAGCGCCCACGTGGGGCGCTCGAGCTATGATTTATTATCAGGTCTTATCCTCAAAATCAGCGTAGTACTCGCCGTTTGCGCCCTGTCCCTGTGCGCCCTGGCCGTCAGCTGCGCCCTGTGCCGCCTGAGCCTCCGCATACATCTTCTCTGCGATGGGGTAGAAGGACTTCTGGAGAGCCTCTGTGTCAGCCTTTATAGCCTCGGTGTCGCCGCCCTCGAGGGTCTTCTTAAGCTTTTCAATAGCCTCGTTAACGGAAGCCTTGTCAGCGTCGGAAGCCTTGTCGCCAAGCTCGCCGAGAGTCTTTTCGGTCTGATAGATGAGATGCTCTGCGTTGTTCTTAGCCTCGACGGCCTCCTTAGCCTTCTTATCCTCCTCTGCGTACTGCTCAGCCTCACGGACTGCACGCTGGATATCGTCGTCGGACATGTTGGTGGAGGAAGTGATGGTGATGTGCTGCTCCTTGCCGGTGCCCTTATCCTTTGCGGTAACGTTTACGATACCGTTAGCGTCGATATCGAAGGTGACCTCGATCTGAGGAACGCCACGGGGAGCTGCGGGAATTCCGTCAAGATGGAATCTGCCGAGAGTGGTGTTGCCTGCCGCCATCTCACGCTCGCCCTGGAGAACGTGGATCTCAACGGAGGTCTGACCGTCCGCAGCGGTGGAATATACCTGGCTCTTCTTTACGGGGATGGTGGTGTTTCTGTCGATGATCCTGTTGAACACGCCGCCCATGACCTCGATGCCGAGAGAGAGGGGAGTTACGTCAAGGAGAAGAACGTCCTTTACCTCGCCGCCGAGAACGCCGCCCTGTACTGCCGCACCGATAGCAACGCACTCATCGGGGTTGATGCCCTTGAAGGGCTCCTTGCCCATAAAGTTCTTGATAGCCTCCTGAACTGCGGGGATTCTGGTAGAACCACCGACAAGGAGAACCTTGGAAACCTCGGTTGCCGAAAGTCCGGAGTCACGGAGCGCATCTCTGGTGGGAGCGAGGGTCTTCTCTACGAGATCTGCGGTAAGCTCGTTGAACTTAGCGCGGCTGAGAGTTGCCTCGAAGTGCTTGGGTCCCTCTGCATCTGCGGTGATGAAGGGGAGAGAGATCTGAGTCGTGAGCGTGCCGGAAAGCTCGATCTTAGCCTTCTCTGCAGCGTCACGGAGTCTCTGATGAGCCATCTTATCCTTGCGGAGGTCGATGCCGCCGTTCTCACGAGCGAAGGTATCTGCCATCCAGTCTACGATGCGGGCGTCAAAGTCGTCGCCGCCGAGACGGTTGTTTCCCTTGGTTGCAAGAACCTCGAAAACGCCGTCGGAGATATCAAGTATAGAAACGTCGAAGGTTCCGCCTCCGAGGTCGAATACCATGATCTTCTGCGACTCTTCCTTATCCATACCGTAAGCGAGAGCTGCGGCGGTGGGCTCGTTGATGATCCTCTCAACGTTAAGGCCTGCGATCTTGCCCGCATCCTTGGTTGCCTGGCGCTGTGCGTCGGTGAAATATGCGGGAACGGTGATGACCGCATCGGTTACCTTAGTTCCGAGATATGCCTCTGCGTCAGCCTTGAGCTTCTGAAGGATCATTGCGGAGATCTCCTGAGGAGTATAGCTCTTGCCATCGATGGAAACTCTTCTGTCGGTTCCCATATCTCTCTTGATGGACATAACGGTCTTATCGGGGTTGGTTACTGCCTGGCGCTTAGCGACCTGGCCGACGAGCCTTTCGCCCGTCTTGGTGAATGCTACTACCGAAGGGGTGGTTCTCGCTCCCTCGGGGTTAGTGATAACTATAGGCTCGCCGCCCTCATAAACTGCTACGCACGAATTAGTCGTACCTAAATCGATACCAATGATCTTTCCCATTTTATTTTCCTCCTTGGGTTTATGTGAAAATTTTAATAACTAATATTAATTGACCGTCTTTACCATAGCAAAGCGGATAACATGCTTTCCCTTTTTGTATCCCTTCTGGAATACCTCAGTGATCTCGCCCTCGCGCTCGGAGTCATCCTCCTCGTGCATAACGGCGTTATGGAGATTGGGGTCAAACTTGTCTCCCACCTCTCCGTAGACCTCGACGCCGAGCTTAGAAAGTGCGGCACCTACCGATGCGCCGATCATCTTAAGACCCTCAAGGACCTTTGCTCCGTCCTCAAACCTTTCCGCTCTCTCAAGATTATCTATAATAGGAAGGATCTGTGCAACGGCGTCGCCGACAGCCTGGGCGTAAACGCCCTCTCTCTCCTCACGGGAGCGGCGGCGGAAGTTGTCGTATTCAGCGGCAAGCCTGAGATATTTATCCTCGCCCTCAGCCAGCTTTGCTTCAAGCGCCGCAAGCCTCTCCTCAAGCTCCCTTACATCCTTCTTTTTCTTCTTAGGCGCAGCCTTAGGCTCCTCAGCCTCGACCGCTTCATTCTTTATTTCTTCGCTCATTTCTTACCTCTTAAAGCTCATAATGCTAACAAATGTTTTCATATTTCGTCATCGTAGCTGTTTAACAAGCGCGGATGCGAGGATCTTCTTTCCTCTTCGCCGATGCGCTCTATGCCCGAAGCAAGCTTTGATATCATATCGATAACGTGCTGATAATTCATCCTCTTCGGTCCGATGACTCCGATGGCGACCTGGCTGCCGCCTATGTTGATGCTCTTGTATATCATCGTCGTCCCCTGCATGACGTCGCTGTCATTTTCGGTTCCGATGTATACGTGGATGCCGTCGTCTCTTTCAGCGTGAGACTCGATGACCTCCATCAGCTTATTCTTTTCCTCAAGTACACCGAGCAGGCTGCGCAGCTTCGTTACGTCCGAATACTCGGGATACTTAAGCAGCTTTGCGATGCCGTCCAGCTTGACGTCGGCAGAATCAAGCTCTGCCATAGCCTCGTAGATGACCTTGATGGTGGGATGCACCATCTCGCCCGACGAGCCCATGATGGCCTCGAGCTTTACGATTATCGGCATTGCTATCTCATCGCCCGTGAGGTTTACGAGATAGATGTTCAAAGCCTCCGTAAAGCGGCGGAGCGTATCCTCGTCTATCGGGAAGGAGAGATGTATCTTCTTCGACTTAACGACGTCCTTTGCAAAGGTCATAACGAGCAGGAAGTCGAACTCGGAGAGAAGAATGCTGTTGAAGCGCAGCACCCTGACCTTTCCCGCACCCGACTTAAAGGCGATACCGGTGTAGTCGGTGAACGATGCGGCAAGTCTCGACGCCTCCGAGAGTATCTCGTCCATCTCCGTCAGCTTGTATCTCAGCCTGTCGTTTATCTCGTCTATCTCTGACTTCGTCTCGGAATACTGCTTGATGAGAGCGTCGACGTAAAGCCTGTAGCCAAGCTCGGAGGGTACTCTGCCCGCCGAGGTGTGCGGCTGGATCAGATATCCCATCTCCTCAAGCTCCGCCATCTCGTTTCTTATCGTGGCGGGTGAGGCGGATATCGCTGCTGCCTGAGAGAGATATTTTGAGCCGACGGGCTCTCCGTGGTCTATATGCGCATCAACGATCGCCTTGAGTATCTGCACCTTTCTCGGTGTCAGCTTCTTTTCGCTCACTTTTATCCTCCCTTCGGGCTATCCTTGCCGGTTTTTTGATGATTTTTAGCACTCTATGGGTGAGTCTGCTAACATCAACACCATTAATATATATCATTTTTCGCTTTTCGTCAATACTTAATCGGTAAAAATGTGTGAACTTTTTGTTAACATTTAGCGCAGGCTTCATTAAAGTGCTAAATTTGCTATCCTTCTATCTATTTCGATATGGTCATTTTTCATATAGATAAGCTAAGAGGTATGTATTTTTGATAAAATCGTTGACTATATTTATTATTTATGGTAAAATATCTAGTGCTGAATTGATATACAGTACAAAATATTTAGTTTATTATTTGTGTATATACATGGAGGTTTCACTATGAAGTGGACATCGCTTAACGAGCTTCGCGAGAAGTTCTTATCCTTCTTTGAGTCTAAGGGTCATCTGAGAATGAACAGCTTTTCTCTCGTTCCGAGAGGGGATAAGTCGCTCCTTCTCATCAACTCCGGCATGGCTCCCTTAAAGAAGTATTTTACGGGTGAGGAGACCCCTCCGAGAAACAGAGTCTGCACCTGTCAGAAGTGTATCAGAACGCCCGACCTCGAGAGAGTCGGCCACACGGCAAGACACGGCACCTACTTTGAGATGCTCGGAAACTTCTCCTTTGGAGATTATTTCAAAAACGAGGCAATCCCCTACGCCTGGGAGTTCCTTACCGAGACGCTTGAGATCCCCGCAGATCTTCTCTGGCCCTCCGTCTACGAGGAGGACGACGAGGCTTACGCCATCTGGAGAGATAAGATCGGCGTTCCCGAGGCTCATATCGTCAAGCTCGGCAAGGCTGACAACTTCTGGGAGCACGGCTCCGGCCCCTGCGGCCCCTGCTCGGAGATATACTTTGACCGTGGCTTGAAGTACGGCTGCGGCTCCCCCGACTGTAAGCCCGGCTGCGACTGCGACAGGTTTATGGAGATCTGGAACAACGTATTCTCCCAGTTTAATAACGACGGAAACGGAAATTACACCGAGCTGGTCCAGAAGAATATTGACACCGGTATGGGTCTTGAGCGCCTTGCCTGCATTATGCAGGGAGTGGACAACCTCTTTGAGGTCGACACCGTAAGAAAGATACTTGACACTGCCTGCGCCATCGCAGGAAAGACCTACGGTGAAAACGCTAAGAACGATATCTCCATCCGTGTTATCACCGACCATACGAGAAGCGCTACCTTTATGATCTCGGACGGCGTTATCCCCTCCAACGAGGGCAGAGGCTACGTCCTTCGTAGAATAATCCGCCGTGCCTCGAGACACGCAAAGCTGCTTGGCATCGAGGGCAGCTTCCTCGGCAAGCTCGTTGAGGTCTGCATCGGAGAGAACGAGGGCGCATATCCCGAGGTAAAGGAGAAGAGAGATTACATCCTTAAGGTAGTAAATCTCGAGGAGTCTCGCTTCAATGCGACCATCGACGCAGGCCTCGGCATCCTTGAGGGCGTTATCTCCGAGTCGCTCGCTAAGGGTGAGAAGCTCATCGCAGGCGACGACGCCTTTAAGCTTTACGACACCTTCGGCTTCCCGATCGACCTCACGAGAGAGATCGCAGAGGAGCGTGGGCTTGAGATCGACAACGAGCGCTTCCTCGAGCTTATGAACGAGCAGAAGCAGCGCGCAAGAGCCGCAAGAGGAAACATCTCCGGATGGGCAGACAGCTCCTCCGACGTCCTCTCGGGCATCGAGGCGACGGAGTTCGTCGGCTATACCGAGGACAAGGTAGAGGCAAAGCTCCTTGCCATCATCGTTGACGGCGAGAGAGTTCCCGCAGTTTCCGAGGGCGACTGCTCCCTCATCTTTGATAAGACCGTATTCTACGGCGAGGGCGGCGGCCAGGTTGGCGACAGTGGAGTTATCTGCGGCAAGGCAGACATCACCGTTTCCGACACAAAGAAGCTTAACGGCATCTACGTTCACGAGGCTACCGTCGAGGGCGGCGAGGCACGTGTAGGCGAGGTCTATACGCTTTCCATCGACACCGAGCGCCGTAAGGCTATAAAGCGTAACCACTCCTCCGCTCATCTTCTCCAGGCAGCCCTCAGAGAGGTGCTTGGCACTCACGTTGAGCAGGCAGGCTCCTACGTTGACGAGTCGAGAGTTCGCTTCGACTTCACTCATCTTGCCGCTATGACGGCAGAGGAGGTAGCAAGAGTCGAGGCTATCGTAAATGAAAACATCCTTAAGGCAGAGGCGGCAACCACCACCGTTTGCGACATTGAGACCGCAAGAGGAATGGGAGCTATGGCTCTGTTCGGAGAGAAGTACGGCGACGTTGTCAGAGTCGTTAAGATCGGCTCCTCCTCTACCGAGCTTTGCGGAGGCACGCACGTTTCGTCCACGGGTGAGATCGGTCTTTTCAAGATCATCTCCGAGTCGAGCGTTGCGGCAGGCGTAAGAAGAATAGAGGGCACCACCGGTCTCGGCGTTCTCAAGCTCCTCTCCGAGCGTGAGAGCCTTATCGGCGAGTGCGCTAAGGAGCTGAAATCCCCCAACGCTATGGCTATCTCCAAAAAGGCGGCAAGCGTAGTTGCCGAGAACAAGGAGCTCCGCCGTGAGATCGAGAGCCTTGGCGCTCGCATCAGCGAGATGCAGGCAGAAAAGCTGCTTGAGTCGATCGAGACGGTTGGCTCGTTCAAGCTTCTGACGGCTAAGCTTGAGATGCGTCCCGATGCGGCACGCACTCTGACCGACACCTTCAAGTCCAAGCATCCCGATGGCGTCATCGTGCTTGCGGCAACCTCGGGCGATAAGTTCAATTTCGTTGCGGCAGCAGGCGCAGATGCAGTAAAGGCAGGCGCACACGCAGGAAAGATCATCTCCGAGATCTCCGCTATCTGCGGCGGTAAGGGCGGCGGACGTCCCGACAGCGCAATGAGCGGCGGTAAGGATGCATCCAAGATCCCCGAGGCTCTCGCAAGAGTCAAGGAGATCCTTGCATAAAATCATTCTAAAGAACAAAATAATCAAATTATTATAATAATAGTTTGCATATCAACAACAAAAACGGTTGCAGAAGCTTCTGCAACCGTTTTTTAATCTCATTAATTATAACGAATAAATGTGTTTTAAGTTTTAGAACGACAACCCGTCAAGCACTCCGGTGAGGTCGACAACCATAGAGAAGATGCCAAACACAAGACCGAAAATTCCGAAGATAAGACCAAAAAGCCCCATACGGTCAAAGTAACCGAGCTTGCGTGATGAAACCACGGCAAGGGCTATCGCCGCAACTGCCGAAATAATGCCTCCTATATAGAAAAAGGAAAACATCACGACGGATAATACGGCAAAAACCAGCGAAAGGAGAGACCAGACGAGATTGCCCTCCTCGGGCACGATCTGATAATATTTTTCCTCCTCACAGCTTGCAAGATCCTTGTCAAACGCCTCGTCGGCAAGCGCCGTCTCCTCGGCTATGCGAGCCTCTTCCTCGGGCGAGGTGCCATTCAAGCGCCCGTTATCCATAGAGTTGCCCTCCTTTCTTCTTTCTTTAATAATTTTATCATAAGCATATAGAAAAATCAACACGGAGCGACAAATTTAGTCTTTTTTTAGTTTTTCCGTATCGGCGCCCACCTTTTCGAGCAAGATAGAGATGAAATAAACCTCTTTTCGGAGTTAATATGGATATCTACACCAAGCAGGGTAAAAAAAGGATAATAAGCGAGCATAGCCCGCATTCAAGGCTGGGGCTTAATATGCTGAAGGCGTTTCTTTTCGGCGGAGGGATCTGTGCCTTTGGTGAGGGGCTGAGAGGCCTGTTTCTCTCCCTAGGCATTAAGAGTGACACCTCGACGCTTCTCGTGTCTATGATAATCATCGTCGTCGCCGCAACGGTCACCTTCCTCGGAGTTTTCGACAATATTGCAAGGCACGCAGGAGCGGGCACGCTCGTTCCTATAAGCGGCTTTTCAAACGCCGTTACAAGCCAGGCGATAGACGCACGCAGCGAGGGCTACGTTCTCGGCGTCGGGGCAAAGATCTTTACAATATGCGGTCCCGTCATACTTTACGGCCTTGCGTCAGGCGTGATATACGGGATAATTTATTATCTCACCGGGCTTTTCGGCTGGTAGTTTTATTCATCGTTCTATTAATTTAACGCCGTATTATTATATACGTTTTCGACTCATTACACACCAAAATAATAACTATTATTTACTTTTTGTGAGGAAATATGAGAAAAATTACAGTCCTTCCCTCGCCGATAGCGATAGTGTCCTCTTCAGCCGTGGGAGGCAAGGAGGAGGGTGAGGGTCCTCTTGGCGGAGGCTTTGACCTGATCGATCCCTCCGACTCCTTCGGGCAAAGCACATGGGAGTTATCCGAGGCGGAGATGGGCAGAGTCGCCTTGAATATAGCACTCAGAAAGTGCGAATGCTCGCACGAGGACGTCGACGTGATAGTGGCGGGAGATCTTCAAAATCAGTGCGTCGCAAGTGCGCTGGCTCTCGACTCCTTCGGCATCCCTCTTATCGGAGTTTACGGTGCTTGCTCCACCTGTACTGAGTCAATATTGCTAGCATCGGCTCTGCTTTCTATGGGCTCAAATCAAACAGCCGCCGCACTCACCACCTCGCATAACCTGGCAGCAGAGAGGCAGTTCCGCGCGCCGACCGAATACGGAGGACAGAGGCCGCCCTCGGCACAGTGGACGGCAACGGCGGCAGGTGCCTTCATCCTGTCAAAGGCCGATAAGCTCGTCACAAATGGCAATAAGTCCTATCCATACGTTCCAGCCGTAAAGGACTTTATGATCGGCAGACTGATCGACGGCGCCATCAAGGACGGAGCAAACATGGGCGCTGCAATGTCCTTTGCCGCAGTTGACAGCATCCTCGCCTATTTTGAAGCATCGGAATATTCTCCCAAGGACTTCGACCTTATCGTAACCGGGGATCTGGGGTCGGTAGGCTCGTCGATACTGAAGGACGTCCTATTCGAAAAGCTTCCTCTCGCCGTCCCCAAGCTGACAGACTGCGGTCTAGTCCTCTACGATATGAAGAGAAAGGACGTTCATTCCGGAGCGTCGGGCTGCGGCACGTCAGCGTCCGTGCTTGCCTCGCATATTCTACCCATGATGCGTAAGGGCGAATTATCCGACGTGCTGTTCTTATCGACGGGAGCGCTTATGTCACAGTCCTCTCTCCTGCAGGGAAACAGCATCAGAGGCATCGCCCCGGCAATACACCTCAGCGCAATAAAAAACGATAATTACGAGGTCAAATAAAAATGACGATGACAAACATCCTTTTAGCATTTCTCGCAGGCGGAGCTATCGCCTCCACCGTTCAGATATTCATCGACAAAACAAATCTTACACCGGCAAGGCTGCTCGTCTTTCTCGTTTCCTTCGGCGTCTTTCTTTACGCCGTCGGAGCATACGAGCCCCTCTTCGAGATCTTCGGCTGTGGGGTTTCCGTGCCGCTGATAGGCTTCGGAGCGACCATCGCACGAGGCGTCAAGGAGGCGATAGATTCCACGGGTGCCTTAGGTATCCTCACAGGCGGGCTGACAGCAGGAGCGGCAGGCATAACGCTCTCTCTTATGATAGGGCTCGGCTTCTCCCTGGCAGGTCACGGAAAGCGGCGTAATATTCCAAAAATTCGCCGCTGACAGCCCCTCTTGGATTGTTAACTTTATTTTACCTCCGTCATCCGGCGGCAGAGACTCAAAGCCCGTCAGAGGGGCAGCTCTGCCGCATTTTTTCGTGTTAATTAATGTTTACGAAAATTTAGCCTTTTTCGGCTTCTCTACTTGATTTTTCATTATAACTATGTTATAATGTTGATAACTAGCTGTATTTTTTGCGAGCGTGACGTGCATATGCGAGTACGAGCGCACGCGAGGAGTGGTCATTCTCCTCACTTTTCACGCTTTTTGCAAAATGCTTTCCGACTCTTATGAAAGGACTTATCATGGACGAAAATCAGAGCATAATGGAAGCGCTGATGCCGGTGCTTGAGACCAACGTAGGTGCAGCCCCCAGCATATTTAATCTGTGGTTTGGCGAGCTTAAGCTCTCATCTATCTCGGACACCGAGGCGGTCTTTATCGCCCCCACAGCCCTTAAGAAAAAGATACTTATCACCAAGTACATATCCCAGATAAACAAGACCATCGAGGAGGTTCTCGGCTTTGCCGTTGACGTTAAGATCTTCACCCAGGATGAGCTTGACGCACCGCCACCCGAGGAGGACGACGATGACGATGACGAGCTTCCCATCCCCGTTCCCAAGGGAGAGGACGACGGCAAGGAGGAGATAATCTCCGAGTTCATCTCCGGCACGTCGGATAAGGCGTCCATCGTCGATAACTATACGTTTGAGAATTTCGTCGTCGGCTCGTCGAACACCTTTGCCAAGGCGGCGTGCATGGCTGTTGCCAAGGACCCCACGGTCTATAACCCCCTCTTCATCTACGGAAACTCCGGTCTCGGCAAGACGCATTTGCTCTATGCTATCATTAATTATATGAAGCATAATCATCCCGACCTCAAGATCGTTTATAAGAAGTGCGAGACCTTCCTTGCCGAGCTTATCGAGGCTCTTCAGTCGGGCGTCGTTGCACCCTTTAAGGAAAAATACCGTAAGTGCGACGTCCTTCTGATAGACGATATCCAGTTCCTCGCAGGTAAGGAGATGACGCAGGAGGAGTTCTTCCACACCTTCTCCTCTCTTTACGAGTCCGAGAAGCAGATCATCCTCACCTCGGATAGACCCCCGAAGGACATCAAGCCGCTCAGCGACAGACTTAAGACGAGATTTGAGGGCGGCC
The DNA here is from genome assembly GCA_017501245.1 of Clostridia bacterium. GTDB lineage: Bacteria > Bacillota > Clostridia > Oscillospirales > CAG-272 > UBA1740. Next base: position 205,253 of record JAFVXI010000013.1, read on the forward strand.
TGCTTGCCGACGTTCAGCCCCCTAACTTCGAGCTCCGCATAGCCATAATCCGAAAGAAGGCGGACGATATCGGTCTCACTATCTCAAACGAGATGGTAGAATATATGGCAGAGAGACTGCAGAACAACATCAGGCAGATCGAGGGTGCGCTCAAGAGACTCTACGCCCTTTGCTCCTTCACCTCCTCCGAGGTCACAAAGGAGAGGGTAGACGAGGTCATTTCCATTATAGACCCCGGAAACATCCCGACCGATGCAATGATAGAAAAGATCCTAAACGCCGTCAGCAAGCACTACGGCATCGACGTCGAAAGCCTGAAGTCAAAGCAGAAGACCGACTCTATCGCAAAGGCAAGACACGTTGCAATCTATCTACTCAGAACTATGACCAGCCTGACTCTCAAGGAGATCGGCGGCATATTTGACAGAAACCACTCGACCGTAAAGTCCTCGATAGACTACGTAGACCTCAACATCAAGACGGTCAACGGCTACGAAAGAGAGATCAAGCAGCTCAAGAAGCAGATCAAGAGCTGATAGTTTTCAACATTTTCCTGTTGAAAACCGTATGGAAAAGCTGTCGAAAACCGATGGCTCAACCTGTCGGAAACTCTGTCGGTTTTTTTAAACAGTATTCATCCTCGCATCGAAATAGCGTGATGTTGAGAAAATCAGGCGTTTCTTCCTTGATTTTCAAGGTGTTTTTGACTTTTCGACACAATCGACAGCATTATTACGACAACTATTAACTAATAAACTATGAATGTATTCTTTGAAGAGCGGAAAAAATCCCGCCCGAAGATAATAAGGAGCTAACAATGAAATTTACAGTTCGTAAGTCGGATCTCATAGCAAGGCTTGCTCCCGCGATGGGCTCCGTATCAAATAAAAATACAATTACCGCCATCGAGGGCGTTCTCATCGAGACCCTCGACTCCGGCCTCATCCAGATCTCTACCTATGATATGAATAAGGGATACAGAGCGACGCTCGAGCCCGTTGTTATCGAGCGTGAGGGCAGCTTTATCATCAACGCCCAGCGCCTTTATCAGACCGTGCGTGTTCTCTCCGAGGATGAGATAACCTTCGATATAAACGATAAGCTCAACTGCGAGATCACCTCGGGCAAGTCCTCCTTCTCTATGTTTGCACTCAAGGGAGAGGAGTTCCCCAATCTTCCCGAGCTTACCACCGAGCGCGGCTTCACTGTTTCCTCCGAGATCCTTAAGAATATGATCGGCAAGGTTGCGCATTCTATCGCCGAGCAGGACACGAGACCTATGCTCTGCGGTGCGTATTTCAAGGTAAAGGGTGACGGACTTGAGGTCGTTTCCTGCGACTCCTACACCCTCTCCAAGACCACGATGCTCTGCAGCATCGGCTCGCTCGCCATCGACGGTGAGGTCGGCTACTCCTTCATCATCCCCGGCCATGCTCTCGGCGAGCTATCAAAGATGCTCTCGGACGGCAAGGATGACACGGTAAAGTTCTACCTCTCGAGAAAGCATGCGATCGTCAAGAAGGGCGAGGTCACCTTCTTTACCAGAACCATTGACAGCGAATATATAGATTATAATAGGATAATTCCCCGTGATAACGACATCAAGGTCGTGGTTGACCGCGAGAGATTCCTCTCCGGACTTGAGAGAGCAAATATTATCGCCGAGGAGAAGATCCAGGGCGCAGGCAGAAGCTACGTTAAGCTCTCTATCGACCATCATTACCTCAACCTCACCTCCACCTCCGTCAACGGCGGAGTAAGCGACGAGATGGACTGTGTCCACGAGGGCGGAGACATCGTTATCGGCTTTAACTGCCGCTACCTCATCAATAGCGTGAGAGTTGCGGAGGGAGAGAACATCGTTATCACCCTCAAGGGCCCCAACCAGGCTATAACCATCGAGCCCGCAGAGCGTGACGACAACTTCTCCTACTTCTATATGATCCTCCCCGTCAGAATGAACGAGTGATAGCTCTTTATGAAAATAAAACGGCTATACGCCGAAAACTTCAGAAATATTAAGGAATGTGCGATAGATTTTTCCCCCGGGGTAAACCTCCTATACGGAAACAACGCTGAGGGAAAGACGAACGCCATCGAGGGCATATATCTGTTTTCAAGAGGAAGATCTCACAGGACCTCCGACGACAGGGACATGATCCGCTTCGGAGCCGACGGATTTCATCTTAAGATAGAATATGAGACCGCCGAGGGCGAGGAAACGCTCGAATATTCCTGCTTTGGAAGAGAGCGCGTAAGACGCAAGAACGGCTATAAGATCTCACGCATCTCGGAGATGCTCGGCAGCTTCAAGTCGGTTCTGTTCTACCCCGATAACCTCGAGATAGTCAAGGACGGCCCCGAGGAGCGCAGAGCCTTTCTGAATATTGCGGCGTCGCAGGTATATAGCTATTACCTGCCGATGTATACACGCTTCAAGGAGGCTCTCGAGGCAAGAAACAAGCTCCTCAAGCTCTCCAAGGAGCATTACATCGACCCCTCGGAGATCGAGGCGTGGTCGAGATCCATGGCGGAATACGCATCGTATATCTACGTTATGCGCATTGAATACCTCAAGAGGCTAGAGGTGCATGCAAAAAGAATATCCCTTGAGCTATCCGGCGGTAAGGACGAGATAAGCTTTGAATATAAGAGCGACGTCGCCTATAACGAGGATATCAAGGGAGAGGAAAATGAGGTCTTTGGCGTCAGGACGGATATCGACCGTGAGGCGCTTATGGAAAAATACGTCAGGATCCTCACCTCTGAGATACAGAGAGAGTGTGCCGTCGGCAGCTCGCTCTACGGCATCCAACGTGACGACATTATCATTAAAATAAACGGAGTTTCGGCTAGGAGCTTTGCCTCTCAGGGGCAGAAGCGCTCGGTCGTCCTCTGTATGAAGCTTGCTGAGGGCGAGGTCATCCGCGAGATGTTCGGCGAATATCCCGTGTTCCTCTTCGACGACGTCCTATCGGAGCTAGACGAGCATAGGCGCAGATATCTTATCGACGGTATGAAGGACAGACAGATCATCATTACCTCAACGGATAAGGATGAGCTTTCGGGCTGCGCCGACTCGGTGATCTTAGTGAAGGAGGGAGAATATGTACCTTCACATAGGTAACGGAAAAAGCTTAAAAAAGAAAAACGTAATAGGCATATTCGATCTCGACACTGCAACGGTGTCGGGCATCACGAAAAAATTCATTAATAATAATCAGCAAAGAGGCAGGGTCGAATACGACGACCTTGATCTGCCCAGATCCTTCGTTCTCGTCTCCGAGGATGACGGATACAGGATAAGGCTGTCGAGGATATCCACGGCCGGCCTTAAGCAGAGGGCAGAGGGCAGCTCTCAGGATTACTAGAAAATAACTAAGGAAATGGTAAACACATGTCAAACGAAGTGAAGAATTACGACGACAGCCAAATACAGGTCTTAGAGGGACTTGAGGCGGTCAGAAAAAGACCGGGTATGTACATTGGTACGACCTCGCTGCGCGGCCTGCATCATCTCGTGTTTGAGATCGTTGATAACTCCATCGACGAGGCTCTTGCCGGCGAGTGCGACTGCATAACGGTTACTATCTGGCCGGATAACAGCGTCTCGGTCCAGGATGACGGACGTGGAATCCCCTCGGGCTTGAACGAGAAGCTCGGAAAGCCCACCCTTGAGGTCGTTTACACCGTGCTGCACGCAGGCGGTAAGTTTGGCGGAGGCGGATATAAGATCGCCGGCGGTCTGCACGGCGTCGGAGCCTCGGTCGTTAACGCTCTTTCCGAATGGGTAGAGGTTGAAAACTGCAGAGACGGTGAGAGATATACCGAGAGATTCGAAAAGGGAGCGGTTGCAAGACCCTTTATGCACGAGGGCTCGTCCGACGGTAGGCACGGACTTTACGTCCGCTTCAAGCCCGATCCCACTATCTTTGAGGAAACGGTATTTGACTACGACATCCTTCTCACCCGTATGAGAGAGCAGTCCTTCCTTAACGCAGGCGTTAAGATAATCCTCAAGGATGAGAGAGAGGGACAGGAGCGCGAGGAGGTCCTTCACTACGAGGGAGGCATCGTATCCTTCATCGAGTATCTCAATAACGAAAAGCGCGGCACTCCCATCCATCCCCAGGTCATATATATGAAGGGTGAGGAGGACGGATCTATCGCCGAGGTGGCTATGCAGTATAACGATAGCTACAACGAGACGATCATCTCCTTTGCAAATAACATGGCGACTATCGAGGGCGGTACGCACGAGACCGGCTTCAAGAACGCTCTTACCAAGGCTATAAATGACTATGCCAAGAAGGCAGGCGTCATCAAGCCCGACGACAAGGGACTTTCGGGTGACGACGTCCGTGAGGGCCTCGTAGCCATAATTTCGGTAAAGCTGACCGACGCTCAGTTTGAGAGCCAGACGAAGGCAAAGCTCGGAAACTCCGAGATGAGGCGCCTGACCGATAAGATCGTTTCCGCAAAGCTCGAGGAGTTCTTTGAGGAAAACCCCGCCGTCGGTAAGATCATTATAGAAAAGGCAATGGCGGCAAACCGCGCCCGCGAGGCAGCGAGAAAGGCGAGAGAGCTTATCAGACGTAAGTCGGCGCTCGACTCCTCTCCCCTCCCCGGCAAGCTCGCCGACTGTAACGAAAGAGAAGCCAGACTCACCGAGGTATATCTCGTAGAGGGAGACTCCGCAGGAGGCTCTGCCAAGAACTGCCGAGACAGCCGCTTCCAGGCTATCCTTCCTCTCAGGGGAAAGGTTCTTAACGTGGAGAAGGCAAGGCTTGATAAGGTCTATTCAAATACCTCTCTGATCCCGATCATCCAGGCTCTTGGCTGCGGTATCGGCGAGGACTTCAATATCGAGAAGCTCAGATACGGTAAGATAATCATTATGGCGGATGCCGACGTTGACGGCTCGCACATCAGAGTTCTTCTTCTTACCTTCTTCTTCCGTCATATGCGCGGACTCATCGAGAACGGAAATATCTATCTCGCACAGCCTCCGCTCTATAAGGTACATAAGGGAAAGCAGCTCAGATACGCCTTCTCCGAGGAGGAAAAGGATAAGTACGTTGAGGAGCTTGGCACCAAGGGCGTTGAATCCGAGAGATATAAGGGTCTTGGAGAGATGGACCCCGAGCAGCTCTGGGAAACGACTATGAATCCCGAGACCAGAACGCTTCTTAAGGTCACGGTCGAGGACGCTATCGCCTGCGACGAGATATTCTCGGTGCTTATGGGTGATATGGTCGAGCCCAGACGTGAGTTCATCGAGAAGAACGCTAAGTTCGTTGAGAATCTTGATATATAAGTGAAGCTAAAGTTTAAGAAAGGCTTTATAGAATTTAATGGAACATAATTACAACAGTACGGATATAGAATTTCCGAATCAGCGAATAGAAGCGAGGGATATGGAGCGCGAGGTGCGCACCTCCTTTATCGAATATTCGATGAGCGTAATAACCTCCCGTGCGCTTCCCGACGTCAGAGACGGTATGAAGCCCGGACAGAGGCGTATCCTCTACGCTATGTATGAGGATAATCTGACACACGACAAGCCCTTCCGTAAGTCGGCAACGACGGTCGGTAACGTTCTCGGTAGATACCATCCTCACGGTGACAGCGCCGTTTACGAGGCGATGGTAAGAATGGCGCAGGACTTCTCCCTCCGTTATCCCCTTGTAGAGGGACACGGAAACTTCGGTAACGTCGACGGCGACGGTGCTGCGGCATACCGTTATACCGAGGCGAGGATGTCCCGTATCGCAAACTATATGATGAGCGATATCGAAAAGAACGTCGTCCCCATGACTCGTAACTTCGATAACACGAGAGACGAGCCCACCGTCCTCCCCTCCCGCTTCCCCAACATTCTCGTTAACGGTGCGGTAGGTATTGCGGTCGGTATGGCGACTAACATCCCTCCACACAACCTCGGAGAGATCATTGACGGAACTATTTACAGAATGGAGAACCCCGAATGCTCGGTTGACGAGCTTATGGAGTTCATAAAGGGACCCGACTTCCCCACTGCGGCGATCATCTACGGCTCAAGAGGAATCAGAGAGGCGTACGAGACCGGAAGAGGAAAGGTCTATGTAAGAGCGAGAGCGACCATAGAGGACGACCACAGAAGGATCATCTTTACCGAGATCCCCTATATGGTAAACAAGTCCATGCTCATAGAGTCTATGGCAAATCTCGTTAAGGATAAAAAGATCGAGGGCATCACAGCCCTCAGAGACGAGTCCGGCAGAGGCGGTATGAGGATCGTCGTTGAGTATAAGAAGGATGCAAACGCAGAGGTCATACTCAATCAGCTCTATAAGTTCTCGCAGCTTCAGAGCACCTGCTCGATCAACATGCTCGTTATCGACGGAGGAGAGCCCAAGACTCTTCCCCTCTCGGACATTCTCGACAGATATATCTCCTTCCAAAAGAGCGTTATCGTAAACAGAACGCAGTTCGACCTCGATAAGGCACTCAGAGAGATACATATACTTGAGGGATATAAGACCGCTATCGACAATATCGACGAGGTCATTAAGATCATCAAGACCAGCGAGTCTATCCCCAACGCTAAGGAAAAGCTCATAGAGAGATTTGCTCTCTCCGACGCACAGGCTCAGGCCATCGTCGAGATGACGCTCGGAAAGCTCTCCGGCCTCGAGAGAAAGAAGGTTGAGGACAGGATAGCAAAGCTCACCGAGCAGATCATCGAATACCGTGCTATACTTGCCGACGAGGCAAGGATCATCGAGATCATCAAGAACGAGATGACCGAGATCAAGAATAAGTTTGGCGACGGAAGGCGCTCCGAGCTCGTTGAGGCGACAGAGGAGATCGACCTCGAGGACCTCATTGAAAGACACACCTGCGTTATCACCGTCAGCCACACCGGCTATATCAAGCGCCAGAAGGCGTCTACCTACACCGCTCAGCACAGAGGCGGCAAGGGCATCATCGGTATGACGACAAAGGAGGATGACTTCGTCGAGGACGTTATCGTCGCTAACAGCCATTCTCACCTTATGTTCTTCACCAATAAGGGACGCGTATATTCCAAGAAGGCGTACAGGATCCCCGAGTCCTCGAGGACGGCTAAGGGAACCAACCTCGTCAACATCATCGAGCTTCAGGAGGGCGAGTTCGTTACCGCTATCATCCCGATCACCGAGTTCGTTGAGGGCGAGTTCCTCACTATGGTAACGAAGAACGGCGTAGCTAAGAGAACGCTTCTCTCCGAGTTTGAATACCAGAGAAAGGGCGGAAAGATAGCTATCAACCTCGATGAGGACGACGAGCTGATCTTCGTGCGCCACACCAAGGGAGACGAGAGCCTTATTATCGCTACGAGAAACGGTATGGCTGTCAGATTTGACGAGAATAACGTCAGAGCAATGGGCAGAGCGGCAAGAGGCGTTAAGGGAATTACCCTCGCAGATGACGATTACGTCGTTGGCGTTGCTCTCGTCGACGACGAGAAGTATCTGCTTACGATGACCGAAAAGGGCGTAGGTAAGAGAACCTCCTTCGAGGACTTCCGCCAGATGAAGCACAGGGGCGGCAAGGGCGTTTCCTGCCAGAATATCACCGAAAAGACGGGCAAGCTCGCTGCGGTCATCACCGTCAGTGAGGACGACGATATAATGCTCATCACAAACGAGGGAACCATCATCAGAACCAACGTTTCGAGCATTAACGTATATTCGAGAACTGCGACAGGCGTTATTGTAATGCGCCTTGCGGACGGCTCGTACATCAACAACATCGCAAGACTTGAGCGCACCGAGGAGATCGAGCGCGAGAGCCAGAGCGTCGACGAGGAGATAGCTCAGATGCCCAAGCCCGAGGCGGCGGCAGAGGAGATATCCGCACTCGATGGCGACGAGGGTGATGCAGAATGAAAGTAAGAGTTCTTTCGGCTCTTCTTCTTATAGCTATTATCGCACTTATCCCCCTTTCGGTATGCTCCTGCAACCGCTCGTATAATAAAGAAACGGTTATAAATGCGGCGAAGGAGCTGTTGCCGAAGGCGGCGGTGCTGAACAGCATCTACTACGGAAACGGAATATCCTATATCAGCTCGGGCTTCAGCGACGGAAACTACCGCGAGGCAGACCCCGTTCATCTTGAGCTTCTTGGCATAAAGACGGTCAGCGACATAAGGTCGAGGACACTTGAGGTCTTTTCGACTCAGTATGCGGAAAATCTCTTCGAGGGCTATCTTGAGTCCTACGAGGCAGAGGGCACCGTCTGGAATTATGCAAGATACGTTCAGTCAGGCGACGAGCTGACGGGCTCTATCCTGCTCGTAAACAAGGATCACGAGTCCATCTTTGACGACAGGCTCACCTATCACCTCGACACCGTTACCGACGTTGAGTCAAAGGGCGACCTCGTCAAGATGAGCGTAGAGATCACCGTAGAGGATGAGGAAGGAAATACACAGCACAGAGCGATAAGCTTCTATATGTACGAGGAGCGCATCGGCTGGAGAATATCCTCACCGTGTATATCAAATTACAATAAGTATCTCGATAACGAATTACTGAAATAAAAATAAAAAAACTTAAGGTTAAAAGGAGAATGAATCATGACCTTCAGAGAAAAACTCGTAAGACTCAGAAAAATCAAGGGCGTAACTCAGGATGAGCTTGCAGCTGTTGTCGGCGTTTCCAGACAGGCAGTTTACAAGTGGGAGTCCGGTCAGTCCTATCCCGAAGCAATGAAGCTCGTGGATATCAAGAATCTTCTCGGCATCTCGATCGACGATCTTCTTGACGATGAGTATGAGGTAGTTATGCCTCCCAAGAAGAAGAGAAAGAGACTCTCCAAGGAGGAGAAGGAAAGACTCGCAGCTGAGGCAGCAGCAAACGCTACCGAGGAGTCTGCAGTTGGGGCTCCCGTAGTTGAGGAGGCTCCCGTGGTTGAAGAGGTTAAGGCTGAGCCCGCTCCCGTAGTTGAAGAGCCCAAGGTAGAGGCTCCTAAGGCTGAGCCCAAGGCTAAGGCTCCCAAGGCTAAGGCAGCTAAGGAAGAGGCAGCCAAGGAAGAGCCCAAGGCGGCTGAGGAGGCTCCCAAGGAGGAGAAGAAGCTCACCGACCTTCGTAAGACCAGCTTCTTCGCAAAGCTCTTCGGCAACAAGTAATACCCCTAAGAATTGGCTTAAAAGCCGATAAAAGTAAACACTGTTTTACAAAAACCCCGCCGAAATGGCGAAAAGTAGGCGGGGTATCCGTTTCTATTGCAAAAAATCAGTTTGCGAGAATAAAATACCCGATATACGACTATAATTCTCTTACCTATAATGATGAAGGGATGGACCGAGGAATAAAAGTGTATTTTCCCGGCGGTGACGGACGTTGGTAAGAGGATGTCAGAGAAAAGTTATTTTTTTAAAGAATACCGAGAGTAAAATATTCAGCGAGGCTTATTTTATCGTAGATGATAAGGCGCCGCCCGTTAGCGAGACGGATATGGTCAAGGAGGCTAACAGGATAATAGAGGAGAATCTTGCTCGCACTAGGGATAAGGGGTCTGCCCGAAGCCCCATACGGCGCACTCTTTTGGCGATACTTAAGAGCATACCCGCGTTTTTTGTCGGCGGGGGCGTAGCTACGGTCATTTGCCTCATTTTTTTGTAAGAAGAGATTTCAGTATATAATTTTTAAACTTGAAAGGCAGGGTGCTTTTCGCACCTATAATTAATAAATATGAAAGAAAATAATAAAAGAGGAGGAAGGCCTAAGAGGACGCCCTCAGGCAGAGGAAAGCAACCCCTCAGAGTAATGTGTCTTGGCGGCTTGCAGGAGATCGGCAAGAATATGACCGTTCTTGAATACGGCGACGATATAATTATTATCGACTGCGGTATGGGCTTTCCCGATGAGGAGATGCCGGGCGTTGACCTCGTTATACCCGATATTTCCTACCTCGTAGCAAATGCACATAAGATCAGAGGAATACTTATTACACACGGACACGAGGATCATATCGGAGCTGTTCCCTACGTGCTCCAGGAGATAAACGTTCCGATCTACGGAACGAGGCTTTCACTCGGAATAATAGAAGGAAAGCTCGATGAAAACCCCGCTCCGAACGAGCCCGAGCTCTACACCGTTGAGGCGGGCGACGTTATTTCACTCGGCGTATTCAAGGCCGAGTTTATCCACGTTAACCATTCTATTGCGGATGCCTGCGCCATAGCGATCAGAACACCCGTAGGAATAGTATATCATTCCGGCGACTTCAAAATCGACGTTTCGCCTCTTGACGGCAACATTATGGACCTCACGAGGATCGGCGAGCTTGGCAAGGAGGGCGTCACCCTCTTGCTTTGCGAGTCCACGAATGCCGAGCGCCCGGGCTTTACCGCATCCGAGAGGACCGTCGGCTCCTCTCTTGAGCGTATTTTTGCTCAGTATGAGGATAAGAGGCTGATAATAGCCACCTTCTCCTCTAACATCCACAGAGTTCAGCAGATCATAAACACCTCCGCACGCCACGGCAGAAAGGTTGCCGTTCTCGGCAGGAGCATGATAAACGTGCTTGGCGCCGCAGCGGAGCTTGGATATATGGATCTTCCCGACGGAGTACTTATCGACGTAAACGATATAAAGAGATATAAGCCCGGCAGCGTTACCCTCATCACTACGGGCAGTCAGGGCGAGCCTATGTCTGCTTTATACAGGATCGCCTTCTCCGAGCACGATAGGGTGAAGCTACAGGCAAACGACGTCGTCGTGCTGTCCTCCTCTGCTATTCCCGGCAACGAAAAGCTCGTCGGAAGGATAATCAACGCTCTCGTCAGAGCGGGCGTCAAGGTCGTTAACGATTCGGTTGATGCCGTTCACGTTTCGGGTCACGCCTGCCAGGAGGAGATCAAGCTGCTTATGGCTCTCCTTAAGCCCAAATACGTTATGCCTATTCACGGCGAGTACAGACATCTCTATGCAAACAAGGAAATTGCCGAGTTTATGGGCATCGGGAGCGAGAATATCTTTATCGCCGAGCTCGGCCGTGTCCTGGAGGTTGATAAGAAGGGTGCGGCGTTTAACGGCGAGGTGCCCGCAGGGCGTGTGCTTGTCGACGGTGCTGGAGTCGGTGATATAGGCTCGGTAGTGCTGAGAGACAGAAAGCATCTTGCTGAGGACGGCCTGGTCGTCGTAGTTGCATCGGTGGATTCCGAGGGCGGATACGTGATTTCCGGCCCGGATATCGTGAGCCGCGGATTCGTTTACGTTAAGGAGTCTGAGGACCTTATGAGAGAGGTCAAGGCTATCGCCACGCAGACGATAGAGAGACTGCTCCAGAAGAAGGTCAGCGACTGGACGCAGATGAGAAACGTGATAAGAGACGATCTTGCAAGATTTATCTTCAGGGAGACCAAGCGTAAGCCGATGATCCTCCCCGTTATTATGGACGTATGATAAAGCTTATCGTTTGTGAAACGTCGGGTCTTAGTCTCTCCCGTGCGGCCGAGCTGATAACCTCTTTGCCCGAGCTATACTCTATGGCGACGGCAGGATGTGACGATGCAGTCAGGGATAATCTCTCTTCGTATATAGCACTGAAGCTCTCCTATGAGAGGCTCGGTCTTGGAGAGCTGCCAGAGGTTTATCGAAGCTCCGAGGGCAGACCCGTCCTCGATCTTAAGGAAAAAAAGATGTCTGTCAGCATCTCTCACAGAAGAGGTGTCTCGCTTATCGGGATATCCGACGAGGGTGCGATCGGCGTCGATGTTGAGATCTATGATGGGAAAAAAGATATGCTTTCTTTGATCAAGAGGTTTGCGCCGAGGATGCTTGAGGCAGGCTCGGATAAGGGCAAGATCGAGCTTTATTTTTCCCGGTTATCACGTGATGGAAGCCTCGATTCGTTTATAAAAGTAGACGAAATAGAAAATAAAAGTTTACAAATAGAGTATTTATCACCTAAAGATGACCCTTATTGTGCTTGGGTCGGACTTGAGAGCGTGCTGAAGCTTGAGGGCGGTGGATTTGATGACCTCGACAGGCTTGACGAGCTTTTGGACGTCTCGACCGTCTGCTCTTTGACCCTCAGCCTTGATGAAAGACGGATCGCCGTCGGTGCGGCGTATAAAGATCAATAACAAAAAGCTCTCCCGTTTGGCGCCTTGTGCCGGGGAGAGCCTTTTAATTTTAAACAATGCTTTAACTTTTACTCCATAAGGTTGAAAATGGACTTGGATTATTGTAGAATGTATGTGTAATATACGTTATGAGGAGTTTTTATGTTTGAGAAGATATTCTACGAGTTCTTCCTTTTAAACCTCAATGAGTTTCCGAATATAAATATTGATTTTGAGATAAACGTTCTTCTGTTCTTTATTGCGGTCGCTATCTGCATCTGTTCGGTTATCGTAACGCTTTATCGCTCCGCACTTCAAAGGCTCATCAAGCAGCTCAAAAGGCTTGGCGCCTCGGATGAGGAGAGTGCGAGGACGCTCGGAGAGATGGGGCTAACGAAGTCGCTGTTTGTCAAGATGGCGCTCTCCCGCGAGGGCAGGCTCACGAGGATCGTAGGAAGGGTCGGTGAGACCATTTATACATACGAGGAGATGCTCGAGCTTACCTCACGCAAGGGAGGCTACAGACACGAAAAGGTAGACTTTGACACCGCTCGCTTCTACATCAGAGCCGACAGGGCTGACGACGCCAAGAACATTATCGAAAATTACGGAACTTCGATGCTTCGCACCGGGCTCTACTGCGTTATGGTTATCGCTATTTACGTTTGCCTGGCACTTATTATGCCTGAGATCCTTTCGCTTCTCGACGGTATGCTCGGCAGCTTCTGATCTACGATATAGGGAAAGGGTGTCTGACCTTGAGGCTTTTCTTATCCAGGCCTTCCCGGCTTTATACTTGCCTGCCGAAGGCTTGGATGAGTGGGTGACAGATCCTCCTTACGCCTTTTGAATAATAAAAATAAGCGCTTTTTCCGCTGAAAAAGAGAACGGCTGGCCCGAGGGCTCAGCCGTTCTCTTTTAATTTTACACCTCGTCGAAGAACTTATCGCCGCAGAGAGCGCGAAGCAGCTCGTCGAGATCCTCGTTATCCTCGTAATAAAGCGTAAGGGTCTTCTTTCTCCCCTTCGCCTTTATCTCGGCCTTTCTGCCAAGCTCTCGCTGGATTTTTAGCTCCATCTCACGGATGTAGTCAACTACCTCCTCGACGGACTCTTCCTCGTCCTTGGGTGCGAGTCTTTCCTTTATGGTCTTGTTAAATTTCTTTACAAGCTCCTCAAGAACTCTGACCGAAAGCTCCTCTGCCGCCGCTCTCTCGGCGAGAATGATCATATCCTCACGCCTCTTAAGACCAAGCAGGGTCCTTGCATGGCCTGCGGAGAGATCTCTCGCTGCAACCATGCTTAAAACCTCCTCAGGCAGATCCAGAAGACGCATGGCGTTTGCAACGGCGCTCCTGCTCTTTCCAACCTTGAAGGAGAGCTCCTCTTGAGTCATATCGTATTCATCCTGGAGGGAGCGATAAGCGAGCGCCTCCTCAAGGGGATTAAGGTCCTCACGCTGTATGTTTTCTATAAGGGCGATCTGTGCGGCAGCCTTGTCGTCGCGGTCGAGGATGATGGCGGGGATCTCCTCAAGGCCCGCAAGCTTCGACGCTCTGAATCTGCGCTCGCCTGCTATGATCTGATATCTGCCCTCGCCGTATTCTCTGACGAGGATAGGCTGCAAGAGTCCGTGCTCGCGTATAGACTCCGAAAGCTCCTCGAGAGCCTCCTTGTCGAAATACTTTCTGGGCTGGTCGCTCTTAGGATCTACGAGAGAGATGCGCACGTTGCTGACGGCACCCTCCTTCTTCTCGGCTTCCTCGAGCTGTGCGTTGTCTAAAAATATAGCGTCAAGGCCTCTTCCAAGACCACTGTTCTTTTTTCTTGCCATTTTTTCGCCCTTTCATTTACTGATGTTTTCGCCGAAAATGACAATAATTATTGTCAAAATCATATTAAAGTGACGCTCGACGACGCCGTCACCTTCGATATAGTGTCATTCGTGCGGCTTTGCACCGCGCGAGGATCATTGCTTTTATATTTTGGATTATATTAGTGTCTTAATAGCCGAGCCTTAGCGTTTTGGCAGTTGGCTTTGCGCATGATTTAGTGCTTTGGCTTGGTTTATTATCGGAAGAAATCGGGAGCCTGCGCATCAGCGATCTGTATTCAGGATCATATCCTCAGCATTAGCTCCTTAGCAACTGCGGCGTATTCAAGCGAGCCCTTTCCGTAAGGATCGTGATAGCAGATGGGAGCGCCGTAGCTAGGCGCCTCGGAAAGACGTACCGTCCTCGAGATCGGAACCTTGAAGAGAAGATCCTGGTAGTATTTTCTGAGCTCAGCTACGACCTGATTTGTCAGAGTCAGTCTGCCGTTATACATAGTTAAGAGAATGCCGACGATCTGCAGCGAGGGGTTATAAAGCTGTCTGATCTTCTTGACGGTATTCAGAAGCTGTGACATACCCTCGAGCGAATAGAACTCGCATTGCATAGGGATAACAACGCCGTCGGAGGTTGAAAGTGCCTTGACGGTGAGCATTCCGAGCGAGGGCGGACAGTCGATGAATATGTAGTCGAAGCTTTCACTGATCTTATCCGTCGGGAGCTTTTCTGTGAAGGTCTCCGCGTCGTCGAGGTCGTAAAGCTCAAGCTCCGCTCCGGCAAGATCGATTGTTGCGGGGATGATGGATAGGTTCTTGAACCTTGTTTTTATTATAGCCTCGTTAATATCGGCTCTGCCGATGATCACATCATAGATCGTCTTCTTGATTTTTGCCTTGGAGAGCCCGAGTCCGCTGGTTGCGTTTCCCTGCGGATCAAGGTCTATGAGGAGGACCTTTTTGCCCTTGTTTGCGATCTGTGCGGCTATATTTACGCAGGAGGTCGTCTTTCCGACTCCCCCCTTCTGGTTAGAAAATGAAACGATCTTAGCCATAATAAAATCCTTTGTTTTATGCTATTACTTACTAGAATTAATTTTATAAATGGAAAAAAATGGTAATATCCGATCTATTATTCTAAAAAAACTTACCGGATGTAATTTTCAGCACTTTTTTATACGATTATCATTAGAAGAATAAAAGATTAGTTATCATCATTATGGGTTATTGTCCACGTAAGTCAATGATCTGTTAGTTGAGCAGATGCTCTCTGATGAATTTGTCAAGAGATACTAGCGCTCTTCGGGGGCGTTTTACGATCGATCGACTAATCTTTTATAAAAAGTTTAGGCTTTCGTCGGCCATAAGTGTGTAAAATTACTGTTAAATTGTGTAGATAATCACTTGAAATTCTGAAATTAACACGATCAGATCTTAAAACAGCTTGAATATATAAAACCGGGCTGAGTAGATATTTAAATCGGCTTATAAACTAAAATGGCTTATCTAGGCAGATAATGTCATAAAAAACATTGAAACCGATTGTAGTCTCGAAGCACAGTATGTATCAAAAGAAATCACATTTGGTAGAGAATAAAGCTGCGCCGTGTAGGTTTTAAGTAGGTCTGCCGAGCACAAAGCTGCTATTTTGAACGTAAATCATTCTTTCGACCGGTATGAGTTGGTTGTCGACCATGAAGTTGCATTCTTCGAGCGAAAATTAGCATTTGTCGAGCATAAATTCACTCATCTGTCAAGCGGAAACTCATTATGCATATAGAAATACAATAAAATTTGAGCAAATCAAGAAAAAAGCAGCTGGAAACAAGCTAATTGAGTACAGCTTCGTTATTTTACATGCTGTATTCAGATACTACTTTTCGAGCTCATATAAGGAGGGGATGACGTTATTCTCACGTTTATAGCGCAAAAATCGCTCTTACTTGGTGTGAGATTTGGGTTATCTTGTTCCACAGGATATAAACTTATAGAGCAATCCATGATAACTATGTCAATAATCTATCAACGCGAAGAAACCGGAAGAGCATAGATGGTATATTAAAAACCATCAATATTTATAAAAATTATATCATTTTTAGAGAAAAATGTCAATATATAATGAAGTTTTATATAAAAATTAAATAAAAAACAGGGAATTGTACTTCCCTGTCTAAAATCCAGGCTCTTGTTTGTCCTATTGATCTATATGTTGGTTCCGATAAGCAAATCGATTTAGTCGCACAGCGGCATGAGCTACAAAACAAGCTGCATTAGATCTATAAAGAGAAATTGTTTCACGTGAAACAGCAATTACCGTGTTATTTGTATTGTTTCACGTGAAACAATTGAAAAAAGCATTAAAAAACACAAGACAACCGCTAAAAGTATCGATATTTAACGAATATGCGATTAAAAATCTATTTTAACCCAAATAATTCAAATTAATACATAATAAATATTAAGAACAGACGATCGGATAAACACCACCCGGCATAGTTCTTGGAGCGTTGCGCAAAAATCGGAAGGCGAAACAATCGGGTCTTACCTAAATTTTGTCAAATACTATGTAAAATAGCAGAAATAAGCGCCTAATAAGCTTTAAAATACCAACTTTACCGGAGCAAGAAGGGTAAATTGGTTAAAAAAATACAATGTAATGCATCTATACCGCAAATTTATCTTTAAATATTGTAAATACATATTTATGGACAGAAATTCGTTTGTTTCACGTGAAACATATTCTATTTTACGATGTAAAGCGCTGTATTTTCGTATAATATGCAAAAAATTCATATTTTTGAGTGATTTTTTGCTCATGTCAACGTATTTAACCCTCGAATGGCTTGAAATAGAACTAAAATATGACATTATATTTGAATTTAAGCTGTATTTGACTAGAACTATGTCTATTAGTTCCGGCATTACGACTCTGAGCCAATACTTGATGATGTGAAACCGCTCAAATAATCTACTTTGAGGTGGCATAAGTGGGGCCACGCCTTTGTTGATTTTTGCTTATATTATCATTTTTTCGGTTTTTTCCCTTTTTTGTAGTGCTAATTATAATATTATTTCCAAATAATGGAATAAAATGGGAATGTTTATCTGCTCGGGTGATTTATGCGCTGAATTCTATCGTTTTATGCATATTTCTATTGTAATTTATGCGAAACCTTGCAAATTTAATTGTATTTTCTAAGAAATTCCGCAAAATTCTGCAAAGTTTTATGTCTGTTTTGGAGGATTTTATTCCAAATTATTAGCTAAATTCGTAAACTATACGATATTTATGATATATCAAAAACGAATAACTATGCATACTCTATTACATAAAGATGCATTATATACTCCCTGTATTTTCCGCTTTATTACTAGCGCTTTTTTCTCGTATCCTTTTGTTATCTATTGCGTTCCCCGGTTTCTTCGTGCTGCTCCTTTTATGCTACCGTTGTTCTTTTGTTTTTTTCGGCTTCGATAGTTCTGATCTTGTTTATGCGAATATGCAGTGATTGCTTTTTGGCACATTTAAACCCTTTGATTACCTGTTTCGTTGATTTCCTGAGCTGTTTATAGATCTTATTACTTCATTCGTTGTTAAATGATTTTTTACCTTTCGGTCGCATTCTTTTTATAACTTTCATTGGTTTCAGCTTTTTAGTCTTGGGTTTTCTTTTGTATGCCTATAACTTTCCTGAAGTTTATTGTTGCTTTTTAGAATTTTGGTTAGAGCTTGTGTCGTCCGGGTTTGGTTTGAGTTATTTTGATCTATGCAGTACGTGCTTCTGGCTGATACCTCGTAAAGATGCTACCCCTCCACCCGTGTCGGGTTTTTGTGCTACTTATGCTGATCTTTAGACTAATATAGCTATATCTTTGCGTTGCTTTCCTTTGTTGCTCCGTACTAATCTGTTTCTTGCCCGAATCAGGACTTTTTTGTATTTCGCTTGCAGCTATTAGCCCTTGTTGATTATGATTTAAGTTGGTTTGCTTGAAGGATCAATTTAATGTTACGAGGTGTTGATCTGTTGAATATTGTCTTGCCGGCTCTTTCTAACAATGATTCGGTTCAGAGGTTTTGCCTCTTGCGCTGTATGCGTGTATGCCGGTTTGGATTATCCAAGCCTTTGCCATAGCATTGACGAAGCTTGCGCTTTAGTTTAATCCACTCCCCGCAGACAACACGCCCTTTAAGATATGTTAGTTATCAGATAAACGATATATCGGAAGATCTGTATTTGGTTTTGCGTCCCTTCTGTGATGGTAATAAGTATCTATATAGAGCGTTTTGTTTTTTGAAATCTTGACATAAGCTTTAGATGACATTATCTTTTCGGATACAAACGAATAAATATGCATGAATAAATACGTGCTCAGGTGCTTGAACTAATGAAAGTCGAATGCATATTTCTTTTTCTATTGATTTTTCACACGATATATAATATAATTTATTTTGTTGAAATTATTGTTTTGATGAATTGGTCTCCTTTGGAGCTCAATTCGTATTTGAAGGCGCACTTGGGAGACGGATATGAAGACGCTAATTTACGTAATAAGACACGGCCAGAGCTATGGAAATCAGCATAGAATATTTCTCGGTCACACCGACAAGGATCTAACTGAGCTTGGAAGGAAGCAGGCTGAGAGAACGGCGCAAGAGCTTGCTAATATCGATTTTGCGGCTATTTATGCTTCTGACCTATGCAGGGCGTACAATACGGCTCTTCCGCACGCAAAGATCCGAGGTATGACGGTCATTCCCGATAAGAGGCTGCGTGAGCTATATTGCGGCGAATGGGAGGCACTTTCCGTGGAAGAGATCATCGATCGTTACGGAACGCTATATACCGTGGATTGGGCGGAGAAATTTGGCACGTTCAGGCTTCCGGGCGGCGAGTCTGTTGAAGAGGGCTCGCTCAGGATGATCGAGGCGATAACAGAGATGGCTTCCGACAACCCCGACAAAAACATCCTCGTTGCTACCCACGCAGCCGTGATAAGAGGCATGTTTGCTAAGTGCTACGGAATTGCTCCTCGGGACGTTGCGAGTAAGCTTGCATATCCTTCGAACGCCTCCTATTCCGTGCTTGAATATGACGGTGAGAAGCTTATCCCCGTCAGCTATTCTAATGATGGCTATCTTGCAGATATGCTCACCACCTGGAAGGATTAAGCTCCGTTCCTTCGGTGATTAAATATAAAGACAGCGGTATCAAAAGCGATACCGCTGTCTTTTTTCTTGTTATTATATAATTGAGATTGATTGTGCGTTTGGCTAAAATTGAGCGCGAAATCTATGGAATATGTCAACAATGGTTGACAAAACAATTGAATATCGACTCTGCTTTTGCGCAATTAACTATCTATCCGATCTTCTTTTTTGTTCAAGATAGATCAGTATTACCGATATGTCGGCGGGGTTAACTCCGCTGATCCTGGATGCTTGTCCGAGGCTTATCGGGCGCACCTTATCGAGCTTCTCCGCAGACTCCAGCCTTAGCCCCTTAATGTCTTTGTAAGAGATGTCCTTGGGCAACTTCATCTCCTCGAGCCTTTTTCCTCTTTGGACCTCGGCAAGCTCTCTTTTGATATAGCCCTCGTATTTTACCCTTATCTCGGCGCCGGTCCTCACAGCCTTGGGCAGTGTGGGCCTTTCCTTGTCTATCCGGGCAAGAAGGTCGTAGCCAAGCTCCGGGCGCCTTATCAGCTCCGAGAGCTTGATGCCGGTTGAGATCTCGCTGGAGCCGAGACTTTTTAAGAGCGTATTTACCTCCTCCGTCGGTGCCACCGTGGTGGCACTGAGCCTCTTTATCTCCTGCTCGATCGCTCTTTGCTTTTCAAGATATCGCTCGTACCTCTCGTCGCTTATAAGACCGATTTTTCGGCCTATTGGGGTCAGTCGCTCGTCGGCGTTATCCTGCCTGAGCAGCAGCCTGTATTCGCTCCTGGAGGTCATCATTCTGTAAGGCTCTTCGGTTCCCTTAGTCACGAGATCGTCGATGAGCGTGCCGATATACGAGCTGTCTCTCGTCAGAATCATAGGCTCCTCGCCCTTGATCTTCAGTGCGGCGTTTATACCTGCCACAATACCCTGCGCAGCCGCCTCCTCATAGCCTGACGTGCCGTTGAACTGCCCTGCGCCGTAAAGACCTCCTATCGCCTTGAATTCAAGAGTAGGGTATAGGTCTGTCGGGTTTATGCAGTCGTATTCTATCGCATAGGCGTAGCGCATTACCTCCGCCTTATCAAAGCCATCGAGCGACCTCAGCATCTCGTACTGAACGTCGACCGGCATAGAGGTTGAAAAGCCTTGTATATAAAGCTCCTCGGTGTCGCGTCCGCAGGGCTCGACGAAGAGTTGATGCCTCTCCTTGCCCGCAAAGCGGACGAGCTTTGTTTCTATCGAGGGGCAATATCTTGGCCCGGTTCCCGTTATGTTTCCGGAATACATAGCCGACCTGTCAAGGTTTTCGGTTATGATCCTGTGGGTATCTAAATTGGTGTAAACCGTGTGGCAAACGGCGGTGTTGACCGCATCGGGGGCGTAGCACTCCGTCCTCGCCGAGAAGGGAATAGGCTCATCCTCTCCGAGCTGCTCCTCGAGCCCCGTCACGTCTACCGAGCGCCTGTGGACCCTTGCGGGCGTTCCGGTTTTGAAGCGCTGGAGGTTGATGCCTAAAGAGCGCAGGGAATCGGATAGCATATCCGCCGAGGTCATGCCGTCCGGACCTGCAGGGTAGCAGCTGTCGCCGACGAATATTTCCGAGGTGAGGAAGGTTCCTGCGGCTATGATAACCGCCTCCGCCTCCCAGGTCTCGCCGAGCCTCGTTTTGACACCCGTCACCATCTTTTTTTCGCCGTCTGTGAGAATTTCGGTAACCTCGCCTTGAATGAGGCGAAGATTGGGTTCTGCCTCGAGCGTCGACTTCATTATCGACTTATACAGCGCTCTGTCTGCCTGAACTCTCTTTGCGTGCACAGCTGCTCCCTTGCCGAGATTCAGCGTGCGCGACTGTATGGTCGCTCTGTCAGCCGCATAGCCCATCTCGCCGCCGAGAGCATCTACCTCAAAGACCAGATGCCCCTTTGCGCTTCCGCCTATGGAGGGGTTGCAGGGCATGTTTCCGACAGCATCTAGCGATAGCGTGAACAGGACTGTGTCTATGCCCATTCTCGCCGAGGCGAGAGCGGCTTCTATTCCGGCGTGGCCGGCTCCGATGACTATGATCTTCGTCGTAAAGTTCATGAGTCCTCCGTTGATAAATGAGAATAATGTCGAATATATACGGCTTTACCTCAATTAATGACAATAATTATTTACAAAATCCGCTTTAAATTCACTATAAAAGCGGAAAAGCTCTATTTCATTCTGAGATATAGTATGCACGATTTTCGGATGGATCAGAACTTGACTCTCTCTATATTCGTCACCTTCATCGTGCGCTCATCCACCGTAAAGACGGCGCCCTCGGCAACGGGTGCGCCCTTCGCAACCTCGAAGCTTAAGGGGAGCTTCGATCTCATCCTGGCGACAACGCTATCCGGTGCCATACCAAGTATACCGCCCGACTCTCCGCACATTCCGACGTCGGTGATATAAGCCGTTCCCCTCGGCAGTATCTGCTCGTCGGCGGTCTGCACGTGCGTGTGCGTTCCGTAAACGATGCCTATTTTGCCGTCGAAGGCGTGCGCGATAGCGAGCTTCTCGCCCGTCGCCTCTGCGTGTATATCGAGGATTGCAAGCTCGTATTTACCCTCCTCGCGCGCAAGGGCTCTTTCGATGTAGTCGAAGGGGGAGTCGAGGTTAGGCTCGATGTGGACGTTTCCCATAGCGTTGATGACCATTATTTTGCGTCCTGAGACGTCGAGGACGGTATAGCCCTGCCCGGGCGCATCCGAGCCGAAGTTGATCGGGCGGAGCATCCTGTCCTCCTCGTCTATATAGCTCCAGATCGAGCGCGCTCTCAGCGTGTGATTTCCGCCCGTAAGGCAGTCGGCGCCTGCGTCGAAGAGCCTGTTAGCCACCTCGGGCGATGGGCCTGTGATAAAGCCTGCGTTCTCTGCGTTTACCAGCACGAGATCTATCCTGTGCTGATCGCGGTAGCGCCACAAGGACCTCTCGAGGTGCTTGACGCCGCCAAGGCTGGTTACGTCGCCTATTACGAGAATTTTCATATGGTTTTCCATTCTATCCCGCTTCTGCGGGCTGAAATATTTTGATTTATACGAAGAGGAATGCGAAGGCGAGCATTATCGCAAAGAAGGAGAAGTTGAAGAGCGAAAATACGCCGAGATACTTTGCTCCTCCCCCGGGGTTATGCTCGCAGTACTCTCTGAAGGTTATAAGGCTTGCGAGAGAGGATATTATCGTTCCGCAGCCGCCGATGTTCACACCCATAAGCAGCTCTCTGTAATTATCCGAGAACTGCGCGAGAAGGATGGCAGAGGGGACGTTACTGATAAACTGGCAGGATATCGCCGAGACGGCGAGAGTGCTTTTCTCAAGAAGAGCCGAAAACAGCTCTCTGACGACGTCGATGCGCGCCATATTTCCCGAGAAGATGAAGAAGAATACGAAGGTTAAGAGCAGCCCGTAGTCTACCTTTGCGAGCGCCGTCCTGTCCATCACGAGGATTATCGGAGGGATAATGATGAGGGCGAGGACGTAGGGGATAAGTCGGAATACGCAAAGGATCGAGAATAAGAACAGCAAAAGATAGATCGTAACTCTGACGTGCGGCAGCTTCTTTTCTATACCCGAGAACTCGAGCGGCTCGGGCTTGATGAAAATGAGCGTGCAAGCCGTGATAAGCGCTATCGCAAGCAGAAACAGCGGCAGCATTATCAGAACGAACTCGCCGTCCGGTATGTTGAATTTTGAGTAGAGATAGAGGTTCTGCGGGTTTCCGAAGGGGGTCAGCATTCCGCCGAGGTTTGCGGCTATGTTCTGAAGGATGAAGACGACGCACATATAATGCTCCTTCTTCGTGCTCACGAGGACGAAATATCCGAGCGGCAGGAAGGTGAGGAGCGCCATATCGTTAGCGATCAGCATCGAGCCGATAAAGGTTATGTAGACCAGCGCCAGCGCCGTCATCCTTGCGTTTTTAAAGTGCTTCACTATCCATTCTGCGACGGTGTAGAAGAATCTGACGTTCTTCAGCGCACAGACGACGAGCAGCACGGTAAACAAGCAGGTCAGCGTCCTGAAATCAAAATAGCCGAGGTATTCCCCGTCGGGAGGAACGATGAATGAGGTGACGAGGGCGGCGACGAATGCGATAAGCATCACCGCATTTTGCTTTACGAAAAAGATGATCTTCTGCATGATATCCTCTTTGCCGGGCATAGCCTTGTCCGCCTGTCCCGGCTGACTGCTTTATAAATGGCTGGGGTCAGGACATCGTCCGATCCCAGCCATAAGCCAAAATATTATTTTGCGTAGTCTACGATGCGGCTCTCACGGATAACGCTGACCTTGATCTGACCGGGATAGTCGAGCTCTCCCTCGATCTTCTTAGCGATATCTCTTGCGAGGATCTTCATCTTATCATCGTCAACCATCTCGGGCTTGACCATGATCCTGACCTCTCTGCCCGCCTGGATAGCAAAGGTCTTTTCGATGCCGTCAAAGCTTCCGGCAACCTCCTCGAGCTTCTGCAGACGCTTGATGTAGTTTTCAACGTCCTCACGTCTTGCGCCGGGTCTTGCTGCGCTGATAGCGTCAGCGGCCTGGATGATGAAGTCAAGAGGCGTCTTTGCCTCCACGTCGCCGTGGTGTGCCTCTACGGCGTGGATAATATCCTTGTTCTCCTTGTACTTGGTGCAGATGTCAACGCCAAGCTGGATGTGCGAGCCCTCGATCTCGGCGGTCATAGCCTTACCGATATCGTGGAGAAGTCCGGCTCTCTTAGCCATGGTAACGTCGACGCCCATCTCTGCCGCAAGCGCACCTGCGATCATAGATACCTCGATGGAGTGGCGAAGCACGTTCTGACCGTACGAGGTACGGTACTTCATGCGGCCGAGCAGCTTGATGATCTCGGGATGAAGACCGTGAACGCCGGTCTCGAAGATCGCACGCTCTCCTGCCTGCTTGATCGTTCCCTCGACGTCGCGGCGAGCCTTCTCGACCATCTCCTCGATCCTCGAGGGATGGATCCTGCCGTCGCTGACGAGCTTCTCAAGTGCGATACGAGCGATCTCACGGCGCACGGGGTCGAAGCCGGAAACGGTGATAACGTCAGGCGTGTCGTCGATGATGAGGTCAACGCCCGTGAGGGTCTCGATGGTTCTGATGTTTCTGCCCTCTCTGCCTATGATCCTACCCTTCATCTCGTCGCTGGGGATCTGAACGGTGGATATAGCGATCTCGCTGACGTGGTCAGCGGCATAACGCTGGATAGCGAGGGAGAGGATAGCCTTTGCCTTGGAGTCTGCCTCCTCGCGGAATCTCTCCTCGTATTCTGCGATCTTCATCGCAGTCTCGTGCGCCATCTCGGAGTCAAGCTTGCGCACCAACTCGGCAAGCGCCTCCTCGGCGGTCATGCCTGCGATCTTTTCAAGCATAGCGAGCTGACCTGCGAGAGTGGTCTTGATCTCCTCACGCAGCCTGTCCGCATCCTGATGCTTTTCCTGAAGGGCGGCCTCCTTGCGCTCGAGACCCTCGAGCTTTGCATCGATGGTCTCCTCCTTCTGCGTTACACGGCGCTCAAGGCGGGAAACCTCCTTGCGGCGCTCCTTAAGATCATTATCGGTCTCTCGCTTGAGCTGGAAGATCTCTTCCTTAGCTGCGAGTATAGACTCTTTTTTAGCACTCTCTGCCGCCTTGATAGCATCCTCGAGAAGTCTTCTCGCCTGCTCCTCGGCAGAGCCGATCTTGCTTTCTGCGATAGAACGTCTGATCAGATAACCGGCAACTACACCGGCTACTGCTGCAGCAACGCCTATCAACGCTGTAAGCCAATAGGGATTCAAATTACACCTCCTTACGATTCTTTCCTGATGGGAATCTATCGTGAACAAATAGAAAATTTATATGATATACGTTACGCATAGGGCGACTCGCCCGTGCGTGAAAATACTCATACGATTATATTATATATTAATAGAGGGGTAAAGTCAAGGAAAAATTTTCTTACCTCAAGACCGCAGTAAAAAAAGGCGAGGCGATGGGTCAAGACAGCCCATCGCCTCGCAGGTATATGGATATTTGAAATTTTCGCACATTCGCATGCGAAGCGTAAGCGTGTAAGTACACGACGCATAGGCGCACGTTACTTAAGTGCGTAACGTACGTTGTCTACAACGCACGTAGGAGAATAACGTAAGTAGAGGGGGCGCGGCAAGAGCACGCAACCGGAGCGCTTACACCTTGTTTTTAAAGAACTGATAAAGATAGCAGGGGATCATTCCGTTATAGAGCTTTCTGACCTTGTCAGCCTTCTTGTCGTAAAGGCGCTCGAAGCCCTCGTGAGAGGTGATGACGTAGACCTGCCAGGGAGCCAGAGAACGGAAGTGAACGCCGATCTCACGGTATAACGCCTCGACCTCCGAAAGCGTGCCGAGCCTCTCTCCGTAAGGGGGATTTGTTACGATCGTTCCTCGCCTGCCGGGGGCGCCTATAGTACGTGCATCCTGCTTGAAAATTCGAAGAGAATTTAACACGCCTGCCCGGTAAGCGTTGTCCTTGGCGATTTTTAAGGCGCTCTCGTCTATATCCGAGGCGAATGCGGTAAAGCCCGATTCGACGATTGACTCACGAGCCTCCTCGCGAGCTCTTTGGAAGACGCTCTCGCCAACGAAGGGAAACGCCTCAGCGGCAAAATGCCTCTTCATTCCGGGGGCTACGTTTCTCATCATCATAGCCGCCTCGATGGCTATGGTGCCACTGCCGCACATGGGGTCCCAGAGCAGGACGTCCTCTCTCGGCCTCGAGGTCGCCGCTATTGCCGCGGCAAGCGTCTCTCTTATCGGAGCGGCGTTAGCCTCTCTTCGGTAGCCTCTTTTGTGTAAGGGATCGCCCGACGTGTCTATCATCAGGGTAACCTCATCGTTAAGGATGAAAAACTCTACCTGGTATTTTATTCCGTCCTCGGGAAACACGGAGATGCCGTAAGGGACCGAAAGTGCCCTCACTATCGCTTTTTTTATGATCGACTGACAGTCGGGTATCGAATGCAGCTTCGATCTGATCGAATGACCCTTGACGGGAAAGGCGTCGGACGAGCCGATAAATCTCTCCCAGGATAATGAGCGAGTGCCCTCAAACAGCTCCTCGAAGCTCTCTGCACGGAAGCTACCGACCTTTATGTAGACTCGCTCGGCATAGCGCAAAAAGACGTTGGAAAGGGCGACCGCTTCGGAATCTCCGAGAAAGCTGACTCGCCCGTTTATCGTTGAGGTGCGCTCGTAGCCAAGCTTGTCTATCTCCTCTCCGAGCAAATGCTCAAGACCAAAAAGACAGGTAGCAACAAGTTCAAATTTCATTGAAACACCTTGAATATGAAAATATAAGTTTACTTTTTGTCGGGTATATAGCCCTCGAATATAACACTGTCGAAGCCGTCGCTGATAGCTTTTGCTTCCTCCTCGCGGCTGGTCACCGTCCATGCGAACAGGGGGGTGCCATATGCTTTTCTGATGCGCCTGAGGCTCTGGTTATCGTGTCCGTTTTTGTTGTAGGCGATAAAGTCGGGGCGCATAAGGAAGTTGAGGAAGAGGTTTTCGAGCAGGGTGTAAAGCAGTTTGCCTCGCTTGGAGGGATCCTCGGAGAACTTCATCGAAAGGATGCCTCTCGGCACGCCCGGCATAAGCTTTTTCGCCGTGCGAAGAGCGAGGGGATTGAATGACTCGATGATATAGTCGCCGTGATAGTCCTTGATGACCTCAGCAAGCTTTTCGGTGACGCCGCTCTCGCCGATATCCGACTTGATCTCGACTAGGAGGGGAACTCTGCCGTCTATCAGCTCAAGCACCTCGCTGAAGGCGGGGATGCCGTCGTCGGTGCCTGCAAGCTTCATTCCTTTGAGCTCCTCGGCGGTAAAGTCGATGACCTTGCCCTCAACGCCTGTAACTCTATCGAGAGTGCTGTCGTGGAAAACGACCAGCTCTCCGTCCTTTGAGAGGCGCACGTCAAGTTCAATGCCGAAGCCTGCCTCCTTGGCAAGGCGGAAGGCGGAAAGAGAGTTTTCCGCCACGCCGTCACCGTGAAGTCCCCTGTGGGCAAACTTCACAGTCATATACTTTTCAAGACCGCACTTGCGCATGCCGGGTGCGATAAGCGCTCTGTAAACGACTACCCCGAGCGCCGCCGCAACTCCGATAGATGCAAGCACGATGATAAGGATGATCCACCATTCCATAAGCGTCACCTATCAGTCGTCGTCACCGCCCGCAAGCGCCTCGAGAGCGCCCTGCTTCTCGGGCTTGGCGTCGCCGTGCTTAACGAAGAACATCGTAAGGAAGGATAAGAGGACGAATACGGTTCCGAAGACGAAGAATACGTTTCTCATACCGAACACGTCGTAGAGGATACCCGAAAGGTTGGGCGCGACTATCTGTGCCGCCATGGATGCGGTGTAGTAATAGCCGGTGTACTTTCCGACGTCGCCGCCCTTTGCAAGCTCAACGACCATGGGGAAGGAGTTTACGTTGATGGTGGCCCAGCCGATGCCCGCAAGGATAAAGATGGGGTACATAAAGGGCTGAGGCGTTATGGGCGTGATGAAGTTTCCTAAAAGGAACGCTGCAGCGAGCATAAGGATGCCGGCGAGAATGGTCTTTCTCCTTCCAAACTTGGAGGAGATGATTCCGATCGGGATATATGCAATGACCGCCGCCGCCTGAGCGATGATCAGCGTTGCGTTATACTCAAAGCCAAGCTCACGGGTAGCGTAAACCGAGTACTTACTCGTTATTGAATTATAGCCGATATACCAGAGAGCGACGGAGGCGAGGATTAGCATGAGAGAGATCAGCTCAGGCCTCGAGAGCTTGCGCTTCTCGGCGTTGTCCTCGACTGCGACCTCCTCGATGCCGTATTTTCTGGTGTCCTCAAGCATCTCCTCTGCCCACAGCTTTTCCTTTACGGAGAAGAGGAAGATGACGAGGCCTGCAACCATAGCCGTGCAAACCGCAACTACGTACCAGGTATACTGCATGTATATCTTGGAGGTAGCAAATACCATTCCTAAAACGAGAACGATGATGCCGCCGGCAGTTCCCATGAGGTTGATGATCGCATTACCCTTCGAGCGCAGGGGCTTTACGGTGACGTCGGGCATAAGAGCAACCGCAGGGGAGCGGAAAATCGCCATAGAGATAAGAACGAAGAGAAGGAGCAGGATGAAGAGAACGAGAGGTACGATGTTTACCATCGTGATCTCAAAGGTCTCGGCGGCGATAGCGATGAACGCATCGTCAACAGCCTTCAGCGCCGCGGTAGCCTCGGCGATAAGTGTGGGATCGCCTGCGCTCCTTGCGCTTGCCATAAGCTCGTAAGCCGCCTTTCTTGCTGCATCCGCCGCTGCATACTTCTCGGGGATATCCGTCGTAATGACGGCGGAAAGCTGATAATTGTCAATAAATGTTAGCATAATGAAGCCAACAACAGCAAGTATCGTGCCGATAAAGATGAAGGGTGTGCGCTTTCCCCACTTGGTGTTGACCTTATCGGAGAGGGCTCCGAAGACGGGGAGGAGAAATACCGCCAGCACGTTGTCAAAAGACATAACTGCGCCGGACCAGGTCTGCGAAAGACCGAAGTGGTTGGTCAGGATCAGGGGAACGATAGCGTCGTATGCCTGCCAGAATGCGCTTATGAGAAAGAACGCAAAGCCAACCAGGATAGTTCTTTTGTAATTAAGCTTCATGTTGTCTCCTTTAAAAAAGTAATGGTACGCAACACGTTTATTTTAGCATATGTATTATTATTTGTCAATTTTTATTTTATTATTGCATAGGATGCTCTTTCGGTTGACTTTTTTGTTTATCGAGGGTATAATAAATATGATTGCCGTGTATGCGGCGCTGAGCATGGACCGGGGAGGTATCGCTTATGAGGATAATTGAATATAAATATCCCTGCGGAAGCCTTGACGAGATCCGTGGCTGCGTAGTTGCTCTTGGCTTTTTCGACGGAGTACATCTCGGTCACAGGGCGCTCATCTGTGACACTGTCAGGCTTGCAAAGGATAGAGGCTGCCCGTCGGCGGTTCTCACCTTCCCGTCCGAGGGCGGCATAAAAAGCGGGATTTCACGCATATATCCCACCGATGTTAAGCTCTCGCTTATAGAGGGGTTAGGCGTTGACGTTTGCGTTCTTGCTGATTTTGAATCGGTGCGTGATCTAAGTGCGGAGGAATTCGTAGGCAGGGTCATCGTCGGGTCGCTGGGAGCCGAGGCTGCGCTCGCAGGCGAGGATTATCGCTTCGGAAAGGGCGCCGGAGGCGATAGCGATGCGCTCGTGCGCCTGATGAGGTCGTATGGTAAAGAAGCCTTCATTCACAGGATGGAGAGCTGCACGCTTGACGGCAAGGAAACACGCATATCCGCAACTCTTATCCGCGATTATTTAACACGGGGTGACGTTATCGCTGCTGCAAGGCTGCTCGGAGCGCCGTATAAGATCGTTTCCCGGGTGATGCACGGCGAGGGGCTTGGGCGCAAGCTCGGCTTCCCGACTGTTAACACCGAGTTGCCCGATTCGTCGATGCTGAGGAGCGGGGTTTACCAAACACGCATCAGGGTTGGCGAAAGGGCGTACACGGCGCTGACGAACGTAGGCACCTGCCCGACCTTCGGCGAGAGGCGGCTGCATGCGGAGAGCTTCATTATTGATTTTGACGAGCAGATCTACGGCGAGAGGGTAGAGATAGAGTTTCTCTCTTTCATCAGAGAGGAGCGGAGCTTCGCCTCTGCCGAGGAGCTGATCTCGGAGGTTCAAAGAAATATAAGAGAGGTAAGAGGGGCGCTGAGCGCCGAGGAAGGTAAAAATGGCAGGTAACTGGACTAAGCTTACGGTAACGGGAAGAACTCCCGATCTTGACGACATCTGTGCCGTTATGAGCATGCTCGATAACGGGCTTATGATCGAGGATTATTCGGACTTCAAGCTCAACGGTATGTACGGAGATCTCGTTGACGATTCCATCCTCAATGCGGATAAGGAGACGGTAAGAGTATCCATCTTCGTGCCGGAGGAGAAAAACCTCTTTGAATACCGATCCCATCTCGAGGAGCGCCTCGGCGCACTCGGCATATCCGCCGAGATATCGGTGGAGGGCATGCGTGAGGAGGATTGGAGCGAGAGCTGGAAGCAGTATTATAAGCCCATTCCTCTCGGAAAGGTCACCATCGTTCCCGCCTGGGAGGATTATTCCGCCAAGGAGGGCGAGGTCGTTATTAAAATGGATCCCGGTATGGCTTTCGGCACCGGAACGCACGAAACCACGAGGCTCGTAATGAAGATAATGCAGGACGAGATCACGGGAGGCGAGCGTGTCCTCGACGTCGGAACCGGCTCGGGCATACTCTCCATCTGCGCATCCAAGCTCGGGGCTAAGGAGTGCTTTGCATACGACATCGACCCCGTGGCCGTCAACGTAGCGAGAGAAAACGCCGAGCGTGACGGATGCACCAACATCACCGTCGGAGTGTCAGATTTACTTAAAAATGTCAACAAAGATTGTCAATACGACTTTGCTGTGGCAAATATCGTCGCCGAGATCATCATAAGAATGCTCCCGGACGTCGGCGAGCTGCTTAAGCCCGGAGCGCCCCTGATCCTCTCGGGCATCATCTCGATGTACCGTGACGACGTTCTCTCGGCTTGCGCCTCTCTCGGCTATTCTCTTATCCGCGAGGAGAGAGAAAACGATTGGGTCGCTCTAATGGTCAAGAAGGTATAACGGAGGACGGCATGCCAAGATTTTTCGTTGATCGTTCCGACGTCGGTGAGGGCGAGATCCTCATAACCGGCAAGGACGCATTCCATATAGCCAGGTCGCTCAGGATGGCTGTCGGTGACAGGATAGAGATATCCGACGGCTGCGGCACCGATTACATATGCACGCTCTCTCGGATAAGAGATGACGAGTGCGTTGCCACGGTTGAAGAGAAAAAGGCGTCCTCCGCCGAGTCGCCCGTCGAGATAACGCTGTTTATGGCTGTGCCTAAGGGTGATAAGCTTGAAACGGTCGTCCAGAAGGCCGTAGAGCTCGGAGCCTCGCATATATATCCCTTTGAGTCCGAAAGATGCATCAAGAGACCTGCCGCCGACAAGGCGGAAAAGCTTATCGCAAGGCTCGGCAGGATCGCCGAGGAGGCGGCTAAGCAGTGCGGAAGGGGCAGGCTCCCCGTCGTTCATCCTATCCTGCGCTTTTCCGAGCTTCTTTCGCTCGTCGGAGGCTATGAGCTTTCTCTTTTCTGCTACGAGGGTGAGGGGACGACGCCCGCAAGAGGCGTGCTTGAGGCATCGCAGGCGGAGAGAATATCTGCGATAGTCGGCTCCGAGGGCGGCTTTTCTCCAAAGGAGGCAGAGGCTCTTGTGGCGGCGGGCGCAACCCCCGTCGGTCTTGGCCCGAGGATCCTCCGATGTGAGACGGCGCCTGAGTATATTCTCTCGGCGATATCCTATCGCTTTGAGATGAGTTAGAACGTCTTGAATTGCAAATAACATAAAATTCACCAAATCTATGAGAATTTTTTTGTAGATTTGGTGATATTTTTTTAAAAAACTATTGAAATTTATCTAAAAATAAGTTAGAATATAGTACAGTATAAACAAAAAAGGAATGGAATATAATATGTCGAATCGCTTATTTCAAACCGTAGTATATCAGATGAAGGACGTCATCGGCAGAACGATCGGTGTTATCGACGAGAACGGAATAGTTATTTCCTGCTCGGATATCGCCAAGGTCGGTGAGTCTAAGCAGCGTATTAGAGAGGAGCTTGCGTTTTCCTCCGACGCCGTTTGTCTTGATGGCTACACGTATAAGAGCGTATCCAGCGTCAATAAGAGCGCAACGGTAGTTTTCGTCGAGGGCGACGATGCCGATGCCGTAAAGTACGTAAACATCCTTGCCGTAACGCTTGGAAATATCAAGAGCCTTTACGATGAGAAGTACGATAAGGGTTCGTTTATCAAGAACATAATCCTCGATAACATTCTTCCTAACGACGTTTACGTCAAGTCCAACGAGCTTCATTTCAACAACGACGAATACAGAGCCGTTTTCGTAGTGAAGTTCCAGGGTGCGACCTCTTTACCTCCTCACGAGATCGTTGAGAGCATCGTTGAGGACAGGAGCCGTAATTTCGTCATAAATATCAGCGAGCAGGATATAGTTGTAGTAAAGGAGGTCTCCGAGTCGGATAACGCCGAGTCGCTCGAGGCTTACGCTCAGTCGCTGCTCAACGCCGCTAACGAAAAGCATTCCGCAAAGGTGCTCGTCGGCATCTCCTCCGTTGTTGAAAAGCTCAAGGATCTTGCCCGCGCATATAAGGAAGCAAGGATCGCTCTCGAGGTCGGCAAGGTGTTTGACATCGAGAGACCCATCATGTCCTACGAGAATCTCGGCATCGGAAGACTCATCTATCAGCTTCCCGCAACTCTTTGCGAGATCTTCCTCGGCGAGGTGTTCAAGAAGGGATCGCTCGAGTCTCTCGACCGAGAGACGCTGATGACCGTTCAGTCCTTCTTTGAGAATAACCTTAACGTCTCCGAGACCTCGAGAAAGCTCTTCGTGCATAGAAATACACTTGTATACAGACTTGAGAAAATCAGGAAGCTCACCGGTCTTGACCTCCGTGAATTCGATCACGCAGTAACCTTCAAGGTTGCGCTTATGGTCAAGAAATACCTTTCGAGCAAGCCGACTAAATTCTGATCATTCTTGCCCTGCGCTAAGCCGCAGGGTAAGTTGTTGTTTAACAGGCGGGCGCCCCGGGTGTATAGCTCGGGCGCCCTTGCCTCGCAATTGTCGGGAGGTCCACGCAAATGAAAAATGAAAAGGTAAGCGGAGCCGTTTGGGGCGCCCGTGCGATCGTTCTGACCGCGGCGGTTATCCTCATTCTGGTTCTCGTTGCGGCGGCGATAGTCGTCGCTATAAACGGTGATACGGGCGAGATGTCCTCGAGGGAGGATATCACTCTTAAGATGGAGGAGCTCGGCGATAGCGACCTCGGTCACAGATACGTCGCAAATCACCTTGAGGAGTTTGGCATCGGAGGCTACGATGCGGGCAAGCTCCGTAACGTAGAATATTATTTCAAGTCGCTGGGCGTAGCCGAGCTTGGCGATATCCCCTCTATGGCGTATAAGACCGCAGAGCTGTTTATGGAGTACTACTACGACAGGGTAGATCACTCCGACAGAGAGAAGGTCACGACGTCGATCATTCATTGCTTCGTCGAGCAGACGGGCGACGTTTATGCGGTTTACAGAACTGCCGAGGAGCTTGAGGATTTTACCACCGATATGAGCGGTAATTTCGTCGGCATCGGCGTCCAGGTCATTCAGACGGTCGACCCCGCAACGGGACTGCTCTCCTCGGTATACGTCGAGGACGTTATAGCAGGCTCGGGAGCCGAGGAGGCGGGAATAAAGCCCGGCGACTTCATTCTTTCCGTCGACGGCTCGCCCATCACCGAAAATGATAATCACAGCCTCGTTTCCAAGATCCG
This sequence comes from Clostridia bacterium, assembly GCA_017501245.1. Lineage (GTDB taxonomy): Bacteria > Bacillota > Clostridia > Oscillospirales > CAG-272 > UBA1740. Next base: position 238,863 of record JAFVXI010000013.1, read on the forward strand.
AGGCGAGGAAAACACCACCGTTGCCATCGGCGTAGACCGTGGCGGCGAGCAGCTGACCTTTAACTGCACGAGGCGTCTGGTGGTTGAAAAGACGGTTGAATACAGAGTTGAGGGCGGCATCGGCATCATCACTATCACAAGCTTTAAGGAAAACACGCCGGAGCTCTTTGCCGAGGCGCTCTCCTACGTCTATTCCGTAGGCGTCAAGGGCATCGTTTTTGATCTGAGAGATAACCCCGGAGGCTATCTAGACGCAGTTCTCAATATGGTTGACGCCATCGCTCCCGCGGACGTAACGCTCACCTCCATCGTTGATAACGAGGGGCTCGTAGAGGAATACGGCTCGACGGGAGAGGGAAGGGTCATCGACGTCCCCGTCGTCGTTCTCTGCAACGGCAATACGGCGTCGGCAGGCGAGCTGTTTACCTCCTCTATCCGTGATTTTGCCAAGATGGGAATTATGGACGCTACGATCGTCGGCACCAAGACCTACGGCAAGGGCGTTATGCAAAGCACCTATTCCTTCTTCGACGGCTCGAGCATCACTCTTACAACGGCGTTTTATAATCCCCCCTCGGGCGAGAATTACGACGGCATCGGCATCACACCAAACGAGGTGGTCACAGCGGCGGATGGCTCGGTTGATAACCAGCTTCAGCGTGCGATAGAGATCATAGAGCTGAAGCAGAGCTCTAACGATCAGGCGAGCCTCTGATAGTGAAATTAACAACTAAAAGCAAACAAAAGATAACATTATTTAGCATAAAAATACACAGGAGATAGATTAATGGAACAGAAGTTTTACACCCCTGAGGGCTTTAAGGCACTCCAGGACGAGCTCGATGACATCGTAAACGTCAAGATCGAGGAGAACAAGAAGGAGATCTCTAAGGCACGTGCATACGGCGACCTCTCCGAGAACAGCGAGTACGATGCTGCAAAGCAGGAGCAGGCTATCCTGCACGCAAGAGCAGACGAGCTCAGAGAGATGATCGCAAACGCTAAGGTCATCGACGAGTCTCAGATCGACCATTCGAGGATCAGCGTAGGCTCCATCGTAGTTCTCTATAACGTAGAAAGACAGAAGGAATTCAAGTATCATATAGTAGGCTCTTACGAGACCGACCCCGCAAACGGAAAGATCTCCGACTCCTCCCCCATCGGCGCAGCTCTCCTCGGCTCGAGAGAGGGTGACACCGTAGTCGTAGAGGGCGTGAGAGTTCAGCACCTCGAGATAAAGAAGGTCACCAGAGCCAAGGAGGCTTAAGCCCTCTTATCCCCTAAGGAAAGGAATTTGAAATGGAAAACAATCAGCAGAATCAGCAGCAGAGCACAAGCGAGCTCGTTGTCCGCCGTGAGAAGCTTGCAAATCTCGTGGCAGAGGGCAAGGATCCCTTCGTGCTTACCAAGTATGACGTAACTCATTCCGCTCCCGAGGCTATCAAGGAGTTTTCCGAGCGAGAGGAGAGCCTCGCCGAGGGCGAGACCATCTCGGTAAGGGTAGCCGGCAGGCTCGTTTCGAGGAGAATTATGGGCAAGGCGTCCTTCGCTCATCTTCAGGATGGCGACGGTAGGATCCAGCTCTATATCTCGAGAGACGGCATCGGCGAGGAGGCTTACGCAGGCTTCAAGAAGTGGGACGTTGGTGACATTATCGGCGTTGAGGGTATCCTCTTCCGCACGAGGACCGGAGAGATCTCGGTTCAGGCAAGCTCTGCTACACTCCTTGCAAAGTCGCTTCTCCCCCTCCCCGAGAAGTTCCACGGTCTTACAAATCTCGAGCAGAGATACAGACAGAGATACGTTGACCTTATCGTAAATCCCGAGGTCAAGGACACCTTCGTTAAGCGCTCGCAGATCCTCAAGCTCATCAGAAGCTATCTTGACGGCAAGGGCTTCCTTGAGGTTGACACGCCTATTCTCGTTCCCCTTGAGATCGGCGCCTCCGCACGCCCCTTCAAGACCCATCACAACACCCTTGATATGGATATGTATCTCCGCATCGAGACCGAGCTCTACCTCAAGAGGCTTATCGTCGGCGGTATGAACAAGGTCTACGAGGTCGGCAGGATCTTCAGAAACGAGGGCATGGACCAGAAGCACAACCCCGAGTTTACCACCATCGAGCTTTATCAGGCGTTCACCGACTACTACGGAATGATGGATCTCGTCGAGGAGCTTTACAAGATGCTCGCCAAGGAGGTCTGCGGCGATACGAAGATCACCTACCAGGGCAAGGAGATAGACCTCGGTCACTGGGATAGACTCACTATGGTTGAGGCTGTCAAGAAGTATTCGGGCATTGATTATAACGACTGGGCAAGCGACGAGGATGCCAGAGCGTGCGCAAAGGCTAACCACGTCGAGGTCAGCGAGGATGCAACTAAGGGCACGGTTCTTGTTGAGCTGTTCGACGCCTTCGTTGAGGACAAGCTCATTCAGCCCACCTTCATCTACGACTACCCTGTTGAGAACAGCCCTCTCGCAAAGAGAAAGCCCACCGATCCTCTATTCACCGAGCGCTTCGAGTACTTTATCAACGCTACCGAGTTTGGCAATGCGTTCTCCGAGCTTAACGATCCCATCGACCAGCGTGAGAGATTTGAGAAGCAGGTTGCCGCTAAGCTTCGCGAGGAGCCCGAGAGCCACGCAGAGGTCGATTACGACTACATCACCGCTCTTGAGTACGGTCTTCCTCCCACAGGCGGCCTTGGCTTCGGCGTAGACAGGCTTGTAATGCTTCTGACCGATTCGGTTTCGATCAGAGACGTTCTCCTGTTCCCGACAATGAAGCCCGAGGTTTGATTTCAAGGCTAAAAGCTTCTTGTTTGCTAACTATTGTTAGAAAACTTTGTTTAAAAAATCTCGTCATATTCATTTTATGATAGTCTGCGTAGGGTAACGCCTTTGCGCACATAATTTGCTAAGAGCTATGAAAAGGTGCTTTTCCGCATCGATCCATAGCTCTTTTTTTGTTTTTTGTGGTGTGGTTAGCTGATATATAAATAAACCTATTGACAAGCGTGTCTACACGTGGTAGACTATATATGTCTACAAGCATTAGACAGGAGGCCTTGCTATGAATGAGATAAGACTTGGAAACATTGAATCAAAATTTGCCGATATAGTGTGGGCGCATGCGCCGCTTTCGACCTCGGAACTCGTTAAGCTTTGTGAGTCGGAGCTTGGTTGGAAGCGCACCACTACATACACCGTACTAAAAAGGCTTTCAGATCGTGGAATATTTAAAAACGATAACCGAACGGTCACGGCCTTGATCTCGAAGGAAGAGTTTTATTCTATGCAAAGCGAAAGGGTCGTTAAAGATAGCTTTGGCGGCTCTCTTCCCGCTTTTGTGGCTGCTTTCACCGCGAGGCAGTATCTGAATGAAAGAGAGATCGAGGAGATCCGCAGGATTATCGATAATATGAAAAGGGGCTGACGATGGAGGGGCTGTTTATACACGTATTGAATATCAGCATTACGGCAAGCTTCCTCGTTTTAGCTATAATTATATTTCGACTGTTCGCTAAAAAATCGCCAAAATGGGTTTCGGTGTTGCTTTGGGGACTCGTGGGCTTAAGATTACTTTTGCCATTCAGTATTGAGAGCGAGGTAAGTCTCGTTCCCAGCAAAAACACCGTCCCGACGACGATAACTCAGGATAGGTATCCCGCACTGGACACGGGCATTGATCGCATTGACGAGATCGTTAACCCCGTTCTTTCGGGTATTGCTGAGGCACACCCCGAGCATAGCGCAAGCCCCGTCAACACGTGGATAACTGCACTCGGATGGATCTGGCTTGCCGTTATGCTCTGCATGCTTCTTTATATGTGCGCATCATTTATTTATCTTCGGATCAAAACAAGTGCCAAGCTCTGCTTGGAGGACGGCGTTTTTCTTTGTGACTACGTTAAGACGCCGTTTATCCTTGGCACGGTAAAGCCCGGTATTTATCTCCCTTCGGATATATCGGATAAGGATTATCCGCTCGTGCTCGCTCACGAAAGAGCGCATATTAAAAGGCTTGATCACGTCTTTAAGCCCCTTGGCTTTTTGCTCCTCTCCGTATATTGGTTCAATCCGCTTTTGTGGGTCGCATACGTTCTTCTTTGCCGTGATATCGAGATGGCTTGCGACGAAAAGGTGATCTCCGAGCTTGGAGACCACGAAAAGGCGGAATACTCCGAGGCGCTGCTTTCTCTCGGTATAAGGAATAGAGTCATTTCTGCATGTCCTCTTGCCTTTGGAGAGGTGTCGGTCAAGTCTAGAGTGTCGGCAATTTCAAAATATAAAAAGCCCGCAACGGTAGTAATCGTCATCTCACTTGCCGTTTGTGCTGTTTTTGCCGCTTGCTTTTTAACCTATAAGGCGAAGGATAAGGTGGCAATAAACACCGGCATCTGGTATGCCGGTAAGGTTATCGGCACAAAGGAGGCGAGCGCCACGTGCGATGACGTGCCTCTCTTCGTTTTTACCGAAAACGGCGATATTCTTGTTGAATCAAACGATCTTGCAGGGCTTTCTTACGTCAGGCTTGGCAGGATGAATTCCGCATACGTATCAAAAAGCAAATACGAAGAGCTTTTCGATGGAGTTGGCTTCCGAAATGGCTACGATGCCGCATATTTTCACAGCGTTATCAAGGGTGCGTGGAGGATAACCCCCTCCGTTTCTTCCGGGTTAGAGCACGAGGAGGTCTATCTTCTTCGAAGCGATAGGGAGCTGTATATGGGTTATGCCGATGAAGGCAGGATCGACACGTTATATGAGCTACGCTTTAACGAGTCTCTGCCGACCTATCTTTATACTCTGAAATATACCTCGCCGGATGTCAATAACGCAGCCCTGATCCTTGATTCGAGCAACGGGACCGGGCGGATAATATTCGGAGATCATTCGAGCTATACAGCACTCGGTAGCTACGAGTATGCTAATTCAAGGCTCATTTTTACTACCGATGATTATTTTGAATTAAAGCTCGTCTTTCATGACGTGGGCGGCAGCTTGATATACTCCGAAAAGGATTCGGACACACACGGATTATCGGGGTTGCTTCCCGATGGCGTTTCTTTCCGCGGCTACTATCAGCTTTACGGCGCCTCGCACTGCACAAGCTGGTTTGACATCAATGGCGACGGAAGTCAGGAATTGATATCTGCAAATATAGGAAACGGCGGAAGGCTATGGTATCTAGTTCATGCGTGGGGGGTGTCTCTTGCAAATGAAACGATTCCTTTTACAAGATACGATGAGCTTCGCTTCGAGGAGAAGGACGGCTCTCTTTATCTTGTCGGCGAGTATAGCTCTACGGACTTCAATTCTTACCGCTATAAAGTAACGTTTGACGGCGCTAAGCTCATATTTACACCGGAGGGATGATGGGAATTATAATTAAAGATCTTACGAAGAAATACGATTCATTCGGCACGGAAATTACAGCGCTTGGCGGTGTTAATCTTACCTTCAACGATGGAGAGTTGGTTGCCATTATAGGTGAGTCCGGTTCGGGTAAAACTACGCTTCTAAATCAGCTATGCGGAATGGATGTGCCTGACAAGGGCGAGATTATAATTGACGGAATTGATCTAACAAGACTTTCTTCTAACGATCTTTGCAAAATGAGACGTAGCAAGATTGGTGTTGTATATCAATTTTATAATCTTATCCCAGAACTCAATATACGAGATAATATCACTCTTCCCGTCGAGCTCGACGGTGGAAATGTGGATGAGAATGAACTTTCGGGAATCTTGAAAACTGTCGGACTTTTTGGAAGAGAGCGTGATTTCCCAAGCGCTTTATCGGGTGGTCAACAGCAAAGAGTTGCAATAGCACGTGCACTCTATCAAAAGCCTTCACTTATTCTTGCGGATGAGCCTACGGGAAACCTTGACGAGAAAAACAGCGAAGATATACTCGAGCTTCTTTGTAAGCTGAATGAAGAAAATAAAATTACAGTAATTATCGTCACTCACAGTAAAGTAGTTGCGGATAGAGCGGGGCGTCTTATATCGCTTAAAAACGGACAAGTTATCAGTGATGAGGTAAGATGATATGAAAACACTGTTACATATCACCTTTGCCAAAATGAGAAAAGATTTTAGAAAAAGTCTGTTTCAATCATTCGCTGCTTTTGCGTCTATGTTTGCTATATCTTTCTTTGTATGCTTTGTTATTTCTCTCGAAGCATTCAGAGCTACGAATCCGACTTTCGGAATAGAAGCTATTGGTGGAGAAAACATATTAACGATTGAATCTTTTAGCTCGTTCTTTAAAGAAATTGTATCGGGAATTAGTATTATCGCAATTGCCATAATAATTCTATCTTTCGTTGCATTGTTTATATTTGCAAGGCTACGAATAGAAGAAAACAAGCACTTTTTTGCAACGCTTACGAGTATCGGAGCTACAAGCGGTCAAAGAAAAATCATTTCTATTACAGAAACACTTGTTTTATATGGAATCCCAATCTTGTTAGGCAGTTTTCTTGGAATACTCCCTTCGCAGTTGTTTACCGGTATGGTTGCACGCATTTTCGTAAGTGACTATAAGCACTCGCCTATTTCAATTTTAATCCCTGCGCTTCTTGCTATCGTGGGAATAGTGCTTGTGCTGACATTTACTTACGTACCAAGCGTAAGACGAAGAAAATCTGTCATAGAAACGGTGAAATCTCACAACGAAAAGGAATCCGGAGAAACACATAATTACCGCAAGTCATATACGTTTCGTCATATGCCTATTGAAAAGCGTATCGCTAAAAAGAGCGTGTCTTATTACAGTGCCTCCTATCGGAGGATAACGGTTATGTTTATCTCCTGTGCGCTGTATCCCGTGCTTGCCGTGCTTTTCTTTATGCTTGTATCCGACACGCGAGTAACCGATTATACGCCGGATTATGGGATCGATGCGACCAAGCTGGTGGGTATTTTTGCAAATAATATAGCGCTGTTCGGATCTTTAGCCTTCCTCGCACTTACCGTGATCGGAGTGCTTCAAACGGCGTATATCATTCAAGTGCATAATCGCCTCAGGCAAGATGGCTTGGTGATTTATAAGAGCATCGGAATGACAGATGGCAGCATCAAAAGGGTTTTAATATATGAGTATACGACTGCGGCATTCCACGCAGTGCTTTGCCTTATATTTATTCTTGCCTTAGTCTTTATCGGCTTTGATGGTATTTGATCTGGAAATGCCATCTCAAGGCGGATAAAGCAAGCGGAGCATCCTGCAATAAAGCCCGAGGTTTGATTTCCTTTTTTGCGTTCTTGTGCAAAAACTGAAAAATATTTTCCTTAATATAATATATAAAGCGAGATGACCCGGGTGAAGCCCTTTTGGAGCCGAACCCTGATCATCTCGCTTTTGCGTTGCTTTTATGCTGAGTTATGTGTCTTTTGTCAATAAATGTTGTCGGAATGTTATGCTATCGAGCGCTTTTTGCTACGAGCCGTTTACTCCGCAGAGGCGGCGCTTCGTCATCGGGTCAAGCCTCGAGCTTAAGCTCATCGGGGGAGGTGACTTTTCCGTTTATCGCAAGCTTAAGATATTCCGCAGCAGCCTCGGAGTCGCTCTTGAAGACGTCTGCCGTTACAGGCGCAAGCTCTGTGACGGTGCGCTTTTCGTCGTCTATATAAAGAGGGATAAAGCGAAGGCTCTTTCCCGTCCTTCTCTTATACATCTCGCCAAGGAAGAGGAAGCCCGTGTAGATCTCGCTCATATGATCCTTGTCGGCGGTGTATTCGATGTCAGCGTAGACGATAATGCTCTCGTTTTTGATGAGGCAATCCATCGAGTGACGGAAGGTGTTTATCGAGGCGGAGGCGCTTTCTCCTCTGTAAACGGGGATAGCCTTAATCGATCTTACCCCTGCGGGCACGATGCGGCTGGCGAGCCACGCCTTGAGGTTGAATTTGCCTGCCTTTTTGCCCTCCCTCACGCTGAAGGTGTAGTCGCGGTACTGGATATAGCAGTCACGCTCCTTGAAGAAGGGGTGATAGATCATCGGATGCACGTTAAACTTAAACCATCTGAGCGTCGTGATGGGACCGTGCATATTGAGATGCCTGCAAACGTAAACCACACCCTTGTCATCGTGGGGTATAACGTTTATGCGGTATTTCTTGCCGAACGCCATGGCAAGCTGCTTGGCTATCGTGATGAAGGGGCCGTAGAACTCTCTCGAGTTGTCATTTTTGAACACCCAAAGCCTTTGGATCTGATAGCTGAGGATGCCGAGGAGGATATCTCCTAAGCCCTTCATTATCGTAAGGTTAAGACCCATAATGTTTCCGAAGAGGAAAACGAGGCCGTAGGATGCGCCCAGCTGGAACAGCCACAGCAGGTAATACCGTATTATCGAGCGCTTGCTCTTGCCGGCAAAAACGTATTTTCTGTTGAAGTGGAAATTTAGTATAGAGGATGCGACCCTCGCCGTCACGGTCGCTATAAGCGTATTGAGCGCACTGATCTCGAATATGTACGTCGTCAGGACGAAGAAAACGAGGATATCCAAAAGACCCGAGAGCACGGAGGAGATGAGATACCAGTTGAGGTTTTTCAAAACCACGCCGAGGATACGGATGCTGTCCTTGATGGGGTTGAAATGCGACACGTGGTCGGCCGGGTCATCGGGATAGACGGTCTCGATCGGAGCCTCGCTTACGGGTATACCGTTTTTCTGCGCATAGATCAGCATATTCATCTCGTATTCAAAGCGATCGCCTCGAATGGAGATGAACCTCTCGGCCATATCCACCGACATAGCACGGAGGCCTGTCTGCGTGTCGTAGATGTTGAGGCCGTAGAGTAGGTGGAAGAGCTTGCTCGTAAACACGTTTCCGAATCTCGACCTCGGCGGCACGTTCTTTTGCGTGAAGTCTCTTGAGCCGAGCATAAGCGAGCCGGGATGCTCGAGGTAGCTGCGATAGACCTTGAGGATATCCTCAATTTTGTGCTGGCCGTCGCAGTCTGCCGTTACGATAACGTCGTCACCGTCGGCAAACTCCTTGCAGTGTGCAAAAGCCGTCTTGAGGCCAAAGCCCTTGCCCTTGTTTTTCTCGAGCCTTATGTAGTCGACGTTTTCTATCGCTGCGATGGGGTCAAAAATCTCGTTATAGCTATCGTTGCTTCCGTCGTTTATCACGACGATGCGCTTTGCGATCTGTGAGACCTGCTTGGCGTAGTCAACGAACTCCTTCGGCGGCTCGTATGCGGGTATTATCACTATTAGCTTTTCATTCATTTTATGCATATGGATTCTCCGTATAAAAAGCTTGAATTAAACTGGCGTAAAGGATATTTTACTCCTTATTTATTACGTGAAGATTAACTTTCGTGGTAAAATATGTTAAATGCCGTGGCGGCAGCCTGCGCTTTTTTAACGCAAGGTTAATTATTATTTCGTCCGCCCTCTTCGCCTTGACAGCCTTGGCGTTTTATGTTATACTCATTCAAGAAGAGCAATAACTTGCGCTCTGCGGGCTATAAGCGTATATATGTAAAGTATTATTCCCAAAAGCGCTACATAACTATAAGAAGAGGAAGGGAAAAATGGCAGAGGAAAGAAGAGAAGAGGAGTATGGCTCTGATATAAGCATCAAGACTCCGTTTCTTACAAAGCTTGAAAATTTCTGGTATCATTATAAATGGCATAGCATCGTTGCGGCGTTTATCATCGTTGCGATCCTCGTATGCACATTGCAGATGTGCGCAAAGGAGCCGATAGATATTCACATTATGTACGCCGGAAACGAGGAGATATCGAGGAGATCGGGCGACGGCGACATCCCGGAATATAATCGTATCGTCAGCGCTCTGTCAGACTTCGCCGATGACTATAACGGCGACGGAAACACAGTCCTCACCCTGTCTACCTATTTTCAGCTCACCGAGGAGGAGATAGCCAAGATAGAGGCGGATCCCGCCCTCGAGGTCAACTACACGCTCCTTGAGCAGGATAGGGGGGCGCTGGAGCAGAGAATGGCTATCGGCGAATATTACCTTTGCCTCCTTTCCCCGTTCGTCTACGAGCAATATAAAGCGACGGGGGATGGCGTTTCGCTCTTTATGCCTATCGCCGCATACGTCAAGGACGGTAGCTCGGTTGAATACTATAACGACTACGCCGTCAAGCTCTCCTCAACGGCGCTCTACAAGAGCAGCCCTGCCGTACGCGAGATCTTTGGAGAGGACACCGACGTTATCGTTGCCCTCAGGATTAACAGCGAAATGTCCGCCGCCTTCGGAGGCGCAGAGAGCCGTGAGCTGTATAGACGAGCAGAGGATATGCTGAGGCGCATCCTGGGCGAATAGCCATAATAATTATAAACCTTTTAGACTTAAGATGCAAGAGAGGGCGCGAAAATTAATTCGCAGAGGTGCTTTTGCGCTGTGGAATTTTCAACCACTAGTAAATGACAAGATATCTCTTATATAGCTAAAGGACAGAGAATTTTCACGTTCTCTGTCCTCTTTTTGAAAGCACTGCGTTTGTGGGAATAAGTGCCGTTTTGTCGATACACCTCACTGACGTTTGGCTTGATATGATCTAAATCCCTCGTTTGCGGAGCAAACATATCGAGCCGCAGGCATATCGAGCGGCTACCTCAGGTACAGGCGGAGCCTGTATTCCTATGCCCTGTCGCTTACAAGCCGCTTGCGTGGAAGCGGGCTTGACGCTCATCGGGCGGAATGCGAACTGGATTCTGCTCGCAGGGGGGAGTGCAGAACTTTATTCAAGTCTGGCAGTTAAAGCGTATCGATGCATAAGTGCTACATATGGCTCGCAGAGCAAGCTCGAATCATGGATAGCAGCAAAAAAGCACCCCCTATTGGGAGTGCTTTTTGTGGAGCTGCTACCCAGATTCGAACTGGGGACCTCATCCTTACCAAGGATGTGCTCTACCAACTGAGCCATAGCAGCACACGCCATGAGCTATTGCCCACAGCGGTGATTATTATAACAAAAAATCAGGCGTTTGTCAATACTATTTTCGTATTTTCCTGATTTTTTTGCGATAACTCACAAAACCCCGGAATTAACCAAGGAGACCGGAGGAGAACAGAACAAATGCTGCGCCGCCGACAACTACTAAAAGACCAAGGATGATGAGAATGGCAGAGGTAGCCTTTCTCTTGTTAATGTACTGCTTAGCCTTATTGAGATACTTAGCGATAGGATCGCGCTTCTTGATGATAGCAGCCTTGAAGCTCTGGATCCACTTAAGATCGTCCTTAGTGATCTCGTTATCTCTGCGAAGTGCAACAGGCTCGGTGCTGAGGCGCTTGTGAGCCTTTCTATACTTAACAAGACGAGGGAGAACGTCCTCGCGATCGGGCGCATAACGAGCGTTGTTAAGTCTGTTTACGTATTCGCCAACACCTCCGCTGGATACACCAAACTTTTCACAACAAGCCATATCGAGCTCAGTATAGATCTTTACGAATTTATCGTTGATTCTCTTTCCCACGACAAGTTAGCCAACCTTTCTTAATGATTTGAGTTTTTACTCTTGAATACATTTTACACTATTTTTTTAGATTTTGCAATAGGTATTTATAAAAAAACGTAAAAAAATTAAAATATATTTATCTTTTTCGTAATACGGGCGCTGCCCATAGACGTGAAGGGGATGAACTTTTATTGTCCTCTGCTCTTGAAAAGGTCAGCGCTTTGGTTTGTTTCGATGCCTATATGATGCCCGGCGTCGGCTCTTGCGGCCGTGCCGGTTGCTTCGGAGGTGGACTCTGATGATGGCTTTGGCCTCCTCGTAATGATAGCATTGGTAAAGCATCTAAACGGCGCCAAATTTAACACGGGGTGCCGCTTGCCTTGCGTTTTTGAACGCCTGAGTGTATACTGTTTGTCATTTGATGCCCGCCCCGTCACCGAGACTGTCGCCCACACATGCCGATAGGTGTATTTTGCGCATCCGAGTGCTTTGGCCTTTGGGGATGTCAGCGACGGCGGCTCTAACAAACATTCACATTAGCATCTGTCGGATTTCGAAAAAACAAGCGCAGAATGACAATAATAGTTGCCATTCTGCGCACATTTTCATTGTTTTGTCGTTTAGGTCATGCTGCTTGACGGTTGCGTCAGACGACGAAGCCGATCTTTCTCTTGACCTTGGAGAGCGTCTTTCTTGCATAGAAGGCTGCCTCCTCTGCGCCCGCTTTCATAACTGCCTCAAGGTGTGCCTTGTCGGCGATAAGCCTTGCAAACTCATCTCTTACGGGAGCCAGGCCGTCAGCGCACGCCTCGCCTACCGCCATCTTGAAGTCGCCGTAGCCCTTTCCGTCAAACTCACGCTCGATCTCCTCGAAGCTCTTACCGGTAAAGGCTCTGTAAATCGTCATAAGGTTGGAGACGCCGGGCTTGTCCTCCGAGTAACGGATGGTGCTGTCCGAGTCGGTCACCGCGCGCTTGAACTTGCGCATCACGTCATCCTTTGAGTCGAGGATATATACGACGGAATTCTGATTAGGATCGGATTTGGACATCTTCGAGGTGGGGTCGGAGAGCGACATGATCTTCATCGTCTCGGTGGGGATATATCCCTCGGGCACGGTAAAGGTGTCGGAGTAGATCTGGTTAAACCTCATAGCCACGTCACGCGCAAGCTCGAGGTGCTGCTTCTGGTCTATACCTACGGGAACAACGTCGGTCTGATAGAGCAGGATATCCGCCGCCATAAGCGAGGGGTAGGTGAAAAGACCCGCATTGATGTTCTCCGCATTCTTTGCGCTCTTGTCCTTGAACTGCGTCATTCTCGAAAGCTCGCCGAACATCGTGTAGCAGTCGAGTATCCAGCCCAGCTCAGCGTGCGCAGGCACGTGCGACTGAACGAAGAGGGTGTTCTTCTTCTCGTCGAGGCCGCAAGCCATATAGAGCGCCAGGGTCTCGTATGTCCTTCTGCGAAGCTCGGCAGGCACCTGCCTTACGGTTATCGAGTGGAGGTCGACTACGCAGTAAAAGGTCTTATATTCGTCGGAGAAGCGAGAGAAGTTCTTTATCGCTCCGAGGTAGTTTCCTATCGTGAGGTTTCCCGAGGGCTGAACGCCCGAGAAAACGATCTTTTTTCCGTTCTGATCCGGCATAAGATCCGCCTTTCCGCCCTCTGCCGGAGGGCATATATCACCAAATGGATTTTTGTTACCAAATATTGTACTACCTTTGTCCGCTTTTGTCAAGAGGTGGGGTTGCTTTCATTTTAATTTTAAAAATATTATTATGTTGTGTGCGTTTTGTTCATAATTTGTTTAAAAATATATGATATACTACTAAATTAGTTAGCAATTTACATAATACTTGCCGCAAGCGCGGCAGAACGGAGATAAAGATGGTAAAGGTAGAGCATTTGGTCAAGCGTTTTGGAAACACCTATGCGCTCAACGATGTGTCCTTTGAGATAGGCTCGGGTGAGATCGTAGGTCTGCTTGGACCCAACGGCGCAGGCAAAAGCACTGCGATGAATATACTGACCGGATATCTGTCCAGCACGTCGGGCTCGGTGAGCGTGGGCGGCATAGATATGGTAGAGGAGCCGATAGAGGCGAAGCGTATGATAGGCTTCCTGCCCGAGCAGCCTCCTCTCTATCCCGAGATGACGGTGGACGAGTTCCTTAATTTCGTATACGATCTCAAGGGTTGTACCCTTGATCGCACGGCACATCTCGAGGAGATCGTAAAGGTGACTAAGCTTGGCGAGGTCAGAGGCAGGCTTATCGCAAATCTCTCGAAGGGTAATAAGCAGAGAGTCGGTATCGCTCAAGCGCTGATAGGTGATCCCCAGGTCCTCATCTTCGACGAGCCCACCGTAGGCCTTGATCCTAAGCAGATCCTCGCAGTAAGAAACCTACTGCGTACGCTTGCGAAGAACCACACCGTAATTCTCTCGACGCACATTCTCGCCGAGGTACAGGCGGTGTGTGAAAGAGTTATCATCATAAATAAAGGCAAGATCATAGCCGACGAGCGCACCGAGAGCATCGTGCGTGCCATCGAGGACGGCTATCGCTACCGTGCGAGGATCTGCGGCCCTCAGAAGGAGGTAGAGTCCGCACTCTCGAAGCTTGGCGGCGTCAAGTCCGTCGAGGCGACGGGAGAGAGAGATCTCGATTCCTTTGCCTTCGTCTTCGACAGTGCCAAGGGCGTCGACGTAAGAAAAGCCGTTTTCAATCTTTGCGTTCAGCGCGGCTGGCCTCTGATCGGCATGGAGCCCGTAGGCACCGATCTTGAGAGCGTATTCATCAAGCTCGTTGACGAGGCTGAGGAGCCCGGCTCCACCGCTAAAAGGCGAGTGCATTAAGGAGGTTTAAAATGCTGGCTATTTATAAAAGAGAGCTTCGCTCTTATTTCAAGGGCGCAATAGGCTACGTCTTCTTGGTCGTATACCTTGCCGTTGCTGCCGTCGTGTTCGCTTATTCAAATCTTTTCGCTATGTCATCTCATATGACGGCGTTTTACACCTTCATGCTCCTCTTCTCGGCGATAGCGCTTCCGCTGCTCACGATGAAGTCCTTCAGCGAGGAGAAAAAGACTAAGACGGAGCAGCTTCTGCTCACGGCTCCGATATCTCTGCCTGCTATGGTGTTCGGCAAGTTCCTCGCCGCCTACACCGTCTTCGCCGCAGTATCGGTGTTCACCTCGCTCTATTTCCTTCTTCTCATCCCCTACACGCAGCTTCAGGTCGGCGTATGGCTCGGCAACATCGTTGCTCAGCTCCTCGTCGGCATGGTGTTCATCACGATAGGTCTGTTTATCTCCTCCGTAACCGAGAACCAGCTCTCCAGCGCCATCGGAACGATAGCCGTTATCCTTGGCTTCCTCGGCATCGGTCTTTTAAACAACCTCCTGCCCACGACCTTCTTCTTAAGATACGTTCTTGATGCTATCTCGATCTTCTCGAGATTTCAGTCCTTCACCAGCGGCTATTTTGAGCTTTCCTCGCTCATTTATTACCTCTCCGTGAGCGGTATATTCCTCTGGCTGACCATCCGCATCTACGACCGCCGCAGATATAGCTGACGGAAAAGAACAAAACTTGAGTAAGGAACCGCATAATGAATAAATTTCTACAAAAAGCAGAGGACGTCGTTTCCTCCCGGGGCTTTTCCTCGGGCGTGGTCACGGCTGCGGTGATAGCTCTCGTTATCGTCGCCAACGTGATCATATACACGCTGACGTCACTCTTCGGGCTTTATCTTTATTCTCCCACCAGGCACGACTACGGCATCACCGGCGTTACGGACGAGCTGTTCAGCGAGGCTGAGGAGAAGGGCGATAAGCTCACGATAACCTTTTTAATGGCTGAGGATGATCTCAAGGATCACGTCACGGGTATGTACGTGCTTGAGACTGCCAAAGCCTACGCAGAGAGATACAGCTTCATCGACCTGAAGTTCGTAAACCTGCTCACCAAGATGGATGAGGACAACAGGATAGTTGACCTCACTAAATATCAGACCGACCTCAGAGGCAACGAAACGCCACTGCGCACGCATTCGGTCATCTTTTCCTACGGAAAGGGCAACGAGGAGAATTACAGGGTCATAACCGACACCTATTCTACCGCGGGCTTTGCGGATTTCTACTCGCTTGACTCTGCCGGGACGGCGTACGCCTATTCCGGCGAGGAGGTCATCGCCGCTATGATGGCGTGGGTGCTCAACGAGGAGCATAAGGTCGTATACTTCACCGAGAATCACGGCGAGACCATCGACGTCGCCTTCTCAAACCTTCTCTCCTCCGCAGGCTATTACGTCGACGTAATAAACCTCCGCAAGCAGGACGTACCGGAGGATGCGGCGTTCGTCGCCATCTCTAACCCCATATCAGACTTTGAGAGCGCTGCCGATGGCTTCGACTACTACGGAGAGATCCAGCGCCTCGAGAAATATCTCAAGGAGGGCAACGGCGGAAGGGGCGGAAGCCTCTACGTTGCCATCGATCCCTACTCCGACAAGCTTGACAACCTCGAGGACCTCATCGGAGAATACGGCATAACCATCGCCGGCAGCGGCGAGAGCGAGTTCGGTTATTCCAGAGAGCTGGTGCTTGACCCCTCCGAGGCGATAGCGCTCGACAGCATGTCCTTTATCGCATCCTATGCGGGCAGCGATATGGCTAAGAGCATCTCGGATAACGTCGTTGAATATAAAAACGGCAGAGTTCTTCTCTCCGAGGTGGCACGCCTCGTGCTTGACGGGGACAAGGGTGCGGAGTCGCTGCTCGTATCCTCCTCCACCTCCAGGGTCCTCTGGGAGGGCAACACCGTTGATTCCGACGGCGGCTACGACGTTTGCGCTTATTCCTCACGCACGGAGGGTGAGGGCGCAGAGTCGAAAATTATGGTAGTACCCAGCGTACTGCTGACAAACGGTGATCTTATGGTTGCCGACGGCTATTCAAACAAGGAATTTATGTATTCGGCTCTTTCCGAGATATTCGGCTCAAGCACCGCAATATACGGCACGAAGAGCGTTCAGTACGACAGCGGCATCGTTGAAAATCTCACGCAAAGCACCGCCGCCGTATTTACCGTGCTGCTTCTCGCCATTCCCGTGGCGCTCACGGCAGTCGGCGTTATCGTTGTAGTAAGGAGGAAGCGCAGATGATAGCAAGGCTCTTGAAGAGCAGAACGACCAGAACGAAGATCTTTACAGTTATCACCGTTGTCGCTATCCTTTTAACGGTTGCACTCAATATGCTTCTCACCTACGTAGGAGATCAGTCGCAGATCTTCATCGATATGACTCCCGAGGGCTTCTATTCCATGACGGATAAGATGAAGGAGTCCTGCGAGGAGATCCTCGGCGAGCCGGATTCCGACGGCAATATGAAGGAGATAAAGATCACCTTCTGTCAGGATCCGGATGCGCTCGAGCGCTCCTCATCCCTGAGGGCTACCTACTTTATGGCTCTGCAGATGAGAAACGCCTTTAAAAACGTCACCGTAGAAACGGTAAACGTTGCGCTCAATCCCGCCGCCGTGTCTATGTACCGCACGACCTCGCACAGAGAGATCGCGGGTACGGATATGATCGTCTCCTATCAGGGAAGGTACAGGATAGCCGATGCAACCACCTTCTGGACCGAAAACAGCTTCTCCTATAACGGAGAGTACAGAATGGTTTCCATTCTCGCATCGCTCACAGCACTCAATTCCCCCGCAGCCTACTTCGTTTCCAATCACGGAACGACCTATTACGATCCCGAGGATCCCGACTCCGAGATGAGCCTCTCTATGGCTTACGCCGCAGAGCTTATCGAGGAGAGAGGGCTTCAGATCAAAACGCTGGACCTCTCCGACCCTCAGATAACGAGGATACCCGAGGACTGCGCACTGCTCATCATTAACGCACCTACGGTGGATTTCACGCCCGATCCCGATAAGCTCGACAGCTTCTTCTACGTCTCCGAGCTTGAAAAGATCGACAGATATCTCACCGCCCACTCGGGTGCAGTCATTATTAACAAGGCGTACGACGTCGAGCTGCCCGAGCTTGAAGGCTTCCTTAAGGAGTGGGGCATCGGATACGGAAACGCACTCGTTAAGGACACGGATAACTGCCTTCCCAGCGTCGGCGAGGCAGGAACCGCCATCGTCGGAGTTTACGATATCGACAGCTTCGGAGGAGCTTACTACGGAGATTACGCAAATCTTCAGAGCGCCCCCAAGATGATCTTCACCAACTCCGGATATCTCTACAACACCTACGCACCCGCAGACACTCAGGAGGAGTCGGGAGGCTTCAACACCACCAGGTATTACTCCCACTTTATAAACACCTCGGACGGATCCGTTGCTTACGCAGGCCCCGGATCTACGGACGTAGTTGAGGGAGAGGGAACGAAGGCCCTCGCCGCAGCCTCGGTCAGAACGCATCTTGACTCCGAAACGGCGGAGACGGTCTATTCCTATCTCTTCTGCACCAACACTAAGGACTTTCTTTCCAATTCGCTGATAGGAAATAAGTCGTATGCCAACTACGGCATCATGGCATCGCTTATCAGCTCTATCTCGCGTATCGACAGATATGCGTCTATGTCGCTCGGAGGTCTCTCCATGAACTCCCCCTCCTATGGAGGAAAGCAGACGCATACCACCACCCTCACCGAGACCGGAGAGAAGATCTATTCCGCAGACGCCAAGGACGTTATTTCGATAAACCAGCCCTTCACCATCGTTGACAGAGTGCTGTTTACCGTGATGATCTCGGCGATCCCCGTCGCTATCCTGGTCTACGGAATTATCGTTTTCGTCAAGAGAAGAAATCTATAGGAGGACGGAAATGAAAGAAGTAGTTAAAAAGAAGCTTACTCGCTCTCAGAGAAGTGCTATCATACTCTCCTCCGTTCTCGCAGGTCTTATCATCATCAGCATCGTCCTCTCGATAGTTTATGCGCACGTTATGGCATCGAAGGACAACACGAAAGAGCCCCTCGACATCAGAGAGGAGCTTGGAGAGTCGGAATACGTCGGTATTCCCATAGCCTACTCACGCCTCGAGGAGCGCCAGTTCCGTGCGATGAGCGTGAGCAACAAAAACGGAAAATTCTACCTCACCCGCCCGAACGCCTATGGCGAGTTCTGGATCAGCTACGATCTCGGAGAGGGCGATGAGGTCAAGTGGACTCAGTATATTCCTCCTATCGTCGATGCCGAGGGCGAATTCAATTACGAAACGCTCTATTCGCTCGATGAGACCGACGGCTATGGCAAGTATTATATGCTCAGCCGCCTCTGCTCCGCTGTCGGAACGGTATATTTCCAGGAGAGGATAGACCTCCCCGTCATCGAGGAAGGTGACAGCGAGGAGGTAAAGGAGCAAAAGCGCGCAAGAAGGCAGGAGCTGCTTGAGGAGTACGGCCTCGTTGGCGAGGGCGCCTCGGTCGTTTCCTTCGCTTACGCAGAGCTTGACGAGGAGAAAAAGCTTATCCTTAAGGAGGATGACTCCGAATATCCCCAAAGGCATATCACGATAGGAGATTCTGCGCTCAACGGCCAGGGCTTCTATTACAGAGTTGACGGCAGGGATTGTATCTATTACACCTCCTTCGACACCCTCGGCTACGCTCTTATGGGCGTTAATTCCTTCATCAAGGGAACTCTCGTTTCCGCAGGTCTTGCCGAGGACACCACCTTTGAGCCCATCCTTACCACCGATTTCAAGGAGTGGCACAACACCGTTTACGAGAGCGGAAGCGTGGCGGCGGGCTCCTCGGTAGTCGCTAAGGGCGACGCCCTCCTTCCCATCAAGGAGTCGGCAGAGTATAAGCCCGAGGATCATCCCGACGGCTACTACGTGGTGGTTGGCGAGCAGATGAGCTTTGACCTCGGCGAGGCGGGTGAGGATTCGGATTCCGAGCGCCTCATCGGTGCGCTCCTCGGAGCCTCCGTCGGAGATCATTCCTCATCTCCTATCTATATCACGAACATCATGCAGCCGAACGAGTCGGTCAACACCGTCATAGACTTCGGCGATAAGGACAGCGTCAGATACAGCTATGAGATAGTTAGTCTCGAGGCCATCCTCGACTACGCTGACGCATCCGGCAAAAAGCTTGAAAAAGTCGACACGGGTACCCCCGTCGGCTCGTCTAAGCTCGTAAGAGTAGCCTATAACTGCTCTATCGATGGCAAGCGGATAAACACGGTCAGCCTCCATGCGGTCATGGATCTGTCGCTCGAGCTTATTCCCGAGGCGGCAAGGGCTGCCGTTGCTGCGTCCTCGGTCGGCACGCTCTCCGAGGCTATCAGCTTCGAGATCGAATACACCAAGGATAACGCCATAGCCTCGCTCGAAGAGATAGTTATCACCGACATCATCGGCATATACGACAAGAAGGGCGCTCCGCTCGAAAAGGTCACCGAGGATAGCTACGTCGACCTCAGGTATTTCGAGAGGATAAACGGCGAGGACGGAGAAACCAAGTCTCTCACCGTAAAGATCTCCGACGTCAAGGACGATGAGAAGTGGGGTGGGCTTGCGTCGGCTCTGCTCGGCAGATCCAAGGGCAGCAAGCTTAATATCACCGCCATCTCGGTGACGAAGCATCACGAGGCGCTCTCGGAGTTCACCACCTACGTGATAAAGGATATCGAGTGCTATATCGAGTCCGAGCTTATCGTATCCTTCCGATTCCTCAACGAAAAGGACAGAGATCCCTTCTTTGGCGAGTCTCTTTACGAAAACAACACTACCGGCTATAAGAACTACGGTCTTAATGCGGAAACCTGTCAGAACGTTCTCCGCATTGTCGGCGGTCTCGGAGCAGACACCTCGCATTCCGTCGGTCTCTCGGGCAGCACCGTTGCCATTGGACTTACCCATGAGAGGATGAAGGAATACGGGCTTTACGACTACACCATCTATTTCGAGCTTCCGAGAGGCATCTACGACGCCACCTACTACGAGAATATGGAGGAGAGCGGCGCTGAGGACGTTGACGACGTCACGGAGTTTGCCTGGAGGGGCACTCTCGGCTTCCACCTTTATGTCAGCAAGCCCGATCCCTCGACGGGCAAGAGATACGTCGGCTCAGATATGTACGATCTCGTCGTTGAGATCGCGGGCGACGCATTCGATTTCCTCGACTACTCCTTCTCGGAGTTCTGGGCGAGAGAAAACGTGATGCTCGTAAGGGCTGAAAACCTCGCTTCTCTTGAGATAGACTTCAATATGGAGGATCTCAAGGGCGGATATAATTTCGAGATCAACGAAAAGACCTATTACTACTACGGCATCTGGGATGGCAAGCCTGTCTGGAATGAGATCAAGGCTGAGGGCGCCGTCGGCTCGGAGAGCCGCTTCGAGATAGCAATCTCGCTTGACGAGGGCGAGGTCACCGAAACCAAGGCGTCGAAGCTTATCGCCGACTCCATAAACGGAAAGACCAGCGCCTACACCGTCTACGACAAACAGATGCTTCATTCCAACACGATAGAGACTCTCGGAGCCTCAAACTTTATGCTTGCTCTGCAGATCCTCCAGATGACAACCTATCAGGGAGTCCTCACCGAGGAGGAGCAGGCGGCGGGCCTCGCCAGCGAAAAGCTTATGAGCTTAACTATGAAGCTCAAGGAGGAGGTCAACGATATGAACACCACCTACGTCTACAACTTCTACCGCGTGGGCGACAGAAAGATCATGGTGTCCGTGTCTGAGGTAGACGCCTTCGGCAAAACGCTCGAATCGGTCTCCGAGTTCTATCTTTCGACCTTCTCATTCAAGAAGGTTGTTTACGGCTATCTCTCGATGCTGAACGGCCTTGAGGTCAACGGAGATCTGCCTTATCCCGACGAAAAATGACAGCCTCGGGCGCATCCCATGGCAGGTGCGCCCCGTGCGGGATAAATATTAAAGTTATTTTTAGAAAATATTTTTAAAAAGTATTTGCTTTTTGAGATAATGTGTGCTATAATAACTAAGCGAATGTCATAATGGAGCGGTGTACGCCTATGCTCCGGGTTGCCTAACGTAATAAAAAAGTAGATATAAAAAGGATTTTACGACGATGAAAAAGAGAATTATCAGTATGCTCCTTGTCGTATGCACGCTCGTTCTCGCTCTTGCGAGCTGCGCTTACAGCTACGACAACGACGACATGACCGCCTACGTCAACTTTAACAAGCAGGCGTTCCTTGCAGGCCTCAGCACTCTCGAGATCGAGGACGCTGATTTCGGCACCGACGAGGACGTAAGATGGCAGAAGGTTGCTGACGCTATCATTACCTCCCTTGCAGGTAAGGCTGACACCGAGGTCAAGAAGAACGAGGGTAAGCCCGGCACCTCCGACACCCTTTACTATTGCTACTACGCTACCTTTGATAAGGATGGCGAGACCGTTACCGTTTATGCATCCAGCATGAAGGAGTCCAGCGCTGTTAAGCTTCAGCTTGGTCTCTCCTCCGCTGAGGGTCTTGACAAGCTCATCGCAGAGAAGGTTTCTGCGGATGACTTCACCATGACCGACTTCTATTACAACACCGACACCTCCGCCGTTACCAAGGCTGGCGACACCCTCGTCGTTACCTACACCAGAAGCTATAAGCTTCCTACCGCTGACGGCGGCACCGAGGATAAGAAGAACACCTACACCAACCTCATCATCACTCTCGATCCCGAGCTCGCTCTTACCGGCCCCGAGGCAGACGGCAAGAAGACCGCTGCAAGCTTCGAGGAGTATCTCCTTGGCGTTACCGCAGGTGCTGAGCAGGCTTCCAAGACCTTCAACGAGAACATCAACGGAAACGACGTTGCTGTTACCTACAGCGGCATCAAGGTCAACTGGGTCGTTGAGTCCGACATCGAGGACAACTTTACCGTAAAGCACACTCCCTTCCCCGACACCACCAAGAACGTTAACACCGTTGAGGGTGCGAGCGTTGATCTCAAGGGCAAGGAGCTCACCTACCACGTATTCCCCGTATACTATCTTGAGGCTCCCGAGCTTAACGCTAAGATCATTCTTGAAGAGCTTCTCGGCACCTCTATGAAGGTTGGCGGCGACGCTGACGAGGACGGCGAGATCTCCGATAGCGAGAAGGGAACTCTTGCAGTATTCACCGACGACGGCTACAAGAACGGCGAGGACACCCTTAACAAGCTCCTCACCAAGCTTGTTGAGCTTCTTGGCGATCTCTCCGAGGCAGAGGATGCTCACGAGGACGCTGAGGAGGCTAAGGACAAGGCTCAGGCAGCAGTAGACAAGGCTGACGGCAGCCCCACAAAGGACCAGAGCGACGCTCTCGACAAGGCTAAGGAGGATCTTACCAAGGCCGAGACCGCACTTAAGGACGCAGAGAAGGCTGTTGACGATCAGACTACTAAGATTCTTGCCTGCACCAAGAGCGGCGACAACGTCAAGACTGTCGAGAACGCTATCGTTGACGACTACAAGCAGTACAGATACGACACTCTTGAGAAGACCTACAAGAGCGCTATAAAGAAGAACCTTGCGGCAGCTATCTTCGCTCTCGCTAAGGAGAATCTTGAGTATAAGAAGAATGCTGACGGCAGCTTCATCCTTCCCGAGAAGGCTGTTAAGGAGGCTTACGATCTTCTTATCAACAACTACGAGTACGACTACTATGAGGGAACCTATTCCTCTTCCTCTTCTACCACCAAGAAGACCAACTATCAGGAGTATATGAACAAGGGCGGCTTCGTTGCCTTCCTTAAGGATGAGCTCGCTATGAAGAGCACCGACAGCACCGACGCTGTTTACGCAGCTATCCGTGAGGATGCTGAGGACGCAGTTAAGGACACCATCATCATCTACGTTCTTAAGAGCGCATGCGATGGCGACGTCAGTGTTACCGCTGAGGATATCGACACCTTCAAGTCCAGCATCAACTATCTCCTCCTTCAGTACCAGATGGGTACCGACGGCGTAAAGGAGAGCTACTATATGCCCGCACTTCAGCTTGACAACGTTCTTAACTTCTTCCTTGAGGAGAAGGAGGAGGACGACGGTGATGACAACAAGATTGATTACGTTCGTCTCACCTACACCTTCAAGCCCGAGGATGCTGACGCTGATGAGGATGCGGATAAGTAATCCCGCTCCCCGTGGCGACTGACTTTTAAGTTAAGAGAAAAGGACTGTTTATCGGCCTCACGTCAAGGCCCATTGGGCAGTCCTTTCTTTTTTATCGATTAGGAGAAGGAATGAAAGAGGTCTGTTTATATACGGACGGAGCCTGCAGGGGCAATCCCGGCAGGGGCGGCTGGGGCGCCATTCTCACCTACGGCAGGTTTGAGAAGGAGCTATCAGGCGGCGAGCCCGTAACCACTAACAACCGTATGGAGCTTCTCGCAGCCATAAATGGGCTGAAGGCTCTGAAGGAGCCCTGCAAAGTAAAGCTCTATTCGGATTCAAAATATCTCGTGGACGCCTTTAACGAGGGCTGGGTCTACGGCTGGAAGAAGAGCGGCTGGAAAAGAGGCAGGGATGAATTAAAAAACCCCGATCTCTGGGAGGAGCTTTACGAGCTTGTCGCCATCCACAAGGTGGAGTTTATCTGGGTCAAGGGTCACGCCGGCCACGAATATAACGAAAGATGCGACACGCTTGCAACCACCTTCGCAGACAGCTTCCCCGAGCCTCTCTCGGAGGCGTGAATAACTCTCACGCACGTGCGTTAAATACATTATAAGGAAAATACAGATGTCAAACGAAATGATAAGGCGGCATCACGGGCGCACTGTCCGTGTCTCGGTGATGCTGATTGCCGCAGCTATGCTGGCGGCTCTTCTGCCCCTTCTCGCCGCTTGCGCCCCCACGGTGGAAACGGTGGATTATATGAACGACGATCTCAGTCAGTTCGTTTATATAGACGAGAAGCACTATAAGGATTATCCCGTGGAGCTGGTCGCCGACCCGATCGACGACGTTGCGATAGACACTGCCATTATGCAGGCGCTCTACACGGCGAGGCAGCTTGAGGCTGTCTATAACGGTAAGTATTATTCCACTCTCCCGAGGCCGAACGGTGTCGTAAGAACTCTCGGCATCGGCGACACGGTCTACATCAGATATATCGGATACGAGATAGACGAGGACGGAGAGAGGATCTATTTTGACGGCGGATGCAATTTTGCGGACGAAAGCTCGATGGAGCTTGGTCTTGGCTCGGGCTCGCTCATCACGGGCTTTGAGCTTGGCCTCGTCGGCAAGGACCCTGCTGACTATTCGACGCTCACCGAGGTCACCGACCGCCCGATAGAAAAGGGAAACGTCATCTCTCTTTCTATGCTCACCATTATGGCTGACGGCTCCTCGACCTCAAAGAAGAGCTATATGATAAAGGTAGATCCTGAGATCTGCGATCCCGTCTACGGCGAGGGCTTTGCCGATTTCCTTATCGGCAAGGGACTTGGCAAAACGGGCAAAAACTTTACCTTTACCACCGAGGGCGTCTCCGGCAGCTCGGTCTACACCGACATCTCGGTCGACAAGATCTTCGATGTCGGCGGCGAGCCGATGACGGTCGAGGCTCGCTTCCCCGCAGCCTACGACACCGCCGAGCTTGCGGGCAAGACGGTTTATTTTGACGTTTATTTTGAAAAGGCTCAGCTTTACGTCGTCCCCGAGCTTACGGTGGAGTTTATAACCGAGAAATACAACATCACCGAGGAGGAGCTTGCCGCTTACGGCGAGGCGGGTGCCGACTTCAAGGACTGCTACCGTGAGTTCTTAAAGGAGCAGCTGAAAAAGATGGCAGACGAGGACGCTAAGAGCATCATTACCGCCGCTATGTGGGATTGGTATATGGAAAAGGCGGTCGTCAAAAGACTCCCTAAGGATGAGGTTGAGGACTATTACAACGATTACGTAAGAGATCTTGAGGATAAGTATAATTCCGTCTCCTCATCGGGTGAGTTCTCATCCTTTGATGAGTTTGCTGAAACCTACGTTCTACCCGAGGAGGGCGAGACCTGGCGTGATAAGCTTCGCCGTGCCGCTGAGGATTCAGTGGCTGAAAAGCTCGTGTTCTACTACGTTATCAGGCGTGAGGGCTTCCTCCCTAACGACGAGGAGTTTGACGAGCTGTACGACAAGATCGTTGACGAGATGCTGACCTACGTTCTTGACAACGTCGGCTTCTACGACAAGGAGTTTGCCAGCGAGGAGGCTCGCCAAGAGGAGCTTGAGGCATACCGTCAGGTCATTATCGACGGCTACGGAGCCGAGTATTTCAACGAGAACGTCATCTACGAGTTCGCTATCGAAAAGCTCGTTGGCTTAGCCAAGGTGACGTATAAGTGACTTACTGATAAGGGTTGGCTTACGGAAGGTCGACGGCTCTGGTGATGTGGATTTATCGCCGTTTGCAAAGCGTCTTATCTACACTTGCAGGCTTAGTTAAGATGGACCGTAAGCGAGCACATATCGAAAAAGTCGGCATCTATACTCACAGGCTTATCAGAGCAGGCATATGAGCAAAAATAATAAAAAAAGTATTGGCTGCCCCAAGAGAGTTGGGGCAGCCTTTTTGCTTGCGTCGCCGACTTCGGCAGCTGGTTTTCGACGGTATGACATCCGGCACGTTTTTGCTGCCTTAAACGAGTGAAAAGGTTAAAATCAATTTTCTTCACTTTGAATAATGCATCTCCTTTTCCGCTGTTATATCATAAAAGCGTCATTATGTCAAATGATGCATCGCCTGCGGCGATATGATGTTTTTTGCTTCGCTCAAAATGATGTTGCTCCACTGCGTTCCGCGAGTGATGCGATGTTTGCCTCAATGCGCCGCCAGGCACACATCATTCGCGCAGCGAACATCATTAGGCGAAGCCGTCATCATTTGCCAAAGGCAAACATCATTCAAAAAAGCCTAATTTGTCCGGTAGACAAAGTAGGCTTTTTTGTTGGCGGAGCAATGGAGCTTTTTTCGCTCTCCCGTCCTCAGCATTCACAGTCTGTGGAGCAGCTGTCCTCACAGTTCTTTTTCCAGATTGATGAAAGCTTGTTTTTCACGGTGCACATCATTCGCTTTGACGAGGCGGCGACCGCCGCAGCACCTATCGCCGCAAGCGCTCCTATCGTGATAACTAAGCACGGGTGCCATCTTCGGCTATCGTTCTTTTTAAATAGCATACTTCTTCTCCTTTGTTTTTTTCTATCTTTTCCGATTTTGGAGGATATATACTTCGGGATGAGTCTGTTTTAGTCGTCAAAAGCGGCAAAACAGCTGTCAAATCACCCCTTCCACTCATATAATGGTAGTGATGCCGCCTAGCTAAAAATAAGTACGGCGGCACAAAATGAATCCGCAAGGAGATAATATGCAAATAATAGTTTACGATAAAAGCTTGCGGGCGCAGATTTGCGAGGAAATGCTGCGAGGCTCGCAGCTGCTTGATAGATTTATGCAGGTGATAATTCTGCCGATCCCCACGACCAGAGACGGCATACACGTCAGCGGCAGCGACGTTCCTCTGTCCGAGGTCTATCAGCTTGTCGATTCACAGACGCTTCTCATAGGATATGGGATACCCGAGGAGCTATCCGAGCTGTCTGTCGGTGCGGGCGCCGCCGTTTGCGACTGCAAGGAAGACGAGCGTTTTCTTTTATCAAACGCCAGGCTGACCGCAGAGGCAACTCTTGGGATACTTCTTTCGACCGAGCGGCGCTCTATTTCCGATCTCTCGATCGGTGTCGTCGGCTACGGCAGGATAGGCGAGAGGCTCACCGAGCTTCTTTTATATTTTGGCGCAGACGTGCGTGTGTTTACCCGTAGGCAGAGTGTTGGTGAGGAGCTTGCCGAGTCAGGTGTCGGAATTGGGGATAGCTCCTCTCCCGAGGGACTTTACGACCTCGATATACTTATCAACACGGCTCCCGCCTGCACCTTTGATTGGCTAACCGAGGGGAATATACCCGAGGGCTTGCGCATCATAGAGCTTGCCTCGGGCGACAATCTCCCTCCCACGGAGGCGGTCGAGCGCTATCCCTCACTGCCTGCAAGGTGCTATCCCGTGACTGCGGGCGCACTCTTTGCCGAATCGGTCGAGCGTTTTTTGCTGTTGGGCGGCTTCGGAGGCAGGGTATGATCAAAGGGTTGAAGCTTGGCTACTGTCTCACCGGCTCACACTGCACCTTTTCCCGGTCACTCTCGGCGCTTCGTCGGCTCGTTGATGCCGGCTATGACGTGCAGCCGATAATGAGCGAAAACGCCTACAATACCTCAACGAGATTTTTTGATGCCGATGCGCTACGGCGTGAGGTTGAGGAGCTATGCGGCAGAGCGGTTATACATACCGTTCGCGATGCCGAGCCGCTCGGACCTCGGATGGCGCTCGATCTTCTGGTCGTTGCGCCCTGCACGGGCAACACCCTTGCCAAGATGGCAAACGGAATAACCGACACCGCCGCAACGATGGCGATCAAGGCTCATCTTCGCTCGGATAGGCCGCTGCTCATCGCCCTCGCCTCAAATGACGCCATGTCCGCAAACCTCTCGAGCCTCGGCTCGGCGCTTATGCGCCGCTCGGTCTATCTTGTGCCTATGCGGCAGGATGACCCGACAGGCAAGCCGCATTCGCTCGTCGCAGAGCTTGAGCTCATCCCCGAGTGCGTGGAGCTGGCTTTAGCAGGGCGGCAGATGCGCCCGATATTCCTCTAGGCTTTGTGGAGCCTTGCGCTTTCCGCACGCTTCCTTTATTCGGGGGGCTTCACTTTCCCTGCTTCCCTTTTTGTCACGACCCTTATTGCGCTCTGCGCACTTCGCTCCCAAGCTCTCGCCGTTTGCCTCTGATCCGATCCGCAAAGCTCCCTCGACTCAGCTTCGCAGTTGACAATATCGGCTATTTTTGCTACAATAATGTAGGAATTAATCCTCGCTCCGTCGGGGATCCGCATAGCGGAGGTATTTGATGAAAAGAAGAGCTGATCTGCCCGAGCTGCTTGCCCCTGCGGGAGACTTTGAGTGTCTTGTCGCGGCGGTGGAGGCTGGTGCTGACGCCGTATACGTGGGCGGCAGACTGTATAGCGCACGGGCATATGCAAAGAATTTTGATATAGAGGAATTGGATAGGGCTGTTTCCTACTGTCATCTCCACGGCGTTAAGCTTTACGTCACGCTTAATACGCTTTTATATAATAACGAGCTGCAGGCGGCAGTTGAATACGCCGACGAGCTCTGGCGCATCGGAGTTGACGCTCTGATCGTTGCCGACCTCGGGCTTATCCGTGCTCTGCGCGAGGAGCTGCCCGAGCTTGAGCTGCACGCATCCACGCAGATGTCGGTGCATAACGTAAGAGGTGCTGACGTCGCCGCTTCCCTCGGCACGTCCAGGGTCGTTCTCGCAAGGGAGCTTTCGCTTTCGGATATCAAGGCGGTTACGGCGGGATGTAAGCCTGAGGTCGAGATATTCCTGCACGGTGCGCTCTGCGTCTGCCATTCTGGCCAGTGCCTGTTTTCCTCGCTCGTCGGTGGCAGAAGCGGCAACAGAGGCGAATGCGCTCAGCCCTGCAGACTGCCTTATAACGGCGGTAAATACCCCCTTTCCTTAAAGGATCTGTCGCTTGCGGCGCACGTTCCTGCGCTTATCGACTCGGGCGTTGCCTCTCTTAAGATAGAGGGCAGAATGAAGGCGCCATCCTACGTCTATACCGTCACATCCATCTACCGCAAGCTCCTCGATGAGAGGCGCTCGGCGACGGCGGAGGAGGCAAGAGAGCTTGCAAGAGCATTCTCGAGAGACGGTTTTACCGACGGCTATCTCACGGGGCGCTTAAACGGACCTATGACGGGTACGAGGAGCGAGAGCGACAAGGCGGAAACAAGAGCGATATCAACCGAAAGCTACACCCCGACGAGGGTGCCCGTCGAGGCATCCGTAGCCATAAGGCTTGGTCAGCCCTCCTCGATGACCCTTACCGACAAGAGGAGCGGAAGGAGCGTGAGCGTCACGGGAGATGCGGCTGCCCCTGCGAGAAATGCTCCGCTTGACGCCACCTCAGTAAAGGATAGGCTCGCCAAAATGGGCAACACCTTCCTTACCTTAGATCCCTCGGATATATCTCTTGAGCTTGACGAGGGGGTAAATATGTCTCCCTCGTCGATCAACGCCCTAAGGCGCAGTGCGGCCGCCACGTTTGAAATCTCGCACCGTGAGCCCGTCACCATAAAAGAGCTCAAAATAGCGAAAAACTCAACACGGGTGCCGGCAAAAAAACACAGAACGGCAATTTTTTACAAGATATCGGCATACAACGCATATAAGCCCGACGGCTACTTCGACGTGATTTTTCTTCCCCTTTGGCAGCTCTTTGACGGGCTTTGCGATAGGGTGCCGGACGGAGTTGCTCTACCTCCTGTTATTATGCAGGGAGAGATGGCGGATGTCTGCCGTATGCTTGAGCGTGCCTCCGAAATGGGCATAAAGTACGCTTTAGTTGGCAATTTGGGGCAGATTGGACTTGCGAAGGAGTATAACTTGACTCCTATTGCGGATTTCAGACTGAACGTAATGAACAGCTTGACTAAGGATGCGCTGGTCGAGCTTGGCCTCGACGAGCCTATGCTCTCTCCCGAGCTCACGGTAAGGGAGGCGGGCGATATCGGTGGCAGAGAGATAGTCTACGGCAGGATCCCCCTGATGCTCACGGAGCGTTGCTTTATGCGTGAGAGCTTTGGCTGTCGCAGCTGCTCCGAGGTCGGGCTGACCGATAGGCGAGGCTTCGAGTTCCCTATGGTAAGAGAATACGAGCATCGTAACCTGATCTTTAATTCGGCTGTGACGTATATTGCCGATAAGCCCGAGCAGCTTTCTCTGTTCTCTGATGAGCATTATATCTTCACTACCGAGTCCGGTGAGGAGATAAGGGCGGTCTGCGATGCGTATAAAAAGGGCTTGAAGGCTCGCACCGGCGTGGCTATACGCCGCATTGGAAAGCGGAGCTCGGGCTAGGCTTTTCCGGATGAGTCAGCTTTGAAAAAAAGAATAGTATTACCCAAAGCGGTGCAACATTGGATTGTGCCGCTTTCGCTTTTTAAAAGATAAGTGAGGCACATTTTTAGGTATATGCTAAGTATTATTTACAAAATCTGATAAAACTATCTGCTTTCCTACCTCTTATTGCTTTGGCGGTATAATTTTCTATCATCTGCAAAAACTAGATGCATCTTGCTTTTTGGAGGCGGTATGCTTTTATCGATGGAACACGAGGAAAACGTGAGATGGCTCAGAGAGAGGCTTGGCTGCGGCAGAAATTTCGATTGCATCGAGCGGCATCTTGCCGTTGGGGGAGAGGATCTCACGTTATTTTATATTGACGGCTTCGTCAAGGATGC
Organism: Clostridia bacterium; assembly: GCA_017501245.1. Classification (GTDB taxonomy): domain Bacteria; phylum Bacillota; class Clostridia; order Oscillospirales; family CAG-272; genus UBA1740. The sequence continues at coordinate 269,684 of JAFVXI010000013.1, forward strand.
GGAGCTTCAGAGGGTGATGCAGCAGCTGACCTCGGGCGACGAGGCGCCCTCGCTTGAGGCGACCATAAAGCGCTTGGCTTACGTTGAGGTTGGCGTTTCGGGAGATCTATCGGAGATCGTGAGCGCCGTTTTGTCGGGGCAGACCGCCGTGCTTGCCGCCTCCTTCGGAGATCAGTCTATTTTGATAGATGCGAGGACCTATCCCGCAAGGCAAACGGCAGAGCCCGACTCCGACCGGGTGATGCAGGGGGCGAGAGACGGATTCGTTGAAACTCTCGTTATGAACACGGCCTTGATAAGAAGGCGCATCCGTGACCCCGAGCTTTCTATGGAGCATTTCTCGGTCGGAACGTCATCGAAGACCGACGTTGTAGTTTGTTATATGCGAGGGGTTGCATCCTCCGAGCTCGTTTCGGATATAAAAAAGCGCATCCGCTCGATAAAAACCAAGTCGCTGACGCTCGGCTATCAGTCGCTCTCCGAGTGCCTTATCAGAAAGGGCTGGCTCAATCCCTTTCCCAAGATCCGAACCACCGAGCGTCCTGACACCGCCGCCGCACAGATCATGGAGGGCTCTGTGATCCTTATATGCGACACGTCGCCGCAGGCGATGATCCTTCCGACGTCAATTTTCGATTATCTCCAGCAGACCGACGACTACTATTTTCCCCCGCTCACGGGCAGCTATCTTAGGCTGGTGCGCACCTCTATCCTCCTCTTGTCGCTCTTCGTAACGCCGCTTTGGTATTTTGCGCTCGAAAACGCCACGATACTTCCGAGCTTTCTCTCCTTTGTCATACCCGACGCCCCGGGAACTCTTCCGATAATAGTTCAGCTTCTTCTCGTCGAGGTTGCGATAGACGGCTTGAAGATAGCCTCAATGAACACGCCGGACATGCTCTCTAATTCTCTCTCGGTCATCGGCGCTCTGATCCTCGGTGATTTTGCCGTCAGCGTCGGATGGGTGTGCGAGGACGTAATCCTCTATATGGCTTTCGTTGCCCTCGCAAATTTCGCTCAGCAAAACGCCGAGCTTGGCTACGCTATAAAGTTTGTCAGGGTCTTGACGCTTTTGATGGTCTATGCTCTCGGAGGCTGGGGGCTGATCCTTGGTGGCTTACTCTTTATCCTCCTCGTCTCTACCAACAGGTCTGTGACGGGGAAGTATCACTATCTCTATCCTCTCATCCCCTTTAACGGCAAGGCTCTCTTACGCCTTATCTTCAGGCTGAAAAAGAACGACGTTGACGAAGGAAATAGTCGATCCGATATTAAAGGGCGAGACGCAGCACAAAGCGAAAACGATCCGTGACTTGAAAATTCATCTAATGATAAAACGAAAAGAAAAAGCCGCACCAAACGCATTCGGTGCGGCTTTTTGATAAATAATTTGTAAACCATTATTGTCAAACTTGGGAAAACAATGAAAATTTGACGGTTTTGCGGTTTGGAGATGCTTCAGCTGATTTATAGTTTAATGCAGCCTCAACGAGTGCGCAAGCTTGGCTATGCCGGCCTGCCCGATCGATGGGACGCCTTCTCCTTGGCACCAATCGGCTTTGCGCCATCTCCTTGGTGCCTATGTGCCCTGAGCCCGCTCGCCCGGCGGCTTGATAATTTCTCTTATAGCCTCGCCCGCCATGATCAGCCCTGCGACGGACGGCATAAATGAAACGCTGCCCGGCGTTCTGCCCATCGAGCTTGATATCGGCGGCTCGTCGGAAAACAGCACTCTGAGGTGGTTTATGCCCCTTTTCCTCAGCTCCACCCTCATTGACTTTGCCAGAGGGTCGGTGTGGGTCTTTGAAATATCGGTGATCTTAAAGCGAGTGGGGTCGAGCTTGTTTCCCGTTCCCATCGAGGAGATTATCGGCACGCCTGCCTCTATGGCTCTCTCTATAAGCAAGAGCTTTGAGCGCACGCTGTCGATGCAGTCAAGCACGTAGTCGAAGCGCGATATATCGACCATATCCTTGGTGCTATCATCATAGAATATATCAAGCGTTTCGACCTTGCATTCGGGATTTATGTCAACAATTCTTTGCTTTATAAGCTCAACCTTGCTTTTCCCGATGCCCGATACGGTTGCTATGATCTGCCTGTTGAGATTAGTGACCGATACGGTGTCGTGGTCGATGACGGTTATCCCGCCGACGCCCGCTCTGGCTATTGCCTCTGCCGCGTGGCCGCCCACTCCTCCTACGCCGACGATGAGGATACGGCTCGACCTCAGCTTATCTACGGCGTCCTTGCCGAGCATCGCCTCGGTCCTTGTGTAAATGCTCTCGACGCTATCCATCTTAAAGCTCTCCTCTTGCGATAGAGCGGATAAGCTCAAACTTGTCGTTAACGATGATGAAGTCCGCATCGTAGCCAACCTCGATACGTCCCTTATTCAGCCCCATAAGCCTTGCGGGGTTTTCGCTCGCCATTTTTATGACCGTCTTTTTAGGTATACCGAAGGAGAGTGCGACTCTTACGCAGTCAAAAAGCGTAGAGGTCGAGCCCGCCAGCGCTCCGTCCATCGTTCTTGCATAGCCGTCCCTTACGGTAACGGGCAGACCCGAAAGCTCGTAGTCGCCGTCGCCGAGCCCCGTAGCCGACATCGAGTCGCTGATCATAACTACGTTATCCTCGCCCATTATCCTCATCAGCATCTTGACCGACGCCTCGTGGATATGCTTTCCGTCTATGATGATCTCGGCAAAAACTCCGCCGTGGACGCATGCAGCTCCGATGGGGCCGGGCTCTCTGTGATGTATGCCGGGCATGCGGTTGTAGGTGTGGGTCAGACACGTCGCACCGCAGTCAAACGCTTTAAGTGCGGTATCGTAGTCGGTGTCGGTGTGTCCGAGCGAAACGACGATCCCACATTCCTTGATGAAATCAAGCGCTCCCTCGATCTCGGGCGCCAGACTTATTTTTTTTACGTTTTTGCACTCCCCGAGCAGTCCGAGGTCGGGCTTCAGGATGAAGCTCTCGTTCTGTGCACCCTTATACTTTGCGTTGATAAAGGGGCCCTCGAGGTGGAAGCCGGGGACGTTTGCTCCGCCCTCGACGTCTATATCCGCCATCGTTGCTGAGATAATATCCTCTCTCGACATCGTCGTCGTAGTCGGATACCAGGTGGTGACGCCCTGCGAGAGCTGCCAGCGAGCCATCTTTGAGATATCGCCGCCCATCGTGTCCTCGCCTACGCAGCCGTGGCTGTGCGTGTCTATAAGACCGGGGTAGATCTCGGCCCCGCCGAAGTCGACGCCCTCGCCCTCGAGGCTTCCTATCGCCGCAATTTTTCCGTTTTCAATTCCTATGTCCGTGAGTCTGCCGTCGAGGCAGACGTTTTTTATCAGCTTCATTTCTTTTCCTCCCGGGGTGTTGTGCTTTTATTATACCCGCACGCCCGAGGATTGTCAAGTAACTATTGATTTTGGCAGGGAAAGATAGTATAATTAAACGGTAAGGCAATTCTGCCGCACCTGTGGCAAAAAACGTCTGCCTTATCGGAGATGCTATGCTTTCTAAAATCTATTCCTCCGGTGTTTTCGGCATCGAGGGCTTCGAGGTGACCGTTGAATGCAGCGCCTGGGACAGGATCCCTGCGTTTGAGCTGGTTGGCTTGCCCGACGCCGCTGTCAAGGAGGCAAAGAACAGAGTTCGTGCCGCCTGCGAAAACTCGGGGTACGTTTTCCCATCTCTAGATCTTATGATAAATCTCGCTCCCGCCGACATCAAAAAGGAGGGCACCGCCTTTGATCTTGCTATCATGTGCGCTATCCTCCAGTGCGACGGTATAATATCCCCAGAGCTTGACTTCTCTGACAAGTGCCTCATCGGCGAGCTTTCGCTCTCGGGCGAGGTCCGTGCGGTCACGGGCGTTTTGCCTATGGTCGTTGCCGCAAGAGACGTCGGCAGAAGGGAGGTATACGTCCCGATCGAAAATGCTAAGGAGGCGGCGGTCGTAGCTGGCGTTACGGTCTACCCCGTGTCAAGTCTCCGTGCTCTCGTTGAGCATCTCAGAGGCAGGGAGGCGATAGCTCCCGCACCCTCGGAGTTATCAAACATAGATCTGTCAAATCACTCCGACGCTCCCGATTTCGCCGAGGTCTGCGGACAGCTGAAGGCAAAGCGAGCGCTTGAGATCGCCGCCGCAGGCGGACATAACGTGCTTATGATAGGCCCTCCCGGTACGGGAAAGTCGATGCTCGCCAAGAGGCTTGCCTCCATTCTCCCGGATATGACCTTTGAGGAGGCGCTTGAAACTACTAAGATCCATTCGGTCGGAGGCGATCTTCGTGTTGGCCTCGTCACCGACAGACCCTTCAGGTCTCCTCACCATACCGTAAGCATGGCGGGACTTGTCGGCGGAGGTGCGCACCCACGCCCGGGCGAGATATCCCTCGCTCATAACGGAGTTCTTTTCTTCGATGAGCTTCCCGAATTTCCCAAAAACGTTACCGAGGCGCTCAGACAGCCGCTCGAGGACGGGGTAGTGACGGTCATAAGAGCCGCCGCTAAGGTGAAATACCCCGCATCCTTTATGCTCGTCTGCGCTATGAACCCTTGTCGCTGCGGCTACTTCGGCGACTCCGAGCACAGATGCACCTGCACTCCGCAGGCACGCACTAAATATCTTGAGCGTGTGTCAGGCCCCCTGCTTGACAGGATAGATATAGAGATCGAGCTGCCCGCCGTCTCCTACGACGACATATCGCGAAAGAATATGACGGGCGAGCGCTCGGAGGTCATCCGCGCGAGGGTAAATGCGGCGAGGAGATTTGCCGATCAGAGGCTCGCCGCCGCAGGCGACACCCCGGGGCTTCTCAATGCCAAGATGCCCCCGAAGCTCCTATCTAAGCACTGTGCGCTCGACGAAGCCGCGTCCGTCCTGATGCGTGATGCGTTTGAGAGCTTCGGGCTGTCTGCGAGAGGACACGACAGGGTGCTGAGGGTCGCAAGAACGATAGCCGATCTCGCAGGCTCGGAAAGGATAACCGAGGACCATATCGCAGAGGCGATAATGTACCGCAGCCTCGATCGCAAGTATTGGCGCAAGGGCTGACGCCATTGCTCAATCGTCGAAGGGGCAAATATCAAAACCGAATACACTCTGAAGGAGCGAGGCTGCCACTGAGCGCCCTCGCTCCTTTTTGCGCCTTTTGCGGTCGGCGACGGGGGTTACGGACGATTTTTGCCTGTTCAGGAGACAAAACGGGCAAAAAATACATTTTTCCGTTTATTGAAATCGGAGATTTTTTTAGTCAAAGTGTCTAAATCTTTTAAAGTTAATTGAAATGCGCACGCATGGATGTTATAATTGAGTAAATTAATATATTTATAATTAATTGTACATTTTTCAATGAAGGAGAAAAGATATGAAGAATGCTAAGAAAATAGGCATAGTGCTTCTGGTCGCAGCTCTTATAGCTATCGGCGTTGCCTCTCTGTTTATCGTGAATGCGGCAGAATATACCGGCACGGTAGAGAAGCTTTCGTCGCTCGTTGACGCAGTTGCGAAGGCTAAGACCGCCGCTGAAAAGGATGTCGCTCTAGTAGCTGTTGAGGATTATCTCAAGGCTAAGCCCGTTGACCCTGCTGAGGAGGGCTACGACGCCGCTATTGCTTCCTTTAAGGACGCTAAGATCGCTACTGTTAAGGCGTACCTTGCCGAAATGGAAGACGGCACTAACGTCGAGAAGATCGCTGCGAACAAGGGCGCCGAGAAGTGGCTTAAGGCCACCTTCCCCACCGCTGAGGATAAGGCGACCGACGTATACACCGAGCTTTTCGCAGAGCTTCACGCGGCTAATGTCGCTACGGCAAACGCACTTTACAGCGCTGTAAATACGACCGCTCTTTCCAAGGAGCTTGGCGACAACACCACTGCCGTTGCAAACGGTGCTTATAAGTTCTTCGCCTCCTTCTGCTCGAGCGCAAGCTTTGACACCCTTGCATCCGACTATGCAGACGTTGCAAACAAGGTTGCCGAGCTTACAGAGATCTACGAGGAGATGACCGAGAAGAGATATCAGGATCTGATCGCTCAGGGTAGACTTACCGACTATGATGCAAAGGTCGCCTACCACAACGATTTTGACACCGTTTCCTCCTCCCCCTCGATGAGCAACTATAAGGCGGTTGAAAAGGAGACCGGTCTTGCTTTGAACAACTTCTACGGCAGAGAGACTCAGGTTCTCCTCGACGGCTCGCAGAACGTCTATTGGAGCGTTCGTATCAACGGCGGTGTTACCACCAAGGGCGGCACGAGCCATCCCTCTACCTACGTTAACCTCAGCTATCCCGGAACGGTTGATAAGTTTGTCCTTGAGTTTGACATAACCACCTTTGACACTCTTCCCGAAAAGGGCATTCAGCTTCAGGCGAAGAGTGGATGCACCTGGGGCTACATTCTCCCGAACGGTGACTTCGGCGATAATAACCAGAACCCTCTCGTTCCCGGCGTTATCGCTCCCGGCAAGTGGACTCACCTCACCTTCATCTGCGATATGGAGAACATCCACGCATCCAAGCTTTATATCGATTATTGCTATGCCACCGATCTTGACCTCGACCCGGGCAACAAGCAGTATACTCCCGAGTCGCTTCGTATCGGTAATACGGGAAGCTCTTACGGCTCCTTCGCTCTCGATAACATTAACGTCGTGTTCGGCGGCTCCTTCTTCGATCCTAACTATGTCAACAAGATGGATGATATTAACAAGTTCATCTATCTCAGCGCATATATGCAGCGCACCGGTCTTGACGAGCGCTTCATCACCGTTCCCGACTGTATTGAGGCTTATGAGAAGGCTACCGAGCTCTGCTCGTTCTACGCTTACAAGGATCCCGACAGCGGCGAGATCTCCTATACCGGCACCGTCGACGTGATAAAGGATCCCGAGCTTAAGGCTTTGCTTATCAAGTCTATCGAAAGCTATTTTGCTTACGATCCCACCTACATCATCACCGAGTATAAGAAGGCTAATCTCGGCGTATATAAGCAGATGATCGACGAGCTTCTTGCGCTCGATAAGGCCCCGACCTCTGCTTCTATAGCCGCAAGAAACTCTCAGCTTCTCGCTATCTCCAACTTCGTTAATGCAAACGGCACTTACATCTACGAGGAAGTGGATGACACCATCGGCTATAACTACGATGACCTTAAGGCTAAGTTTGCCGCTGAGTCCACGAGAGTAACTCAGGACGAGGCGATCATGAATTTCATCAGTGCGATGAACGGCTTTGAGTCTGCCGTCAGTGCAACTCTCCTTCAGGCTAAGTATGACAATGCGTCCGATCTTCTCGCCGAGGGACTTAACACCGAGTTCCTCTCCGACTCCGGCTACGAGGATTTCCAGAGGCATTACAACATCACCTATCCTAACGCTCCCGCAAAGATCGCTCAGGCTCGCAGCAACGCTAACACCAAGTCGCTTATGGCGTCCATCACATACCTTCTTGAGACCTATCCCACAGAGGCTGACTGGAAGCTCGTCTACATCGAGAATCCTACCACCCCCGAGGAGATAGCAAACAACGAGAGGTATGAGTTCGTTGAGGCTTACGTCTCCATCATCCGCGGCAAGATCAAGGGCGGAAACTACAACAAGGATTACGTTTCTGCAGACGGCGTCAGCATCTCGCTCTCGCTCCAGAAGTTCGCTCCTATGGATGAGTATTATTACAGCATCCTTCAGCTCAAGCACGCAGAGGCACTCTCCTCTCAGCTCAAGGTATTCGCAACTACCGATTCCTACATCGAGAAGAAGGGTATCATCGCTTACGTTCAGAGCTATCTTGAATCCGAGGACGTTGATTTCGTAGTAAGATTCACCTGCGAGAACGAGCTTTGCACCGCTCTCGGCAAGGCGTTTGAGGGTTCTGTCGATGACGTTGCCGCTCCCGCTTGCCCTGTTTGTGGCGAGAAGGTCGAGAGCTACACGCTCGCTTCTCCCGTAGCTGCTCTTGACGGAATTCTCAAGACCTACGCAGCATACGAGGCAGAGCTTGAGCCTCAGATCGACAACTACGATGAGCTTCTCAACCAGAACACCATTTACTTCGTAAACCTCGTTAAGAAGTTTGACACCGCTATTACCTTCGTTGACAAGATCGCTCTGCTCAACGAGGCTATGCCTTACTACTACGTAATGAACATCAACAGCGACGAGGTCGTTGAGGCTATCGCTAAGTATGATGCTCTCCAGGCAGAGCTTGGCGTAGTCGAGCAGTCATCCAAGGAGTTTATCGCAAACGTCATCCTTCTTTCCACCGCTGAGGAAGAGGATCTCTACTATATGTATCTCGTTGATTCCGCAACTCTTCGCTCCAAGGTAGACGCTTCTATCGAGGGTGTTGAGGAGGCTCTTGAGATCTTCGATGCGGCTTACGATGAGTATAACAACAAGATCGAAACTGCAAACTCCGAGATCAAGGCTGCAGGCAGCCAGCTCGGCACCATCTCCGCAAACAGCGGAATTACCGCAGTTCTCTCGGCTATCCTCAGATGGCTCTTCAGCTTCTAATAAGCTTTAGCTGATCTTCGGCATAGCAGCCGAAATTGACCCACGCACCAATCGGTGCGTGGGTCTTTTATTTAGTGAGACCTGGCGGCAAACAAAAAAAGAGCGGCTCGATCCAAGGAGCCGCTCTTTTCTACAGCGTTGCGCTATATAATATATAATAATTGTAAAGATGCGAATGAGATCACAGCCCGAGCTGAGCTATCATGACTACGACGGGCATAGTCAGTATGCAGAGTATCGTAGACACGGCAACCAGCTTGCTTGCATATCCCGCATCGCAGTCGTACTTCTCGGCAAACATCGTTGCGCTGGATGCGGCGGGCGTCGCTGCGAGGATCGTGACGACGAGCAGGCACACCTCGGAGATCGGAACTCCGACGAGCATCAGCAGTCTCATAATACCGACGAGGACGAGAGGAAGCACGAGATGCCTCAGGGCAAGGAAGATATACATATCGATGTCCTTAAAGAGACCTTTGAAGTTGACCTCCGCAAGTCTGAGACCGATAACCACCATCGAAAGAGGAGCTACGAGCCCCTTGATCATATTGAGGCAATTTACGATAAACTCAATGACAACGCTTGGCGCCTCGCTTGCGAGGTTAGCGCCTATGGCGGTGTTAGCGCCGGTCACAAGCAGGATAACTCCTATCACCGATGCGATCGTCACGGGGTGGAGAATAACCTTGCTTATCGAAACCTCCTTCGTAGCAACCTTCTTGGCTACGTGCAGGTCGTCAAAGACGTCGGAGTCGCCGTCGCCGTCCATATCCTCATCGCTGTTTCTCGTGCAGAGGAAGACGCCGAGGGTCCAAAGAAAGAGGTTAAAGGTGATGTTGTAGATAGAGGCGTAGATCGCCGCCTCCGCATCGAGGAGAGCCTCGATAAGAGGTATGCCCATAAAGGCGGCGTTCGCAAAGATGGTAACGAGCCTGAGGATGCGGCGCCTGCCGTCCTCCGTGCGCCCGAACATATTGAGCGCAACTGCCGCAAAGATAACGTGAGCTATTATCGAGAGGATAAACACCCATAGGATGTTCTGCCATATGTCGCCAAAGCTGCTCTTGCAGTTAACGTAAGCCGAGACGATCAGGATGGGCTGAGCTATGTATAAAACGAGGTTTGATATACCCTTGCCAAAGCCTGCCGGGACGAGCTTGCACTTCTGCATCACGATGCCGGGCACTAGCATTACGAATAAAACCGCAACGTTAAATATCAGGTCGGGAATAATACTCATCGGGTGAGGAGCTCCTTATCCGAAGATCTGCTTCTCTGCGACGAGAGCGTCGTAAACGGAATATACTCTTCTGTAAAGGTTCTCGTTTTCAACGAGTAAGAGCGTCTCCGTGCCGAGCTTGGGGTCACGGATGATGGCGTAAACCTCGGTCGCACCGTCTCTGTCGATGGGGCAGAGGAGGGCGTACTCCTTGCCGGTCAGCTTGATGAGAGCGACCTGGCTGAAGGTGTGTGCGGTGTCACCGTCGTCAACGATGATATTGCCGCTGTAATTCTCGTCGCGGAGCTTTGCGATAGCTCTTGCGGCGGAGAGATTCCACATCATGGAGTTGATATATGCGGTGCCCATGGGGCCGGATCTGTCACGCTTCTTGCCCTTGACGGTCTCCTTGGGTGCGGGCTCGTCTTTTGCAGGGCGTCTCTCGTCGGGGTCGACGGGATGAGCAAACATTCTGCCGAGTCTGCCAAAGATGGAGATGAGGAGGAAGAGGGGCATAAGCACCGCACCGAGGATGAGCATGATAACGGTGAGGAATGCCTTAAGTCCGGCGGATCTCTTCTTCCAGGGGTTGAAAACGGGTCTGAGCATCGTCGAGAGCGAAAGCACGAAGCCCGCTGCATAGATGATGAGCAGCTCGGTGTTAACGAAATTGGTGGCGGGGTCAATGATATCCTTACCGTCGATGAAGAAAAGGACTCCAAGGACGATGACCGCAACAGAGAGCGGGATAGCAATGAGCCTCCATAAATTAGCAATGACCTTCATATTATTGCCTCCGTGTTTTATAGGTGTCTGCATTACACAGTATACTTGTTCACGATATCATTATAATTCATAAACGGCAAAAAGTCAAGTGCGTGCGCAAAAATATAAGACGTATATGCATTATATAAGTCGGGCGTAGCAAACTGCGACCTCGTCGGACGGAGCAGGGAGTAGCTAACCGCAACCTCGTCGGACGGAGTAGGGAGTAGCTAACCGCAACCTCGTCGGACGGAGTAGGGCGGAGCAAACCGCGACCTCGTCGGAAGGCACCCGACGGTGCGGAGGCGCATCGCCGCTTGGTGGGCCTGCCCCCTCGCCTTCCCGCGTCGCTTTCGCTTTCTCCGTGTTGCGGCGTTCAAAAAGACCTATTGACAAAAATATTAAAATATTGTATCATATAACGGCAGGACGAAAGGAAAGGAGGTAAAAGATATATGAATGCGCTCTTAGAGGCTCATGGCGAGCATATCTCGCTCTTCTCGGAGCATCTTGGCGAGCTCGGTCACTTCCTTGACGAGGTCGTCGTCCACGGACTTATCGAGGTCCTCATACTTATCCCCTTCCTCTACCTGACCTACCTTGCGATGGAGTTCATCGAGCATAAGGCGTCGGATAAGACCAAGGCGGCTATGTCAAAGGCGGGCAGGCTCGGGCCTCTCGTTGCGGCTCCGCTCGGCGCTCTGCCTCAGTGCGGCTTCTCGACCGTCGCCTCAAATCTTTACACGGGTAGGGTCATAACGCTTGGCACGCTCGTCGCTGTATTTCTCTCGACCTCCGATGAGATGATTCCCATTCTTATTGCGGGAAATGTTAATATCGCCACGGTTTTGCTAATAATTCTTTACAAAATAGTCGTCGCAATAGCCGCAGGCTTCGCTATTGACCTCGTTCTTAGGCTTCTCGGAAAGAAAAAAAGCGAGATAAATATCGACGAGATCTGCGATGAGGACGGCTGTCACTGCGAGGACGGAATATTTCTCTCTGCTCTTCATCACACGGTGTCGGTCGGTCTCTGGTGCCTCGCCGTAGTGCTGTCGCTCAACGCTCTCGTTTATTTCGTCGGCACTGAGGTGCTTGCCGCTGCGGTCATCGACGTTCCCGTTCTCAGCCATCTTATCTGTGCCTTGATCGGCCTTATTCCAAACTGTGCGGCGTCAGTCGCTCTCTCCTCACTTGCCCTCGAGGGCATTATCACCTCGGGCGAGATGATCGCAGGGCTTTTCTCTGCAGCCGGTGTCGGTATGTTCGTGCTTTTCAGAATGAACAAGCATCTCAAGGAGAACCTTCTCGTCGTCGGCCTCGTCGTAGCCATCGGCACGCTATTCGGTGCGCTCGCCGATCTTATCCCCTGGCTTTCTCTCGTCTGACGGGCTTAATACTTTGTTTTTTATGCAGGAGCGCCTTTGCTCCTGCATTTTTCTTTCCGTGCGGGCTTCGGGCGTTGTTTTCAGGGAGAGGCTTGCGTCATTTTGTAGAACTATGATCCTGTATGCGAAAAAACTGATTTTTTAATAATAATTATCTTGAAAACAGTATATTTTTTCAATAAATTGTGCTACAATATTTAAAAAAGGATCTTGGCGCTATGCGTCGGAAAGGAGAGATGTATGGAAAAGTGGGTCAAGAGAGTCGTTTCGCTCGGAACGGGTCTGTTTTTAACCGGAAAGGTCAATCCCTCGGTCATCCCCTATTACCCTCAGAAAACTCGCATATCGGGCGAGGAGAAGCCCTATTTCCCGCGTGTGCACCCCGAAAGGGTGGGCGTTGCATCGGGCAGGCTTTTGTCTATGATAAGGGCGCTCGAGCGTGAGAAGCGTGCAAACGTACATAGCCTTATGGTTATCAAGGACGGCGCAGTTATCTGCGAATGCTCGCATCCCGGATACAGCGTAAACACCTGGCATCTCTCTCACTCTATGTCAAAGACCCTGACGGGCATGGCTATCGGCGTTCTCGTTGACGAGGGTCTGCTCTCCGTCGATGAGCGCCTCGTGGATCTTTTCCCGGATATGCACTACAAGGATCCGAGGTTCGCTGAGATAACCGTTTATCATCTTCTTACGATGAGTGCCGGCATCCGATTCTCCGAGGCGGGCTCGATCTCCGAGTCGAGGTGGAGCGAGGCGTTCTTTGAGTCGCCCGTCACCTATGCGCCCGGCACGGATTATAACTACAACAGCATGAACACCTATATCCTTGCACGCATCGCCGTTGACCGCTCGGGAAGATCTCTCACAGAGCTGGTTAAGGAAAAGATCTTGGATCCCCTCCACATAACCAATTTCTTCTGGGAGCGCGGCCCTGAGGGCGTAGAGAAGGGCGGCTGGGGTGTTTATATGTCGGCTGAAAGCTGGGCTAAGCTCGGCTATATGATGCTCTCGGGCGGAGTTTTCGAGGGCAGACGCATCCTCTCCTCCGAGTGGGTGGAGGAGGCAACGAGGGCGCACACCGTAGCACCCCCCATCGTCGGCAATTTTAACTACGGCTATCAGCTCTGGCGCTCGAGAGACACCGACAACTACCTATTCAACGGTATGCTCGGCCAGAACGTCTGGATCTGCCCGAAAAACAATCTTCTCGTTTCGCTCAATTCGGGAAACAACGAGCTGTTTCAGGATAGCCCCGCTATGGCAGTGATTGAGAAATATCTCGCTCAGGATCTTACCGACGACCTGAGGGAGTCCTGCCACGCAGGCAGCTACTCCGACCTTAAGGAGGCTGAGGAGCATTTCTTCGAGTCGAGGCACTGGGTGCGCCCCTACGAGCCGAGAGAGGGCCTCAGATACAGGCTCGGCTTCGGTAACAAGACGCCATATCCCGAGGAGTGGGACGAGCTTATCGGCAGATATCAGTTCATCAGAAACAACTACGGTATGTTCCCGCTCATCGTGCGTGTAATGCAGAATAACCTTAAAAGCACCATCGACGGCATTGAGTTTGAGCGAGAGGGCGACAGGATATTCTTCATCTACTCGGAGGGCGGCGAGGACTACCGCCTTGAGGTCGGCTTCTACGACTTCAAGGAGAGCGTGATAGATTATCACGGTGAGAAATACATCGTCAGGGTCATAGGCGAGGCTATGGAGAACGAGGATAGAGAAATGATCTACAAGCTCGAGCTTCTGTTCCCCGAGCTGCCTAACACGAGGATGATAAAGTTCTCCTTCACCGAGGAGGGCTCGCTGCTTATGCGTATGTCCGAGATGCCTAACCACAAGATAGCCGATGTCTATCTTGCCGACGCAACGGTCAATAACCCGGCTCTTTCGTTAGTGCTTGGCATATTCGAGAAGAGAATAGGCGAGAACATCGTCGCAAAGAAGCTGAGGGAGGCGTTCACCCCCTCTCTTATCGGCGCAAAGGTCAACACCGAGAGCTACGTAGAGATCATGGACCGCGAGCGTGAAAAGGTGAAGAGCAATATGAAAAACGCCAGGTTCATCGACGCCGTCGTCAAAAAGTTCTTCCACGACGAGGACGCAGAGGAGCGTGGACCTGTAACCCCCGAGGTAGAGAAGAGCGGCTTCCGTGCCTTCCTTGGCGAGGTCGTCGAGCGCTTCAAGGCTCGCTTCCCGTCGAAGAAAAAGCCCGCAGAGCTCCCCGAGCCCGAAAAGCAAATGCTCGAGAGCGGCGTGGGGTCGGACGCAGACGTTGGCGGCAAGGAGTGATCCTTCTTGTGCGCACCGATTTGATAACACGAAAAGAAAAAAGCGAGAAGGCGGTAAACCTTCTCGCTTTTAGCATAAAAATGCAAATGAATATTGTCATTTGATAGCCGAAATAGCTGAAAAATTGCCTTATCTCTATCAGAATTCGGGAGTGTAGGTTTTAGGGTCGTCGACGGCGACGAGCCTCTTGATCTTAAGGTTCTTGTGCTTGACCCTCGTGCAGAACGCCTCAAGACCTACGAAGCCGTAGTTCTCCGTGTCGAGCGGATCGGGATCCTTGATCTCGAGCGCAACGATATCGTTGATAGCCATAAACACCTTAACGACGCCGGGGGCGAGCGTGAGGCTTCCTACGGTGACGTGGTAGACCTCTCCGGGGTTGAAGTTAAAGAGCTGAGTGAGAACCACCATATTGTAGCTCGGGCTCTTCTCAAATCCTATTCTGCCCTCCCAGAAGCCGTTGATGCCCATAACGTAGCCGTTGGCGCGCGTGTTTTTCTCATCGTTCCAGCTGCCGTGCCAGGTGACGTTTATATCCCTTGTGGCGGGCGCTACCGTCGCCGCATCGAACTCAACGAGGATATCTCCCGTAAACCACTCCTTGGTGACGCACATCGCCGCAGAGCATTTTCTGTTCTCTCCTACGAGCCAGCCCTCCTCGTCTACCCACCACTTTCCGTCCTTGACGTCGAATTTTTCCTCAAGGATCTCGTTTGTAAAGTCGCCGACCTCGAAGAGCGTTTCCATGTTTTCGGGGTAGAGCTTTTTCTTCATCAGCTGGATAAGTCTCATTTCAAATCCTCCTTTAGTAATGCACGTATCGCACGTGCGCACACGTGCAGTCCTCCCTGCTCGCATCCGAGTAGGTTTTTTATAATAGTAATGCGCATCGCACGTGCGCACACGTTTCTCTTTTCGCAGGCGTCCGCACGCACGATAAAATAACCGCCTGATCCGTACCGTGGGTGCGCCCTTCTGCACTTTTATATCCGTCAAAGGGGCTTGCCCCACCTATTATTGGCATGCGGTTCGGCGCCCGTATTTCTTTTTGGCAAAAGTGAAGCACCCTGTGCGGGTGCTTCACTTTATATTAGTCGAGGTTGAGCTTATTGAGCATATCGCGAAGTGCCTTAGCCTCTTCGACGGAGATGGTAACGCCCTTACCCATCTTCTCATGGTCAGGAGACCATGTGCGGATGTCGTATACAGGCTCTCTGTCGTTCCAGCTGATAAGGTTAAGCTCCTTGTTCCAGCCGTTGTTGCCTTCGCTGACGATACCGATCTTGTCAACTACTTCGTACTTGATTTCAGGCATGCCCGTTTCCTCCTTCTCTCAAAAGATAGTTTTTTGCACCGAAAATCGGTCAAAAAGTTATAATTTACCTCATTTTAACACATATTTTTAATATTGTCAATAAATATATTAAAATAATATAGAAATAAGTTAAAATAAATCTAAAAATATTTTGAGATAGGCTCCGCACGGGCATAGACGCACGCCAAGATGCGCGCGCCGTCCTTTATGAGCGTTTTTCATTTTTTCCACCGCCTCTTGTCTTGCGGACGCTTGGTGATATATAATGCTTTCGTGGGGGCGACTTGCATCGGTCGTATGCCTTATGTTACCACTTGATTTTAGGCAGGTTGTGTGATAGAATGAAAATGCGAAAAATCCGCACCCGTGCGGACTTCTGAGGTAGATTATGCTAGATTATATCGTAATAGGTGCCGGTGTCGTCGGCGGACTCGTTGCAAGAGAACTGACCAGATATACGGACAAGGTCTGTATAGTTGAAAAAGAGGCGGACGTTGCTATGGGCGCCACGAGCGCAAACAGCGCAATAGTTCACGCAGGCTTCGACGCTAAGGAGGGCTCGCTCAAGGCGAGGCTGAACGTCCGTGGCTCCGAGATGATGGAGGAGCTTGCGACGGAGCTTGGCGTTAAGTATAAGAGAAACGGCTCGCTCGTCGTCGGCTTCTCGGATGAGGATAAGAAAACGCTGGAGGATCTCCTCGAGCGTGGAAATAAAAACGGCGTCAAGGGGCTCAAGCTTCTTGACGGGGGTGAGGTGAGGGCTCTTGAGCCTAATATCGGCGAGGGCGTCAGCTGTGCGCTCTATGCGCCGACGGGAGCTATCGTCTGCCCCTACGAGCTGTGTATTGCGGCGGTCGGCTCCGCTATGGACAACGGCGCTCGTCTTGAACACGGCTTTGAGGTCAAAAAAATCGAGAAAATTGACACGGGTTACCGTGTATTTGCAAAGGACGGCAGGATGCTCGAGGCAGCGTATGTCATAAACTGCGCAGGCGCTTACAGCGACGAGGTTGCAGAAATGGCGGGCAAGGGCGGCTTCTCGGTTCATCCGAGGAGGGGCGAATATATGCTACTTGACCGTGAGTGCGGCTCCCTCGTGCGCTCCACCGTTTTCCGCTGTCCCTCCAAGATGGGCAAGGGCGTTCTGGTCACCCCGACGGTGGACGGAAATCTTCTCCTTGGCCCCACCGCCGAGGATATTTCGGATAAGGATGACACCTCCACGACTGTCGAGGGCCTTGCCAGGGTCAGGGCGCTTGCCTCCGAGCAGGTGTCGGGCATCGGCTTCGGAAAGGTCATAACCTCCTTTACGGGGCTGCGCTCCGTCGGCTCTACGGGCGATTTTATCATCAGCTGCGAGGACGGCTTCGTTTCCTGCGCCGGCATCGAGAGCCCCGGACTTTCCGCCTCTCCGGCGATAGCGAAATACGTCGTCGAGCTGCTCGTGGCAAGCGGCGCACGGCTTGACGAGAGGGAGGACTTTATCCCTACGAGGCGTGCTATGCATTTCTTCTCCGAGCTTAGCGTCGAGGAAAAGAACGCTCTTATAAAAGAACAGCCCGAATACGCTCATATGATCTGTCGCTGTGAGGGAATCAGCGAGGGTGAGATCCTTAACGCTATCAGGACCGAGCCGAGACCGAGAACTCTCGACGGCGTCAAGAGGCGCACCCGTGCCTCTATGGGAAGGTGTCAGGGCGGCTTCTGCACCCCATACATCGTCGAGTTGCTCGCCGCAGAGCTTGGCGTCGATTACACAGAGGTCACTAAGTCGGGCGGCGGCTCGTATATCAACGTCGGCCGCACCAAGGAGGCTTGAGATGGCATATTTATCTGATGAAAAAATAAGCTTCGGCATCGTTATCGTCGGCGGTGGCCCTGCGGGAATGGCTGCGGCTGTTGCGGCTTACGATGCAGGCGAGAGGGATATCCTCATCCTCGAGAGGGATAACGCCTTAGGCGGCATCCTCCGTCAGTGCATTCATAACGGCTTTGGGCTTCATCGCTTCGGCGAGGAGCTGACCGGCCCCGAATACGCATATAAATACGAGCGGATGGTAGAGGAGCGCGGGATCGCATATATGCTCGACACTATGGTCATCGGCATAGATAAGGAGCGCAATCTAACGGCTGTAAACCGTGATAGGGGCATCTTCACCATCAAGTGCGGTGCGATAATCCTCGCTATGGGCTGCCGTGAGCGCCCGAGGGGAGCGCTTAACATCGCAGGCACCAGGCCTGCCGGCATTTACACCGCAGGCACGGCACAGAAATACGTAAATATGAAGGGCTATATGCCGGGTCGCGAGGTGGTTATCCTCGGCTCGGGTGATATCGGTCTTATTATGGCGAGGAGAATGACCCTTGAGGGTGCCTCCGTAAAGGCGGTGTGCGAGCTTATGCCCTATTCGGGCGGCCTTGCGAGAAATATCGAGCAGTGCCTTAACGATTTTGATATTCCGCTTTATCTCTCCACCACCGTCGTTGAGATCCACGGCAAGGAGAGGGTAGAGGCGGTAACGGTCGCTGAGGTTGACGAACGACGCAGACCAAAGCTCGAAACGGCAAGAACTATCCCCTGCGACACGCTTCTTCTCTCCTGTGGCCTCATACCCGAAAACGAGCTGACCAAGGATGCGGGCATTCCATTAGACGCGATAACCAACGGCGCCGTCGTAAACGGCGACAGAGAGACCGACGTAGAGGGAATATTCGCCTGCGGAAACGTTCTTCACGTTCACGATCTCGTGGACTACGTGTCAGAGGAGGCGGTTATAGCAGGCACGTCCGCCGTTCGCTATATCCGTGGCGAGAGCGGAAGAGATGCCGATATAGCTCTTAAGACCGACGGCAGGGTCAGATACACCGTTCCGCAGAGGATAACCTCGCTGAAGGATACCGTGGTTTATTTCCGTGTTGCAGACGTCTATAAGGATGCCTACCTCGTCGTTAAGAGAGGGGAGGAGGTACTCTATAAAAGAAAGAAGCAGAAGCTCGCCCCCGGCGAGATGGAGACCGTCAAGCTGACCGAGGAAATGCTCAAGGGAGACGGCGGCGAGCTCCGCCTCTCGATAGAGATGGCGTGAAGGAGGCAAGCATGAAGGAAAGAATATTGACCTGTATCATATGCCCGAGGGGCTGCACCCTCAGGGTGACGCTTGACGAGGCAGGGGTGCCTACCTCCGTGGAGGGCAACGCCTGCCCGAGGGGAAAGACCTATGCGGAGACCGAATGCACCGCACCTATGCGCACCGTAACGTCCACGGTGAGATGCACCGACGGCTCGGTCATCCCCGTAAAAACCGACAGAGCTATCCCAAAGCGCCTTGTCTTTGACTGCATGAAGGAGATAAACCTCCTGAGGGTCAGCCCGGAGTGTGCGGTGGGGGATATACTTATCGAGCATATTCTCGGAACCGACGCAAGCCTCGTAGTAACGGGAAAGAAGCCCTGACGGGGTATAACCCCGTGTGCACGGCTATGCGGGTGAGCTGATCGACGGCAGCCGGTATGCCGTATGGCGCTTGTCGGGGACGGGCGAGATCATTTCGGCTTGCTTTAGCTCCGCTTTGATGCGAAAAGCATAAAAATTAGCTTTAACCACCCACCCGTGTCGAGTTTTAAAAGGAAAGTAAAACAAAAAAAGAGCAATGACGCCCCTTGCCGGACTTTGGCTTGGGATGATGCGTCCTTGCTCTTTTTTATTTGGCTTCGCCGTGCTGATCCGGGCGAAACAGCGCATTAATGCGCCTTATTGTAAAGATATATGTACTTTTCGAGATATCTCTTGCCGAATTCACGAAGTGATACCGAGTTGAAGTGTATTCCGTCCTCCTTAAGCTCAAGACCGTCGGCGGGAGCCACCGCAAAGGCGGGAAGCTCGTCCTCAAGCTCGTGGAGGATGCGGTTGATCGTAGGCCAGGTCCTGGAGCAATACCAGTTGGGCGTTATCGTGTGTGCAAGCTCACCTGCGATAATGGGGAGCTCAGGGTCGCCGAGGGCTGCTCTCAGCTCGGTGAAGAAGATCTTCAGATTTTTCTTATATTCTATGGGATCCGTTTCGCTGTCGCTCTCTCCCTGATGCCAGATGATCGCGCCTATATCGGAGGTGCGCTTTGCAAGCCCGCACATCATTACTGCGTGGTCGTAGATGATCTCGCCGGGCATCCACTGGCTGAGCGCCGTTCCGCCGTCTGCACAGGGGATAACTCCGACCTCCCTGTCGAGAAACTCCGCAAGCCCGTCCATAAAGCTTCCGGCAAGGCTGACGCCGCTGGGATATCTGATGCCTGAAATGGGTCTGTCGGTGTTGATGGGGTCACGCATAGCCTGCCATCTGCCCATCCTCAGCATAAAGCAGCGGGGATTCTTTATCTCGGGCACCTCGCCGAGATTTCCTCTTCCCGCCATATTGGACTGTCCGATCATCAGGACAGAAACTATTTTATTATCCTTGTTTAATCCGTCGTTGATGCTTGCCATTTTTTTACTCCTTAATAAGTGCGTCAAGTGCTGCGAGCGAGTCGTCGTCCACCTCAACGAAGCCCGTCCTCAGGCACTCCGCCTTTTTGATTTTTTCCTTTTCACCGGGGTAGAGGATCTCGGTTGCTCCGTTTGCGAGCTTCGACGCCTTCATCTGGTCGATGAGCTCCTCTGCTCTATTTGCAAAGCCGTCCTCGCCGGTCATAGCCTTGGGGTCGATAGCCATGAGGAAGTGGCCGACGTTTCCGCCGTCCTCCTTGGGCGTTCTGTTCCATGCGGAGACCTCGTGCGTCATTCCCGAGCAGCCGAGGCAGGCTGTGAGCAGCTCTACCATGAGTGCAAGGCCGTATCCCTTGTAGCCGCCGAAGGGGATGAGAACGCCGCCTGCGAGATAGTCTGCGGGGTTGTTGGTGGGCTCGCCGCAGCTATTGATGAGCCAGCCATCGGGGAGGGTGAGTCCTTTCTTGTTCATGTCTATGATCTTCATATCAGAGGTTGCGCTGATGGCGATATCGTAAAGAACGGTGCCATACTTGCCTGCGGGTGTAGCGTATGCGAAGGGGTTGTTTCCGAGCCTCTTTTCGCAGCTGCCGGTGGGTGCGAGCATGGGGTTTCCGTTACTCATCGTCATACCGATCAGACCCTCCTCGGCCGCCATGTTAGCGTAGTAGCCAACGGCTCCGAGGTGGTGGCTCGCTTTAACAGAAACGATGCCGATGCCGCATTCCTTAGCCTTTTTGATTGCTATCTTCATAGCCGCCTTAGCGATCGGAATTCCGAGGCCGCCGTGTCCGCTCACGTGTGCCATGGTGGGGGTCTCGGAGAGGATATCCAGATCGGCGGTGGGCTTGATGCCGCCCTCTCTTATGCACCTTACGTAGTTGGGCACACGGATGATACCGTGAGTGAAAACGCCCTTCATCTCGGTGTCAACAAGCACCTCTGCCATCGTGTCTGCGATCTCCTCGGATACGCCCACACCGAGAAATGCGCGCCTTACCTTGTCGGTTAATTCCTGTACGTTTACTCTTGACATTTTTAAGCTCCTCTTGATTTGAATGAATTTTTATAGTATACTAGTTCAAAAACACAGTTACGGAGGTGGGGGATGAAGTTTATCCTCAAATCCGCCGATATATGGCAGACTGACGGCGCAAGCACCGTCCACAGGCATAAGCACGCCGAGCTATTCGTCTCACTTGAGGGAAGAGCGACGGAGATCGTAAACGGAGTAGAAAGCAACACCGGCCCCCTTGAGGTCTTCGTTCTCGGTGATGACGTCAGCCACGCAAAGGCGGTCAGCGCCCATTACAGATATTGCATCTTCAAATTCGATATGGAGCTGCTTGAGCGTGCCGTCTCCGAGCGGGTGAGGACGTCCGAGGGCTTCCAGTATCTCTTTATGATAGACCCTGGGCTTCGCCGCGAGGGTGAGCATCGCTCAAATCTCTCTATCGACCTTGAGCTTGCCGAGTTTGCCGAGCTTACCGCCGGGATCATCATCAGCGAGGGGGAGGGCGAGCTGTCGGATCGGCTCTTCGTTTCGTTAGTCGAGCTGATCAGCTTGCGCGCCGGCACTCTCAGACAGGGCTCGGATTCAGCCTCGCTGATCAGAGACAGCGTCTATTATATGAACACTCACTTTGCCGACGACGTCAGGGTCAGCGAGCTTGCCGCAAGATCCGGCTACTCCGAGCGCCACTTCTCAAGAACGTTCAAGAGAATGATGGGCGTCTCTCCGAATGAATACCTCTCCGAGCTACGGCTTCAGCGTGCCGCCGCAATGCTCTGCGAGGGCTCGCTCAGCGTAACCGAAATAGCCGAGCGCGTCGGCATATCCGACAACAGCCTTTTATGTAAGGCGTTCCGTCGCCGCTTCGGTATGACGCCGACCGAATACAGACGTCAAAGAGAATAGTCCTCCGTGACTATATTATATCAAGATGGTTGTCCTATATCAATTATAAATCGGACAAATGTTTGTATTTTTCGGACATATATTACTATTGATCGCTCGGCTGTTATACTATGCCGAGCGATCTTTGCTTTGGCTCCGGCGTGGAGGCGGAGCGCTTTTTATTTTTTTGGCTTGGAGCAGTGAGGACTTCAGATCTCCAGGATCTCGTCAAGCCCCATATCCGCCAGCCGCTCTCTCGGACCGACGACCGCCGCAGTTGCACTCTTTAACACCTCGTCGAGCAGATGCGAAAGCTCTGTAAGCCCCTCCTTGGTCGTGGCAATACACTCTCTGCGGTGCTTCAGCGTGTCGGCGTGGCTCTTTCCGGAGAGGTAGAGGACGGTTGCCGCACTGCCGTCGGAGGCAGGGGTTGTGACCGGCTCGGATGCGCCGATAGTGCCGATTATATATCCCGTCAGGTCGAGATCCCCCTCGGAGAGCCTCTCCCTCAGCAGCTCGGGCGCTGTTTTATATACCTCAATGCTCCTCTTCGGCGAGGGGTCTCGGTAGGAGTAGAAGGCGGTGAGCCCGCTGTTTGCTCTCGAAATAAAGCCCGTGCCGTAGGCGCCGCCCTCAACTCTGACCTTTTCCCAAAGCAATTCAAAGTCCATGATCGTCGCCATCGTAGACCACGCTCCGTTGTGAGAGGTGGCACCCGTGTCAAATAAATCGCCGCATAACACAGCGTATGAAACCATAGACGGTATGGCGATGCCCTCGTTTTTGCGAGGCAGGGGCGCAACCCTCGACGCCTCGGTCGGCTTGCCCGACGGGCAGAAATCAACGAAGGAGGTGAGCCTCTCTCCGTCGGCTCGTCCGGTGTAGGAGAGAGAAAGCCTCTCCTTAACGAAGATCCTTTCTGCCGCCGCCTTCATTTTTTCGATGAGATATGCAAGCTCCTCGTCCGTGTCATCCTTGTGGCTCTTTAACCAGCGGTAGAAGGAGTAGCCGGCAGAGTATTCCTTAATGGCGTGAACGCCCGAATACCTAGCCGCAGCCCTCGTTATTGCTATCGAATGACCGTTTTCCTTTAT
The DNA here is from genome assembly GCA_017501245.1 of Clostridia bacterium. Taxonomy (GTDB): domain Bacteria; phylum Bacillota; class Clostridia; order Oscillospirales; family CAG-272; genus UBA1740. The sequence continues at coordinate 292,667 of JAFVXI010000013.1, forward strand.
CAGATCCGAATAGAGATCGGTGTACTGAACGAGAGAGCGCCTGAGAGCGGCGATATTATCTAAAACGATATCGTACAAATATTCTCTTGCAAGCTCTCTTGCCGCCTCAAGATTGCTATCTAGGGCCGAAAGCTTTACGATAAGATAAAGTCTTGCCTCGTCGCCATTCTTCAGCGCTGTCGGCAGAATTGAAATAGCGCCGAGCTTGGATTTTGAGCGGCGGCGGAAGTCGTTTGCCGAGCCGAGCCTCGTGTCGAGGTTGGGGTAGAGCATACCCATAAGCGAGATCAGAGAGATCTCGTCCTCGTCGGCATCCGATGCGTCAAAATACATTTCAAGATAGCTGATGCCTCCGGTGCTAATCGGGTGTAAAATCAGCTCAGAACCCTCGTATTTGTCAACAATGGTTGGCGTTTCGGCAGGCTCATCGCCGAGATCGTCAAGTGTGAGGCGCGGGATCGTTGCAAGAGCCTCGGGTGTGTCGGGCGCTGCCTGCCATGCCTTGAAGGCGTCGGTCGAGGCTTGATAATTCTTCAATGCCCTGTCGGCGTCCTCACCCAGCGCCTCTTTGAGCCTCGCCTCAACCCTTGTCGCTCTCTCTGCCTCTGCGCTCTTGCTTGGTGTGAGGATGAGCGTTGCACGGGGTGACGTGATAACGCCTTTAAGCGTGTCCTCAAGGTAGCTGCCGTCAAGAGCCTCGGTCATAAGCCTGCTTGACGCATCGTGGTCGAGCGCCTGGGCGGGATGCATGCCGTAGAGCCAGATATCGTTTATTGCGGACATATACACGACGCCCTTTGGGGTCGAGCCGTAGTCCGCCTCCCTTGCCTTGAACTCCATTCTGTCCTTCGAAGCACGCACGAGCTCGCGGTCGATCCCGCCACCCAGCAGCTCGCTTATACATCTGTCATAGTGGGCGATGAGCGCATCCTCTAAGCCGGCCTTAACGCCCCTGAACTCCACGTTCAGCGTACACCATCTGGTGCCGGGCATAAAGTAAAAATATGCGTTGTCGCAGAGTCCTGCCGAGAGGATGGCCTTTTTGAGGGGCGCCTCGTTTGAGTCGGCTACGGCGTCGGTTATCATAGCGAGCGCACCGACCGCCTTCTGGTCGTAGCATTCGCCGGCAACGTAGGAGAGGTAAAGGCGTATGCCGCCATCCTCATCCTCACCGTCAGCAGCCTCGTAGCTCACTCTCATCGGCTCTGTTATAACCTCGCCGCCTCTCTCTACCTTGTATTCGACCTCGCGCTTATCGTATTCCGAAAGGTAGGAATCGAGCAGGGGCAGGATCTCGTCGAGCTTGGGCTCTCCGTCGAGGAACATATACGCACCCGAAGGGTGATAATGCGCTCTGTGCGCCTCTACGAAGCCATCGTAGGAGAGGTCGGGTATATAGTCGGGGTTTCCGCCCGAGTCGTAGGAGTAGGTTCCGCCGGGGAAGAGAAGTCGTGAGTTGTGATATGCCGCTATCGAGTCTGCGGAGGAGTAAACGCCCTTCATCTCGCTGTAAACGACGCCGTTGTAGCTGAGCTCTTTGCCGTCACTCTCGTATCTCCAGCCCTCCTGGCGGAAGACGTTCTCGCATTCGACGGCACGTGGATGAAGCACGGCGTCCATATATACGTCGACGAGATTATAAAAATCCTTGTCGTTTCCGGACGCTACGGGGTATGCCGTCTTGTCCGAATAGGTCATAGCGTTGAGAAAGGTGTTGAGCGAGCCCTTGAGAAGCTCGGTAAAGGGCTCCTTCGTCGGAAATTTCCTCGATCCGCACAGAACGGAATGCTCGAGGATGTGGAAAACGCCGGTGTCGTCGGTCGGCGGCGTGCCGAAGGTTATCGCAAAGGTCCTCGAGCGGTCCTTTCTCTCGAGGTAGCATAGCCTTGCGCCCGACCTCTCGTGCGTCAAGAGATTCATAGTTGCATCTATGGCATCAATTTTTGTCACGTCCGTGACACGGAAGCCGTAATATATCTCGTTTATCTTCATTCGTTTCCTCCTTCGGTTCGGGAGAAGTGTTTTATATGTTTTTTGAGGAAAATATCCCTCTTTTCGACGTAGCTGTCGTAGTTCGTAATAAAGGAGAGGCAATGCTCGGCGCCCGGAAACGTCATCAGCGTGCAGTCGACGCCTGCCTCGAGCGCCGCCCTGTGAAGCTCTCTTGACATCTTTTGGGGGACGAGGGTGTCCGCCTCGCCGTGAGCGATAAGGATGGGGATCCCCGAATGCTTTATCGCCTCGATCCCGCTCACCGCCTCGAGGTCAAATCCGCCAAAGATGCGTGCGCCGAGCCTGATAAAGGGGTAGACGAGTGCGGGCGGATAGCCACGTTGCTTCGCAACCGAAAGGATTATATCCTTTGGCTTTGAATAAGGGCAGTCCGAGATGATGCATTTTACGGTTTTCGGCAGGTCTAGCTCTGCTGCCATCAGCACGCTTGCGCCGCCCATCGAGGTTCCGATCAGTATGATCTCGGCGTCCTCTCCCAGCCGATCGGTGAGATAGCTCGCCCAGTCTCTGATGTCGTAGCGCTCGAGGATGCCGAAGGTTATCGTTTCTCCCTCGGATTCGCCGTGCGCGCGCTGATAGATGAGCAGGAGATTATGCCCGAGCCTGAGGGCGTCCAGACCTCCGCCCGCCCCGTCGCGCAGAGGAGAGCTTTTATATCCGTGGCAGATAAGGTGTATCGGCGCACCGTCCGACCTGTGGTAATACCTTCCGTAGAGCCTCACGCCGTCACGGGCTATGATGGAAACGGGCTCGAACGGCTCCTCGGATATCCTACCGACCATACGGATGACGGTGTCCTTATGCACTGCGTATGCGGGCTTATCAAGCCCATAGAGCGGGTCGTAGTCCCTTCTCTTGCGCTTGAATATCATTTTGTAGGTGGCGTAAGAGGCGATGAGAATAAAGGCAAGGAAGAGAATAAGCAGCGAGATAACTATTATCGTAATTGTTAGCGGCAGCGGCATAAATAACTCCTCCTTTTTAAAAATCTTTGCATGTCGGTGAAAAGCATCCTTTATTTGCGTCAATAATATACGTAAATTATAGCACCAAAGGCGGCTTTAGTCAACGGAAACACCGCAATTGACGCCACGTTTGAGAAAGAAAAAAAGCTCTTGCGGTCGGCTTTGGAAGACTGATTTCCATAAATTTAGACAAATTCTAATATTTCTAGAATTGTTCTTAATTTACCTATTGACAAACCGAAAAAGTGATAGTATAATATAGTCGTGAGTCGGGCGAAACTCTCGTCGGGCTTATTAAGAAAGGAGGCTGTAATGACAAGACAAAGAGCGGTCGTGCTTGAGGTCATCCGCTCCGATATGTGCCATCACACCGCCGAGGAGATATTTCATCTCGCAAGGCTCCGCCTTCCTTCTATATCGAGGGCAACGGTTTATAACAATCTGAGGGCTCTCGAGGAGGAGCGCATCATCAGAAGGATCTCCGGCGACGGAGCGGCGGATAGATACGACAATGCATACGAGCCGCACGGGCATATAGTCTGCCCCGAGTGCGGAGCGGTAAAGGACTTTTTTATGGATGGCTTCGCAGAGGCGCTAAGACGGGCGCTTGGCACGGAGGTCGATTCCTACGAGCTGAAGGCGAGGGTGGTTTGCGACAGATGCAAGCTGCACTGCGTCGGAAGCTGAACGGTTCCAATCTCATTCCAACTAACGGGTTTATCAAACGAAAAGCAAACAATTATTAACATATTAAGGAGAAAAAACAATGAAAGATCTTAAGGGCACCAAAACAGAACAGAATCTTATGGCCGCTTTTGCAGGCGAGTCTCAGGCGAGAAACAAGTACACCTACTTTGCATCCGTAGCAAAGAAGGAGGGCTATGAGCAGATCGCCGCTATCTTCCACCAGACCGCAGAGAACGAGAAGGAGCACGCTAAGCTCTGGTTCAAGCACCTCGGCGGCATCAGCACCACCGCAGCAAACCTTCTTGCAGCAGCAGAGGGCGAGAACTACGAGTGGACCGATATGTACGACACATTCGCTAAGGAGGCAGAGGAAGAGGGCTTCACCGCTATCGCATTCCAGTTCCGTGCAGTTGCAGCGGTTGAGAGATCGCACGAGGAGAGATACAGAGCGCTTCTTAAGAACGTTGAGATGCAGCAGGTATTCGAGAAGGGCGAGATGACCATGTGGGAGTGCCGTAACTGCGGCCACCTCGTAATGGGTCTCAAGGCTCCTACCGTTTGCCCCGTTTGCGCACATCCTCAGAGCTTCTTCGAGGTTCGCAAGGAGAACTATTAATTCGTAGCCACGTTTAAGTCGGCTTGAAACATCTTAATAACACCCTAAGGGCTGAGGGCGCATCGTGCGCTCTCAGCCCTTTTTCGTTTCCTGCCTCCTTGCCAGGGCGCTCTACGCCTGCCTTTCCGTCGATGCGGCGGGCACTATGCTTATCGGAAAGGGTATAATTCCCCACTTCTGCATCATAAACTCTCATAATACGAGCATAAATCTGCCATTCGTTGGGATATATTGAGCCAATTCCCGATATCATTCACCAACTCTAGCGTTTTTTGCCGATTGCTATGCTATACGTTCGGTGTTGATTGGAGGCTTGATCGTCTGCCGGGCGCAATAGCTTCAAATTACACGCCTTTCGCTAAAGTAAACTTAAGCTCCGAAAGAATAAAATAGGGTCAAATACTCCACGAATAACCCGAAAATGATGCATACTATGAGGTGCGTTCCCCACAAACGGCTATATATTATCTATTAAACCGCCGCAATATCTCCACACCGTTGCAATTATTGCCGTTTGCCTGTTTGTTCTGCGCACGGACGGTATAACGCCGTTCGGGGTCACTCCGTAAAATCCGTTTGTTTGTCCTGTCAATATAGCAAAATCAACAAATTTTTCTAAGAAAATTCTAAGCCTCGGGCGGGATAATTAATCTCCCTTCCATTGAAAAGGCGTAATTTGTGTGTTAAAATATTTACGCGAACAATTATTTTGTTTATATTTTATTATGAAAGGATACTTCAGTATGAAAAGAAGTGCTAAGATCGCAATTCCGCTCCTACTTGTAGTCGTGATGCTCATAAGCGCACTTGCTGTGTTTATCTTCACGGCTAACGCAGTGGATGCACAGGAAGCAACTCTCTCCGAGTATACCGTCACCTACGAGGGCGGTGTAGAGAAGAGTAGCGCGTTAGTGAATTCGGAGTCTGGCAGCTTTGCTACGCTTGCCGCTAAGCTTGCGTCGCTTTCTCCCTCCTCCCCGACAAGGTATATCCTTACCCTTAATAAGGACGTTACCGTCTCGAGCGCCTTCACCGTCTCGGGAAATGCTAACGCCGAGGTTTGGATCGACCTCGCCGCTCACACCGTCACCTCTACCGTAAACGGTGCGATGATAAACGCTACCGGCTCGGGCATGACTCTCCGTGTGTTCGGTGAGTTTGCCGCTGACGGCAGCTACGGTAAGTTCACCACCTCCACCTCCTCGGGTGCTATGCTCTCTGTCAGCGGAGGTGCTTACGCAGACGTTAACTACGTTGACGCAACCTTCGGTGGCAACGCACAAGGCACGGCGATGTTCAAGGCGGACGGCGCAAAGCTCACCGTCGAGCATTCGAACGTAACCTATACGGCGGCTAAGCTTGCAACCATGATCGATGCAAAGAACTCCACCGTCAATGTCAAGTACGTTGATGCGCAGATACAGAACGCCATCCTCGTCACCGCCTCCTCCTCTAAGGTTTATATTGAAGGCGGCGATATGCTTGGCGACACCCTCGTCAGCACCGACGCTACCAAGTCGAGCGTCGTCGTTCAGGGCAATGCGTGCGAGGTCTTCACCGGCTTCAGCATCGGCTCTAAGGAAACCACGGTTGACGTGATCGGCTCCAAGATGGAGATCTATAACGCTATTGCCACCGGCGAGGCAAGTGCGGCTAACGTCGTATTCTGGTACGGCGACGGCGAGATGTACATCATGGGCCCCGATCCCTCCGCCTTCGGCATGGGTAGCCCTGATTACGTCTTCACGGCTAACGAGTCCGGTCTTATCTACACGATGGGCATTAATGCGGGCGATAACGTAATTCTCGCAACCGCCGCGAGCGTAGGCTCAAGACCTGTCGCACAGTATTTCGCTAACCTTGCAGACGCCCTCACCGCAGAGCTTGGCGGCTTCGGCAAGGATATGAGTGCTGCTACCGAAAGCACCGTCCGCGTCATCACCCTCCTTGCGGACTGCAACCAGGCGTACGTTTCCAGCTCTCTCGCAGCAGTAAAGGGCTGTGAGAATGCATCTCTCGTCATCGACCTCAACGGCCATAAGCTCACTATGGCTTCCACCACGGCGAACACCATCGTCACCGTTGCAAATCAGATGCACGCTCTCATCGACGGCCTTGACGTTGATGGCAACAGGGGAAGCTTCGTCGGCGCAGGCAGATATCAGAGACTTATCTCTTCCCAGCAGGGTTCAGCCGACGGACAGATCAGCAAGCATCTCGTCGTTCAGGTCAAAAACTTTGACTTGATCCTTACCGGTCTTTATCACAAGAATGCTGCATCCATCGGCGCCATTCAGGTCACCGGCGGAAATATGATGATCAGCAACGTCACCGCAATTTATGAAAACGCTGCAAACATCACCGCAGACACCCTCACCGGCACCAACGCCTCGGATCTTGCAACCATCGTTGCCCTCGGCCACACGAGCTATAACACGGGCGTTACCTTTATTGACAACCTTAACGTCGTCAACAAGGGCAACAACGGTATGAAGATCACCGCCGTTCTTATGGGAGACGTTGCGCACAGAGTGTTCGCAAACGGACTTAAGACCGACGGCGTAGAGACCGTATTCAATCTGGCAAACAAGGATAGCAATGTATATCTTAACGCCTCCACTCTCCAGGCAAACGGCATAGCCTTCTCCGGCGCGGGTAAGGCAAGCGTTTACGACACCGCTATCACCATTCCCGCCGGAACTATTTCCGAAGGCGGAACCTCTCCCGCATTCTATCGCGGAGAGAACAACCTCAACGTTATCTACACCGGCGACAGCACCCTCTCCGGCAGCTATACCGCTGAGGAGGGCTACACCTTCAAGGCTATCACCGCCGGAACCTATAAGCTCAGCAGCACCTCCAACACTCACAGCATCACCATGCCCGTCATCTTCTCGAACGGCATGATGCTTCAGAGAAACAAGCCCGTCAATATCTACGGATATTGTCAGGACGTCGGTGACACTATTAAGGTCACCATCGGAGATAAGACCGCAACCGCAACCGTCGGCTCTGACGGAAAGTGGAAGGCTACCTTCGATCCTATGGCGGCGGCGTTCAACCAGACCATCACCGTCAAGCAGCTCGGCAAGGGCGATCCGGATGTTCCCGACAAGAGATTTACGAACGTAAACATCGGTGAGATCTGGATCATGTCCGGTCAGAGTAACGCATCTCTCGCAGTAGGCCATATGGAGGATCTCAAGGAGTATCAGGCGCTCGTAGACACCCTCGATATCAGATCCTTCACCAGCTCCGGCTATTCGCTCCTTCCCGACAAGATGGGCAACGGAAGCTGGAAGGAGGTTACCTCCTCCATTCTCGCACAGACCGCCACCACCAAGAACTGCGTCTCTGCGGTTCTCTATCCCGCGGTCGTTAAGCTTGCAGTCGAGCTTGGCCCCGAGGTTCCCGTAGGCGCTATCACTATTGCTCAGGGCTCCACCAAGATCATGACCTGGATGGACTACGAGCAGCTCACCCTCAGAAATCCCGAATTCGCAGCTCTCTACGACGGCTGGGTAGCACAGAACACCCTCCCCGACAAGGCGCACGGCGCTAATGCTGTCGGAACGGTTCTTTACAACAGACACGTCTATCCTCTCGAGGGCTTCACCGCCGCAGGCGTAATGTGGTATCAGGGATGCGGAGATCTTACTACCAGATATCTGGGCACGACCTCTACCTATGCGGATTACTTCGAGAGCCTTGAGCTCATTTACAGACGTGCATTCGGCAACAACACCACCGATCTGCCCTTCTACGTAATGCAGCTCGCTCCCTACTCCCGCTCGGATACAGCGAACACCGGTCCTGTTGACACCTTCAAGCTCAATCAGTACGACTTCTGCTCCAAGCTCGAGAACACCTATCTCGTCTCCCTCGGCGTTGACGGTATGGCGTTCACCAGCCAGGATACGGCAGGCGGCGCATGGATCCACCCTGCGAGAAAGTCTCCCGTAGGTATCAGAACCGCAGATATGATCCTTGCTAACCACTACGGCATCAAGGTTGCAGACGTTTACACCTATCCCACGCCTCTCTCCGCAGTCAGAAATGACGACGGCTCCGTAACCATCACCTTCGACACCGAGCTTCAGGTCTTCTACGGTGAGGAGGTCATCGGCTTCCAGCTCACCGCTAACGGCTCGACCTGGAAGGATGCAAAGGGCGTTATCGACGGCAATAAGCTCATCCTCTCCGCAGACGGCATCACCAAGGCCACCGGCGTAAGATACGGCCTTGGCAGGATCAGAGTCGAGCTTAAGGACGGAACCATCATCCAGGTCAGCGGAGATAATTATTCGCTCTCCGGCTCGGTCTACACCGTTACCGATGCCGCTACCGGTAAGGATTATAAGATCAATCTCGATTCCACCGACGCAATAAGGAGCATGACTAACGGAAACCTCACGAACGCATCGGGCATTCCCATGCCTCTCTTTAAGATGGACGTTACCGAGGGATAAGAAAGGAGAAGCGTGACTATGAAAAACAGAATTATATATCTTGCGCTCTCTCTCGTGCTCGTCCTTGCGCTCGCAGTTGGACTTTCCTCCTGCGACCTCATCGGCGGCGCTACGGGTGGCAGCGACCTTTCGGGCATCTCCTTCAAGGATAAGACCGTCACCTACGACGGAAGCACCCACGCTATCGAGATCTCGGGCGAGCTTCCCGAGGGCGTTACCGTCGAGTATGAGAACAACAATCAGCAAAACGCAGGCAAATACACCGTAGTTGCTAAGTTCTATAAGGACGGCGAGTATCTTGAGGGCGAGGATAAGACCGCAACCCTCAGGATCAACAAGGCTTCTCTTGCAGACGCTATGTCGGCGGTCAGCCTCGAGGGCAAGACCGTAACCTATAACGGCGAGGCTCACAGCATCCTCCTCTCGGGCGCTCTTCCCGAGGGCGTTGCAGTTGAGTATACCGGCAACGGACAGACCGAGGTCGGCGTTTACACCGTCGTTGCTAAGTTCACCGTTGATACGGATAATTATTATCCCGTTGCGGATATGAGCGCAGTCCTCGTTATAGAGGCTGCCGAGGAGGTCATCCCCGAGATCGATCTTTCCGGCATCAGCTTCGAGGGCAAGACCGTAACCTATAACGGCGAGGTCCACAGCCTTGCCATCTCGGGCACTCTCCCCGAGGGTGTTACCGTTGAATACGTCGGCAACGACAAGTCGGATGCCGGCACGCACATCGTGGAGGCTAAGTTCTTCTACAACGGCGTCCACCTTGAGGACGACAACAAGAGAGCAACGCTCAGGATTGAGAAGGCTGTCATCGATATGTCCGGCATCGGCTTTGAGGGCGCAGTCGTTCTTTACACCGGCGAGGCTCAGAGCCTCAAGATCAGCGGCAGCCTCCCCGAGGGCGTTACCGTTGACTACGTCGGCAACGGTCAGATCGCTGCCGGCACCTATACCGTAACCGCTAAGTTTACGGTTGACAGAAACTACAAGGCTATCCCCGATATGACCGCAAGCCTCACCATCCTCGGCTCGGAGTACGCTCTCTCTCGCATCGAGCTTCCCGAAAAGACCGTCGTTTACGACGGCACGGAGTTCAAGCTCTTTATCGATGGCGGCCTCCCCGAGAACATCTCGGTCGAGTACGGCAACAACGGTCACACCGATGCGGGCAGCTATATCGTAACCGCTAAGTTCTATTACAAGGGCGAGTATATCTCGGGCGCTGATAAGAGCGCATCCCTCATCATCGAAAAGGCGACTGTTGATATGAGCGGCGTCAGCTTCGAGGATAAGGTGTTTGACTACGATAAGGAAGCACACACCATCACCGTCTCGGGCGATCTTCCCAAGGGCGTTACCGTTGAGTATGACGGAAATGTTCAGACCAACATCGGCAGCTACATCGTAACCGCTAAGTTCACCTACGTTGACGCAAAGAATTACAATCCCATCCCCGATATGACCGCAAATCTCAAGATCACCTTTGACGGTCAGAGCGAGCTTGACAGCATCGTCTTCGAGGGCAAGACGGTAGTTTACAACAAGGAGGCTCACAGCCTCGCTATCGAGGGCAGCCTTCCCTTCGGCGTTAAGGTAGAGTATGAAAACAATGCTCAGACCGAAGCGGGCAGCTATACCGTAGTTGCTAAGTTCTACTACGCAGGCGACTATATCGAGGGCGCAGACAGATCGGCAACTCTTAAGATCGACAAGGCTGACGTTGATATGAGCGGCGTCGTATTCGAGAGCGCTGAGTATATCTACGACGGCGAGGTGCATTCTCTCGTCATCGGCGGCACTCTTCCCGAGGGTGTCAGCGTTACCTTCATCGGCAACGATCACGCCGAGGTCGGTAACTACACCGTCATCGCAAGATTTACCTACGTTGACGCAAAGAACTACAACGCCATCCCCCAGATGATGGCAAGCCTCGTCATCACCCCCGATCCCACCACCCTCTACGGCGTGACCTTCGAGGATGCAAGCTTCACCTATAACGGAGAGGCTCACAGCCTTGCTGTTGGCGGCGCATCCTACGACGGAATTACCGTTGAGTACGTTGGAAACGGACAGGTCACGGTAGGCTCCTACGTTGTCGTAGCTAAGTTCTTCTATAAGGGCGAGTACATCACCGGCGCAGACAAGAGTGCGACCCTCACGATCGTTCATAAGGACTCCGTCTTTGACGGCGTCAGCTTCGAGGGCAAGACCGTAACCTACAATGGCTCCGAGCATAGCCTCTCCGTTGAGGGCACGCTCCCCGAGGGCTACACCGTGCTTGAGTACGTCGGCAACGGCGCTGTCAACGCAGGCAGCTACTCCGTAACCGTTAAGTTTGCTTACAACGGCGCTCACGACGCATCCCGCGATATGGTAGCGACCCTCACCGTCGCACCCGCAGAGCTTCCCGTGATCGACGTAAAGGACCAGACCGTTAACTTCGACGGAAAGAATCATTCGATCGACTTCGAGGTGGCAGGCCTCCCCGAGGGAGTAAGCATCATCAAGGTCGGCAGGGCAGACTACCTTCCCGGCACGTATAAGTTCACCTTCAGATACAGCCTCTCCGGAGCTGCTATCGGAAACTATACCGTAGGAGATGACGTTACCGTGATTCTCACCATCAACAACTATTCCGAAACCTACTCTACCGCAGGCCTCGTATTCTTAAGCGTTTCGGGCGGATATGCAGTAGACGGCTACAACGGCACCGACGAGGTCGTCGTTATCCCCTCCTCCTATGCGGGCAGGGCTGTCGTAGCGATCTCCTCCGTAGCCTTCAGAAACAACTCGGTCGTTAAGAGCGTTATCGTTCCCGACAGTGTAACGGCTATCGGTCAGGGCGCCTTCCTCGGCACTCAGCTCGAGGAGATCAAGCTTCCCTTCATCGGCGGTAGTAAGGTATCCTCCAACAAGTATCTCGGCTATATCTTCGGCGCATCCTCCTACGTTGCGAACGAGACCTTCGTCCCCGTAACCCTCAAGAGAGTAATTCTCTCGGATGCGTGCACGCTTATCCCCGCTTATTCCTTCCGTGGCTGCGTCAGCCTTGAGGAGGTAGTTATCGGCTCGGGCGTTACCGAGATCGGTATCTCCGCATTTGAGAAGTGTACCTCTCTCGGTGCGATCTACATCCCCAAGACCGTAACCAGCATCCCCGCTGCGGCTAACTACTACAACTCGCCCTTCTTCGACTGTGGCGAGAGCTTCAAGATCTATCTTGAGGCAGAGAGCGTTCCCGCATCCGGCTACGGAGCAATGTGGAACAAGCTTAGCAAGGATAGCGCTGCAACCGTTATACTTGGCGTAAGCTATGAAGAGTACGTAGCTCTTAAAAATGCGTAAAAGCCAGTGCCGCCCCGCACGTCGGGGCGGCAGAATGGAGAATAAATGAAGCTTAAAAATTCTCTTCTGATCCTGATAGCGCTGCTTCTTGCATTTTCGCTTTGCTTAAGCTCCTGCTCGGTTTTTGATTCTATCTTCGGCACGGACGAGGAAGAGCCCGACGGTCCCGTGGACGATCCTACGGATGATCCCACCGACGATCCTACCGATGATCCGACGGATGATCCCTCTGACGGCCCCACCGACGATCCCGAGCCCGAGATAGAGATCCCGAACATCAATTTCTCAAACGTAAAGCTTGAGCCCTCCGTCGTAACCTACGATGGCAGAGCGCATTCTATTGAGATAGAGGGCAGGATCCCGAACATCTACGTCACCGTAGAGTACGTCGGCAACGGCGTAACGGATGCGGGAGTGCACACCGTCACGGCTCAGTTCTATTACAAGGGCATCTATCTTGAGGGCAAGGATATGACCTCGACCATCACCGTAGAGCCTGCCGAATACGATGCTTACAGCGTGTTCTTCAACAGTGCGACCGTCGTTTACGACGGAAAGCCGCACAGCATAGCCGTTTCGGGCGAGCTGCCCGAGGGCGTAACCGTTGAATACGTTGGCAACGGAGCCACGGACGTCGGCGTGCATAAGGTAACGGCGAGGTTCGGCGGCGACTTCAAAAACTATCTTCCCATCCCCGATATGCAGGCGGAGCTGAGGATCGTTTCGGGTCCCTCGGCGTTTGCGGGTGCCACTATTCCCGACCTTGCGGTTGAATATGACGGCAAAGCGCACGCACCTGCCGTCACGGGCGTGGGCTCGGACGTTTCGGTGTCTTATAGCCTCGCAGAGCAGAAGAACGCAGGCGAATATTCCATCACTGCGGCTCTGACCAAGGGCTCGGAGAGCATGGAGCTTGAAGCAAAAATGCTCATCAAGCCGAAAAAGGTCACCGCCTTTGCGGAGGATAAGACCTTTGCCTACGACGGCAAGGCTCACACTATCCGTCTTTCCTATGGAGAGGGAGATAAGAACAGTGGCATCGTCGTCACAGAGATAGGAAACTACGCCGTCGCCCCCGGCGTCTATAACGTAGTCTTCCGCTTCTCCTCGCCCGAGGGCGAGACGGGTAACTTCCTTCCCATACCCGACGTGAGAGCAACGCTTACTATCGATAAGTCCGAGCTTTCAGCGGTCGGCACAGAGGGCCTTATTTACGAGAGCAACGGCTCGGGCGCATTCGTCGTAGTTGGCTACGAGGGCACGGAGGCATCGGTCGTTATCCCCGAAAAATATACTAACTCTCTCGGCGTCACCGGCAAGGTCATTAAGATCGGCGGCGGAGCCTTCTCGGGCAATAAGACCATCAGATCCGTCGTTATGCCCGACGATCTCACCACCATCGGCATCAGAGCCTTCTACGATTGCCCGTCCTTGAGGAGCGTTACCTTTGGCAAAAACGTCAAGGCGATCGGCGCACTCGCCTTCGCCGAAACGGGGCTGAAGGATATCACCGTTCCCGACACGGTTGCGGCTATGGGGCAGAGCGTATTCCGCGGCACGAGCCTTGAGAGGATCACTATCCCCTTCATCGGCGGAAGCCGTGAAAGCTCTAACAATTATATCGGCTATATCTTCGGCGCGAGCGCATACGGCGCAAACGAGCAGATGCTCCCGACGAGCCTCAAGACGGTCGTCCTCTCGGACAGCTGCAAGCTCATCCCCGCCTACTCCTTCTTTGGGGCAAGCTCCATCGAGGAGGTCATCATCGGCTCGGGCGTTACCGAGATAGGTGTCTCCGCCTTCCAGGGCTGTAAGTCGCTTATCGGACTCTACGTTCCAAGCACTGTGGCGAGCATCCCCGCAAAGGCTCATATCTATAACTCCCCCGTATATCAGTGCGCTTCCGGCCTCGTTATCGCAACCGACGCTGACGTAAGGCCTGTGGGCTGGGCTCACAACTGTGATATACTGAGCGAGGTCGAAAGGGCTGTGATCAAGCTCTCCCTCACCTACGACGAATATCTCGTTTTAGTCAGGGCGTGCAAGTTCTGATGCCTGACATAACCGTGTAATTTGAGCTGTAAAGCCATCTTATCGGGCGAAGCGACCGCTTGATATAAACCGGGCAAGCCGACCCGTGTCGGCCAAAACGGCTGATCGTATATTAAAAAAGAAAAGGGCAGATGCCCCGTTGTGTATTCCACTTCGGCGGTGTCTGCCTTCTTTTTGTGCAAATATGAAAACTACTATTTACATATTTATGGTTTTCCCCTCGGATTTACGGCACGGTCGTTATAATGCAAGCGACTGTCAGTTGTTTATCGGCACGAGGCTGCCGTCCGACTTCAATATGTGCTCCCGAGGCACGAAGCCCCTGACGAAGCACTGAGGATAGATCCTTGCTCCTCTGCCGATTATTGCCCCGGGTGCTATAACTGCGCCGCAGCCTATCTCCGCTCCCTCGCCTATGACTGCGCCAAGCTTCCTCAGCCCGGTCTTTATCTCGACCTCACCTGCACGCACCGCCACCTCACTCCTGTCTGTCTTGACGTTTGAGGTCACGGCGCCCGCTCCAAGGTGCGCACCCCTGCCGAGAATACTGTCGCCAACGTAGTTGAAGTGTGGTATCTGGCAGCCGTCAAAGATCACCGAGTTTTTTATCTCTGAGGAGTTGCCGATAACGGCGCCCTCACCAACGATAACTCCTCCGCGGATAAACGCCGAGTGCCGCACCTCCGACCCGTGTGAGATTATCGCAGGCGCATTTATTTCCGCTGTGGGCGAGAGCCTTGCAGATCTTGATATCCATATTCCGCGCCCCGGGCTGACGTATTCCTCCGGGTCTAGGCTCTCTCCGAGGCGCAATATGATATCGCCGAGGCAGGGAAGTATATCCCACGGGTATCTCGTCTTGTATAGCTCCTCGAGAAGCATCGAGCCTCCGGAGGGGAAAAGCTCTGTTATCCTTAACTCACGCATTGGCGTCCGCCTCCTCGATGACCCTCCTCAGCCTCTTAGCCGTTGTGCTGCAAAGCCGCTCCCCATCCGCCTCCACGGTTATTCTTATCACGGGCTCGGTTCCGCTCGGGCGCACGAGCAGCCTCCCCTTTTTACCGAGCCTGAGCCTCGCCTCCTCTATCGACTTGGCGACCGCCTCGGCACAGATCACACCCTTATCACGAACGGGCACGCTCAGAGTCAGTTGTGGGACGAAGGATAGCTCGGAGTAGAGCGCCGATAGCCCCGCCCCCGAGCGCACGACCGCCTCTGCAAGCTTTATTGCGCTGAGCAGGCCGTCGCCCGTCCTCTCGTATTTTGACATTATTATATGCCCCGACTGCTCGCCGCCCAGGATGTGGCCGCCCTCCTTCATCCTCTCGTAGACCTGTCTGTCGCCGACGTCGGTTATCTCGTAGCCGATCCCGATGCGCTCGAGCGCCCTGTATAGCCCGAGGTTTGACATAACGGTAGTAACCAGCCTATCCCCCATAGAGAGCATACCCTTTGCGAGGATATACATTATCGCATCTCCGTCAACTATCTCGCCACGCTCGTCAACGGCTATGCATCTGTCCGCATCTCCGTCAAAGGCAAATCCGAGGTCAAGCCCACGCTCCTTAACGAGGCGGGCCAGAGCCTCCGGGTGCGTCGAGCCGACACCGTCGTTAACGTTCACGCCGTCGGGCGCCTCGCCTATCCCAACCACCTCTGCTCCAAGCGCCTCAAAGATCTCACGTGCCATTTTATGCGCCGCCCCGTTTGCCGCATCTATGCCTATCCGCATTCCCGAAAGGCTCTCCCCGGCGAGCGAGGTCAGGTAGCTCACGTATCTCTCCCTCGCCTCGGCGCAGTCGATTATCCTGCCGACCTCCTCCCCCTCGGCAAAGGGCAGGTCGTCACGCTCCATAAGCTCCTCTATCTCGGCTATCGCCTCGTCGGGCAGCTTTTCTCCTTTTCCGTCAAGCAGCTTGATCCCGTTATCGTAGTAGGGATTATGGCTTGCGGAGATCATAATTCCGACGTCGGCGGCATAGACGGGCGTCAGATATGAAACGCTCGCCGTGGTCGTCACGTGCACAAGATATGCGTCAGCCCCCGCCGATGCAAGCCCTGCCGCCACGGCGTATTCAAGCATATAGCAGGAGCGGCGTGTGTCCTTGCCTATCATCGCCCTCGGGCGCTTGCTTTCGCCTCCGAGGTAGCGGCCGAGCGCCCTCCCTATCGCAAAGGCGTGGCTGGCTGTAAGCTCCTTACCCGCCCTCCCTCTAAAGCCGTCCGTGCCGAAATATTTACCCATAAAGCTCTGTCCTCTCGATAAATTATTTTTTGAAAAAATGGTTGACATATAAGGGGTGCTATGCTAGAATGAGGCTGGAATTGCCCCTCACGCTGGCGTGCGCGAAATTATTACGTGCGTGTGCCAGCGCGCGTGCGAGGAGCTTGTCGGATACAGGCTCGCTCTCAACTAAAAAACTGATGCTTTTTTCGTCGGAGCGGTGGCTTTAACGAGCACCGCCGAAGCGAAAAAGCGCCGCCCCGTGCGTCGCCCTATGGCGACAGAAAGGAGAGTTGTTATGCTCTTAACAGAAAAGCGGTTTTACACCGAGGAGCTGGATCTTACCATCCCCGCTCTTGCCGCCGTCCGAGATCTCTACGTTGCAGGAAGAGAGGAGGAGGCGGAGCATGCCTTCGCCGAGTTTCTCAAGTCCTTCCTCGACGTCGAGAAGTACTTTAGCTACGTAGACAGAAATATGTCCCCCGGCTCGAGCATTTCCGACACCTCACTCACACTTGAGGAAAACGCAGATCTTGTTTGCCGCGGCGTGGTTCGCTCCTGTTCCTATACTTACGACTACGAGGGAGATATAGATTGGACCTTTAACGGTGCGCCCGACGGCTACCGTGAGTGGATCTGGCAGCTCAACAGGCATCACGTCCTCAAGATCCTTGCAGGCGCCTACAACAAGACCGGCGACGAAAAGTATGCCGAGGCGTTTGCAAGAAATATGTCAAATTGGATAGACGCTGCCGAGTGTCCCGGCTGGCCCGTGCCGAACAGATGCTCGCAGTATCCCCTCTGGCGCACTATCTCCGCAGGCATCAGAATGGGCGGCGCCTGGCCCTATTGCATCCACAGCTTCCTTCATTCTCCCTCCATCCCCGACAAGCTCTGGGTCAGGGTCGCTATGTCTATCTGGGAGCACGCAGAGTTCTTAATGAACAGCCCCTCCTCTCTTAACTGGCTTGATATCGAGATGTCGGGTCTTAACGGCATCGGATGCTATTACCGCTTCTATAAAAAGAGCGAGGATTGGCGCATGTTCGCCGTAAATATGCTCTCGAACGAGCTTAAAACGCAGGTGTATCCCGACGGCTTCCAGTGCGAGCTGACCACGGGCTACCAGTCGGTAGTTCTCACCACCAACCTCGGCGTTTATAACACCGCTAAGCATTACGGCCTTCATATACCCTCCGACTTCTCGGACAACATCAAGCTGCTCTATACGATGTATCCCAAGCTTATGCGCCCCGACGGCAAGACCCCCTGCACCAACGACGGAGGTCAGGTCGCGGTAAAGGCGTGGATGGAGCACGGTCTTAGGCATTTCCCGGATGAAAAATACTTCACCGACATCATCGAGGGTAGGGTAAGCGAGATCTATCCGAGAGACGTGGTCATGCCCTATTCGGGAATGATAACGATGCGTACCGGCTGGGGCCCCGAGGACATCTGGCTCTTCTTTGAGTCTGCCCCCTTCGGCGCAGGACATCAGCATGACGATAAGCTTAATATAAACCTCAGCGCCTACGGCAAGAACCTTCTGAACGTCCTCGGAAACTTCGCCTACGACAAGTCGAAGATGCGTAGCCTCTGCGTCAGAACGAGAGGACACAACACCGGCATCGTTGACGGCAAGGGACAGAACGCAAGGCCCACACACACCGCCTGGTCGCCCGAGAAGGTCAGCATCAAGTCGGATCTTGAAACCAATATCACCGAGGACACCGTAGTTGCCTACGGAAAGTATAACCGCGGCTACGGAAACGCTCTCATCCCCGTCACCCACGAGAGAAAGGTAGTCTTCTTCCGCACGGGCATCGAGGGCTCCTTGCCCTTCTTCGTTCTGCTTGACGACTTCACCGCCGCTGACGGACTGGATCATGAGTGTGAGCTCAACTTCATTCCCTACGACGTGCCCGTAACCATCAGGGGCCGCCACGCAACTGTCGAGGCGGGCGACGGCGTAACTCTCGAGCTTGTAACTCACGCAGGCCTGCGTACGGCGACGGGCGTTGACGCTCCCGAGTATATGGGATACAGACCTGCCAAGGATAGGCTCGCAGAGCATACTCCTACCACCTATATCACCGTCCACGGCTATGGTGAGAAGGTACACCTCGCAACAGTTCTTTATCCCACCCCTGACGGAAATGCACCCGAGATAGCCGTCAGCTGCGATGCGGAGAGCTTTACTGTCACTCTTGATGGCAAGGAGCATAAATTCGATAGAGGCGAGGACTTCTTAACGACTACGCCCGTGTAATGTAAATTATAGGTAGCATTTTATGCACGTATTCAGCTTGATACGATGATTTTTGTTGAGCGCACCCGCCTTGTGTGGGTGCGCTTTTCGCTTTGCCTGATCCTCTATATCAGCCTCTTTAGCATCTGCTATTCCTCCATACCGGCCTCGGGCGCATTTTGCGTCTGCCCGGGGCTTTGCATCGGTGCCGGGGTATCTCCGCCTCCCGCACCCGGGGCAGGTATTGCAGGCTCGGGCATAGGAAAGACGGGCTGTAACGGTGCGCCGCCGGGTGTGAGCGAGCTGCCCGACAGAACTCCTCCGTAGCAGTCGGCTACGTCGGGGATATTTATCCTTATCCCCTCTATTTTTATAAAGCGTGAGTAGTCGTAGGTGTAGGTCGATAGCGGACGCCTGAAGGCGTCGTCGGTCTGCGCCGCAACCAAGGGGTCGTCGCCGCTGTATCCCACGATCAGCAGCGTGTGGTAGTAGCCGTCTGCCTCTCTCCCCAGCTGTATCACGTCGCCGATCTCGCTCATATCAGGCGATATCTCTCTGCCGAAGGGCCCGACGCCCTCGTTCGTCGTCATAAAGCTGTAAAAATAGTCCACCCCCGTCCAAGAGGGGGAGCGGTCGTTCAGCGAAACGTAGTACCAGCCGAAGGTCGGCGTAAAGTTCATCGTGCAGCCTGCGGCGTATATCGCCTGGCTGACAAAATTCGTGCAGTTGCCGCCTATGCCTCTGAAGTTTCCAAATAATGGGTTTTGCGAAAAGGCGTATCTCTCGGCGTAGGCGACCGCACGTTCTCTTTGATATGGCTTGATAACCAGCATAAGCTCTCCCGGATTATTATTTCCATAATATTTTATGTTTTTCAGTCATTTTTGTTTAAAAAAACATCTTGCACTGAGAATAATGATAGTGTATAATTATAGCATCAAAAAAATAACGGAGGTATCATATGAGCCTTAATAAAAGACCCGACGATATGGAAAGAATTGTGACCCGTCAGCTGGCAGAAGCCTTTATAGCCGAGCAGGTAGACGAGGTGCGCCGCACGGTAAAGGATAAGAAGGTGCTGCTTGCGCTCTCGGGCGGAGTTGATTCCTCCGTAGTTGCCGCACTTCTCATAAAGGCTATCGGCAAGCAGCTTGTCTGCGTGCACGTAAACCACGGCCTTATGCGCAAGGGCGAGAGCGAGCAGGTCATCGAGGTGTTCAGAGAGGGCATGGACGCCAACCTCGTCTACGTCGATGCGACCGACAGATATCTTGAAAAGCTTGATGGCATCAGCTCCCCTGAAGAGAAGAGAAAGATCATCGGCGGCGAGTTCATCCGCATTTTTGAGGAGGAGGCAAGAAAGCTCGATGGCATTGAGTTTCTCGCTCAGGGAACTATTTATCCCGACATCCTCGAGTCCGACGGCGTAAAGGCTCACCACAACGTAGGCGGCCTGCCCGAGGATCTGCAGTTTGAGCTTGTCGAGCCACTCAAGCTCTTATATAAGGATGAGGTAAGAGAGGTTGGACGAGCTCTCGGCCTTCCTTCCTCTATGGTAGACCGTCAGCCCTTCCCGGGCCCCGGCCTCGGCGTCCGTTGCCTTGGCGCTATCAAGCGTGATAGGCTTGAGGCACTCAGAGAGGCAGACGCCATCCTCAGAGAGGAGTTTGATAAGAGCGGACTTGCAAACACCGTCTGGCAGTATTTCATAGCCATCCCCGACGTCAAGTCCGTCGGAGTGAGAGACGGCAAGAGATACGAGGGCTGGCCTGCCATCATCCGCGCCGTAAACACCACCGACGCCATGACCGCCACCATCGAGGAGATCCCCTATCCCCTCCTCCATCATATAACCGCACGCATCACCTCCGAGGTCGAGGGCATCAACAGAGTTCTCTACGACCTCACGCCGAAGCCTGTTGGGACGATCGAGTGGGAATAAGCCGCAGGCTTACTCCCATTCGATCAACTATGATTGCCTGACGGCAAGTTATGATACGCTTTGCGTAGTTATAATGTTCGCAAAGGCTCGCGGTTATGAGTGGCGAAGCCACGCTTGAAGTTAGATAGGCAATCATACCATAATTTTTGCCATCGGCAAAATCATAACTGTGCGTCAGCACATCATAACGTTTGCGCAGCAAATTCATAACTCTAAAATAATCAGACTATACATTTAACTCAAAGGAGAACACGGTTATGGAAAATAACGGCTTCAAGCTCGACAACCTCTACGTAGGCATCGGCTCCAAGATCAAAAGCTTAGCAAAGTGGTCCTTTATCGTGGAGGCTGTTGCTGCGATCATCGTAGGCTTCGTAATGATGGTGTCTAACGAGGACATGATCCTCTTCGGGCTTCTTACCATGGTTTTAGGCTCTATAGTAGCGTGGGTCGCATCCTGGCTGCTCTACGGCTTCGGCGAGCTCGTTGACAAGACCTCCGAGATCGCAAAAAACACCGCACCCAAGGAAGAGTCCGAGGCAGACGCCGAGGGCTGATAACACCTAAAAAACAGGACACAACGAAAATCCCGATGCTCAAGACCCAAACCCACACCGAAGGCAGGCGAGAGCCCACCTTGCGAAAAGGGCGGACAGCATTAGGTAAAGGCTTGGTCGGGGGCGACTTCTGCGCCCCCGACACTTCATATTATTTACAGATGACGAGGAGGCGACAGAATGATCAAGGTCGCATTTTACGATGCTAAGGAATATGACAAGGCGTCTTTCGAGCGATACGGTCAGACGCAGGACGTGCAGTTTCGCTATTTTGAAGCAAAGCTGAACGAGGATACGGTCGAGCTTGCCAAGGGCAGCGACGCAGTATGCGTATTCGTTAACGATTCGGTGAGTGCCGCAGTGATCGATAAGCTTTATGAATACGGCGTAAAGCTGATTGCGCTTCGCTCCGCCGGCTACAACAACGTGGACGTACAGGCGGCGTTTGGAAAGGTGCACGTGGTCCACGTTCCCGCTTACTCCCCCTACGCCGTTGCCGAGCATGCCATGGCGCTGCTTTTGACTTCTATTCGGCGCATACACAAGGCGTACAACCGCACGAGGGAGTTCAACTTCTCTTTAAGCGGGCTGACCGGCTTCGACCTTCACGGAAAAACCGTAGGAGTGATCGGAACGGGAAAGATCGGTCGGATCTTCGTGGATATCTGCCGAGGCTTCGGTATGAGGGTCGTTGCTTACGATGCCTACCCCGCTAAGGATAGCGGAATAGAGTACGTTTCTCTTGAGGACTTGTTCAGGGAGAGCGACGTGATCTCCTTGCATTGCCCCTTGACGGATTCCACGAGGCATCTGATCGATGAGGACGCTATCCGACAGATGAAAAAGGGCGTCGTTATCGTCAACACGTCAAGAGGTGGCCTCATCGATGCCGAAGCGCTACTGAACGGCATCAAGGAGCGTAAGATCGGTGCGGCGTGCCTTGACGTATATGAGGAGGAGGCGGATATCTTCTTCGAGGATAGATCCGGACATATTATGAACGACGAGCTGCTGGCACGCCTCATCTCAATGCCCAACGTCATTATCACCTCCCATCAGGCGTTTTTGACCAAGGAGGCGCTCGACAACATCGCCGAAACGACGGTGAACAATATCCTATCCTATTTCAGCGGCGACGGCATCTGCGACAACGAGCTTTGTTATCGCTGCGGAAACATCGAAAGGTGTAAAAAAGAAAGAAAAGAAAGATGCTTTTAATGATCGGCCACGAAAGGTATGGCGACCGATCGATGCGAGCCCCTTGCGAGGGCACGCTGGCAGTCTCTATCGGGCACAAGCCCCACGGCGGACACCCACATAAAACGCAGGATATATCCTGCCAAACAAAAAGAGGATAGATCGGCAAAAATGCGCCGAAATATCCTCTTTTTTCTCTTTTTCGAAAGCAGCGTGGCAAAAGGCCTCCTCTTATCGCATGGCCTATGGTGCAAAAGCCTGCGCCTGCCTTACATCACGTCGCTTCTATCTCTTATCTCCGGCGCTCCGCTATCCTCTTTTCTCGATCGCTTGTAGCGGTAGTAGGTCTGCTCACTGCCGAAGCCAGCATCAAAGATCAGCTCGGAGGCGGATCTCGTGTCGCCGTCCCTCTTGCATTTTTCTATGTAGTTGTATCTGAGGGTGTTGACGTATTGCTGTATGCCGCTGCCGATAAAGCGGTGGAAAACTCTGGAAATATGCTCCTCGGTGTAGCCGAGGTGAGCGGCTATCGAGCGGCGAGAGATGGCGTGGCGGTAGTTATCCTGTATATAGGACAGAATCTCCTTTATCAGTGCGGTCTCGCTCCGCTGGCGGCAGGAGGTAAACTCAAAGCGCTCCTTAACGAGCGAGAGCATCAGCTCCACTGCGGCATCCGTCGTGTAGTCCGACGCACCCTTTATAATAAAGCCGTCAATAATGCTGAGCAGCCGCTCGCACATCTCGCCGTCGGTTATGACCGAGCGCTCGGGCAAAAGCACGCCCCTGTCCTTATTAAATCTCGCAAGATAGCTGTAAGGGATGATGACGACGCAGTCGTCGCCCTCGCCTTTACCGTATTCATGCACCTCGTAGGAGTCCATAAGGGCGATGGATCCGTCGCCGAGCTCGTGGCGCACGCCGCCTACCGTAAGGCTGTAATGCCCCTGCCTGAGGATAAAAAGCTCGAGGTTCTGATGGAAGTGTGCGGGATATTCATGCGGCCTGCTGCGTGTGATATGCAGTGCGTTTTCGTCCTCTCTATGCTTTTCGTAGAAAAATAACATACCCTTCTCCGATGTTTTTTCTTCATTATATCACATTTTGATAGAGAATTGAAGCTATTTAGTATACAAATTGAAAATAAATTGCCTTATAATCAAATCAAAGGGAGGTAATAAACATGAAAATCGCTACTAAAGATCTCACCATCGAGGAAAAAATAAAGCTTTTATGCGGCATAGATTTCTGGAGGCTCCACACCCTGGGTGGCAAGCTGCCCGAGGTCTATCTTTCGGACGGCCCCTGCGGTCTGCGACGTGTCGAGATAGACGGCACTAAGGATACGGGCGTCGCTATGCCGACCCCTTCAGTGCTCGCAAACACCTGGAATAAGGAGCTTGCCGAGCTGACGGGCAAAACCATCGCAGACGAATGCGTAGAGCGTGGAACAGACGTTCTCCTAGCCCCCGGCGTAAACATCAAGCGCTCGCCCCTTTGCGGCAGAAACTTTGAATATATGTCCGAGGATCCTTACGTTGCGGGTGTTATGGCGGCGGCGTATATCGACGGCGTCCAGAAGAAGGGCGTCGGCACCTGCCTCAAGCATTTCTGCCTCAACAACAGCGACTACGACAGGCATTATCAGTCTGCGGAGGTAGACGAGAGGACGATGAGGGAGATATACCTCCCCGCCTTTGAGATAGCTATCAGCCGCTCGCAGCCCTGGAGCGTTATGTGCGCTTATAACCCCGTAAACGGCGTTTACGCCGCCGAGAATAAATATATCCTCACGGATATCCTCCGCAAGGAGCTTGGCTTCCGTGGCATCGTCATCTCGGATTGGCGTGCGGTAAAGCACGCCGCAAGGTCGGTCAAGGCGGGGCTTGACCTTGAGATGCCATTCAGAGCCGAGGCTTACGGCGAGGTCAAGGCGGCATACGACTGCGGTTGGGTCAGCGAGGAGGAGATAGACGTCCTCGTCGAGAGGCTGCTCGACTTCATCTATAAAAACGCAGAGGCAGCTCCTGCGAGAAGGGTGGAATACACCAAGGAGCAGCGCCACGAAAACGCCGCGGCGGTCGCAAGAGAGGGAATAGTCCTTCTTAAAAACGAGGATGGCATCCTGCCTCTCAGAGGCGGCAAGATACTCGTCGGAGGCCTCGGAGCCGATTCTGCACCTATCGGAGGCGGCGGCTCGTCGCTCGTCATCACAGAGTATAAGCAGGAGCATCTCGGCGATCTTATCGCAAGGAGGCTCGGCGACGCTGCAGAGGTCACTAAGAGCAAGCTCATACTCAGATATTCGGACAAGATGGTTGCAGGCAGCTATATCGTTTCGGAGGCATACGAGGCAGACACCGTCGTCTATTGCATCGGAAACGACCACACCATCGAGCTTGAGAGCAGAGACAGAAGAAATATCAACCTCCCCGGAACGGCGGAGGATATGCTCATCGAGCTTATTAAGAGAAATAAGAACGTCATCGTTGTCGTCGAGTCGGGCAGTGCCGTTGATATGTCGGCTTGGAAGGATGACGTCAAGGCAATAGTCTACGCAGGCTTTGCGGGAGAGGGAGCAAACGAGGCTATCGCCGACATCCTCACGGGTGCGGTCTGCCCCTCGGGCAAGCTCACCGAAACCTTCCCGAACAGCCTTGATGACACCCCCACGGGCAGAGGAACGAGAAACACCTTCGTCACGAGATATAACGAGGGGCTTATGGTCGGCTATCGCTATTACGACACTCTTGGCAAGGAGGTCGCATTCCCCTTCGGTCACGGACTTTCCTACGCCTCCTTCGAGTATTCGGATCTTGGGATAGAGAAGGAGGGCGAAACCGATTACACCCTCTCCTTCACCGTCACAAACACCTCGGACGTCGATGCCAAGGAGGTCAGCCAGATATACGTCAAGGACGTGTTTGCGTCGGCTGTCCGCCCTGAAAAGGAGCTACGTGAGTTCGTCAAGACCGAGCTTCGTGCAGGTGAGAGCAAGCGCGTGAAGCTAAAGCTTGACAGCCGTGCCTTCGCCTACTACAACACCTCTCTTCATTCCTGGTACGTTGAAAACGGCATCTACGAGATCCTCGTCGGTGCATCCTCGAGAGACATCAGGCTGAAGGGCAGAATAGATATCCACCTTCCCGAGTGCGAGCAGTTCAGCTTCCGCTCGGTTGAAACGGGGCTTTGATCCGTCTGCCTTTGGCAACAGAGAGGGAGAGAAGGACGAGCCCGACGAGCGTGAAACCGTTTTTCGCTCCGAAGCCTCCGACACCGAGGAAAAGACTGAGGAGCTCGTGCGATCCTAATTCTTGCAAACTAAAGATTACATATCACGCCTTAATAGAGCCGCCCGTTGCATATTTTGCGTCGGGCGGTGTATTTTTCTTAAAAGAGCCTTTATCCAAGGGCGCCCCCGCCTATTGGCTTTTTAGCAATTAAGATAAACCGCATCCGGAAACGGCAGGTCTGCCTCGTAGGAGGCTATGTACCAACGCGCGAATTTGTGCGCCGCTTCTTTTTTCTTTTATCTGACTTTTTCAGCGAGCCTGTGGCCATTTTCCTCCTCTTTCTTGACAACACCGAAGATATATAGTAAAATAAAGATTGGTAATAAAATATTTTGGAGATATAAATGAAGACTATGAAAAAAGCGTTTGCTCTTCTTATCTGCCTTAGCGTCGTAGTTATGGCGCTTGCCTCCTGCAATCTTATTGGCTCGGGCGACCCCAGAGAGACGGTGCTGGCAGCCGAGGAGAAAACGAGCGAAACTCCGCATAAAAGGGTGATTACTATCGGCGTCATTCCCGCTGACGGCGGCGAGGAGGATGCCCTATCCTCCAAGGTCGAGCTTACCGTTTCGGGCGATGCCTTTAAGCTCAGATCGGTTGCCGATATCGGAGATATACAGATAAAAAAGACCTACGTCTACGTAGGCGGTATCATCTATCTTGAAACGAGCGCATCCGTCTCGGACGGCTCGGTAGATCCGGTCATCTTAAAGCAAAAGGCGCCCCTCTCCTATGAGAGTGCGCAGGAGCTTGTCGATCGCCTCGGCGTTGGCTGTTCTATCGGCGCCGACGACTTTAATTCCGTCGAGGGCTCCTTCGGCACGGCATACTTCTCGGGCATGAAGGTCGATTCTCAGATCAGCCTTAACGGAATTATCGATTCCTATCTTGCTATGTCCGGCAAGGGCGGAACGCTCAAGGGCGTTTCCTACCTCGTTGCCACCTCGGGAGGCCTTGTAGTATCCGAGATCTTAAACTGCTCCTACGTCATCTCGGACGGTGGCGAGGCGGCGATCGTTTGTGCCACCACCTACGACTACGAGAGCGTCGGCGAGGTCGTTGCGCCCGAGGATGCCGATCAGTATGCTGACGTTCAGTCGGGCGATATAATAGGCTGACATCTGAGAACTATTATTTACATATCGAATTAACTACCTCATAATTGGAGATAAAAATGAACAGATCCACAAAGCGCATCTTAGCGTTTATTATACTTATAGCGGTAGTATTTTCTACCCTTACGGCAGCCTATGCCGCACCGACGAGCTATTCCTCATCTTCAAACTCGGGCAAGAGGGGCGAGGTCTGCACCTCTCTTTCGGGCACGGGCGCTTCGTCATACTATGCAGGCAACGGCTACGACACCCTTGCTTCTCTCTCCTCATCGGCTCTTCTTACAAGGCTGAGAAATCTTATGACGAGCACGCACACTCGCACGACGAGCTACAGCGACTGCAAGAATTACGCAACCAAGACCGACTGTGAAGAGAACGACGGCAGGATCGTAATGATCTACACCTCCTATTCGGGCACGGACGGTCAGTACTCGGGCGGCAGCGGCTGGAACAGAGAGCACGTCTGGCCTAAGGCTCTCGGCGGCTTTAACACCTCGGGTGCGGGCGCCGACCTTCATCACATCCGCCCCAGCGAAAACAGAACGAACTCCAACCGCGGCAGCCTTAAATACGGCAACGTCAGCGGGGGCAAGACCTCAACGGGCAATCTCTCGGGCGAGGTTGGCGGGTATTACAGCGGCTTTTACGAGCCTGTCGACAGCGCAAAGGGCGACGTCGCAAGAATTATCCTCTATATGTACGTCAGATACGGCAATACCGGCAGCTACACCTGCGGCAGCATTACCAAGGTTTTTCAGAGCGTTGACGTCCTGCTTGATTGGTGCGAGCTTGACCCCGTTGACACCTGGGAGATGGGTAGAAACGAGGTCGTAGAGGGAATTCAGGGCAACAGAAACGTCTTTATCGACTACCCCGAGCTTGCGTGGCTCCTCTTTGATAAGGAGATCCCGAGCGATATGACCACCCCCTCGGGCAAGGCGGCAGACGGCTCCTCCACCCCCGGCGGCACCGACACGCCCGTAACTCCTCCTACCTGCACCCACGCATCCACCGAGCTTCGTGGCGCATACGCCGCAACCTGCGCAAAGGCGGGCTACAGCGGAGATAAGTATTGCAAGTCCTGTGGCGAGCTTGTCACAAAGGGCACGGCCGTTCTCCCGACCGGCAATCACACCTGGGGCGCCTTCACGGTCGTTACACCTCCCACTGCAACCGAGCCCGGGCTTGAAAAGAGCGTTTGCTCCGTCTGCTCGGCGGAAAAAACCGCAACCATCCCTCCCCTCGGCTCCTCCGACGAGCAGTGCTCACACGAGTGGGGCGAGGAGATCGTTATCATACCCCCTACGGCAACCGAGCCGGGTGAGGCAAAGAGCGTCTGCACCCTCTGCGGCGACGAGAGAGTTACCGCTCTGCCCCCCACGGGTGAAGCTCCCGACGGTGGTGACGAGCCGGACGTAGACGAGCCTGTCCCCGACGAGCTGCTTGAGTTTATTGACGAGGCTGCGAGCGAGGAGGAGCGGACGCTTATCCTCATCTATCTCGGCTACCTCGACGGCGTCCTTCTCGGTCAGCTTCCGTGATAATACGGCGCTCGGCCGCTAAGACGGTCGTTTAAAAATATAGGCGTACAGGACCAGGTGATCCCGTACGCCTTTTTTTATTGTCTCGCAAGGATGCGGCTCTCGTTGAGCCGACCTTGCGCTTTTTGATATCCGCCGCCGGCATTCGCCCCACGTAAGGATATCCGCTTTTTTTGTGTGAGATATACTCTCTTTGCCTTATCTGATCTTGATAGTGTAGATGAAGGGGAGGGAAGAGGAGTTTCTGTCTATCCTTACGGTAACGGTGTCAGCACCCTCGGGAGGCATGAAGCTATGCTCAACGGAGAGTATGCCCTCGCCGCTCACCTTGTGCATCGAGGTGTCGCCCGAAACGTCGAGATCGAAGGAGAGGGTTCCGTCCTCGCCCTTACCCGTGATAACGACGGTGTTCATAACGCCGGGGTTGACCTTCATCTTATAGGAGAACCAGCCGTGAGCCTTAACCACCGACCACATTGCGCCTCTCTCGGAGCCCGCAGTTCTGCAAACGCCGTCGGGCATAGTGAGCGCACCGGAGAAGTTCGGCTCCTTGTCGAGGCTATGCTCCTCGGAGAAGCCTCCGCAGATGACGTAGTCGGCGTTGCCCTCTGCCTTAAGCTCTCTGTCCTTTGCAACCTCGAGGTCGAGTGCAGTCCTGAAGAGGGTGTTGAGCAGGTAGACGTGGCTGTCTCTCGGGTCCGTGCTGTCCGAGCCGATGCCAAAGGTCCTGAAGGCTGCGCCCTTCTTGATCGAAAGCGCCTCGCACTGGAAGTCCATTCCCAGCTCCTCAAAGCCCTCCTTGTCGAGCGCTACCATGATGTCTATCGCACGGTAGATGGTCTTGAGCGCCTCCTCGTCGCCATGCTCAAAGTACTTCGCAAGGCAGGAGTAAACGAGCGTCAGCTGCTCGAAGATCTTGGATAAGTAGTAGAGGTTCTTGAAGCGCATATAGAGGCTGTAATACTTCTCGTCGTCGAGCTTGCCCTTCAGCGTTTCGATGAGGGTGAGCTTTTCGGTCGCTATCTTTACCGCCTCCGCCTTATCGGCGAGGGCAACGTCAGCGCGGAACTGAGTGAAGCCCTCCTCGTAGGTCTCCTTGGGGATGACGAAGTCGTCGCGGAGTATGCGATATGCGTTTTTCATAGCGAAAAGCGGAGGGAAGAGGCTGAGCCAGTGTATGGGTCTGCCCTCGATTGCGAGAGCCTTGATCTGCAGCTCCTCAGTGCCCTCCATAGCCGCCTTGACTACCTCTGCGACGTCGCCGTACTCACGGCGGAAGAATGCGTCGATAGCCTCGTCGACGTCACGTCCGTCAACAGCCGCATCCATGATCTCGAGGTTTACCTCGTTGGGGGTTCCGAAGGGGATGTAGCCGCCTCTGTCGATTCTCGAAACGTAGCCCTTGATGCCAAAGCCGTTGCAGTACTTGACCTTGTTTAGGATGTGATCCTTCAGCATAACGGGGATAAAGCCCTTGCCGAAATACTCGCCGAAGATATCCGTCTCGATGATGAGGGGGTTCTTAATACGTGCGAGGAAGGGGTTGTGAGGTCTTGTGAGCGACCAGTCATACTTCGTCCACTTATCGCAAACGACGAGTTCGTTCGAGATCTGCTCGTAGGCGTTCATCAGGTCGTCGTAGTCCTTTGCTATACTTGCGAAGGGACGCACGATAAGCTCCTTGCCGAGCCTCTTACAGGTCTCGTAAACTATCTCGGTGACGTACTTAACGCGCTCGACCTTTCCGATCTTCTGGTTCTTCAATTTGAGCAGGGGGATCCTCGTCTCGTGGAGGGTGAGGATAATACCCGTCATCTTGGGATAGGTGTGGAAGAAGTCCTCGATCTTATTTACGAGGAAGTCCTTGATCCTCGGATGGGTGACCTCAACGTCGCCGCGCTCGTTATGTATCTCGGGGTAGACCTCGTCGAAGCGTGCGGGTACCTCGAGCTCGTGATGCCAGTAATAGCTCTTGATGCCGTAGGGCTCTATCATATCGAGCGCCTCGTTTACACAGCGCTCGCAATACTTAACGTATTCAATATTCTTATCGTCGTTAAACTCGGCGTACTTGCGGTAGAGCATCATTCCGTCGCAGTTTCCCTTTACGGGGCTGTGGGTCGGTCCGATAAGCTCGAAATGCTTAACACCGTGCTCGATGGCGTACTCTGCACATTTTTTCAGGTAATGCTCCTCAACGTCAACGGGGTTAAGGAAGGAAATACCCTTGATCAGCTTGCTCATAGCGTCTCCTTAAAAACTTTTTCGCCGCGCACGCAGGGAGTGCGCACGTGCGTTACTACGAGTGATTATACAATAAACTTTGCGCTAAATCAACCTTTTTCCGGAAAAAAGATAAAAAGCACATCTCTGTCGTTTTTATATGGGGCTTGAAATGCATAGGTCTGGTATGATATAATTTATCAAAAAGCGAGGTGCTGTCCATGACACATAAAATGAGGCTTGCAGATTCCCCCTTCGAGATGATCAAAAACGGCGAAAAAACCGTCGAGCTCCGCCTATATGATGAAAAGCGCAGAGCCCTCTCGGTTGGCGACGTTATCTGCTTTGAGAGGATGGGCGAGGGCTGTGAGAGCCTTACGGTTAAGGTGGTGGCGCTTCACGTCTATCATAGCTTCGAGGAGCTTTATCGCAGCCTGCCCCTTCTTTCGTGCGGCTATCTCGAGTGCGAGATAGAGAGTGCAAGCTATACGGATATGTATGAATACTATACTTCCGATGAAGAGGAAAAATGGGGTGTCGTAGGCATCGAGATAGAGGTCATCCCCGATATTTGCTAATCTTACTTTACATTTTTGCGAGGAAACGGTATATGTCTTTGGTGATGGATGACGGCTCGAGGATCTTTTCTTTAAGGATCGGAGATGCCGAGCTCGAGGCGGTCATAGGCAGGAGCGGCGACCCGTCCGAGGTCAACACGAGCCCGCATTCGCATTCGTTTTGCGAGTTGATTTTTTCTGTCCACGGGTCGTTTTCGGTTGAGATCTCGGGAGGCGAGATGATAAAGGTTTCTGAGGGCGATGCGTGCGTTATACCGCCCTCGACCTTTCATTGTTGCGTGCTTCCGAGCGAGGGCTGCGTGTCCTATGGCATTCGCTTTCGTCTTGTCGGCTCGCCCTCGGGAGAGGACGGTGGCGTGAGACGTGCTGTGATAGCAATGCTCGCGGCGGTGGACAGACCCTTCCGCTTATCCGCTCAACCTAACCTGCTTGAATATCTGAAGCTCGCTATCAGAGAGGCGGAGTGTGCCGCTCCCGGCTCGGAGATTTACTGTCGCTCACTGCTTACCTGCTTTATCCTTGAGCTGACGAGGCTTTTCATCGGCGCCAATACGACCTTTGGGGATAACGAGCTTGCCATCGACGGCGGACTAGCTGAGCGAGCGTATCTTATCGACGAATTCTTTTATAACAATCTCGGCGAGAGCATCACCGAGGAGGACCTTGCGCTCGCTATGAATCTCTCCAAAA
The DNA here is from genome assembly GCA_017501245.1 of Clostridia bacterium. Lineage (GTDB taxonomy): Bacteria > Bacillota > Clostridia > Oscillospirales > CAG-272 > UBA1740. The sequence goes on from JAFVXI010000013.1 coordinate 324,428, forward strand.
GGCATGTGTCGAGGATAGTCCGCCGCTTATATAACAAAAGCTTCAGGCAGATCCTGATCGACTGCAGGCTTGAGCGTGCAGCAAGGCTCCTTATCGACACCGAGCTTTCCGTCAGCGAGATCTCCGAGCTTGTCGGTTATTCATCTCTCTCGGGCTTTTATTCTGCCTTCACTAAGAGATTTGGCTGTGGCTGTTCGGAGTACCGCAGGTCAATGCGTGCGTGACTCCGCCCCTCATCCGTCTTACGAAAATGGGACGTAAAATCACTGATTTCGTCGCAATCTCTTATTGAATTTTCCTCTCCGATATGCGAAAATATAAAGGAAATAGGTGAAAGGCGGTCGGCGTAATGAGCGAGCTTGAGCTTACCCGAGAGAGGGGCATATATAAATATTTCAACAAGAGCAATCTCTTTTCTCTGATCCTTATGTCGGTGGCGGCCGTGCTTATCGTCGTCACGGCTATCATATTTGAGGCGGAGCCTCTGAACGTACTGCCGCTTATGGTGTCGCTCGTCGTCGGGCTGCTGCAGGCGGGCGCTAACAGATACGCCAACCTCGTCGGCGGCATAAACGCCATCGTCTATGCGATAGTTTACTTTTCCTTCGGGCTTTACGGAATGGCATTCCAGGCGCTTCTCGTGTCTTCGCCCTTCCAGCTTGTGACCTTCGTCCGCTGGAGCAAGAATAAGTATAAGTCCTCTACGAAATTCCGCAGGCTGTCGAAAAAGCAGCTTATAATAGTTATATGCGCGGTGGCTGTTGCGTTCGTGCTGCTTTACCTCGCTCTCACGGCGGCAAACTCCAGCTATCGCTTCCTTGACAATGCGATAACCATTGCGGGTCTGCTCTCATCGACGCTGACGCTTCTTTCCTTCATTGAGTATTCCTGGCTTGCGCCCATCTTATGTGTGCTTGACTGGTCGCTTGGGCTTTCCATGGCTCTCGACGATCCCTCGCGCATCACCTACCTCATCTATTCAACCTATTCCTTTATCTGCATCGTAAGGCAGTTCTTCTCGGTGATGAGAATATACAAAGAGCAAAAGGCGCTCGAGGCTGATGAATGCCGTTCTGATGATTTGCCGCCCGACGCCGCTATGGAGAAGATGATCGCATCGAGCAGCACGGGCACCACGGCGGACAACGCTCAATAAGCATTTCAGTACCGAAAATATAACTATTATTTACAAATAACGCCACCCTGCTCGCTATGAGCCCATGGGTGGCGTTTTTATATTCAGTATTTTTTGATTGAAGTCACTCCGCTTTTCATGATGAGATAGCGTAGCGTAGGCGAGGTCAGTATGCGCATCTTCGGGATCTTCAGAAGCAGCTTTCTGCGTAGGGGTGCTGTCTTTTTTTGGTACGCACGTGCGATGGTGCTGTCGTCATCTCCCTCGGCTATCGCCTCGGCAAGCAGCTTGCCCGAAAGCATAGCGCTGCTTATGCCCTCAAAGGAGCTTGCGCTGATAAAGCCCGCCGCCTCACCGACAAGATATGCGCCTCCCTCACCGGTTATCATATCACGCCCCCCTCTCGGCGAGCAAACGAGGCATGCCTCCTTCTTCTCGGGCTCTCCGAGCTTCACTCCGAGGTAGTCCTCAAGCCGCTCCTTCTGCCTGTCGAAGGCGCCGCGGCAGCCGGAGCTTTCAAATGCGCCGCCGAAAACGAGATATTCGCCCTTCCTTACCGTCCAGGAGCAGCTCGGCGAGGTCTCCTTATCAAAGATGCAGGAGTAGTCGGGCAGGCGTGCATCCTTTATTCTGTACCACTCCTGTATGGATGCGAATTTCTTTATTTTTCGCTCCTTGTAGAGCGTGCGCCTCACGATGGATGAGGCGCCGTCTGCGCCTACGATCATCCTCGCTTGTATTTCGGATTTTTCACTATTCTTGCTCAGCGTGAGCCTGAAGATGCCGTCGGCTTTTTCTATCCCCGTGCATCTTGCCTCAAGGAGCGAGACCCTCTCGGGTATCAGCGAGATCAGCCAGCGGTCAAAGCGCCCTCTGTCCATATTAAGATAGCTGCGCCCGTAGGTCACCGTCATTCGCCTCACCAGGTCTATCGTGTCAACGGCAAAGATCTGCTCCTCCTCAAGCACTGAGCGGGGCAGGGTCAGTCCCATTTTCGCAAGCAGCTCTTGCGCATCCTCCGAGAGCAGACCGCCGCAAACCTTACTGCCCCCATCGGGTATGCCGTCGACGAGGAGGATATTCAAATCCGCAGTGCGTCCAAGCTCTCTTGCAAGAGTTGCGCCCGCAGGCCCTGCACCGATTATCGCAAGATCGTAGATCATTTTTATCCTCCCTTCGTTTTATATAAATGATTATACCCGGATGCCGACGCTTTGTCAAGGTAAAAAGGTGGGCAAAACTGCCCCTTAATGCTTGACAGAGCCGCAGCCTCGGCTTATAATAGTGTTATTATCTCACGCCTGCGCACGAGCGCAAATACTTATGAGCTGAGAGGCGTGAGACATGATCAGAACCGAAGAGGAGGTGCAATATGCCTGATATCAACGCCGCAGAGCGCAAGCTCAAGCTCTCTGCAATATTCGCTGACGGAATGGTCCTCCAGCGTGGAAAGCCCGTCACCGTATTCGGCGTTTGCGCCATTCCTATGTCAGAGGTCACGGCTTCGCTCCGTGGCATAAGTGCCGCCGCCACTACGGGTGCCGACGGAAGGTTTATTATCGAGCTTCCGCCGATAAACGAGTATATGACGGGGCTATCCCTCGAGGTGTCGCTTGTCGGCGAGCCCGAGGAGAGTATAACCGTGTCCGACGTTGCCGTTGGCGAGGTCTGGGTCGTGTCGGGTCAGAGCAACGCCCAGCTCGAGGTCGGCTATCTTGAGGATAGGGACGAGCTGTCAGCCCTGGCAGACACATATCCCATGATAAGAGCCTTCAGAGCGACCCCCGCCTACTCTCTCGCTCCCGACCCCATCGGTGCGGGCAGATGGTTTGCCGTTACGGCATCCGAGGCGCTGAGAACCGACTCCGCCGCCCTTAGTGCTGTCGGCTATGCCACTGCCGTAGCCCTCTCCGCCTCTTTAGGCAAGGACGTGCCGATAGCCATCATCCACGTCGCCAGGGGCGCAAGCAAGATCAAGGCGTGGCTTGACTACGAAGGCATCAAAAGGCTCTCCCCCTCCGAAACGAAAATCTACGAGGATTGCCTCGCGTCCGGCGTGCTTCCCGAGAAACCACATACTAAAATAGCAACAATACTTTACAATAAGCAGATATTTCCCCTCACGGGATATAACGTTTCGGGCGTTATCTGGTATCAGGGGTGCGGCGACGTGAGCGGCGTCTCCCTCGGCTCTGAGGGCAGAAGCTACACTGAGTATTTTAAGGAGCTTACCGCACTTTACAGGCGCACCTTCTCCGACGAAAGGCTCCCCTTCTTCGTCCATGGCCTCGCTCCCTATCTCCAGGGTGATCTTGAGTCTGCCTACCGATTATCCGCCTTTAAGGCAGAGCAGCTCTCGATGTGCGAGGGGGATGAGCACGCCTATCTCGTTCCTAATATGACGGGCGGCGGCGTGATCTCCGACACGCTCTTTTCTCAGGGCTTCTTGCACCCGGGCAGAAAGTCGCCGCTCGGAATATCAACGGCAAGGCTGATCCTCTCTATTCATTACGGGCGCTCAGACTGCGCCATACCCTACCCCGTGTCGGCTTATTGCTCGGGCGGCGAGGTCACCGTCTGCTTTAAGGAGGCTCTTGCGCTTCTTTGGGGTGAGGATGCGGAGGGCGTAGAGCTCTATTATCCCTCGCTCGGCGAGTGGGTTCCCGCATTATCATATATATCCGGCGATAAGCTTATAGCAAAGGCTGACGCCGTACACTCTCCGGCGGCAGTGAGATATGCGTTCGGCAAGCCCGAGCTCGAGCTTAAGGACGGCAGGCGTGTCAAGTTATCAAATGAAAACACGCAAAGAGATAAAGAAAACAAGCTTTTATATATCACTGATGGCGACGCCACAATGAGCTTTAGCGACTATACCGACACCGTCAGCTTCACCGAGTGCGGTAATCTTGCTCTGGTCGGCGGAGTGCCTGTTCCGGTCTTTGTGCTTGAGCTGGTTTTATGATGCGTTATACTCTTATATTGGAGGTTAAATGACCAAAGGAAGAGAATTTCTCGAGGGCGCTCGAATGGGCGTGCCGATCATATTCGGCTTCATCCCCGTTGGCATAGCCTTTGCGATAGCCGCACGGGGTGCAGGCTTCAGCATTCTTGAAACCTGTCTGATGTCGCTCTCCGTATTTGCGGGGGCGAGCCAGATGATGGCTGTCGGGATGTACGCCGAGGCGGCAGGCATTGCCGCAATAATCATAGCCACCCTCGTCATCAACCTGCGCCACGTCATTATGTCCACCTGCGTTATGCAAAGGATGGATCGGGGCGTGCCGCTTTACCAGAGGCTCCTCCTCTCCTTCGGCATCACCGACGAGACCTTTGCGGTGTTCACCGGGTCGGGCGAGAGGCATACGAGCCCTGCCTTTTTCCTCGGCCTGTCGCTCGTCGCCTACTCCTCGTGGAACGTTGGCACTCTTATGGGCGCACTTGGCGCCGACCTTTTGCCCGATATACTTACGCTTGCGTTCGGCGTTGCGCTCTACGCTATGTTCATCTCAATGCTCACGCCCGGGCTCAGGGGCAATCTCCGACTCGCTATCCTCGTTATACTTACCGCACTTTTTAACAGCGGTCTTTCGATGCTCATTGATGCAACCTGGGCGCTCGTTATCTCGACACTCCTCGGCGCCGCCGTCGGCGTATTCTTCGTGGATCTGCCGGGCGACGGATCGGATGGCGAAAGGAAGGAGAGGAACGGAGCAGCTAACGAAATGACCGGGAGCGAAGCTGCGTCCGACAAAACAAGAGGTGACCGTGTGGAAAACGACGAAATAAAGGAGGGTGACACCGATGCTCAGGCTTGACGTTTTGCTCCTCCTTGTCGGAATGCTCCTCGCAACCTATATCCCGAGGATGCTCCCCGCCGTGTTCGTCGAGCGATTCAGCTTCGGCGGCAGGGTGGAGAAGCTCTTGAAGCTCATCCCCTACACGGCGATGGCGGCTCTCGTTTTCCCGGGTGCAGTGTTCGTCGATCCCGCCTACCCATGGATCGGCGTCGTCGGCGTGGCGGTTGCAGGCGTGCTTTCCTACCTCAAGTGCCCGATGACGCTCTCCGTGCTTTGCGCTATCGGCACTAATCTGGTCATCTATCTGATCATCTGATCCTTTCGATTTCAAACTCTCCGAGGCGATAAAAATGAGTAACAACAAAAGACGCCTGATCTACCTTTTGGTCTATCTGGCGTACACAACTATTTACATTTCCCGTGTCAGCATGTCTGTTGCGGAAACCGAGCTTGAGGCTCTCTCTGTTTTTGATGCGGCGGGCTACGGCGTCATCGGCGGCGCATTTTCCACCGTTTATTCTATCGGCAGGCTGATCAACGGCCGCATAGGAGATAAGACTCCACCTTGGATAATGCTCTCCATCGGTCTCTGCGTCGGCGGCGTCGCAACGCTTGCCATCGGAGCACTCCCCCCATATATAGGCGTGCTTTTACTCTGGGTGGCAAACGCCTATGCGCAGTCAATGCTCTGGTCGAGCGTGCTCGCCGTCGTCTCTCATATCTACGAGGGGCCCGGGCTAAAGCGTATGACCTCGATCATGGTCACTGCCGTCGCCACGGGAAACGTATTGGCGATAGTCCTCGGCGGCTTCCTCATTGATGCGCTCGGAGTCAGCTTTGCGTTTATCATCCCCGGTGCGCTCAACGTCCTCCTCGGCGTCGTCATCATCCTTTCGACGAGGGGCATCCCCGCTCCCGAAAGCGACGTCGAAGAGGAAAAGCGCACGTCCATCCGAGAGCTATTGAAAAACAAAGATCTCTGCCTTATGGCTATCCCCTCGGTCTTTCACGGCGTGATGAAGGAAAACGTCACGGTCTGGATGGTTGCCTATGCGGCGTTTGCCTTCGGCGCCGACCTCTCATCGGCAAAATATTACGTTCTCCTCATTCCGCTCATCGGTCTTGCGGGCAGGCTGCTCTATCCTCCCGCGCTGAGACTCTGCCGCGAGGAGGAAAACAGAGTGTCGGAGATAGGCTTTGCGGTCTCGCTCGTCGCCTCCGTTCTCCTTCTCTTCACGGGACTTGGGCTCACCTTGGCTGTCATCTCGCTCGGCATCGTCTATGCCGCAACCTCTATGATCAACACCTCGATAACCTCGATCTATCCCCTATCTTATAAAGAGAGCGGAAACCTCCCATCCGTCAGCGGCATCCTCGACTTTACCTCCTATCTCGGCGCAGGCATCTCAAGCGCCGTTTACGGTGTGGTTATCAAGTATTTTGGCTACGTTCCTATGTTCGTCTCCTGGATAGTTATCTCAGCTATCTCGATAGTTCTCCTCCTTTATATTGATAACAGAAGAAAGAAAAAGGGAAGAGTATAATATAACCCACTCCATCAGCACGTCAGTCGGCTGAAAAAATAAAAAACAAGGCTCGGATCGCTTGTCCGAGCCTTGTTTTTTGTTAACTGTTATTTGCATTATAAAGCGTTTGGCAGGATTTGGCGCTCTCTACGCCCTATCGGCTGTGCAGCCTGGGGTCTCTGCCCCGATACCGTATCGCTTGCGTAGCCTGCGATATCTGTCTGGGTGCCCTATCTGCTGTGAATTCTGTGATCTTTGCCTTTAAAGACGAGGACCTTATAGTCGCAGCCCACGATACGGGAGTAGATTCTGCCCTCGTACTTGCCCGAAAGCTCCTCGGGCGAGAGGTTCGTTGATATGATGGTGGACTTGCCTCTGTTCTGCCTCGTGTTTATGAGATTATAAAGGCATGAGACGGTGAACTGATTAACGAACTCCGTTCCGAGGTCGTCGAGGATGAGCAGATCGCATTCCATATACTTTTCTGCGCTGCTTTCTCTCTCGCCGTAGCCCGAGTGGAATCTATCCTGCTCAAACGCCGCAACGATGTTCTGCGCCGAGTCGTAAAGCACGTCAAAGCCCTTGGAGATGATTGCCTTTGCGATAGAGGTCGAGATGTGAGTCTTGCCCGTGCCGGTGTTTCCGATAAGGAGCAGGTTTTTTGCTCCGCCGCCGAAGCTCTCGGCGTATTCTCTTGCGCATCTCACGTTGTAGACCATGCGCTTGTAGTCCTCCTCGCTCGTGCGATACCACTCGAGGTCAAAGTTCTCAAACGACTGCTTTTCGATGAGCTTGCCCATGCCGGAGGATTCGATATTCATCATGACGAGCAGCTCCTTAAGACAGGAGCACATCCTCGTGTCGACGAAGCCGGAGTCGGAGCATCTCTTGCAGGTGTAATGGACCTCGGTGTAGTCCTCGGGCAGACCGAGCCTGACGAGCTCAGCCTTTCTCTTTGCCATAAGCTCGAGGTTGCGCCTCTTGATGGGCTCAATATCTCCGCCGCCGCACGCCGTCTTGAAGAGGAGGAGGCCGGTGCCGGTCAGCTCACTGTCGATCTCTTTTATAGTCTCGGAAAGCTGTCTGACCTCGTTATCCCTTGCGTCAGCCATGGCTATGGCACGCTGCCTTCTGTTTTCTATCGTTTCCTTAGCCTTCTGATAATTCTGATAGCTATACATATTCTTCTCCCTTATCCTTGATCCTCGTCGGCATAGCTGCGCTCGAGCGCACGCATCATCGCTTCCTCAGCGTTGAAGTCGGAATATGCCGGGGTCTCGGCGGTCTTTTTTCTACTATTAGATGCGGCTCCTGCCTTTGCCGCCGCCTCCTTGCGGTTTTTTTCGAGGTATGCGTCAACGTCGGCGAGCGTGCGCACCCCTGCGGCATACCACGCCGAAAGGATCTTGTCCATATATGCGACCGACGCCTTGTTCGTGTTTGCCACCGTTATGTCAAAGGCGGCGGTAACGATCGCCTCTCCGTAGCCAAACACGTTTTCCCATCTTGCAAAGGTGTCCATCTCCCTCGCCGTGAGGTTTCTTGACCAGATGCCGATGATTCTTCTGTATTCGTAAAACGCCGCCGACGTGCGGGAGTCGCTCTCGATAAACGCCTCAAGCGCCTCGAGCGTGTCGATCCCTCGATCGGTTAGCGAAATCACCTTTCTGATGAGCGAGGCGACCGTAAATCTCTTGCCGCTCGCCTCAGCCTTATCGCAAAGATAGGTCGCAAGAGTGGTGATATACTCTCGCGACATTCCCGAGTCGTTGTAGCAGCCTGCCAGCTGCTTGCATTCTCTGTCGGGGAGCGTGGGCTTTTTCAGCAGCTTGGAGATATCGTCGTAAAGCTCCCTCAGCTGATGGTCTCTTATGATGGATGCAACCTCCCTTGCCTCGAGATCGTCGCCGTCGTCTCTCGGGCGCTCGGGGAATTCGAGCGTTACCTCGGGCTCGTTCGGGGCTGCCGTGGTGTCTATATTTTCAATCGGGAATGCGGGCTCCTCATCCCTGCGACGTGCTTTTTCTGTCGCCTTGCCGCATGCCGACCCCGCCTCGGTGCGAAGGATTATACCTGCCTCCCGCCATAATGCGAGCGCAGACTTCGTTCTCGCTTTTGCGGTGCCGCACGCCTTGCCTATCTCTGCCTCTTTTGCGCCATGCGGACAGCAGAGAAGATAGGATAGGATCCTTATCTCATCGGGGCTCGCCTCTTTCCAGGTCTCTAGGTCAAGGGTGGCACCCGTGTCGAGCTTATATACCCATTTATTCATTTTTGCCGTCTCCCTCGTCGCTATTTTTTATAGCGTAGCAAAGGGTCATGAGAGAGTCGCCCATATGTACGTTCTCAACAATCACGCCGGGTGCGTCTATCTTAAGCTCCATATTTGCGAAGTTCCAAAGGCCCTTGACGCCCGCACGCACCATAACCTCGGCGACCTCGTACGCCGCCTCCTTAGGAACGGTGAGAACTCCGATGTCAACCGAGTTTTCACGCACGAAGTCTCCGAGTGCCGCTGTCGAATAGACGGGCAGACCGTAGACCTCTGTTCCGACAAGCTCGGGGTTATTGTCAAAGAGCGCAAGCCTGTGGACGCCTCGCCTCTCGAACATATGAGTCGCCGCAAGCGCTCTTCCGAGGTTTCCCGCACCTACGATAACGGCACGGTAGCCGTCGGTAACGCCGAGCAGCTCGCTGATCTTTGCGTGGAGATATTTTACGTTGTAGCCGTAGCCCTGCTGTCCAAATCCGCCGAAGCAGTTGAGATCCTGGCGTATCTGCGATGCCGTTACCTCCATTATCTCGGATAGCTCCTTTGAGGATATCCTCATCCTGCCGTCTCTGATCAGATCGGTCAGGCATCTGTGATATCTCGGTAGTCTTTTGATAACAGCGGTGGGTACGTTCGCCTTTCCCTCGCCGATGCGCTTCTCGTAGGTTCCGGGAAGCTTGTCTATACTTTCCATTATATACTCCTTTTGTCAACTACTATTGTCATAATGCGTCCATCGCACTTGCATTAAGCGATGGATCGGCGAGATTTCCATCAAGAAATTCAAAATATGCCGCTGCGGCGATCATCGCCGCATTATCTCCGCATAGCGATAGGGGAGGCAGGTATATCTGCCTTGCACGCCGCTCGGCGATCTCGCCTAAGCGGCATCTCAGATGCGAGTTTGCGGCAACTCCGCCGGATATTATCAGGTCATAGCCCGGGTGCGCATCGAGCGCCATCCCCAGCTTTTTTGCAACCGCCTCAACCGCCTCGTAGGTATACCTTGCGGCAAACCTGGCCTTCGGCAGCTCGTCGCCCCTCTGCTCGTATCTGTGGATGAGGTTTATTGCCGCCGTCTTAAGACCCGAGAAGGAGAAGTCGAGGCTGTCGTCCTTGACGGCGGGGGAGGGAAGCGCAAGAGCCGCATCCTTATAATCGGCGGAGCGCTTATACTTATCGAAGTAGCCTGCCTCCGTTCCGACCGTCTCAAGGAAGCCCTCTTTCGCAAGCCTGTCAAAGCCGGCGCCGGCAGGGTAGGGTATGCCTATTATTCTACCTATCTTGTCGAAGGATTCGCCGATGGCGTCGTCCCTCGTCGTTCCTATCGTGTGGACGTCGTTATAGCTTTTCACCTCGTAGATCGCCGTATGTCCGCCGGATGCCGCAAGTGCGATAAAGGGCGGCTTCGGCATCTTTTCTCTGTCGAGATAGGTGGCGGCGATATGTCCCTTGATGTGGTCGACGGGTATGAGTGGCTTTTTGTATGCGGCGGCAAGCGCCTTAGCAAAGTTGACCCCGACGAGCAGCGCTCCGATAAGCCCGGGGTTTTTCGTTACAGCTACGGCGTCGATATCCGCCATAGTGACCCCCGCCTCCGACAGAGCCTCGTAGGTGATGGACGAGATGGCCTCGATGTGTGCCCTGCTTGCGATCTCGGGGACAACGCCGCCGTAGAGCCTGTGCGTTTCGACCTGCGACGCTATGATATTCGATTTTGTTATAAACCTCTCCGCCCCGCATTCGACAACGGCTGCCGAGGTCTCGTCGCAGGAGGATTCAAAGGCTAGTATCAGCATTGACGTTTCCTTATGTAATTCCTTATGTAAGTCGTTTTTCTATTTGCCCTTTATCGGCGACCGATGCCGCCATCGTAGCGCCCCTTAAAGCATATCCGCACGGCTCGCCTTCAGCATAACTATGGCGTCGTCGGTCGGATCCTTATAGTAATTTCTTCGCCTTCCGATCTCCTTGAAGCCGTAGGAGCGATAGAGTGAGACGGCGGCGAGGTTCTTTGACCTCACCTCGAGAAACAGGCTCTCGAGCCCCTTGCCTCTTGAGGTCTTTGCGGCGTAGTCGAGCAGTCTGTATGCTATCCCTCTATGCCTGTAGGCCTCGTCGACGGCAACACGGTAGATCTCGCCCTCGGGGGCTATCAGCCTGCCTATAACGTAGGCGACGACCCTCGTGCCTTCCCTTGCGGTAAAGCACATAGCGCCCTCGGTGGTTATCAGATCGGTGATATCTCTTTGGCTCCACGGGTCGGGGAAGCAGCGCTCCTCAAGCTCTGCTATGCCCCTCGCATCGTCGGGCACGGATCTTGCAAAATCCATCAGAGCGTCTTTGCGAGCTCGATGAGATACTCGCGGAACTCAGCGCCGGTCTCGGGATGCTCAAGTCCCTTGGTCACGTTAGCCTTAAGGAAGCCGAGCTTAGAGCCCATATCGTATCTGTCGCCGATGAACTCAAGTGCGTAAACGCCCTCTGTCCTTGCGAGCTTCTTCATAGCGTCTGTCAGCTGATATTCTCCGCCTGCGCCGGGCTCAAGTGCGTCGATGATGTCAAACACCTCGGGAGTGAGAAGAACTCTTCCGAGAATGGAAAGGTTCGAGAACTCCTCACCGGGCTTGGGCTTTTCTATCATATCGGTGCAATAGGTGACCCTCTCCTCGCCCTCGATGGCCTCGACCTTGAGAGAGGAATACTTCTGAACCTGCTCGAGCGGAACGGGCTTAACTCCGACGACGGACTTGCCATACTTCTCGTAGACCTCTATCATCTGGCGGCAGACGGGGTCCTCGGAGAAGATGACGTCGTCACCGTAAAGGACGAGGAAGGGCTCGTCACCGACGAAGCTGCGTGCTCTGCCGACTGCGTGGCCAAGACCCTTGGTCTCCTTCTGGCGGAGGAAATATACGTTAGCCATGTTTGCGATCTCGTAAAGACGCTCAGCCTCCTTGGTCTTGCCCTTTGCCGTCAGCGCCTGGCCGTACTCCACGGAGAGATCGAAGAAGTCCTCCATAGCGTCCTTATCTCTGTTCGTGATGATGAGTATGTCGGTGATACCTGCACGAACAGCCTCCTCGACGAGGTAAAATACCGCAGGAAGGTCAACAATAGGTAACATTTCCTTGCAGACTGCGTGAGAAATAGGCAGCATTCTCGTTCCGAGGCCTGCCGCAGGGATAATCGCTTTAGTGATCTTTTTCATAGTGATCTCCTCTCGTTTTTAAAACGTGTTTTTTATTTCTGTCATTTTGCTCGCCGCATATCGGTGCGGCTGCTTCTTATTCCGTGTGTACTCGACTGTGAGGGCTTATTTCTCGTCCTCGCCCTTAGTCTTAGGCTCGGAGGACTTAATTTCTTCAAGTATTCGTGCGATCTTTGCGCCGTGCTCCATCGAGCCGTCCTTAACGAATCGAAGCTCGGGGGTGATGCGCAGATTGAGCGTCACGGCGAGGTGATGCCTGAGCATTCCCGTGCATTTTTTAAGTCCCTCTGCCGCCTCGTCGAAGTCGCCGATAGCGGAGAAGTATACGGTCGCATATTTGAGGTCGGGCGCAACCTCGGCACGTGTGATGCTGACGAAGTTGTCGTTTACCTTCGGCTCTCTCACGTCGCACAGAGCTATCGCAAGCTCCTCGGCGACGGCGTCGTTTATTCTTCCTCTTCTGTATTTTGCCATTTCCTTTGGCCTCCTTTATATTGTCCTGTGCCGTCCTTCTCCCACGGGCGCTCCGCCCAGCCTCTGCAATAGCTCCTTGACTGCGCAGTCGGTCGAGCTGACGGCGATTATTTTTCGTTTGGAAATTTCCTCGGCTATCCCGATGATCGTCCCCCCAAGTCTTGGAAAATGCGTGCAGCCGAGGATCAGAGCGTCACACCCGACACCCTCAAGCGCACTCAGCCTCAAACGCAGAAAATATTCTGCTTCTGCCGTAGCCGAACCGTCCGCCTCGCCTCGCTCAACCATTCCGACCAGCTCGCTCGCCGCTATCTCGATGGCACATCTGTCACCGAGCGCCTTCTTGAATGCGTGGGAGCGGACGGTCGCCTCGGTTGCCAGAACGGCGATCCGGCCCTCCGTCAGCGACAGAGCCTCCTTTGCCACAGCTCCGATTATCGGTATCGAGCGCTCTCGCTCGGCATCCGGCAGTAGATGATGCACCGTGCTTGCCGTACAGCAGGCGAGCAGGACGACGTCGGCTCCACGGTCGGTCAGGCGTGTGATGCCGTCCTTGGTTATTTTTATCAGCTCCTTTTCGGTCTTTGTGCCGAAGGGGGCGTTTTTTCTGTCTGAATAGAGCAGCGTGTCGGCAGAGGGGAATGCTCTCTTCAGCGCCTCTTGCGTAAACTCGCCGCCGCTCCCGCTATCGAAGATCCCTATCATAGGCGCCCTCGATAAGCTCTGTGATAAGCTCGGTCATCCCGATGCCGCATTCCCTCATCATCAGGGGATAGAGGCTCTTCTCGGTGAAGCCGGGCATAGTGTTTATCTCATTGAGGTATATCTCTTTTTCGTATAGGAAATAGTCGAGCCTTGCGAGCTGCCTTATTCCCATTTCTCTGACGAGAGCCGCAGAATAGCTTCTTATCCTCTCGCCGTATTCCTCACTTACGCTCGCCACGGGCGATATCAGCGCACCGATCCGTGTCCCGTATTTCTTTTCGTATGTGTAAACTCCGTGCGCACCGACCTCGCCCGGCAGAGTGAAGACCTCACCGTAGGTCGGGCTGTCGAGGTAGCCGCATTCAAGCTCTCTTGCCCCCTCGAGAAATTCCTCGGCAAGCGCCCTGCCACATCTCAGCGCAAGTCCTGCCGCCCCCTCAAAATCACAGGGGGAGGTAACGAGCGAGCAGCCGATCGAGCTTCCGAGGCAGGAAGGCTTGATAAACATGGGGTAGCCTACGCTGCCCTCCGCCAACCTTCTTTGGCGCTCTATGCCGTCACTATGGAGAAGCGCTACCGACGGCACTGTGGGTATGCCGAGAGCCTCGGCAACTCTTTTCGTCAGTATCTTATCCGAGGCAACAGCCCCTGCTGACACGGAGCAGCCGACGTAGCAAAAGCCGAGGGCATCAAGCAGCCCTTGTATGCGCCCGTCCTCGCCAAAGTCGCCGTGCAGAATGGGAAAGGTCACGTCGGGGCGGATAACCTCACCGCTCGGAGAAAGGAGAGCGGCTCTTCTTCCAAGCCTCGCAGGGCGTAGAATTCTGCCCCTGCCGTTTTTCTCCCTCCATCTGCCCAGCCTGTCGATATAGACGGGGTAGGGAATATACCTCTCGCGGTCTATCGCCGAAAGGATGCTGCGTGCGCCGAGCCTCGATACGTCGTTTTCCGAGCCCTCGCCGCCAAAAAGAATGGCTATAAGTCTTTTTTTCATTTTTCATCACCTCGACACATTATATGCCGAAGCTTAGAAAAATGCCGTCAATGCCGCCGCACCGCCCTGTGGGGCGCTCCCGTTCATCGGGGTCGCTGCCTATCGCTCGGGGCGGGCGTCAAGTATTTAAGAGGGATAAAGACAACTTTTATTGTCAAATTTGGCGTGATCAGCGCCGGTATTATCGCTTGTAGCGCAGGATTGCAACTCTGTCGTTTCCCGAGAAGTCCTTGATGATCTCGGCGCTCATTTCCTCTTTTTCCGCAAGAGATGATATCGCCTCTTTCTGGTCGTAGCCGATCTCAAAGGCGATAAAGCCCTCGGGCTTCATAATTCTTTTTGCTATCGGGATGATAGCCTTATAAAAGGTCATTCCGTCCTCGCCGCCGACGAAGGCGCATTTCGGCTCGTGATATATCTCGGGCTCAAGTCCTTCGTAAGCCGCCTCTGTCACGTACGGGGGATTTGAGAGGACTGCGTAGTAGCTTCCCGAGAGCCCGTCGCCCTCGGACAGGACGTCGCATAGCTTCAGCTCAAGCCTTTCGCCAACGCCGAGCCTCTCGGCATTTCTTTTCGCTACTGCCAGCGCCGCCTCGGAAATATCTACGCCAACGGCGGTGGTGCCCCTTGTGTTTCTCAGGGTTGAGATCGCTATACAGCCCGACCCCGTGCAAATATCAATAAAGCTCTCGCCCTCGGGGATCATATGCACGGCGTAGTCGACGAGATGCTCGGTGTCCGGCCTTGGGATGAGGACGTCCTGTGTCACCTCGTATTCCTCACGGTAAAAGCCGACGCTCCCGACGATATACTGAAGGGGTATGCGCAGAGCGCGCCTCCTCACCGCCTCGTCAAAGCGCTCGCTCTCTGCATCAAGGCTCCTTTCGAGGTAGCCGATGCCGCCCCTCGTGCCAAAGGCACGGTATAGCTCTCTCGCATCCTGCTCTGCGGATTCTATGCCCGCCCTCTGCAGTATTTCTATTGCTTCAAATATCCTCACGGCTCTAAGCCTCTTCGCTCTTTGCCGAAGTCTCGCTAATGTCCGAGCCTGCCTCGCATTCCTCGGTGGCGGCGGTTTCGTCGGCTGCGTTTACCTCGGCGGCAGTTTCGTTGGCTGCGCCTACGTCGGTAGCGTTGTTCTCGGCGACGTCCGCCTGCGCGCCTAAGTTATCTACCTTGCTGTCAGTCTCCTCAGCTTCCTTTACAGCCTCGGGCTTAGCCTTTTTCTTTTCGCTTACGATGATCGTTTCGCCGCCGTCCTTTTCCCAGGGGCGCTCACGGAAGAACTCGTCAAATTCCTCAAAATCGTCACGCAGTGCGCACTTGATGGAGACGATAGCGACCTCAAGCATATCCCTCGTCGGCTCCTTTGTCGTCAGACGCTGGACCCAGAGTCCGGGTGCCGCAATTATGCGTGTTACTATATTGTCGTGCTTGCCCATTATCATAAGCAGCTCGTAGCCAACTCCCATGACGATGGGCAGGATGAGCAGCCTTATCGCCGCATAAGCCCAGGATTCAAGCCCGGGGAATACGTTTCTTACAAACATTCCCGCAAGTATGCCGAGCGCTATCATAAGGAACATAAAGCTCGTGCCGCACCTCGGGTGGAAGCGCCTATGCTTTTCGGCGTTCTCGGGCGTAAGCTCGTCGCCTGCCTCGAAGCAGGCTATGGATTTATGCTCGGCTCCGTGATACATAAAGGTCCTCTTTATGTCGGGTATGAGCGAAACGAGCGCAAGATAGCTCAAAAAGATAGCTACCTTCATCAAGCCCTCAATGAGAGCTACGATGCTCGGATGCAGATCAACGTCCGTGCCGCCGATCAGCTTATAAAGGTAATTGACACCGTCCGCCGCAAGGGTGGGTAAAAACATAAAGAGGAAGAGCGCAAGCCCGACGCCGAGTATAACGCCAAGCACCATAATGAGGTCGGTGAGACCGATGCCGAGGTGCTTTCTCATCCACTTTTCAGCCTTTCCGTCCTCCTCCTCAATGCCAAGAGCGTCGGCGGAGGCGTTCAGCGTCTTGACGCTGAGGACCATCATCTCAATGAAGTTGACCACTCCTCTGAGGATCGGAATATTAAGTATCTTGTGCTTTTTCCTCACGGAAACGAAGCTGTCGTCGTTAACGACGAGCGTGCCGTTCTCCTTTCTGCAGGTGGTCACGGTGCGGTTTCCCGCCTTCATCATGACACCCTCGAGAACCGCCTGGCCGCCAACCTTCGCAAGGCGGCAGGAGTTATCCTTTTCTTTTTTTGCCATAGTAAAAATAATTATCCTTTCCCCGTAGGGCACACATGCCTGCGGGTATGTATTGCTGCACGCTATATTATAACACACGTATTAATTAAAATAAAGAGTTTTTGCGAAATTTAACAATGTTCACAATTAAGCAACATTTTTCATGGCCGTTCAGAGAGGTCGTATATCAGAAAGATGAGCTTCGCTTCGGGGAATCCCGATGCGCACCCCCAAAAGCTCATGCTTCGCTTCGGGGAGCCCCGATGCAAACGAAAAGAGCACACACGCAAGACGAAAAATCTTGTATGTATGCTCTTTTTCTGTTAGTGAAGTTTTTGCTGTCGCAAAAGTGAAGTTGTGTTATACACAGTGAAGTTGCTCGCAAAAGCTCGCAGTGAAGTTAAGTTTGCCTATAACTTCGCCGTCAGGCGAAACTTCACTCACGAAGTGAACTTCACTATCGAAGATAACTTCACTTGCCCCAAGGGCAAACTTAGTTTTAGCGTGAATTATGGGCAAAGCCCAAACCCATATTACAAGCAGAAAGAGAGAACAAAGCGTTTTGCTAAGTTCTCTCTTTTTCTGTTGGTGAGGTTTTGTCGGTGAAGTTTTTGTTTCCGCAAAAGTGAAGTTGCACCGCGAACCCTCAAAGCTCATTCTTCGCTTCGAGGAACCCCGTTTCAGTGAAGTTTGTGCTGTGCACAAGTGAAGTTAAGTTTGCTCACTTTGCCGTAGGCAAAACTTCACTATCCGTAGGATAACTTCACTTACGCAGTAAACTTCACTTGCCCGTAAGGGCAAACTTAGTTATGCGTGTTCTCCGTGAAGGATAACACGCATACGTTCTCCGCCTGGGATAACACGCAAAGCTCATCAGGACGGTAGAAATGAATAAAATCTCAAGAAAACTCAACACGGGGTGGCGCTTTTCGCAATAAAACTAGCTCTTATCAACGAAATCATCGGTGTAGATGTCGCCGCCCTTGTCATCCCTTGTGTGCGCCTTGCCGTTCGTCTGGCGTCTGCCTTTGTCCTTGCTACCGTTAGCCTCGCCATAGTCCGTGCCTGCATTATCTTTGCCAAGCTCGCGCCAGGGTCGGTCCCAGAGCATCCTTGCTCCGACGGCTATCAGTCCACAGCCCGCCAAGACGGTGGGGTAAAAGGGGAAAGTCAGCAGAAACAGACCGCCGGCAAGGATCAGAAAGAGCAGAGACGTATCAACGTACCACTTGGTATTCCTCTCTCTTTGCGTGTGAGAGGGGAGTGTGAGCCTTACTGCGGCGTAAACGATCATGCTAATGCCGATTATGCTTGCCACGGTATTAGCAAACGCCGATCTGACCATCACTAGTCCTATGCCAAAAACGAGCAGGGCAATATTCGAGATCAGCTCCTTAGTCAAGCCGAAGAGGAAGATAGGGGCTGTGTCCTTGCGCATCCTCCCACAGGCTATCAGCGAGAGGACAGAGTAGAGTATTACGACCCCTCCGATAACCGTCATGACTATGTCGAGCACCGCCCTCGGCAGAGCTATAAACAGCACGCCAAGGATAACCAGCAATATGCTCCACGTCAGCTTATTATTCAGTTTTTTCAGCCAAAATCTAAGCTTTTGCATATAATAGTTTACCTTCTCTTGGCATTTTTGATTAAAAGAACGGGAGCCTAAGCTCGGCCCCCGTGAATTAAAAAATCGTGCTTCTGATGCTTTAGTCGTCGGGGTCGATCACGTCGATCTCCTCGTTAAACTTGGTGATCCTCTTTGCGTTGAGATAATAGGAGTCGCCCGCATGGCTGATGAAGGAGTATTCCTCATCGTCAACGTCAAAGAGCCTGCCCGTTATATCGAGCGCTCTGCCCGCCATGCAGAACACGTCGAGAAACTCATCGGTGTCAAATTCCTCTATCTCGATGCCGTAGTCGTCGTTAGAGAGGGTAAAGCCCGTGGTCTCGGTGTCGTCCTGCTCCTCGTAGCCATCCTTATAGTCAATATATTCGCTATCCATCTCGAAAAATTCATCAAGCTCACCGGATCTTAAAAAGCTCACGAATTTTCTTATCTCGGATTTAACTCCGCTGACGGTTATCTCAAAATACAGTTCATCACAAAGTGTCATATTTCTCCATTCTGTCGTCGTGCGACCTCGTCTATGCTGCAGGCGCTGAAAGAGAGCGTTCTCCTGCACGTTCTTAAATGCCCGGGTGCGCCCATAGAATCACGGGAGGGCTCACTTCAAGAATGAGTATAGCATAGCTTTTTTTGCTTGTCAATAGCGTTTTTCCGGGCGGTATTTTTTAGCATTTATTCTAGTTTATTCCGAGCGATACGACGGGGTTACGCCAGGTCGCACACCCTACGCTCTACGGCTTATTTTTAAAATAACGCTCGCACCCGGGGAGGCACCCGCACCCCTCTGCCTACGGACTCCCCAAAGCCTCGTGGCAGCAGCCCGGACCAGAGTTTCGATACGTCAAAATACATTTCCTATTACGACATATTAGCTGAAAAATGGCGAAACAGAGTCAAGCTGAACAATCTTTTTTTGCGCTTTGCAACAAACTCCGCCGATATCTTTGGTGAGTCTGACAGATTGACACCCACCTTTATTATATGATAAAATATTTTTACCCCACACGTATGTGTGTGTTAATTTGTTCATCAAAATTCTTTTACATAAGGAGAAGAAAATGAAGAAAAGGATAACTGTCCTATCAGCCATTCTCGTTCTCGCTCTCGTTCTTGGCGGAGTGTTTATGCTGCTCACGTCCGCAGAGTCCGAGGTCGAGGCAAGGCTTGCTCTGGCTCCCGCAGGCGGCTCCTCCGCCACCTTTGAGGGAACCTTTGACGAGATGGTAGAAAAGCTTAATTCCTCCGTCGCCACTCTCGGCGCGGGAAAGGCGACCCTCACCCTCTGTAAGAACGCTTCTGCCACCAAGCAGATCGCATTCACCGGCACGGGTGCCGAGACGGTCGTCATTGACCTTGGCGGAAATTCGCTCGACCTTTCGGCAGTGAATGAATCGACCCCCGGTGCCGCTATTGCGGTAAGCTCTCTTCTGAAATTTGAGATCCTCGGCGGAGCAGCCGCAGATCTTGAGGCGGGCGAGCTTCTCTCGAAGGACGCTGCATCCGGCATCGTCATGATCGATAACGTCGCTTCCTCCAAGATCGACGGCGTATATATGAGCTATGCGGCAACCGCAGAGGGCGTATACGGCGTGGCTCAGAAGGGCGCAGGCTCTCTCTATATCGCACGCTCCGATCTCGCCTACTCGGGCGATAAGGCGGCAAGCCCCATACTTCTTGCGACCGACACTGCCTCCCTTACTCTTAACGGCGTCAGCATCGCCGATCTCAAGACGGCGGGCGGCTCCTCCGTCGGCGTTTCGGTCAAGGGCTCTACCGTAAGATTTGAGAACTCCTCCGTCAAGGCGGACGTCGCTTATCTTATGAACGGTGGCACCTGGCTCACCGCAGTTGACGTCGAGCTTGCGGCAACCTCCGCTATCTTCTCGGCAAACGGCGCAGGCGACGACGTAGTCAACTCCCTTGGCGTTACCCTCAAGGGTAATATCCTCGGCGAGGGCGCTACCAAGGATATGATCAAGCTCTGGTACGGCACGGGCAGCACGCTCATTCTCGGCGACGATCCCTCCGCTTCCGTAACCGTTGCAACCTCCCTTGCCGCTCTTGCAGAGGCAGAGTCGGGCAAGTGGACTCTCACCTCCTCGAGCGGGGCGGAGTCTATTTACACTATCGTAACCGACCGTGCGGCAAAGATCACCGAGGGCGAAAGCACACTCGGAGCATCGGTAAGTGCCGGCGCCCAGCTTTACGAAGCACCCACAGCAGTTGCGATAGCAATGCTCAAGGATGCCAGCTATAATACCAGCACCGTGAGCTTCGCCAGTACGGAAACCGCAAACGGCACCGCATCTACCTTCTTTGATCTTAACGGTCACAAGGTGACACAGACTAAAACCACCTACCTATTCAATGCAGGCGGCAATGTTCTCCGCCTTTCCATCGACGGTATGGATGCTCTCGGCAACAGAGGAGGCATCGAACACACCGGCTATGTCGGCGGCGCTTTCTATGGAAAGGGAATCGTTGCAACTGCTGAGATCACCTTCCGCAATTTCGAGATGAACCACAGAAACGGCGGCGGTAAGAGCAGCGCCTGCCACTACTTCCAGCTTCAGGATGCGCACTACTATTTCGACGGCGTTCGCATCCTCTTTAGCGGCGATAAGCTCAGAGTAGAGGATAGCTATTACGTCGGCTCGATTGGTAAGTATACCGCTAGTATGATCACCCTCCAGTCTACCGCAACTCTCGACTTGAGAAACTGTGAGTTCGTCACCGAGCCCACGGGCACGGCGGCTAACGTAAGCGTGCCGATCATCCCCACCGTTGTCAACGCAACAAAGAGCAACACCGTCTATATGAAGGACTGTAAGCTCGACGGCGTCGGCGCCGCAGTAAGCGCAAGCACCTCTATGAGCGGCATCTCCTACGTCACCGACTGCGTCATCAAGTCGGGTGCTACGCCCTTCATCGGCGGCAGCCAGTCCGCTCACGTTAAGCTCTCCGACTGCGAGATCACTATAGGTGACAGCGCCGAGCTTACAAACGGCGTTCTCGACGTTCTCCTCGGCGAGGGCAAGCTTAAGATCTTCACCTCGGCGTCCTCCGTCAGCGGAACTCACACCCTCCCCCCCGAGTCCACCCTCGTATTCGACACTAAATCGGAGGCTTACGTGATCATCACAGGCGATTCTATCTCTACTGTAAAGCTTAATAAGCTCTTTGCAAACGGCATGGTCTTCCAGGCAGGCAAGCCCGTCAACGTATGGGGCACCTGTGAGGAGGACGGCTCGGTCGTAAAGGTCACCCTTGGCGACAAGAGCGCCGAGGCTACCGTATCGGGCGGCAAGTGGTTTGCCACCCTCCCCGCTTTTGACTATGCCAAGGACCTCACCCTCACGGTCGAGGAGCTTGATAAGCAGGGCTCGGTAACCTTTAAGGATATCGACATCGGCGAGGTCTGGGTAATGGCAGGTCAGTCGAACGCAAACCTCGGCGCATATAAGCTCGAGGACTTCGACGAGTATCTCGCCCTTGCGGATAACTACGACAACATACGTTGCTTCAGCGTTAAGGCGGCTCTCTCCGACACCGAGCTTGACGACTTCGCAACCGCTCGCTGGTACGACGTAAACAGCAAGACCCTTCCTAAGAGCTTCGGCGACGACGGGAACACCGGCATCTCCGCAGTTGCCTACGTTATGGCGACCAAGCTTGCCGTTGAGCTTGAGGGCAACGTCACCATTGCGGTCGTCGACGTAAACTATAACGGCAAGGCAATCTCCAACTTCATCAATAATAACTACGATCCCGGTGCTAAATCGTCAGACGCCGAGCACGGAATCTATAACGCTATGATAGCTCCCTTCGTGGGCTATAACATCAAGGGCTTCGGCTGGTATCAGGGCGAGGCAACCGCCGACTCCGGCGAATGCACCACCGAGACCGATGGCAAGTACGGCCTCAACGTGGATCAGCTCTACGCAACCTTCACCGAGACCTTTAACGTAAACGAGGGAAGCGATCCCCTCGAGCTGTTTATCATTCAGCTCTCCGCATATATGAGCAATCCTCAGAATATGCGTACCTATCAGCAGGCTATCGCGGCGGGCAACGAGCATTATCATCTCGTCAGCTGCTCCTGGGCAGGTTCCGTCCTTTCTAAATACGACTTTGCGCTCGATGCGGGCGACGGCTTCCAGTACGGCCACGTCCACTCAGCGAGAAAGTCGCCTATGGGCATCGCTCTTGCAGACTCCATCCTCGAGAACGTTTATTTCAAGGATGAAGGCGTCAAGCTCGCATCTCCCGAGATCGAGAGCGTCGTGGCAAACGGCTCAACCATCTCCGTCACCCTCGACCGTGATTTCCTTATCCTCTTCGGCGAAGAGGTGACCGGCTTTGAGGTCGCAGGCCAAGACAAGGTGTTCTATGCGGCGACCGGCAAGGTCGAGGGCAGGACCATCACCCTCAGCTCAGCGAGCGTTGCGGCTCCCGTCTACGTGAGATACGGCTACGGCAGTTCTCTCATCGAGTTTGACGACGGACAGGTGATGCAGTTCATCAAGGACTACTTCACCGCAAATCCCGCAAGCAACAAGGCAACCTCCGTTACCGTAACCACCCCTGCCGGCACGGTAGTCATCGACACCTCCGATCCTGCGGTCATCCGCTCGATCCTCCCCGGCAACATCATTTCCACGAGCGGCCATTCGCTTGCAGTGTTCTCAACTGCTGTGAAGTCCAGCTCGGCTAACCAGAACTGATAAAGGAGGTAAGATCAATGAAAAAGAATATTTTAAGGTCGCTCCTCCTCGTTATTCTCGCTCTATCGATCGTTATGGCGCTCGCATCCTGCGAGATGCTCGAGAATCTCCTGCCCGGCGTTTTCCCGGGCGGCGAGTGCGAGCACGTAGACGCCGACGGCGATAAGCTCTGCGACAAGTGCGAGGCAGAGCTTGAGGGCTATGAGCCTGACGACCCGATTGACCCCGATGACCCCCTTGACCCCGATGACGTCCCCGACCTCTCGGGCATCGTGTTCGCTGACAAGACCGTTATTTACAGCGGCGATTATCACGAGCTTTCCATTCCCATAAGCGAGATCCCCGTCGGAGTCGTTCCGCTTTATTCCTTAAATAAGTTTGTAGAGGTCGGCTCCCACACCGTAACGGTAGACTTCTACTATGCGGGCGAGAAGATCGAGGGTGCCTCCAAGAGTGCGACCCTCACTATCGAGAAGGCAAGCTACGACCTCACAGGCGTCAGCCTCCCCGGTCTCACCAAGACCTATGACGGCAAGGCGGTGGAGCTCAGCGTTGAGGGCAAGCTCCCCGGCGGCGTTTCGGTTGAGAAATACGTTTATAAAAACGCTGCGGGTGAGGACGTCGACGAGATCGTTGACGCAGGCGTCTACACCGCCTATGCAGTCCTTAAGGGCAACAGCACTAACTTCCACCCCATCACTCCCCTTGAGGCGACCGTCGAGGTCAGAAGACTCGCTCTCTCGGGCTATTCCTTCAAGGATGCCAAGCTCGAGTATGACGGAACTCCTAAGTCCATCTTCGTCGAGGGCTTACCCTCCGACGTTAAGGTAACCTACACCGGCAACGGTCAGATCGATTACGGCACCTATACCGTAACCGCAAGCTTCGACGTAGGCGTAAACTACGAGCCTATCGCCGATATGACCGCAACCCTCCGCATAACCAAGCTTCTCTATGATATGGACGGCGTCAGCCTCAGTGGCGCAACCGTAACCTACGACGGCACCTCCAAGATGCCCACCCTCGAGGGCAGCGTTCCCGCAGGCGTCAGCGTCAGCTACACGGTGGTTGACGAGGATGGCAACGAGGTCAACGAGGTCGTAAACGTCGGCACCTATACCGTGACCGCAAGCTTTGAGGTCGGCTCGGATTATGAGCCCATCGAGCCCATGACGGCAACGGTAGTTGTCAGAAAGGCGTCGGTCAGCGTCAGCTTCAAGGACGTGACCTTTGGCTTCGACGGCACCGAAAAGAGCATCCTCGTTGAGGGCTTACCCTCCTTCGTAGAGGCAACCTACGAGGGCAACGGCAGGATTGCCCCCGGTGTGTATAAGGTAACCGTAACCTTCGCTGCCAGCGACAACTACAACGCCCTCGAGCCTATGACGGCTACGATGACGATCAGCTTCGATAATCCTCAGGATTATCCCACCGAAACTCTCACCTACGAGAAGGTGACGGGCGGCTACGCCGTAACCGGCATCACAAACTCTCCTATGGTAGTCGTTATCCCCTCGAGATACCTCGGTGAGCCCGTCGTTTCGGTCAAGTCCAACGCCTTCCGCGGTATGGACTTCATCGAGTATCTCTACATCCCCGCAAGCGTCACCAATATCGGTAACGCGGCGTTTATGGATTGCTCCAAGCTCGCAACCCTCTATCTTGCGGGCTACACCGCAGAGGTTGACGGGGGCGGCAACATCGTCAAGACCGGAACCTCCGCGCTCAAGACCATCGGTCAGCTCGCCTTCGCAAACACTGCGCTCAAGGTCGTTGACCTCCCCGACAGCCTCGTAGCTATGGGCATCGGAGTGTTTGAGGGCTGTAAGGAGATAGAGAAGATGACCCTGCCCTTCATCGGCGGCAGCGCAAATTCCTCTCACCCCTACCTCGGCTATCTCTTCGGAGCAAATATGGCTGAGAGCTCCTCGGAATCCGTTCCCGCATCTCTCACGACACTCATCATCTCCGATAACTGCAAGGAAATACCCGCATACGCATTCTACGGCATCACCTCTCTTAAGAGCGTCCACGTAGGAAAGTCGGTCGTAAAGATCGGAAACCGTGCGTTTGCAGGCTGCTCCGCCCTCAGGGATATCTATCTTCCCAAGAGCGTAACGACTATTCCCGCCGCAACCTCCTACACCGATTCTCCCTTCTTTGGCTGTGCTGAGGATCTTCTCATCGTCATCGAGAGCATAGAATCCACCAGTGGCTTCGGCAGGTATTACGCTTCTGTCTCCGAGACGGGCGCTGCTCTCGTCATCTTCGGAAAGACCTATGAGGATTACTGTATGAATAAGGATAATTACAGAGCTGCCGACGTCACCGATTCCAAGGCGGCAGGCATCTACGTAGGCGGCAAGCTCGTTGACGGCTTCGATCCCGCAAAGCTTGATTACAGCGTAAGTGCTGACATAAACAAGGGCTTCGGCGCTGTCACAGCTATTGCAAACTCCTCGCTTGCAAGCATCTCCGTCACCAACCTCGGTGGCAACAAGATCGCAGTTGCAGTCACCTCCGCCGACGGCGTCAACACCACCACCTATACCATCAGCGTAACCGTGACCGGTAGCTTCTCGAGCGCCGCCGAGGTAGTAAATAAGAACGGTGCGAGCGGAACCGTCTCCTTCGTCCTCGACGACGGCTTTATCGGAACTGCAAACTTCGCTAAGTCGATGCTCGACAAGTATCCCTCCCTTAGCCTCACCTTCGCTATCTACACCTCGAAGATCGCAACCTTCAAGATGCAGGACACCAACGGCGACGGCATCATGGAGTACGTAAAGGATGCTAACGGCAGGTACGTTTATGAAACCGATATGATAGTTGAGGGCAGCACGCAGAAGGTAGTCGACTTCTGGCGCGATATCCTCTCCTCCACCCCCGGCAGGACAGAGATCGTCTCCCACTCTCACACCCATAGACATTGGGGCTACGACGACAGAGGCGGCTCGATGTTCGCTATCGCTAACTCTAACGGAAACATCTCGAAGAGCCCCACCACCCTCGCTGAGGGCTCGGTAAGCGCCGAGATGTACGGCTCTATCCAGATCGTCCAGGATCTCTTCGGTGACCTCGGCTCCATGTCCGAGACCTTCGTTATGCCCGGCATCGCCGTGACTGGCAGCACCAAGGCTACCAAGTCGGACGTTAATATCCTCCTTCGCGGCCATCTCGTAAGGCTCGTCAGCGACACCGCCGTCAGCACCACCGGCACCACGGACGACAGCGGCAGGACCAAGTACACCGTAAACTCCGCAACCGAGATCGACCTTGCGTCAGTCAAGCTCACCATCCCCGCAGGAACTCCCATTGCAACCAACGCTGAGATCAGCGGCAACGTCATCCCGAAGGGAACCGTTATTGCAGTCGTTGAATGCTCTATGACCGTCCCCGCGGGAACCCAGATCCTCGGCCACGGAACCTATTGGAACAAGGTCAAGGACGAGGCTCTCGCAAGCCTCACCTACATCGGCTCCCGTAACACCGGCGCATCCGATGCGCTTAACAACGGTATATATCAGGCATCCTTCTTCGCCAACATCGCCAAGAGAAAGGACGTTAAGTCCTTCGGCATTAAGGCAGAGGACGTAAACCGCGACATCTCGGATTGGAAGGGCTATATCGACTCCGCAGTCGAGAGGAAGGGCTGGGTCTCCTACTGCATCCACGCTATCACCGAAACTCTTAACTCCGCAGTTGAGAATCAGGGCGGTCATATGATCACCTTCGGTCAGGGCGAGGAGCTCTTCAAGCATGCGGTAGAGTACGGCGACGAGCTCTGGATAGCACAGTATTCCGACGCAACCATGTACTATCACGAGTGGTCTACCTCTAAGGTCACCCACAGCTACGACGCCGCAACCGGCAGGATCACCGTCAGCCTCACCGACAACGAGAACGACGAGATCTACACGATGCCCCTTACCATCAAGGTCAAGGTTCCCGCAACCTGGGCTTCTGCCACCGACGGAACCAACACCTACGAGATAAGGAAGAACAGCGATGGCTCGGCATACGTCTACGTTGACGTCAAGCCCGAAACCACCGTCACCATCACCGGCAACTGATGATCGGCTGATCGCCCGCATCGGGCGAAAAACCAAATATGAACCCGAGCGGCTCCCCACGAAGGAGCCGCTCTTTTCTCCCGCAAAGGCGAGATCATCCCTCCCCCTTTCTTTTATCGGCGATATCGCCCCTTCGCACATCTATTATCTAAAAAGGCTCATTGGATCTGTCTCGCATTTTATTTGCAAAGGCTTGCTTTTCGTCGCCACGGTGCGCAGGCGGTGGCTTTATCCGTCTGTCGATCTGTCTCTGTCCGCCGCCCTGTCTGAGTCTGCCGCCCTGTCTGAGTCTGCCGCCCTGCCTGCGTCTGCCGCCCTGTCTGAGTCTGCCGCCCTGCCTGCGTCTGCCGCCCTGCCTGCGTCTGCCGCCCCGCCTGCGTCCGCCGCCCTGTCTCTGTCTGCCTATCGCTGCCGATCCTTTCTTGACAAGGCGGCAGGGCAGTGCTATAATACTATACGCAAAGCAAAAAGGAAGGTAAAGGCAAATGGAACAAAACAAAAAAGAAAGCCGCCTCGACTATAAATGGGTCGTCATCGGCCTGTGCTTCTTGATGGTTTTCGTTGCGCTGGGCTTCTGCTCCTCGCCGAAGAGCCTGTTTATCGTGCCCGTCACGGAAAAGCTGGGCATTGACCGCAGCGTATATTCGGTGACCGACAGCTGCCGATACGTTGCAACGGCGATAGTAAACGTCTTTTTCGGCTTCCTCGTTGCTAAATTCGGCCCGAAAAGGCTTATCGTTGCAGGCTTCGGATCTCTTATCATCTCCACGCTCCTCTACGCCTTTGCGCCAAACGTCTGGGTCATCTACCTCGCAGGCGTCTTTCTCGGCATCGGACTCTCCTGGACGACGACTACGATGGTCGGCTACGTCGTCACGAGGTGGTGTAAGGAAAACAAGGGAACTATAATGGGCGCCATCCTCGCCTCAAACGGCGTCGGCGGTGCACTCTCCTTCCAGATCATCTCGCCCATCATCTCCTCGGGCGCCGACGGCTATAAAACGGCGTATCTCATCGTTGCCGCCATCCTCGCCTCGGTTGCAGTTTTGCTTCTGATATTCTTTAAGGACTCTCCCAGCCGCTCGCCTCTTCCCGATCCCGCAGGCGAAGTCGCAAAGGGTAAGAAAAAGCGAGGCAAGGACTGGGTGGGCATATCCTTTAGCGAGGCGCTTAAAAAGGATTATTTCTGGTGCATTCTGGTCTGTATATTCTTCTCGGGCTTTATCCTCCAGGGCATCTGGGGCGTCAGTGCGGCTCATTTCGGCGACGTGGGCATCGACCCCGACACGGTCAAGAATATAATGAGCTTCCATTCGCTCGTTTTAGCCGCCGCTAAGTTCCTCACAGGCTTCTTATACGACAGGTTCGGTCTGCGTGCCACCTCAAGCTGCTGTATGGCGGTTGCGGTCGTGTCGGCATCGTTGCTTATGGTGATCGATTCGAGCCCCCTCGGCATTGCTCTTGCGCTCGTCTACTCGATCGTCTGCTCCTTCGCCCTCCCGCTCGAAACGATAATGCTGCCCATCTACGCCTCGGATCTTTTCGGTGCCAAGTCCTTTGACAAGGTGCTGGGGCTTTTTGTGTCCGTAAACACGGCGGGCTACGCTCTCGGCGGACCCGTGTTAAATCTTTACTTTGATAAAACCGGCAGCTACGCCCCCGCCTTTGGCATCGCTGCCGCAATTATGGTCGGCGTGCTGGTGCTCTTCCAGGTCGTCGTAACGAGGGCGCACAAGGTCGAAAGAGAGATAATGCTTGCGATCGATGCAACCCCTTCGCCCTCTGAAGATGCGGAAATCAAGGCATAATATGACAACTAAGATTGTCAAAACCCCTCCGCTTTATCTCTCTATCCGACACAAATATGCATAACTCGACTTCATACGTATATAAAAGAGCGTTGCCGTGCCTGAATAATTCCGGGAGTCTTGTAGCACAAGCTGCGCAGGCTCAAGCTACTTTTTCTTGACAAACATATCCATTTAGTGTAAAATATAGCCAAAGGGCGCAAAGGATGCGCCGAAAGGAGACAACTATGCCAACCGATAACGCTTATAAGATCAGAACCAAGAGAGCCAATCTGCTCCTCAGAGTTTCAAACGGTCACTTTGCGACCAACCATTCGCACATCAACTACTACATAGACGTCACTACGCAGAAGATGAGGCTTTCGGAGGCTAAGGCAGTTGCTGCCGAGCTGGTCAGCTACTACAATCTTAACACCATCGTTGACACCATTCTTTGCCTTGACGGTATGGAGGTCATCGGCACCTGCATCGCCGAGGAGCTCACCAAGGGCAACTATATGAATATGAACGCTCACCAGACCATCTACGTCGTGACTCCCGAGCGTGTTTCCGGCAGCCAGATCATCTTCCGTGACAACACGAAGTATATGATCGAGGGCAAGCACGTGCTTATCCTTGCCGCATCGGTCACCACGGGCTATACCACGGGCTCGGCTATCGAGGCTATCAGATATTACGGCGGCGAGGTTGCGGGCATTGCGGCTATCTTCGCATCTCAGAAGACCTGTGCGGGAATAACCGTCAACTCTGCGTTTGACACTGCCGATCTCGACGGCTACACCTCCTATCCCGCTCACGAATGCCCCATGTGCAAGGCCGGTAAAAGGATCGACGCACTCGTCAACGGCTTCGGTTATTCAAAGATCTGACGCACAGCGCCAAGCGAAAGCATACACCAAAGATCTACGCTCGGCATATCGTCGTCGGGCTGACAAAAGAGAGCTTCTCGGTTTTTATCCGATCGGCTCTCTTTTTTATTTGTATCCCTCACTTTGTCTTGGCTATTTATCCTTTCAAAACCATAACGAAAAAAGCGCCGCTCTATATAAAAGCGGCGCATAAATGTAAACGATTATTTCCAAATAAAGGATCAAACGTCGGATATACCTATCTTTGAAAGCGAAGGGAAGGGGGGCTTAGTCAGTATTCTGACGGCGAGCTTAGTTATATCGCTCTTAGGCGTCTTGAAGCCCTCTTCAAACCAGTCGAGCATTATAGAAACGAGGCCGCCTATCGCAAAACGGTAGACTCTCTCACGCATCGATTCCTCCTCGTCGGGCAAGAGCCTGTCGAGATTGACCATCGAGCTTATGGAGACCTCAAGCGATAGACGCATGACCTCCATCAGCTTTCCGCTTCTGTTGAGCACCTCGAGCAGCTCGGACTTCGTCTCCCAGAAGGTGAAGAACTCCTCAAGCTCCTTAAAGAGCGAGCGGGCGCCGTGGGTGGCGGTGTAGGTGTCGCTGTAAGACGAGAGATTTCTTGCGATAAAGCCCATAAGAGCCGCATCCTTACCGTCAAAATAACGGTAAAAGGCCTTTCTCGGCATCTTCAGCTCCTCGCAAAGGTCGGTTACGGTGATGTCGTCGAAGTGCCTTTTCTTCATCATCTCAAAAAGCGTGTTTTCGATAAGCTTCTGTCTGTTAGCGCTGCGCTCGGTCTTGCAAATTTTATACATTGGCATCCACCTCACTTGCTTGTTTTCGTCTTAGAACATTATACAATAGTATCTATATTTTGTCAAGACTTTACAAAAATATTGGTTTTAAAATCCATTTCTAGTTGATTTTTACTAAACTTTGTCCTTTATTCATAAAATGATATGAATATTTTTTAGACATAGTGTCACAGTAGTTTCTTTTTGCCCCCTTTACTTAAGTACGTGCGTGTGTTAAAATATCCATTGGCAAATTGCAAAATAATCTACAAGAGAGGTTTTTTCAAAATGGCTAAACAGATTCAGCTTGATGAAAACGGCAAGCGCAAGTTTGGTATGCGTGATAGCCTTGCTTACGCAGCCGGCGACCTTGGCTGTAACATGAGCTTTGCACTGAAGGGCACTATGGCGCTCTTCTGGACTCAGGTTATGGGTATGGGTCTTTGGTATTCTCTGCTTCTCGTTATAGTTCAGGTTTGGGATGCTATCAACGATCCCCTTATCGGCTCTATCATCGACGCAGACAACAGAAAGTATAAGAGAAACAAGTTCCTCCAGTACATCTGGTTCGGCTCGATCGGACTTATCGTAGGTGGAGCATGCTGCTTCCTTCCTTTCCCCTCCGCTCCCACCTGGGCTAAGTTTATCATCTTTATCGCAGGTTACGTTATCTGGGATGCATTCTACACGATCGCAAACGTTCCTTACGGCTCGCTCCTTTCGCTCATCTCGAAGGAGCCCGCAGATAGAGCTTCGCTCTCCGCTTGGCGTTCTATCGGCTCGATGGTAGGAAACATGCTTCCCATGGTTATCCTCCCCTTCATCATGTACAATGCTGACGGCTCTCTCAACGGCTACATGGTATTCGTTGCGGCTCTCGTCATGGGCGCCCTTGGCTTCCTTTGCTTCCAGTTCATGATCAAGAACACCGAGATCCGTGTTGAGGAGACCGTTAAGGTCAACGAGGATCAGCCTAAGTTCAACGTTCTTGAGGCTCTTAAGAACTTCGTTATGAACCGTCCCGCAGTTGGCGCAACTCTCGCTGCTATGGGTATGTTCATCGGTATGCAGGGTGCTACTACTGCGGTTTCCGTTGTATTCCAGATCTACTTCAAGAACGCTCAGATCTCGGGTATCGTCCAGCTCTTCGCTATGATCCCGATCGTTGTCTTTACTCCCCTTGCTCGTAAGATGGTTACCAAGTACGGTAAGAAGGAGCTCTCCGTTGTAGGTGCGCTTGCTTCCATCGTCGGCGGCCTTCTTCTCTTCATCATCACCCCCGGCAGCACCGGTGTTGATCTTGTCATCTACATCCTTGCTCAGCTCGTTTACTCTCTCGGCCTCGGCATCTACTCCACCGTTTCGTGGGCTATGATGGGCGACGCTATCGACTACAACGAGTGGAAGACCGGCAAGCGCGAGGAGGGCGTCGTTTATTCGCTTCACTCCTTCTTCAGAAAGCTGGCTCAGGGCGTTGGCCCCGCAGTTGCGCTTCTCATCATGGGCTGCCTCGGTTACGTTAACAACATGATCGACCCCAACACCGGCGTAGAGAGCATCGACGTTACCGCATATAGCTTCGAGGTTGCTGTAAACCTTCGTGTGCTTGTTGCAGTCCTCTTCCTTATCGCCGCAGTTCTTCAGTTCGTAGGTCTTGCACTTATCTACAACCTCGACAAGAAGACTCTCGCTAAGATGCAGGATGATCTCGACGCTCGCAAGGCAGTTGAGGCAGACGCATCCGTTGAGGCATAAGCTTCATTACTTCACATATCCGTGCCCGATAAGAAGCTTGCTTATCGGGCACCTTTTAAAGTTTGTTTACAAAGAGTTCTCTCTTTGCTTATAGACATGCATCTATTTGTTTAGTATAATTATATAGATCATGCACAGTCGCCCGCGGGCGGCAGAATGGAGAAATAAATGAGAAACGTTATTAATATCAACGAGGGCTGGAAATTCATTAAGAATTGCCAGGATCCTATGGCATCCGAGGGTGCCGTAGCGGTAAACCTCCCCCACACCTGGAACGCCGAGGACGGCTTCGACGGCGGAAACGACTATTTCCGCGGCCCCTGCCTCTACTCTAAGAAGCTCTTTAAGTCCGAGCTTCCCGCAGCTGATCGCTACTATCTTGAGATCAAGGGAGCAAACTCCTCTGCCGACGTCTTTGTCGGCGGCGAAAAGCTTGCACACCACGACGGCGGCTACTCCACCTGGCGTGTTGACATCACCGACAAGCTCGGCGAGTCCTGCGACATTTCCGTCATCGTCGACAACTCCCCTAACGAAGAGGTCTACCCCCAGATGGCAGACTTCACCTTCTACGGCGGTCTTTACCGTGACGTAAATATCGTTGCTGTAAACGACGTTCACTTCGACCTCGACTACTTCGGTGGCAGAGGCGTTATGATCACCCCCGAAAAGGGCGAGGGCGCATGGCAGGTAGAGATCAAGACCTTCTCCAACAAGGGCGAGTCTGACAGGATCAGCTACGTCATCCTTGACAAGGAGGGCAACAAGGTTGCCGAGGCTCTCACCGAGGAGTCCACGGTCAAGCTGGACATCGGCGAGGCTCACCTCTGGCACGCACGCCGCGACCCCTATCTCTACACGGCTAAGGTCGCTATCGTTAAGGACGGAGAGGAGATCGACGAGGTCACCTATCGCTTCGGCTGCCGCACCTACGAGATCGATTCTCAGCGCGGCTTCATCCTCAACGGCGAGGAGTATCCCCTCCGCGGCGTATCCCGCCATCAGGATAGGCTCGGAGTAGGAAACGCTCTTCTCCCTGAGCATCACAAGGAGGATATGGAGCTTATCTGCGAGGTTGGCGCAACCACCATCCGCCTTGCTCACTATCAGCACGACGAGTATTTCTACGACCTTTGCGATGAGTACGGCCAGGTCATTTGGGCAGAGATCCCCTACATCTCGAAGCATATGCCCGGCGGACGCGAGAACACTGTCAGCCAGATGAAGGAGCTCATCACCCAGAACTATAACCACCCCTCCATCGTCGTCTGGGGTCTCTCGAATGAGATCACCATCTCCGGCTCCACCGAGGATCTGCTCGAGAACCACAGGATCTTAAACGATCTTGCACACGAGATGGACAAGACGAGAAAGACCACCATCGCCTGCGTCTCTATGTGCTCGATGGACGATCCCTACGTTCAGATCCCCGACGTCGTTTCCTACAACCATTACTTCGGCTGGTACGGCGGCGACACTACTATGAACGGCCCCTGGTTCGATAAGTTCCACGAGAAGCACCCGAACATTCCGATCGGTTGCTCCGAGTATGGCTGCGAGGCTCTCGATTGGCACACTCCTAACCCCGCTCAGGGCGACTACACCGAGGAGTATCAGGCTTATTATCACGAGGAGCTTATCAAGCAGTTTGCAGTCCGTCCTTATATGTGGGCGACCCACGTATGGAATATGTTTGACTTCGGCGCAGACGCAAGAGCAGAGGGCGGCGAAAACGGACAGAACCATAAGGGTCTTATGACGATGGACAGAAAGTATAAGAAGGATTCCTTCTATGCTTACAAGGCTTGGCTCTCCGACGAGCCCGTGCTTCACATCTGCGGCAAGAGATACGTCTGCCGCCACGAGGATCTCACCAAGGTCACCGTATATTCTAACCTCCCCGAGGTCGAGCTATTTGTAAACGGCGAGTCGGTCGGCAAGCAGGCAAAGGGCGATCTCCCCTTCTTCTACTTCGAGCTTCCTAACGTAGGCGAGAGCAACGTCGTTGCCATCGCAGGCGAATACCGTGATGAGAGCTTCTTCAAGAAGGTAGACGAGAGAAATATGGACTACGTTCTCAAGGAGCAGGGCGCTATCCTTAACTGGTTTGACGTCGATGCACCCGAGGGCAGATTCTCTCTTAACGACAAGATCTCCGACATCATGGCTTCCTTCTGGGGCAAGCTCTGGTTCATCTCCACGATGATGAAGATCAAAAAGAAGATGCCCAAGAACAAGGACGGCAAGGCAACGGCTGCAGGCTTTGAGATCGGCGAGGGTATGATGCAGATGATGGGCGGCTTCACCGTTCTCCGTCTCAGCTCTATGATGGGCATGGCGAACATCAGCTTCACCAAGGAGGAGCTCCTTAAGATGAACAAGCAGCTCAACCGCATCAGAAAGCCCAAGAACAAGAAAAAGTAATTTATCCCCCGAGCGGTCGGCATAGCCCCGTCGAAGCGACAGGCGCCTCGGAGGGCTCGACCGACGGTCAAAGGATAAAGGCAATAAAAAAGGCTCCGCCACCCGAGAGGGAAGGGCGGAGCCTTTTTTTGAGTTATGGGCTTGCAGAAGCAAGCGTTATGAGTTTCGCTTACGCTCAACGTTATGAGCTTGCGGGGCAAGAGCGGAGAAAGAAAAAGAGCCGACACGTCGGCTCTTTTTTCTATTGATCTATGAGAATTACTTCTTAACGATCTTGGTAACGTGGGGGTTAGCTGCGTTCTGGTATACTACGAGATAGCCCTCGATGTCAACAACGTCGCCAACCTTGAGTGCGCCGCTCTCAGCGGTGAACATCTTGTAGAGGTCGGACTCAGCGTTAGTGAGGTCAGCCTCAACGCAGAAGTCTATCTGGTTCTCGCCAAGCTTAGCGGTAACGTAGATATCGTCGCCGAAGCTGCCGCCCTTGGGGCTGATGGAAACGATCTCCATGCCCTTGAATGCGCAAAGGCGGTTCTGATTGTCAAGAAGCTCGTCGGTGCCGATCTTATCGGTAACGTCAAGTGCGCTCCATACCCAGTGAGGCTCGTCAATAACCTCAACCTTTGCGGTGCCCTCTGCGATCTCAACCCATCCGCCCCACTCGGTCTTGGTTCCGGTAACCTTAACCTTGGTGCCGCGGGTAAGCTTTGCATACTCCTCAGCGGTGCATGCATATCTGTAAACGAAATAACCGCCGTCGGGATCAGCGAGGTAAAGCGAGGTGTTGCCATACTGCTCGTTATATGCCTGAACGGCCTGGATGTAAGCCTCGATAACTACCTCGGTCTCGAGCTCTGCTGCTACGTACTCAGCGTAGGTCAGAACACCCTCAGACTTCTTGGAAGGATCGGAGGTCTCGCAGGATGCAAGCATGCCTAAAGCGAGGATGACTACGAGAAGAAGTGCTGTAAGCTTTTTCATTGTTGTTTTCTCCTTTTAAAGTGGTTGTTTGGTTTTTTTACCATCGACACTAATTATACACTTTATGTACCTCTGTGTCAAGGTATAAGCCTACTTTTGTCTTAGTTTTTTTAGATAGACAATCAGAACAGAGCCGCCAAGCATCGCCCAAATCACGACGAGCGTAACGATGAGAATGATAGACTCCGCAGGCATCGGACCGAGGTTTTTGACCGTGAGGCCGCCCTCACCGTCCTCCTCGCCTACGTCGGGCATTATCTGGTCGAGATGATACTGTGCGACGAGCTTTTCGTATATTCTGTCGATCGCCTCAGGGGAGGTGTCCTGCTTTCTGTTGACCGCCTTGACAGCCTCGTCAATAAGACCGCCCGCAGCGTTTCTCACCGATGCCGAGCCGTTAAATACGGCGGTAACGAAGGTGTTGTCAATGTTATCGAGCATGACCCTCGCCGCATCTATCTTCGCAGGCAGGTAGAGGTCGGTCGGATGCTCCTCGCCTCTCCTTGAGAGGTAGTCGACGTATTCTGCATCCTCGAGCGCAGCGCTCGTCACGGGGATGTAGCCCTCGGTCTTGGCATAGGATATCTGGACGTCGTTCGTTAAGAGGAACTGAGCAAAGAGCCAGGAGGCAACCACCTCACCGGGGTCGGTCTTGTTAAAGACGCAGACGGACGGGCCCTGAGAGATCAGCTGCGGCTCCTCGGGGTCGAGCTGCGGCGCCGCCATTACCTTAAGCTCAAAGTCAACGAGCGCATCTGCGGAAACGTCGATGTGAGGTGCGTCTGCGCCCATCCAGGTCGCTCCGGCGGTGGAGTCCACCGCAAAGATGCACTGACCGGCGTTAAGGAAGTTTCCGGGGTAGCTGACGACAGAGAAGGTGGAAAACGCACCGATCTCGGTCCCGTCGATGACCTTTCCTATCAGCTCCTTAGCCGTGTCGTTATAAAGTAGGATGTCGCCGTCCTCGGTCGAGTAGTCGGCTCCCGCCTGCTTCAGATACTGGATCATCATATTGTCGCTCGATTTGTAGATGAAGGGGATAAGCACGGTGTCGCCGTTGAGGTCGTAGACCTCGACCTCGTTGCCCTTTTTGTCGGTCTCGGTGTGCTTTCCGTAATTCATAGCCGCCCGTGAGACCTCAAATACGAAGTCCCAGGTCAACACGTCGGGCAGGGGATATCCGAGCTTCTCAACGAGGTCAACGTTGATGTAGCACGCCTCGGTCGAGCGCATGAAGGGCAGGGCAAACTGCTCGCCGCCGATCTTACCCTCTTCAAGGAAGGCGGAAACTATCTCGTCCTTATCCACTCCGTCAAAGCGCAGCTCCGAGCCCCCGAGGCCAAATCTCTCGTCCGAGATCAGCTCGTCGAGCGCAACGACGACGTTGTCGCCCGTGTTGTAGGTCGCAATATGGTCGGGGTAGGTGATGCAGACGTTGGGCGTCGTGCCGGTGCCGATATTCGTGATAACGTCGCGGTAGATGCGGTTATAGTCTGTGTACATCTTCAGGGTGACGCTTATGTTGGGATAAAGCGCCTCGAACGCACTTACCGCCGCACGGTAAGCCTCCTGCTGCTCCTTGTGGTTCTCGTTCTTAGCCCAGAAAACTATCTCGTATTCCTTGTCGCTATCAAAGAACTCCGGCATATGGAATTCGGGCAGAGCCACCTTGCCGTGACAGGAGGAGAGGATAAACGCCGAGCCTATCAGCATGGACAAACAGAGCAAAATGCAAACAATTCTTTTCATATTAACCCTTTGAGCCTCCTCTCGCAACGCCCTCCATGATCTTGTTGCGGAAGATGATGAAGAGGACGATCAGCGGCAGCGAAACGATGACGACCGCCGCCATCATAGCGGGGACGTTCTCTCGCCCGAAGCCTGACTCACGGATAGTTTGTATACCCTGAGAGATCAGGAAATAAGCCTCGTTGTCGGTTATGAGCCTCGGCCAGACGAAGGAGTTCCAGCATTCGATAGCCTTGAGGATAAGCACGGTTATGACGGTTGGCTTGCAGATCGGAAGCACCACGCGCCAAAGATATTTGAGGTCGCCCGTTCCGTCCACCTTTGCCGCAAGGTAGAGGTTGTCGGGTATCTGCGAGAAGTTCTCGCGTAAAAGGTAGATATAGAATATGCTCGTTACCGACGGGAGGATAAGACCTGTAAAGGTGTTGCGCAGGCCCATCTCGGTGATGGTAACGAAATTCGTGATGACTACAAGCTCGGAGGGGATCATCATCAGCGCTAAGAACAGCGTGAAAACTATCTCCTTGCCCTTGAAATTAAGGCGTGAGAAGGCGTAAGCCGCAAGCACGCTGACGACCACCATAAGTAAGGTCGTAACTACGGTAAAGACGAGGGTGTTGAGGATATATCCTCCGAGGTTGACCTCGGTGAAGGCGGAAATATAGTTATCAAGGGTCGCATGCCTGATGATAAAGGAGGGGATGCGCTCGGCGTTATAGGAGCCGAAGGTCTTGAAGGACGTCAGGAGCATCCAGAAGAAGGGGAAGAGCACGGCTATCGCCCAGAGCGTAAGCATCGTGTAGACGCCCGCAGTCTTAAGGCCGCCGACGATGCGGGCTCTCTTTGCCTCGGCACGGTATTCATCTGCCGTTTTCGTTTTAATTGTCGAGGAGTTAAGCATTTCCGACACCTCCTCCGTAATGCACCGTCTTTCTTGAAACGATGAGATTTATCGAGGTTATCGTAAGCACGATGACGAACAGGATTATTGCCGCCGCCGATGCAAAGGAGGGGTAGCCTCCTCCGTCGCCGTAGAGCATATCGTAGATATAGCCGACGATGGTGTTCATCTCTGCGGAGTTAAGGTTCGTTCCGAAGAGGGCGACGGCGTCGCTGTACGCCTTAAAGGCTCCGATAAAGCCCGTGATGATAAGATAGAAGAGCGAGGGGGATATCA
Organism: Clostridia bacterium; assembly: GCA_017501245.1. Lineage (GTDB taxonomy): Bacteria > Bacillota > Clostridia > Oscillospirales > CAG-272 > UBA1740. Next base: position 362,769 of record JAFVXI010000013.1, read on the forward strand.
TCGGCAGGGTTATTCTCGTAAACATCCTTGCGCCGACCGTGCCGTCGATCCTCGCCGCCTGATAATAGGTCTCGTCGACAGAGGCGAGTGCGCTCGTCAGTATGAGAATTTTAAAGGGCAGGACCGTCCAGATGGTGTAAAGCGAAAGCACGAGCATCTTTGCCCAATAGGGGCCTGCGATGAAGTCTATCGCTTGGACGCCAAACCAGGACAGGACGTAGTTTACCAGACCGTCGGTATACGGCGTCTTCTGGAACAGGATCATAAATACGAGGCCGACCGCCAGCGTGTTCGTTACGTAAGGGAGAAAATATATAGTCTGAAACAGCTTTCTCAGCCACTTGATGGAGGACAGCCCGAGCGAGATCAAGAGGGCGAGGAGCGTCGAGAGCGGCACGGTGATAAACACGAGAATAAAGGTGTTTCCGAGCGCCTTGAGGAAATACGGGTCTCTCAGGACGTAGGAATAGTTGTAGAGGCCTATACCGAGATAGGTCTGTGAGGCTGAGTTGAAGCCCTCCTCAAACGAGTAGATAAAGACGTCAACGAGCGGATAGACTAAAAAGACGCCGAGGAAGATGATCGCCGGGGCGAGGTATAGCCATGCCTTGAGGTTGTTTTTTTCCACGTCGTTCTCCTTTCCTTATGATGGTCAGCGGTGGCGGTATGCCACGGATCTCTTGCGTGCGCCGGCGTGTGGTGCGTATGCACGTATATACAATGTAATTGTAGCACAGCGGACGGGATATTTCAATGTTTTTTCAAAAAACCGAAAAAAGAGTGCGGAAAATCACTCTCCGCACTCAAATTGACTGTGTTTTTGCCTATCCGACAGTGGATCAGATGACGAGACCTGCCTCGATGACGCCCTTGACGATCTCCGCCTTCTGCTCGGGGGTGTATCTGGTCATGGGGAAGGTCGCATTTCCTACTGCGAAGCCCATAGCCTCAAGCACTACCTTGGTAGCGGGGATGGTTCTGTGCTTGATGATAGCGTGGATAACGCGGTCAGCGAGGATCTGAGCCTCCTGAGCGGCCTTGATATTGCCTGCCTTGAAGTTCTCGTAGATCGCCTTGATGTTCTCAAGCTGAACGTTGTAGGTGGTTCCGATACCGCCGTCAGCGCCTGCGTTAAGACCCATAAGGAGCATCTCGTCAGGACCGTTGATGACGTTCATCTCGCCGTGGGTGAGGTCCTTAAGGCGGATCATCTCGTAGTAGTTCGGGCTGGTCCACTTGATGGCGGTGATGTTGTCTACCTCGAACATTCTGGCTGCGAAGTTAGCGGTGATGTTGAAGCCTGCTGCGGGATTGTAGTAGATCATCATAGGGATGTGAACTGCGTCCGCAAGAGCCTTGTAGTAGTTGTAGATGTCGTTTTCGTCATACTTGAAGAAGAGAGGGGGAGTTGCCGAGATGGCGTCAGCGCCGATGGACTCAGCGTGCTTAGCAAGACGGATTGCGTCGTTGAAATCGTATGCCGCAACCTGGATGATGATGGGCTTCCTGTGGTTTACGGTAGCCATCGACTCCTCTGCAAGGATCATTCTCTCCTCGGTCTTGAGGTTGATGCCCTCGCCGGTAGCGCCGCCTACGTAAAAGCCGTCAGCGCCGTGTGCAAGCTGATACTCGAGCAGATCCTTAAGAACCTTTACGTTGACAGACTGATCCTCGTTAAGGGGGGTAACGAGAGCGGGCATAATGCCTTCAAACTTCATCATAATATTGTTTTCCTTTCGGTTTTTATAATAGCTTAGCCTGAAGATAAGTATTTACCCACTTGACATTGAATGCCTTGGTGGTATAATATAATTGTAGCATAAAAATATGGAAATACAATATATAATTTTGACATTAGGAAATTTTTAATGTCGGAATAGGAAATGTGTATGTATAACGAGATCACCCTTCCCTTTGGCAAGGGGGGAACCAAGGTCTTTTTGCAAAACGGCTTCTACGATAAAAAGCTGGTGACCAAGAGGATGCACAGGCATAACTACGCAGAGGTGCATCTTATCCTTGGCGAGGATATGAAATACCGTGTCGGCGACGAGGTGCTCGAGGTCAGGAGCGGCAGTATGCTCGTTATCCCGAGCGGGGTCTTTCACGCAGGCGTCGGTGACGTCGACGGAGGCGAGCAAACGGCGTTTCAGATAGACGCACCGGTAGAAGACTTTGAGGTGCTTGACGTCGGGCAGGCGCTGCTCTCCGAGTTTTCCTGTGAGATCGACCGATGCCGCGAGAGCGGTGATCACACGGGTGTGTGCGCCTTTATCACCATCCTTTGCCGCAGCTTTCTCTGTGGGGAGGGAATAGAGGTAAACCGCATAGGCGACTATCGCTTCCTCATCCATGAGTTCTTCTCAAACAGGTATGGCGAGGGCGTAATGCTCTCGGATCTTGCCGACTTTCTCCATCTTTCCGAGCGGCAGGCTGAGCGGCTCGTCCTTGAATATACGGGCGACGGCTTCCGCGATCACCTGACTAAAACGAGGATAGCTATGGCTCGCCGCCTCCTCTGTTCCTCGGATATGTCGCTGTCCGAGGTCGCCTCCTACGTCGGCTACCGAACCTATGCCGGATTTTGGAAGGCGATGAAGAAATACGGCGATATTTGAAAACAATTATTTACATAGCGAGGTATATTTCGATGGGATTTTCTATTTCTGTGTATTCCGTCCACGCAAAAAAGCTTGAGGACTTCCAGGATTTTGATGCGGCTCTGAGGCTCTATCACGAAAAGGGTATTGCCGCCGTTGACGTCATTGAGTCTGAGCTTGAGGACACCACCCTTAAGGACTACTACGGCCGTATGACGGCGAGCGGCATGGGCGTCACCTGCTTTGTCGCCACCTCGGATTTCATCACCGCAAAGGGCGCCGCCCTCAAGGAGAACACCGCCAAGGTCAAGGGCTTTATCGACACTCTCTCCGAGCTGGGGGTAGGAAAGATCATGCTCGCCCCTATGGTGACGAGCGCCGACACCGAGGAGGAGTTCTACGCTCAGCGCGAGATGATGGTTGAGGGCTACGGCGCTATGGCGGAGTATGCCAAGGGCTCGGGAGTTAAGGTAACTATCGAAAATCAGTCTGTCGCCCAGAGGGCCGACTCCTACATCCGTGACTGTAAATATATCATAGATTCCGTGCCGGAGCTCGGCTTCGTCCTCGACACCGGCAACTTCTATTGCGTAAAGGACGACGTCCTCGAGGCATACGAGGTGATGAAGGACCGCATCGTTCACTGTCACGTCAAGGACTGGGAGGCGCACGACTACGGCAGGATAATCAGATCCTATCTTCCTCCCCTCCGCTCCTCCGAGATGGGCAAGGGCGTTATCCCCCTTGACACGCTGCTTAACCGTATGAAGGCGGATGGCTACGACGGAACTCTCCTTCTTGAGATAAACGGCAGACCTATCTTCAAGGATCTGCTCGACCAGTCGGCAGACTATCTGCTTTCCTTCGTCTGAGTGGGCGATCCGCCCTTCTCTCATTGAGGTAGGTTATATATGAGCCTCACTCTCCCACCATCGGTCGGGACAGTGAAATGTAAAGGCCAAATAACAAAAGCACCCGAGGCGGCTTATACCGCTTCGGGTGCTTTGCTTTGATAATAATAAAGATCTGTTGACAGAGCTATCAGTAGTGATACTTACATGGCTCTACCAGCTCGCGGTAGACCTCCTCGCTGACGCCGCCGCTCCTTATGATCTCGGAGTAGAGCCTGCCGCTCGCCTTGACCGTACGCTCGCCGCTCTCGTAGTCGACGTGGACGATGCCGAAGCGTGCGCTCTCTCCCTCCTTCCATTCGAAGTTATCGACGAAGCTCCAGTGGTAGTAGCGCTCAATGGGGTTGTCGGATTCGGAAATTGCCTTCAGCTGCTCGTAGATAAACAGGGGGCGGAAGGCGTCGGTGTTGTCGCAGGTGCCGTTTTCGGTGACGTAGACGGGTGCGCCGTACTTATCGCCGAGGCGCCTTGCAAGCTCGATCAGCCCCTCGTGGTAGATCTCCCAGCCGAGGTCGTTCTTGAAGCAGCCCTCACGCACTCCGTCCGCAATACCCGAAACGGTGCTACGAGAGTAGTAGTTTATGCCGATGAAGTCGTAGTATTTTCCCTTCCTCACTCCCTTCGCCCGCCCGACGGGGAAGCGGCAGCTGCCGCTCATCATAGCCTCGGTTATAGCTCCCTGGAAGAGCCATTCAGAAAGTCGGGCGCAGAGTCTGTGCCAGGGGTTTTTCTTATTCTTCGGCTCGAAGATGCGCAGATGGTTTGCAAATCCGACCTTGGTGTCGTCGTAGCCCATCTCGCGGCGCCTGTCGTGGATGTATTCGTACGCCCTCACGTGGCAGGCGGTCATATTCGTAAACGCTCTGACGAGCGCACCCATCGACCTTTTTTCGGGCGGCCACTGACCGTAAAAGAGGCTGTTGGTCGCATAGACGTTCGGCTCGTTTATGGTGATGTACTCCGCCGCCACGTCACCGATAGCGTCAATAACCCGCTCTACGTACCGCATAAAGAGGTCGGGCGCCTCCTTTGAGGTAAAGCCGCCAAGATCCTCAAACCATAAGGGATGTGTGAAGTGATGCAGGGTGACGAGGGGCTTGATGCCAAGCTCGCCAAGATAAAGGATCTCCTCGCGGTATCTCTTTAGCGCCTCCTCGGAAAACTCGCCCCTCTTCGGCTCTATCCTCGACCACTCGATGCCGAGGCGGTAGATCTGCATACCCATCCTTGCCATCAGCTCGCAGTCCTCGCGCCATCTCTCCCAGTGGCCGGTCGCACGCAGGATGCTCGTCCCGTCGGCTATCTTGCCCTCGGCGCTGAAGCGAGCCCAGTTGCTGTTAGTGTCGCCGCCCTCGATCTGCGCTCCGGCGGTTGCCGTTCCGAGCAAAAGACCCTCCTTAAGCTTAAAGCTCATATCTGCCATGGTTATTCCGCCTTTACAGAGCAGTCACACTCGGAGGGCGCCTCCTCGCAGGCGCAGGCGCCCTCGGCTTTCGATCCTTCGGCGTTTCTTGCCTCAAGATCCTTGACTATGGTGGCGTACATCTCCTCGTCGATCTTGAATTTCTTCATATATAATATAAAGCCGATGACGATGCATACGAGGGGAAGGATCATCATGGATATCTTCATCACCCAGATCGACCAGTCGGGGATGCCCGCAACTATCTCAGCCTCCCTGTCGGGGTAGAGGCCGATTTCGTTTGCGATAAGGTTGAGGCCGGAGATAATGAGAGTGAAGGATACGACGCCCTTGCTGATAGCTCCGCCAAACTGGTTGATAAAGGGCTGGACGGCAAAGGATGCCGCCTCGTTTCTCTTTCCGAGCTTCCATTCGCCGTATTCAACCGCATCGGCGAGGAAGAGCAGCATCAGAAGCTGGATGAACGCCTGAGCGAAGAAGATTCCGAGACCTGCGATAACGATAAGAGGCATCCACTCAAAGGAGAGGAAGAAGATAACGTAGGAAACGGTTACGGCTATCATCGAGCCGGTGTAGAGCTGCTTTCTCGTAAATCTCTTTCTGAAGAGAGGGAAGAGCACGAGAGCCGTCAGCTGAGCGACCGCAAGCACCGCCGCAAACACCATATACATTCCCTCGTCGCCGAAGGCGTACTTGAAGTAATAGGTGCCGAAGCCGGTGGTGGTGCAGTAGCCGATCATAAAGAGCGCCATCGAAATGGCGGTCACGAGCAGCTGATCATTCTTGAAGAGCGCTCGGAAGAGGTCCTTGAGGGTGGTGCGCTCGGTGGTGACGAGCTGGGTGCGATCCTCCTTGACGCCGATGAGGGTGATGCTCTGGAAGATCCACATTATTACGGCTACGACGATGGCAAAGACAAAATAAGCATCTCTCTCGCCAAGCCCAAGGCCGGCAAACATATCGGGCACCGAAAGGTAGATGAGAACCATAGCAAACATACCGACGTTTGCGCAGATCCTCGCGAATGCTCCGACGCCCTCGCGCACCTTCTGGTCCTTGGAGATCGCAGGCATGAGCGACCAGTATGCGATGTCGTTCAAGGAGAAGAAGATGGAGAAGAGGAGATAGGTTATGCCGAGCAGCACTATATGCCAGGTCTCGCTCATCTTAAAGTTGTGGAACATCAGAACGGTCAGAACTCCCGTCCCGATCATACCGATAAGGATCCAGGGCTTAAACTTGCCCCACCTCGTTTTCGTGTTGTCAACTATCGCACCGACAAAGGGGTCGATAACTGCGTCAAAGATGCCGAAGAGCGTCAGCATAACGCCGATGACGGCAAGTCCGCCGTCAGAAAACGTGACGACGTCGGTCAGATGGACGAGCAGATACATGCTTACGAGAGAGTAGAGCGCATCTCTGCCAAGCGTGCCAAGACCAAAGCAATATTTGTTTCTTCTTGCGTTTTTTTCCATGGCTTTTCCTTTCATATGTAATTAATTGTTTACTTCTTCGATGAGATATAGTGTGCTTCCCGCATCTCCCGTGATGCGGACGTCGGAGTTGTAGCCCGTTCCGCTATACTGCATAGCGAGCGGGATGCCCGCCCTCAGTGCCTCGCCCGACGCCTCGTATGCCTCGCACCCGTCGGTCAGCGAGAAGTGTCGGTTGATAAACCTTAGGATAAAGCCGTCCGGCTTCAGCCTTATCGGGCTGATATGGTTGATGAGGCCGCCGAAGCGCCCTATCTTAAGCCTCGACTTGACCGTCGTCATGCGGTATCTTTTGCCCGCCGCAGCTCCGTGTATGCGGAGGATATCACGCTCGGGGCTCGCCGAGTAGCCAAGGTTATAGACCGATGCGATGATCTCGCCCTCGCCGACCGCCTGCCAGCTCTCACGCTCGTCCTTCCTCGGGAAGTAGCGGATAAGTCTGCCAAACTGCAGCGTCCGCCTGTGCGCCTTGTAGAAGGCTATCTGCTCCTTCACCTCGCGCCTCTCCTCGGGCGTCAGCTCGGAGGGGTCAAGCTCGTAGCCAAGCGGTGCAAACGCCGCAACGTTGAAGCGGGTGGAAAGCGGAGCCGACCTCAAGGTCTGCTGATTTGGCGTCATCGAAACGTGCGCCGACGTCGCCGACTGGGGGTAGAAGGTGTAGGCTCCTCTCTGGATCTCCATGCGCTCTCTTGCGTCGGTGTCGTCCGAGGTCCAGATCTGCGCTCCGAAGGAGAGCATACCCAGGTCAAAGCGGTTGCCGCCCGACGAGCAGGTCTCCAGAAGCACCTCGGGGTGCCTCTCGAGGAAGATCCGCCGGAGGACGTCGTAGATGCCGAGCGTATACCTGTGGTATAGCTCGCCCTGATTTTGCAGGCTGCGTGAAAATGCGTCGCTTATATGGCGGTTGTAGTCCCACTTGACGTATTCGATATTCGCTGAGTCAAGCACCGCCGACACCGACTCTACGATATAGTCCCTGACCTCTTTTCTCGTGAGATCAAGCACCAGCTGATTTCTTCCGTAGGAGGGCTCCCTGCCCGGCACGGTCAGCGCCCAGTCGGGGTGGGTGCGGTATAGGTCGCTGTCCTCGTTGACGCATTCGGGCTCAAACCATAAGCCGAAGGACAGCCCCATTTTGTTTATCTTTTTAGCCAGCGATCTAAGCGACCCGCCGAGCTTTTTTTCATTAGGGCTCCAATCTCCGAGCCCCCTCGTGTCGTCGTTTCTCTGACCGAACCATCCGTCGTCGAGCACAAACATCTCGGCGCCTAGCGCTTTTGCCTGCCGCGCAAGGGCTAGGAGCTTGCGACGGTTAAAATTGAAGAAGGTCGCTTCCCAGTTGTTAAGCACGACGGGGCGCTCCTTAAGCCTGAACGCCTCGGGTATAACGTGGGAATTTACGAATGCGTGCATCCTATCGCTCATTCCGTTGATGCCCTCGTCGGAATAGCTCATAACTGCCTCGGGGGAGTCAAGGCTCTCGCCCTCCTTCAGCCTCCAGAGGAAGCAGTGGGGATTGATGCCCGACATAACTCTTGCCGTTTTATGGCTCGAGACCTCGACGGCGGAGTAGTGGTTGCCGCTGTAAATGAGGTTGAAGCCGATGACCTCGCCGTATAGCTCGGTCGCATCCTTTGCCTTCAGGAGGAATGCGGGGTTATGCCTGTTTGAGGAGTCGCCGCTCGTCGAGTCGTTGACGTGTATGCCGGGCGAGAGCGGACGGGAGGAGAGATGCATCTCCTTTATCCAGCCGCCGTCGAGCGTCATCATATCGTAGTCGGAGGAGTGGATATCCATCATAAAGCTCATCAGCCGCCTCACGTAGATCTGACCCTCGCCAAGGTTCTTAAGCTCTGCGCTCCTCGTGATGACGTCGCAGTCATAGAACACCGAATAAGACAGAACCAGCTTGATATCTCTATACTTTTTGTCAACTAAGGTTAGCAAAAGCGTGCTATCGGCAGCGTCAGCAACGGGTAGACCCGAGGCGGACGTGCGGCTGCCGCTGATCATCTCGTGGCTCTCGTAAACAAAGTCGCAGACGAAGCTTCCGTCGGGCATTATCAGCTCTATCGGGCTGTGGCGGAAGTCGCCCTTGCCGACGCCTGAGTATTCGAGGGGAAGCGTGTCGAGCGAGTAGACGGGGTCGGAGCCGTCGTAGGCGACGGTCGTGCCAAGCATTATCGTGTTCTTTAAGGCTAGCGCATCGGCGTCAGCCTCGGGCAGCCTCTTTCCGTAGTAGATATGCTCGGGATGCCCCTTGGGCGTTATGCGGAATATATACGAGGTCGCCCTCGTGTCAAGCTTGAAGGTAAGCTCTCTTTCGCTTATCATAAAAAAGCTTTACGCCTCCTCTCGTATGAGTTCAAATTCAAAGGGTAGAAGTGCGTCGCCGTGGGTGTCGTAGTTCGAGGCTATGACCTCGCCCTCCACCTTTAGCGCTCTCGGAAGCTTAGCCTCCTTGGCGGTCATATTGAAGATAGCCACCAGGCTTTCGCCCTCGCATCTGCGCCTGTATGCGTAGATCCTTCCGCCCTCGTAAAGCGGCTCGAAGCCGCCCTCCTTCAGCGCATCGCTCGTCTTTCTTAAGGCTATCATCCTCTTCCAGAAGGCGAGGACGCCGTCCGCCTTTCTTTCCTCGGTCTTAACGTTTACCGTCTTGTGGTTGCCGTTGACCTTGAGCCAGGGCGTGCCTTCGGTAAAGCCCGCATGCTCTCCGTCCGTCCACTGCATCGGCGTTCTTGCATTGTCCCTCGAGGTCAGGCGGATCATCCTCCAGCGCAGCCTCTTAGGCAGGTGGAGGGAGCTTAGGAGGTTATAGATATTATGGCTCTCAATGTCCATAACGTCGCTCATATCCTCATAGTCGAAGTTCGTCATTCCGATCTCCTGCCCCTCGAAAATGAAGGGAGTACCCCTCAGGGTCATAACGAGGCCTGCCATCATCTTCGACGCCTCCTCGCGATAGCCCCGAGCGCCCACAAGGCGGCTGATAAACCTCGGCTGATCGTGGTTTTCAAAATAAACAGCGTTCCAGTCAAGCCCCGTCTGCCACTTGCTTATCGTCCTCATCAGCTTCTTGGGCTTTAGCTTCGTACGGAACCACTTGACGATGACCTGGTCGACCTCCATATGCTCGAAGGAGAACGCCATATCAAGCTCGCCCCTGTCTACGTCGGTCAGCTTCCTTGCCTGGTCGATATCCACGAACACCGTCTCACCGACAGCCCACGCCTTATACGGCTCGAGGCAGGCAGAGCGCAGCTTGGCAAGTATCTCGTGGCAACCGTCCGTAGAGAGGTAATGCTCGCTGCCCGTCAGGATCAGCTTCTTCTTGCCGTCCTCGTAGGAGTTCTTGTATATGATGTTGATGACGTCGCAGCGAAAGCCCGCAACGCCCTTCTCGAGCCAGAAGTGCATTATGTCCTCTATCTCGGCGAGCACGTCGGGGTTATGCCAGTTGAGGTCGGGCTGCTTTTTTGAAAAGAGATGGAGATAATATTCGTTCTCGCTATCTCCAAACTTCGTCCAAGGGCACTCGGCAAAGAAGTTGCCCCAGTTGTTCGGCAGCTTGCCGCCCTTGCCCTCTTTTATGATGTAGTAATTGCGATATTTTTCCTCACCCGCCAAAGCACGGCGGAACCACTCGTGCTCGTCTGAGGTGTGGTTGATGACGAGGTCCATGACTATGTCGATGCCCCTCGCGCGTGCCTCGGCGATCAGACGGTCAAAGTCCTCCATAGTGCCGAAGTGGGGCTGTATAGCCTTATAGTCCGAGATGTCGTAGCCGTTGTCGTCGTCGGGGCTGGCGTAAACGGGCGAGAGCCATATCGTGTTGACTCCCAGCGAAGCTATATAGTCAAGCCTTGAGATTATGCCGGGTATATCTCCTATGCCGTCGCCGTCCGAATCCATATATGAACGGGGGTAGATCTGATAAACAACGGTGTCGCTCTTAACGTTTCTTGCCATTTTATCTGCCTTTCTTTTTTGTTTTTGGGCTTCAATATCCCTCGCCTCCATACTCCGTCGGAGCTTTCCGCATGGCTGTCTTGCTCTTGCTCCTCTGCGGAGCTTTTTATGCCTTACATAACGCAGCCATCGCTACGCAGGGGGAGGCTCATTTTGCCTTATGGCGGTCGGTCGCCGGGATGGCGTGCAGGGCGGCAAATGAAGCGCTGCCCCGATCGCCCATCTATCCATTTTAATTATAGATGACCCCTCGCCTAAAATCAATACGCAAAAGCTGTAAAAGGCGGAACGCCATAGTCAAAATGCATATATTTGTTAGAGATTTTGTGGCATAACGCATCCCGAGGTCTAATAATCGCCCCACGACGAGTGGCAGAGTAAGCAAAAAAATAAGAGGGCGCCCTAAAACAGGCACCCTCATAAGGCCGGTATATCGTATCTTCAGCTGCCGTCGGAGGCAGAGCTCTCGCTGCGCTTACCCTTGCCGCCGAAGCGGAGGAGTGCGAGGATTATCGAGACGGCGTTGACTATCTCGGCGATCATAGCTCCGATGGCCATGTTGACGACGTTGTAGGTGAGCCACATCGGCGAGTTGATAAGCCCGATGATGCGGATGGTCTTGGGGTCGTCCGAGCGGAAGCTTACGGTTATCAGCGTCATTGCGACAACGGGCAACAGCTCAAGGACAAGGTTTACGGGCGTCGGCTCCTTGCCAAAGACGGTAAAGGTGAGGATATACGCCGCAACGTATGCACCCGCAAAGCCGAAGATCCAGCCGATATGCTTGGCGTTTACCTTCTTATCGTTGATAAAGATGATAGACCTTATCATGCCCACGACGTTCAATGCGCCGCCGACCGTCGCCCCCAGCATAAAGTAATTTATCGAAAAAAGCCCCGTGCTGACGAGCTGAAAGGCTATGATAGCAAGCCTCGACCGCTGCTGAAAGGATAATATGTTCATCACCATGGCGCAAATGCCGATAAGCTGCGCCACAAGCTCAAAGCTGTCTATATTCTCAAAAACCCCCATCACGGCTCCTCTCAATCATTTTTCATCTTAGTATACCACGCCGCCGGAAAAATATCAAGTGCGTCGGATATGTCAAGCAGAGCTTGCGCCTCGGCGGGTATGCGAACCCAACGTCGCACCGATGGCACGACACTGAGTGCGAAGCCGCAGTTCCGCAGCCATAGAATAGAAAAAACGGCCACGAGGGTCGTTAAGAGCAGTCGCCTGTGGCGATCCTGCGCGGCGTTGCCGCTTGGACGGAACAAGGATCGTATATTCCTCGCCTCGGCTTTTCCCAAGCAGAGCTTGCGCCTCGGCGGGAATGCGAACCCAACGTCGCGCCGATGGCACGACACTGAGTGCGAAGCCGCAGTTCCGCAGCCATAGAATAGAAAAAACGGCATCCCGTATGGGACGCCGTTTTTCTATGGCAGCGGAACTAGGATTCGAACCCAGACATACAGAGTCAGAGTCTGCTGTGCTACCTTTACACAATTCCGCTATTGCACTACGCTTTCGGTGCGGACTATATTTTAGCACAAGGCTTTCGTTTTGTCAAGGGGGTTTTTCTATTTTCTCTAAAAAAGCTTATTTAATGCATGTATCCTTGACTTGGTTATCACACCGACCGAAAAATTAGCTCCTCTTTTCTATACTCCTTGATTTGTTCGCCCGTGTGTGTTATAATCAAAACGAAATTGTCAGGGCGTGAGTGAACGAAACGCAGATCACAGCCGTAGTTCCTCTGAAAAAAAACGGAAAGAAGATCTTCGCCGTATACCCCTGCGAAAGCGAAACACATATCTTCGCCGGATACCCCTGCGAAAGCGAAAGGAAAGGGCGGTGCCACAAGGATGAACGGTGTAAACAAAACGCTATATATACCCCTATACGGCAAGGCCTACGTAAGTCGGCGAGGCCTCTTTCTCACCGATAAAAAGGCGGAGGAGATCTGGGAGACTGAGGGGTTTGAGCTCCGAGGCAGATCTAGGTCTAAGTGGCTCGCCTTTTATATGGGCATACGCTCCGCCGTTTTTGACGGGTGGCTTAAGGCGAAGCTTGGCGAGCTTCGTGACGCCGTTGTGATCCATATCGGCTGCGGTATGGATGCGAGGGCGCAGAGAGTTGCCCTAGAGGGGCGAAGATGGTATGACGTGGATTTCCCCGAGGTGATAGAGGAGCGCCGCCGATACTATGCCGAAACGGCAGACTACACGATGCTTGAGGGCGATGCGAGAGATCCCTCCTGGCTCTCATATATTAAGGAAAACGGCTCAGCCATCGTCCTGATGGAGGGCGTCAGTATGTATCTCACCACTCCCGAGATGCGCCGCCTCACCGACAGCCTGTGCGCTCATTTTGACAGCGTGGCTCTCCTCGTGGACTGCTATTCCACCTTTGCCGCAAGGATGTCTAAACGCAGAAATCCCGTAAACGACGTCGGTGTGACCGAGGTCCACGGCATAGACTCCCCCGACGCCTACGTCGGCGAAAGGCTCGCCTTTGTCAGCGAGCATAATATGACTCCGAGAGAGTACGTAAACGAGCTTTGCGGCATCGAGAGGCTGATCTTCTCGTGGCTTTATGCAGGCGGCATCTCAAAAAGGCTCTATCGCCTCTACGAATATAAAAAAGCCTGAGGCAAGGCATTCTTTAAAGCAATAAAAAAAGAAAAGAGGAAAAGTTTAAATGATACATTCGATCCTGATCATCGGTCAGTCAAATATGGGCGGCAGAGGCTTCGTCTCCGAGGTCGAGCCTATCGTAAACAAGAACATCCTCGTTGCGAGAAACGGCAGATGGCGCCCGATGTACGTGCCCGTAAACCCCGACAGAGTCACCTCGGGTATAAACCTCTCCGAGAGCTTCGCCGATCTCTATGCCAAGGACAAGGGCGTTGACGTCGGCATCATCCCCTGCGCCGACGGCGGAACAAGCCTCGATCAGTGGGCTGTCGGAAGCCTGCTCTTCGACCACGCCTGCTATATGGCAAAGCTCGCACAGCGCACCTCGACGATCGCCGCCGTGCTTTGGCATCAGGGCGAGTCCGACTGCGGAGAGGCGAATTATCCCCTCTATGAGGAAAAGCTCACAAAGATCATCGAGGGCTTCAGAAGGAGGCTCGACCTTTACGACGTGCCCTTCCTCGTCGGAGGCCTCGGCGATTTCCTTAACGATTTCCCGGGCTCCCCCGTCTTTAAAAACTACGTCTACGTAAACGAGGCGCTCAAGAGCCTCGCAGCAAAGGACGAGCGCATCGGCTTCGTCAGCGCTGAGGGCCTCGGCGGCAACCCCGACAATATGCACTTCTCGGCAAAGGCACTGCGTGAGTTCGGCGTGAGATACTATAACGAATTCTTAAAGCTTGAGGACAAGGACAAGGTCTTCCTCGAGAAGCCCAGCGCAGACCTCGCTATCGTAAACGAGCTTGAGTCGCTGTAATTAATTCACGTCCCAGTGAGGCGTAACAAAGCCGCTTTGGCGGTGCGCCGACAATAAAAAAACGGATGATATTGTTTTTAGCAGTATCTCCGTTTTTTTGTTTTTGTATTTTATGTATGCCCGATCGAGGTGGCTCCTTGTGCTGTCGGATCTTATTTATCAAAAGGGCTGATAGCCTCAAGAAAGCGCTCGAGGCGCAGCATACTGTCTGGGATGAAGGAGTCCTTCTTGTATAAGACGCTGACGTCTATCCTCACGGGAGGGTCGAGAGGGATCTCCCTCACCTCTTTGCCGTAGTGCATCGCTCCTTTAAGCAAAAATCCGCTTGCCGCTCCGCTGGCTATCAGGCTCTCGGCTGTCGACAGCTGCTCGGTCTGGAGGGCGACCCTCGGCTCGACGTCCATACGGTGAAACCACCTTTTTACCGTCCTGGTCTGGAAAAAGCTGTCGGGAAACAGCACCAGCGGCTCCCCCTCAAGCTCCCTTGGGCTGACGGAGTAAAGCTCTGCCTTAGGGCTGTCGCACGCCGTGTAGAATAGCAGCTCGAGCGAGCCTATCCTCTTAGCCGAAAAGCTGCTGTCCGGCTCCTTGATATGCGGCAGCAGGATAACGTCGAGCAGGCCGTCGTTCAGCATATCCAAGAGCTCGTATCTGCCCCTTTCGGTTATCGTCAGATCGACGTCGGGGTTCTCGGGTGAGAAGCCCTTATAGATATCCGCAAGGATAAAGGAGCTTATCATAGGAGGGATGCCGAGGCGCAGCTGCTTTACGTCCTTTCCGAGGTCGTGCATCATTCCCTCGACCTCGCCGTAGCGGATCAAAAGCTCCTTCGATGCATTGTAGAGCTTCGTGCCCTCGGGGGTGAGAAACATACCGTTGTGCCTTCTGTAAAACAGCGTCAGAGCAAACTCCCTTTCCAGCTCCTTTATTGCGGCGGAGAGGGAGGGCTGAGAGATATACAGCTGCTTTGCGGCGGCCGACACGGTGTGATAGGTCGCAACTGCATGGAAGTATTTTAGCTGGTTTATATTCATTTATCTATCCCCCTTATACGCTTATAAGACCATATTATAGGAAAAAGCTATAATTGTCAAGTCAAAATCTATTTTACAAATATAAAAAGCCGTGCTATAATAGAAGCGCCAAAGAGGAGCTGAGCCTAGCGGCAGATCGCCACAAAGCCGCTCAAATAAATCGCAAGGGAAGGGAATTACAAAAAATGAAAAAATACAAGATAGCCGTCATAGCAGGCGACGGCATAGGACCCGAGGTCATCGGCGAGGGCGTTCGCGTTCTCGAGCGTGTCGCAGAGCTTGACGGAGGCTTTGGCTTTGAGTTTACGCATTTCCCCTGGGGATGCGAATATTATCTTGAAACCGGCAAGATGATGCCCGACGATGCGATAGCAACGCTCTCGGAGTTTGACGCCATCTATCTCGGCGCCGTCGGCTACCCCGGCGTGCCCGATCATATATCTCTTTGGGATCTTTTGCTGAAGATACGCCACGAGTTTGATCAGTACGTAAACGTAAGACCCGTAAAGCTCTTAAAGGGTGCGCCCTGCCCCTTGAAGGGCGTTGCTCCCGGTGAGATCGATATGATCGTCATCCGTGAAAACAGCGAGGGCGAGTATGCAGGCGCGGGCGATTGGCTCTACCGTGGACAGCCCAACGAGGTCGTCCTGCAGACGGGCGTCTTTTCCCGTAAGGGAACCGAGAGGATCATCCGCTACGCCTTCGAGCTTGCACGCAAGGAGGGCAAGACCCTCACGAGCATCTCTAAGGGAAACGCTCTTAACTATTCGATGGTGTTCTGGGACAGTGTGTTTGCCGAGGTCGGCAAGGAGTATCCCGACGTCAAGTGCGCATCCTATCTCGTCGATGCGGCGAGTATGTTCTTCGTTAAGGATCCCGGCAGGTTTGAGGTGGTCGTAACCTCCAATCTCTTCGGCGACATCCTCACAGATCTCGGCGCCGCAATAACCGGCGGTATGGGTCTTGCCGCAGGCGCAAACCTTAACCCCGAGCGCCGCTTCCCCTCGATGTTCGAGCCTATCCACGGCTCCGCCCCCGACATCGCAGGCAGAGGAATTGCAGACCCCCTCGCATCCATATGGTCGGCAAGCCAGATGCTTGATTTCTTCGGTCACGAGTGCTGGGGCGAGCGCCTTATCGGCGCTATCGAGCAGCTGATGGTGGAAGCAAAGGCTCTCCCCTCGGATCTCGGCGGCACCTCCTCCACGCATGAGGTCGGCGACGCTATAATCGCCATTCTTGAAAAATACAGATAAATTAACTATGCCTCACTGCCCACGGGTAGGCGGCGCTGTTTTTGCAAAACTTTAAATCTAAAGATAAATGATAAGGAGTTAAAAAATGCTGACAACCGAAGAGATGAACGAGCTCAGACCTCAGATGAAGGATAAGCCCCACCTCGGCAAAATGAACCCCTTCCGCATCATAGGCAACACCTATTTCTGCGGCACCTATCAGGCGTCCTGCCATCTAATCGACACGGGCGACGGCCTTATTCTGATCGATCCCGGATATGACAGAACGGCGTATTTAGTGGTAAACTCCATATATAAGCTCGGCTTCTCTGTCGAGGATATCAAATATATATTCATCACGCATTGGCACGGTGATCACTCGGAGGCAACCGATGCGCTGGTCGCTCTCTCGGGCGCCAAGGTCATCATCGGCAGGGAGGATGCAGAGCGTGTGACGAAGTATTGCACCCCCGACATCCTTATCGACGACGGCTACGTCCTCACCCTTGGCAACACCTCTATCCGCTTCATCCACACCCCCGGCCACACTAAGGGCACGATGTCCTTCTTCTACGACGTGGAGGAGGACGGCAGGACCTACCGTGTCGGCTCCTTCGGCGGTGCGGGCGTAAACACGATGAAGAGGTCTACCTTTGATTTTGATGGTGCAAGAGAGGCTTATCTCGCCTCGCTCGAGAGGCTCAGAGCCGAGAGGGTCGACGTCTTTATCGGCAACCACGTTTGGAACAACGACACCTACGGCAAGTCCGTAAGGATGCTCGCAGGAGGCGAAAACGAGTTTATCGACGGCAAGGCCTGGCACAGCTTCCTCGACGGCTGCGAAGAGAGGCTGATGAAGGTCATCGAAAGCGATCCGTAAGGGAATATACGTCTTTGGAGATATCACGATAATCTAAGGAGATATCCCGATGACTCTTTTCAAAGCGGCTAAGCAGGCAACCACGGAGTATGTCGGCATCACCGATCAAAGAGGCTGAGAAAAGCCGATCCCTCCGACCGATATTATACCCAAAAGCAATACTTAAGGTGCTAGGTCACGCAAGGGTGCTTGCGTGACCTCTTTTTGCGACGCATAGGTCGGATGATGGATGAAGGAGCTAAGAAATATTCATCTCCATGCTTGACATATCGGCAAAACAGGTATAAAATCAAATAGCCGCAAAAAATGAATGCGATCGGCTCCGCCACGGGCTTGGAGCCTGAGTGCGAGAGGCTGAAGGTTTTATCAATGCTCGATGAAAGATGCGAGCGGCGTGCGTCGATTTTGCTACTAAAATCACAGATATGAAAATAAAGGTTTACAAAATAGGAGATAACGTATGAGGGAGCTTATAGAAAAGGTTCTTTCCGAGTGCAAAAAATACACGGCTGACGGCAGGGTGGCAGACTATATTCCCGAGCTTAAGAAGGCTTGTCCCGCCGATCTTGGCATATGCGTCCTTGGCGGCAGCGAGACCGTCGAGCTTGGCGACTGTGATAAGAGGTTTACTATGCAGAGCGTTGTCAAGCCTATGATACTCCTCCTAGCCCTTATGGACAACGGCAGGGAAACCGTCGAGAGGCTCTGCGGCGTTGAAGCAACGGGCAAGCCCTTTGACGCCTTTAATTACAGTGACATGGCGCTGCGCGGCGAGCATATAAACCCGATGGTCAACGCAGGAGCAATAGCGCTCTGCACGCTCATCGGTGGGGAGGGAAAGGACGAAAAGTTTGAGCGCCTCTTCTCCCTCGTCAAGCGACTCTCTAAAAATCAGAGCATCACCGTCGACGAGGCTGTTTTTCGCTCCGAGCGTGAGACGGGTAACAAAAACAGAGCCCTCGCCTATATGCTCAAGGCGTACGGAATGATAGACTGCGACGTCGAGGATATGCTCGAGGTCTATTTCAAGGCCTGCTCCATCAGCGTCAGCTGCAAGGACATAGCAAACATCGCCCTCGTGCTTGCGCATAGGGGCAGAGACCCCGAGAGCGGTGAGGAGCTTATCCCCGCCGAATACTCAAGATACGTCACCGCCATCCTCGCCATCTGCGGAATGTACGACGGCTCGGGCGAGTTTGCGCTCAGGGTCGGCATACCGGCAAAGAGTGGTGTCGGCGGCGGAATTATGGCTGTCGTCCCCGGCAAGATGGGCATCGGCATCTATTCTCCCTCGCTTGATAAAAAGGGCAACAGCACCGCAGGCGTCAAGGTGCTCGAGAGGCTCAGCGCAGCCCTCGATCTCAGCATCTTTTGATCATCTGCTCGCTATATGACGGCTCTATTATTTGCACCACCTCTTCACTATAAGCCGCCCAGCTTAACGTTGATTTGTCAACTAAATGACAAACACTATTTACAAAATCAGCCGTTAATTCGTTTTCACCCCCGGATAAAGAAAAAAAGGACGCAGTGCACTTTGCGTCCTTTTTATGTGCCGACGTGCGGCATTTGCCGGAATTATTTAACGCTCTCGTCAACGATCTCGGAGGTGGGGGAGTTAGCTGCGACGCTCTTGATGCCGCCGAGACATCCGCTCTTGGACTTGTAGCCCTCCTCGCTCATAGCGATGCTCTCGCCGTTGGAGGCGATAAGACGGTATCTGTAAAGTCCCGCCTTGTCAAAATAGATCTCAAACTTCGGGCAGGTCAGCTTCTCAACCTTTTTGAGCGTCTGGTCCTCGATCCTACCCTCCTCGATGCAGCGCACCGAGTGCTTGCCTATGCTTGCGATGCCGCTCTTGCAGGCGGACTTGGTGGTGTAGATCTGAGAGGAAACTGCGATCTTCTCCTTGTTAGCAGCGTAGAGGCTGAAATTGAAGCCGCCCGAGGGGGTCTTCTTAATAACGAACTTTCCCATAATCTGTCTCCTTTAAGTTGTTTTCTTACAATAAAATAATAGCAAAAAAATCCGCTCCTGTAAAGAGCTTAGCGAAAAAAACAGAATTTTGTCCTCCCATTTCGCTCACTTTCTGCCCTACTTCGGGCATATATTGCCGCCGTGGGTGACGTTTTCTCGGTTTTTTCGTCACGCACTTGAAATGATGCGCCTCTGGTGATATAATTAATTAAGGTTGGCGGCGCATAAGCTTTACTGCATATTAGCCGCATAGTATATTATAATTAGATGATAATAATTAAAGAAAATAAATGCGCAAAGCTTTTGCGCACCCGAGGAATATATGCGCAAGACTAAGATCATATGCACGATAGGACCCGCATCCGAGAGCGACGAGGTGCTTGAGAGGATGTGTAAGAGCGGCATGAACGTCGCCAGGCTCAACTTCTCGCACGGAACCCACGAGGATCATAAGGCGAAGATAGACGCCATCAAGCGGGTCAGAGACAAGCTCTCGCTCCCCATCCCCATTATGCTTGACACTAAGGGGCCGGAATACCGTATCGGCACATTCAAGGATAAAAAGGTCACCCTGGAGGACGGTTCAGGCTTTACCTTCACGACCGAGGAGGTCGAGGGCGACGCCACCCGTGTTTCGGTCAGCTATGCGAGGCTGCCCGAGGAATTGAGGATAGGCGACGTCATCCTCGTAAACAACGGGCTCGTCCGCTTCCGTGTTGACGGCATCTGTGGCAAGGAGATCAGAACCACCGTGCTCGACGGCGGCGAGCTTTCGGACAGAAAGAGCATGAGCTTTCCGAACAAGGTGCTATCTCACGAGTTTCTCTCCGAGCGTGATAAGGAGGATCTTCTCTTCGGCATCGCCGAGGGCGTGGACTTCGTTGCCGCCTCCTTCGTCTCCACGAGGGCAGACGCCGAGGCCGTAAGAGATTTTCTTGATAAAAACGGCGGCGAGGACATCAACGTCATCGCAAAGATAGAAAACCGTGCGGGCGTCGACAACATCGAAGAGATCTGCGAGGTCGCCGACGGAATTATGGTAGCGAGGGGAGACCTCGGAGTAGAGATCCCGTTCGTCGAGGTGCCCTCGGTGCAGAAGTATCTTATCAAAAAGTGCCGTCTGCTCGGCAAGAGGGTCATCACTGCGACCGAGATGCTCGAATCGATGATATATAATCCCAGGCCCACGAGGGCTGAGATCTCCGACGTGGCAAATGCCGTTTACGACGGCTCGTCGGCTATTATGCTCTCCGGTGAGACCGCAGCAGGCAAGCATCCCGTCGAGGCTGTTGAAAGCATGGCGCAGATAGCGGAATACACCGAAAAGCACATAGATTATAAACAATGGTTTGCATCTACGGAGTATAAGATCAGAAATAACCTCGATGCCATCTCTCACGCAACCTGCGCTATGGCGATAGACGTCGGGGCAAAATGCATAGTAGTAAACTCCATGTCCGGCATCACGGCGAGGATGGTCAGCCGCTTCAGAGCCCCTGCGGACATCATCGGCGCAACCACAAACGAGAGGGCTTACCGCCAGCTCAACCTCAGCTGGGGCGTTACCCCCGTTATGTGCGAGGAGTATCCCTCCCTTGAGATAGTCTTTTACCAGGCGGCAAAGCAGGCTAAGAAGCTGCTTTCCTTGAAGAAGGGCGACAACATCGTTCTCACGGGCGGCCAGATCAACGGCCCGAGAGGCAACACCAACACCATCAAGGTCGAGGTCATCAAGTAGATTATTTTAAAATAAAATACAGCAAAGGAAAAATCCATGAAAGAACTACTCAGCTTATTCGACCCCCTCTTAGCCTTTATAGAGGGCGACAACTGGAAGATGGTCATTATGTGGATCATCGGTGGCGTTCTCATCTATCTCGCTATCAAAAAGCAGATGGAGCCCACCCTGCTTCTGCCTATCGGCTTTGGTGCGATCCTTATGAACTTCCCGGGCGTTATGCTTCGCAAGTGTCTGACGTGCGGCGCTAAGTATCACGTCGTCGGCGAGTTTCTCTGCTCTGCCGAGGGCTGCGGTGCTTCGGGCGCAGAGGCGTTCGAGACGGTATACGGCGGAATTGCCGAGCCTCTACACGAGCTTTATAACGCAGGCATCGCAAACGAGCTTTTCCCGCTCCTTCTCTTCATCGGCATCGGTGCGATGATCGACTTCGGCCCCCTGCTTAACAACCCGAAGCTTATGATCTTCGGTGCGGCGGCTCAGTTCGGCATCTTCTTCACCCTCTGCATGGCGTCGGTGTTCTTCCCCGACATCAAGGATGCGGCGTCCATCTCCATCATCGGTGCGGCAGACGGACCTACCTCCATCGTCGTTGCAAACGCTCTCGGCTCTAACTACGTAGGTGCGATCACCGTTGCGGCTTATTCCTATATGGCGCTCGTTCCTATCATTCAGCCCCCCGTCATCAAGCTTCTCACCACCAAGAATGAGAGAAGGATCCGTATGGCATACGCAGAGAAGCCCGTCAGCAAGACGACTAAGATCCTCTTCCCGATCATCATCTCCATCGTAGCCTGCGTATTCGTACCCTCTGCGGGCTCTCTTATCGGCTTCCTTATGTTCGGAAACCTTATCAGGGAGTGCGGCGTTCTCGATTCTCTTTCCGAGACCGCTCAGAAGGTGCTTGCAAATCTCGTAACCATCTTCCTCGGCATCACCATCGCCTTCAATATGCATGCGAGCCAGTTCCTCGCTCTTGAAACCCTGCTTATCATGGGTCTTGGCCTTATCGCCTTCATCGTTGACACTGCCGGCGGCGTTCTCTTCGCTAAGCTCTACAACCTTATTATGAAGCTCTTCGGCAAGCCTCTTATCAACCCCATGATCGGTGCGGCGGGCATCTCCGCATTCCCCATGTCGGGCAGAATAGTACATAAGCTCGGCCTCGAGGAGGACAATCAGAACTTCCTTCTCATGCATTCCATCGGCGTTAACGTCTCGGGTCAGATAGCCTCGGTCATCGCTGGCTCGCTGGTTCTCGGCTTCTTCAGCTAAGGAGGGTAATATGTTTCAGCCTTTAAATTTCGTAACCAATCTTAAGTATATGGGCGTTGGAATGCTCGGCGTCTTCATCATCGTCGGCGTTATCATCGGCGCAACCTATCTTATCGCTAAGCTCACCGCTCCCCGTAAGGATAAGTGATATTTGCTTCACTTAAAGGGCGCAGCGCTCCCGGGGTGGCTAAATCTTTTATTCAGCATCCCGCGCGGTAGGGCTATTACCAAAAACTAAAAACTGCCTACACGGCAAGGGCGAGGATCACGGCGATCTCTCGCCCTCTTTTTTACACCTTTCGTGACTTCGTCACAGAATAATTATGGAAAGATAGGTATAATATGATCGTAAGACAGGAAAAAAGGAGAACGAAAATGTCAAATATAGATAAGAAGGCGCTCTACAACATAGGCTACGGTCTCTACGTTATCACGAGCCAGGACGCTAAAAGAGATAACGGCATGATATCAAACACCGTCGTCCAGCTTTCCTCCGAGCCTCTTCGCATCGGCGTTTCCATCAACAAGTGCAACTACACCCACGACACCGTCAGGGCATCGTGCAGGATGAACGTTATGATGCTCACGGTCGATACACCCTTCAAGGTCTTTGAGGAGTTCGGCTTCCGCTCGGGCAGAGACTGCGACAAGTTTGAGGGCTGCTCGCCAAACCGATCCGAAAACGGTCTCGTCGTCCTCCCGAAGTATATAAACTCCTATATGTCGCTCGAGGTCGTGGGGTATACAGACCTTGGCAGCCACGGGCTGTTTATCTGCTCGGTCACCGAGGCGGAGGTCGTCTCCGACAGACCCTCGATGAGCTATGCGCACTATCACGCACACGTAAAGCCGAAGCCCAAGGTAGAAAAGACCAAGAGCGCAGGCTACGTATGCACCGTCTGCGGCTACGTTCATCCTGAGGAGCCGGGCGATGACTTCGTCTGCCCTATCTGCAAGCACGGTGCCGACGCCTTCATCCCGGTTGCGGATGACTAGTCGGAAGATATATTATTTGAAATTTTAGAAAAAAGAAAGGAATCAATTATGGGACATCTTAAGGATAAAGTAGCAATAATCACCGGAGCGGGCTACGCAGTATTATCGGACGGCAGATGCGGCTCGATAGGCTACGGAATTGCCACCGCTTACGCAAAGGAGGGAGCAAACCTCGTCATCACCGGCAGAAACGTCGCTAAGCTCGAGCGCGCAAAGGAGGAGCTTGAGAGGCTCTACGGCATCAGGGTGCTTGCCCTTGCCGCCGACATCTCGGCAGGCTCGGATAACGACGCCGTCGCAAAGGGCGTTGTCGACCGTGCGATAGAGGAGTTCGGCAGGATAGACGTGCTCATCAACAACGCTCAGGCATCCGCCTCGGGCGTAACCATTCAGGATCACACCGTCGAGCAGTTCGACCTCGCTATCTATTCCGGGCTTTACGCAACCTTCCACTATATGAAGGCGGCTTATCCCCATCTCAAGGAGACGAAGGGCTCGATCATCAACTTCGCCTCGGGCGCAGGCCTCTTCGGCAACTACGGCCAGGGCTCCTACGCTGCGGCAAAGGAGGCGATCAGAGGCCTCTCCCGCGTTGCGGCGACCGAGTGGGCTAAGGACGGCATCAACACCAACGTTATCTGCCCCCTCGCCTGGACGGCACAGCTCGAGCAGTTTGAGCGTGCTTATCCCGACGCCTTCAAGGCGAATGTAAAAATGCCCCCCGCAGGCCACTTCGGCGACCCCGAATTGGAGATAGGCAGAGTTTGCGTTCAGCTCGCATCCCCCGACTTCAAGTATCTCAACGGCGAGACCCTCACCCTCGAGGGCGGAATGGGCTTAAGACCCTGAGCCGACGAGTGCGCAGGGCTGAGAATACGAGCGCATAAGGCCGAGAATACAAGCGCATAAGGCTGAGAATACAAGCTATATGGCGACCCGTGTCAGATCGGGTCGCCGTTTGGCTTTATAGTTAAGGCGGTTAATAATTTTTCATTTTCCGAATGCCCCTTATCTATATTGACAAAGCGAGCTTTTACATATTATAATTAATATAGATAGGGAAGAGCATAGCTCTTCGGAGTGTCGCTTGCCCTATCGGATGGAGCAAAGAATGTGCACTTCTTCGGAGCGCCGCTTGCCCCGCCGTGTGATAAAAATAGGGCGCATCCTCATCCTGCTTCATCTCTCGCTTACCCAAGCCAAGGAAAAACATCTGTTATCCGTGGTCGACGCCCGGCTTTTTGCCGATCAGGCGTTTTCTCGACCGTGACCCCCGTTATGACAACAAAGAATTACATTATCTATGGCTTTTGCCGTGAGGAGGCATTATGAAAAAGATCATTGCTGTACTCTTGCTTGTTTGCTGCGTGCTTTCACTCTCCAGCTGCGGGCTTCTCATCGACGTCGTGTTCGGCGCTATCACAAGGGTGTTCCCCGACTATGAGGAGCCGGACGCCGAGTTCCACGCAGAGCGTGTCTCGATCACTCTGACAGAGAGCTTCTTTGCCTACGAGGAGTATGACGATCATTATTCCTTTATGTCGGCTAATTCAACCACCGTCACGGTAGAGAAGTATCCCTTCGTATCCTCCATCTTCGAGGAGGGGAAGAGCATAACCGAGTATACCGAGCAGATGTGCCTCGAGATGGAGCGCATCCAGGAGGATGACGACATCTTCAAGCTCTATGACTTCTCCGAGGTCACCACGAGGGACGGTTATGCATATTTCGTCTGCTCCACCTTCTCGGGCGTCGAGATGAAGTGCTTGTTCTCTATGTTCAACGGCGGCGACGCTATTTACGCCGTCTATTTCATCTGCCCCTTCTTCGATTACGAAACCTACGAGCCCTACTTCCTCAAGTGGGCAGATTCGGTAAGGATAGATAACGCAAATTCCCAGGCTTAGAATACAGTCATCGTCACGTCCCTAGCAAAAAGGAGAAAAAGAAAAATGAGAAAATATCTTTTGCCCGAGGGCGGCAGCTTTTATAAGGCAAATCTGCATTGCCACACGAATATCTCGGACGGAAAGCTCTCTCCAGCAGAGATCAAGGAGCTTTATCTCTCCGAGGGCTATTCGGCAGTCGCCTACACCGACCACGACGTTATGATCCCTCATCACGAGCTGACCGACGAGCGCTTCGTCGCTCTGACCGGCGTTGAATACGAGATAAACCAATATAATTCCTACCCCGGCAAAAGGGGAGGGACTACCACGCATCTATGCTTTATCGCCCCCACCGCCGACACCGAGATCCAGCCGCTCTGGAACGAGAGATACGCCTACGTAGGCGCCGCTCCCCAGAATGCCGCAAGGGTCAAGTTCGACCCCGATCAGCCCGAGTACGTGCGAGATTTCTCGCCCGAGAGCGTTAACGCTACGATAAAGGGGATGAGAGATGCGGGCTTCTTCGCCACGCACAACCACCCCTGCTGGTCGCAGGAGGATGCGAGCAGATATACGCAGTTCGAGGGGCTGAACGCCGTCGAGATCTATAACGGCGGCGAGGAGAGGCTCGGCATCGAGAGCTATAACCCCGCATTTTACGACGACGTGCTCAGAGCGGGCAGACGCGTTTTCTGCGTTGCCACCGACGACAACCACAACAAGCACCCCTACGGCACCAAGGAATGCGACTCCTGCCGTGGCTACGTTATGATCAAGGCGCCCGAGCTGTCCTACGACGCTCTTATGGCGGCGCTCTTCAAGGGCGATTTCTACGCATCGAGGGCGCCCGAGATCAAGGAGCTTTACGTCGAGGACGGCAGAGTGTATATCAAAACCTCCCCCGCCGAGGCTATCTATTATAAGTCCGCTCTCCGCCGCTCCGCAATCGTTTTCGCAAAGGATGGCGAGCAGCTGACCGAGGCGAGCTTTGAGGTCAGACCCGACGACGGCAGCTTCCGCCTGACCGTAAAGGATAAGGACGGCCTCACGGCAAACACCTCGGCATACTTCCTCGACACCCTCGAGGGTGCGCTATGATTGCGATAGACCTCACCCACCCGATCAGGGAGGGAATGCCCGTCTACCCCGGCACCGAGCCACCCGTCATAACCGACGCCGCTCTTATCGTCAAGGATCACTACCGTGAGAAGAAGATTTGCCTTTATTCTCACACGGGTACCCACCTGGATGCCCCCGCCCACCTTCTCGAGGGCGGAAGGACGCTCGACAGCTACGATGCCTCAGCCTTCCTTGGCAGGGCGATAGTCGTCGATTGCGCCGATATCGGGGAGGACGGAGAGATAACCTCCGAGCGCATATCCCGCCACCCGCATCTCGGGGAGGCAGAGTTCGTTCTTTTCTATACGGGCTGGGATAAAAGATGGGGCTCCGAGAGCTATTTTCACGGCTACCCGACCCTCACGGAGGATGCCGTGGAGCTTCTTCTCTCGCTTGGTTTAAAGGGCATCGGCTTTGATACTATAAGCCCTGATAAGCTCGAAAATGTAAACCTAACCATACATAAGCGCTATCTTTCGGGTGGCGGAGGGCTGATAATCGAAAATCTCACGGGGCTTGAGCGCCTCGGCTGCGAGCCGTTTTCGTTTATATGCCTGCCGCTTGATCTCGAGGATGCCGACGGCGCCCCCGCAAGGGCTGTCGCTATCCTTGAGGGCTGACGCGCCCGAGCGCAAGGAGCACACCATCCTTTACGGGCTCGCTTACCGTTAAAATACGGACCGCATCCGTCGGCGGCGGATAGATTATTGATCTTCTGCTACACCGACCTCGCTTGCGGCTCCCCCGCATCACCGCTTATTGTGCGCCACGGCGCTTGATATAAGAAAAATGACTTTAGAAAACATCATCGCCCACACGGGCAAAGGAAAGGAGAAACCTAAATGAAAAAAATCACGTCCCTCGTTCTCGTTATCGTTATGCTTGCTTCGCTTGCGCTCTTCACGGCTTGCAACAAGCCCGAGGAGCCTGTAACACCCGAGTATGCAAGAATGACTATTGATATCAACCCCAGCGTTGAGTTTATGCTTGACGAGGAGGGCAAGGTCGCATCCGTTACCGCTCTTAACGACGACGGAAGCATCCTTATCGCAGGCGAGGTATTCGTCGGCAAGACCGCAGAGGAGGCGACCGAGCTTATGCTCACCGTAGCAGGCGAGACCGGCTATCTCGTAAAGGGCAACGTTACCGCAGATGAAAACAACGTAAAGATCTCCGTCTCCGGCGACGGCAAGTATGCCGAGGAGCTTTACAAAAAGGTTGAGGCGGAGGCAAAAAGCACCCTTGAGGCTATCGACGTTGAGGCGATTGTAACCGAGGTTGACGCTATGGGCGTTGAGGCTCTCCGCGAGCTCGCCGTAGCGACCGCAGGCATCACCGAGGAGGAGGCAGAGGCTATGACCGAGGCTGAGCTTTGCGAGGCTATCTCTGCCGCACGTATAGAAACCGCACTGCTTCTCACCGAGGAGCTTCGTGAGCTCTACTACGAGGCAAAGGACTACGAGATAGAGTTTGCAAAGAGCAGATACACCGCAGAGCTTATCGAGGGTCTCGGAGGTCTCTACACCCTTCTTCTTAACCAGTACAACAAGGCGCTCGAGACCTGCGAGAAGGCGGTTGACACTCTTGAGAAGCTCAGATATGAGACCCTCATCGACCCCGACTCTCAGTATCAGAAGGCGCTCGTCGCCCTCCGTGAGTCCAAGACCGAGCTTCTCAAGCAGAGGACTTACACAGCATCCCTTGACGTAAACGGCGAGGAGTTTGCATCCGCAGAGGTCAAGCTCGGGCTCGACGAGGAGAGATACGAGCAGGCTCTCGCAGCCTTTGAGCGTATCGGCGAGGCTGCAAATCTCGGCTTTGATTCCGCTATCGCAGGCATAGAGGCAGCACGCCTTGCTATGAAGAGCATCGAGGAGACTCTCCCTGACTCCATTGAGGAGCAGCTCACTGCAGACGCAGAGGCGCTTGAGACCTACCTCAACGATGCAAAGGACGGCTTCTTCACCGAGTTTGAGACCCTCTACGGCGAGGATATCGCAAAGATCGAGGAGCAGCTCTTAGCAGAAAAGGCAAAGCTCAAGGGCGAGGCGGCTTAAAGTCCCACAGGTGCATAAATTCGCCCCGATATACGCCCCTCGGGTGTCATCTTTCGGCTTTTACCGATTTTTGACAGGGTTTTATTTAATTAGGTATTGACATTTGCCTCATCTCTTTGGTATAATGATTATATCTATAAATATATCTTAAAAGTGTTGCTACAAATGCAACGGGAGGTTCATATGAGGCCTAATTATATAGCACGTAAGAGCGCTTGGCTTGCGCTCAGATGGTGGTGCATTCTCTTCTTCTTCCTCGTCATTCCGCTTATCATCCAGATCTTCCTGATCATCGAGGCTAAGCGCCACACCTACGAGTTCTACGACGACAGGATCGTTGAGAAGAGTGGTATCTTCTCCATCAGAGAGAGGCAGAGCGTGTTCGCAGGCGTATACACCGTAACCGTAAGACAGAGCTTTATCGGCAGGATCTTCGGCTTTGGTGACGTTACCGTTGATTGCCCCGGCTATTGGGATATCAACACCTGCGGTCTTAAAAACCCCCACGGCCTTAAGAACTATCTTAAGTCCAAGATCACCGCAAGGGGCGTTAACTCCGTTATCGTTGAGTAATTTTGCAGAAATTATAAATGGCTACCCTATCACCGGGGTAGCCATTTTTTTGCCCTATGAGAGGGCGCCTTTTTGCTTGGAGTAGCCTGCGACTAACAAGCTCCTCGATGTTTTGCCGCCCGGCGGCTTGAAGCTCTTTGCCGTTTTGCCGCCCTACGGCTTTAAGCCCCTCGCCACCGGTTTTCGCTCTTGCGGACTCTATGCGTCAGGAGTACATTCCGTTTGCCGAGAGGTAGTTGTAGAGCATCTCGCCGTGGTTTTGCTCCTCCTTCTGGATGTGGGCGAGCGTGTCACGAAGCACGGGGCTTGAAAACTCAAAGACCGAGGTGTCGTAAACGCCCGACACGTGCTTCTCCATCGAGAGGGCGTCGCGGCAGAGGTAGGCGTCGTCCTGCCTTCCGTCGGCGTCTGCGGGGCTTGGGGAGGGCTCAAGCTTGCACTTTACCGCCGAGGGCGACTCCGACGGCATCGAAACCTCGGTGCCTCCCATGATCTCCACGATGGTCGATAGGTGCTTCTGCTCGGCACGGGACAGGTCGGAGAACAGCTGCTTTAAGGATGGGTCGTTTGCCATGGTCGAATACTTTGAGTATTTCTCAATACATAGGATCTCCTGGGATTTCAGATCGGTGAGCAGGCTATGCTCCTTTTGCGTTAGGGTCATTTTTTCGTCTCCTTTTCGTTTTGGGTTAGGTCATTATTGGCATGATCAGCCCGTCTTATTCGCATAGCCCCCGATAAACGAAAGAGATAACGCATCGGTCGAGCCGAAACGTTATCTCTTTCTTATTTTGCCTTTAGCTTAAGAAAAACGCAAAAGCTTTTTTATTCCGTCCTCAGTGCGACGACGGGGTCCTTCTTTGCTGCGCTCGAAGCGGGGATAAGTCCCGAGATGAGCGTCAGAGCGACCGAAAGTGCGATAAGCAGCAGTGCGTTCGAGATCGGGAGTGCCGCGATATTCGCATAGCCGATCAGCGGCTCGAGGATGAGGTTTACGATTATGGATATCAGGTAGGTAACGCCGACGCCCATAAGTCCCGCCGCCGAGCCGATGATAAAGGTCTCTGCGTTGAAGAGGTAGCTGACGTCCTTCTTTCTTCCTCCGAGCGAGCGGATAACGCCGATCTCCTTGATCCTCTCAACGACCGAAACGTAGGTGATGATGCCTATCATAACCGTCGAAACCACGAGCGAAACCGACGTGAATGCGATCAAAGCGTAGGAAACGACGTCGATCATCGTGTTTATCATATTGACGACGAGCTCGATACTGTCGGTGTACTTAACGTTCTTTCTCGAGCCTCCCTCTAGCTCCTCCTCGCCGACGGGGATGGACAGCTTCTCGTCGTTCCACCTGTCGAGATAGTCGGTGACGAGGTCCTTGTCGTCAAAGGAGATGGGGTAGATGGTGACGCCGTTCGGCAGAGCGTTTCCGCCGAGGGTGCGCTGAAGGTCTGCCGCAGTGCCCGAGAGGGCAGAGCCCTTAGGCTCGTTTGCCACCTCGCCAACGATCTCGTCGTCCGAGATGGCGTCGTAGGGCAGATAGTCGTAGCTGTACGTAACGGACTTGAAGGCGGTGTCGCTCTCAAGATCCGGAGTGATGAAATCTCTTATGAACTCGGAGTCCTTATTTATCTCAAGCACGTAGTCGGTGAGCGCCTCGGTGTAGTAGATGCCCGAGGTCAGCGAGCCGTAGGAGATGGAGTCCTTGGGCGTGAGGATGCCGACGACCTTAAGCTCGAGCGCCTCATCGCCGACTGCGTCGAAGGAGGGCGTGTAGCTTCCCTCGACACGGGTGGTGGTCTCCTCGGGCTTGAAGGGGTTGGTGGTCGTAACCGTCTCGGCCTTCAGCACGCTGTCGGTCGGGTAGAGGTAGAGCGACTTTCCGAGCAGCTCGTCATAGGTGAAGTACTCACGGTAAAGAGCCTTGTTATAGCCGTTCTCGTCCTCTGCCGTCGCCTTGTCGATGATCTCAAGGAACTCAGACTGAGTGAAGTAGCCGAGCCTCGCAAGCAGAAGGTCGGACAGCTCATCCTCGGAGTTAAGCACGAGCATTATCTCACCCGCCTCATCGGCGATCTGGCTATTTCCGAGCAGATCGTACTGCGAGAGGAGATATTCGGGGTTGTTCGGCGCCTGCTCGAGGGTCGGAGCGAGGAAGTCGACGAGGCTTGCCATGTTCTTATAGTCGGTTCCCTTAAGCACCGACTTGTAGATGTCGGTCACGTAGCGCAGCGAGATGTGCTGCGGCTCGGAGGTCGTGGTAGCACGGAAGTCGGTAAAGACGTTCAGCAGCATTCCGATCCCGTAGTCGTACATCAGGGCGTTATAGTATTCCTTCGGCATATCCTCGATAAACTGAATATAGTTTTCGTTTATCTCGTTTGAAACCATCATAGAGCCAAACGCCTCGTTAGTCTTTACGAGATATTCAACGAGCGAGGAGACGAATATACTATCCGCAGGCTTGTCGCCAGGCAGATGGTCGATCGTGTCGTTGACCAGACCGGTGAGCGCCGAGAGGTCAAGCGTGTTCTGGGTTATCTTAATGGGGTTACCCGAGAGCATATCGTCCTGCATAGAGGCAATATATCCCTTAATACCCGCAGAAAAGGCGAGGACCATCGCAATACCGATGATGCCTATCGAGCCGGCAAAGGCAACGAGTGCGGTCCTTCCCCTCTTCGAGAAGAGGTTTTTAGCAGAGAGGCGGAACGCTGTGAAGAAGGACATCTTTGCCCGCTCCTTCTTCTTGCGCTTCTTTTTCGAGCGCTTCTCGCCCTTTTCCTCAGCCTCGGCAAGCTCGGCAGCCTCTTTAGCCTCGGCCTCCGCCTCCTCGAGCC
Source organism: Clostridia bacterium (assembly GCA_017501245.1). Lineage (GTDB taxonomy): Bacteria > Bacillota > Clostridia > Oscillospirales > CAG-272 > UBA1740. The sequence continues at coordinate 394,237 of JAFVXI010000013.1, forward strand.
TGACGAGGACTCTCTCGGCCTCGACCTCCTCGTCGGACATCGGGTTGGTGTCCTCTATGATCTCACCGTCAAGCAGGCGCACTATCCTCGAGGAATACTGCTCGGCAAGCTCGGGGTTGTGCGTGACCATGATAACGAGCCTCTCGTTTGAGATCTCCTTGATGAGGTCCATGATCTGCACGGAGGTCACGGTGTCAAGCGCACCCGTAGGCTCGTCTGCGAGCAGGATCTCGGGGTCGTTAACGAGCGCACGCGCGATCGCAACTCGCTGGCACTGACCGCCCGAGAGCTGGTTTGGCTTCTTGTAGTACTGATCCGAGAGTCCGACTCTGTCGAGCGCCCTCTTCGCCCTCGCTATGCGCTCCTCACGCTCGATGCCGGCTATCGTCAGCGCAAGCTCAACGTTGCCAAGCACGGTCTGGTGAGGGATGAGGTTATAGCTCTGGAAGATAAAGCCGACCCTGTGATTTCTGTATACGTCCCAGTCCCTGTCACGGTAGAGCTTGGTGCTTCTCTCACCGATGACGAGGTCGCCGTCGGTGTAGTGATCGAGGCCGCCCACAATGTTGAGCAGCGTGGTCTTTCCGCAGCCCGAGGGGCCAAGCACCGAAACAAACTCACTGCGCCTGAAGGAGATGTTTATACCCTTTAAGGCGTGCACGACCTCAGACGAGGTGACGTAATCCTTTTTGATGTTTTTGAGCTGGAGCATTATTCGTCCCACTTTCCCTGAATTTTTACGGTTTAATGATATCACAGAATTGTGAACATTATATATACATATTATATATTTTCTTGAAAAAATAACTAAAATAGGCGCCTAGTTTTCTCCCCGTATGCATTTTAGTCTTTATTTTTTAATTTTCTTATGCTACAATAGAGGAAAAGGATACGCCGCCGCTGCGTGCGGCTACAGGATAGAAAAGGAGCAAATGATGAAATCAAGATCCGAGATAGATCAGAAATACAAATGGGACCTCTCGAGGATTTATCCCACCGAGGATGCATTCGGGGAGGATTATTCAGCCGTCGAGGCTATGATAGCCTCGCTCGCTTCTATGGAGGCGACGATGTGCGAGAGTGCACAGAGCCTCTACGCCACGATGGAGGCTGTGTCGGCGATAGAAAGGAAGCTCGACAAGCTCTGGACCTTTGCCGCCCTCGGCTTCTACGTTGACACCTCCGACGCCACCGCACAGGCGAGAAACGCAAGGGTCAGAAACCTCGCTATGTCCGCCTCCGAGGCGACCTGGTTCATCACCCCCTACCTCATCAAGCTCGACGAGGCGACCCTCGAGGGCTACTACGCCGCTTGCCCCTCGCTGAAGAGATATCGCAGGGTCATCGAAAAGAGCACGAGAAACAAGCCCCACACCCTCTCCGACGAATGCGAAAAGCTCTTCTCCGCAGTTGAGGACTGTCTGTACCTCCATTCCGACGTGAGAAACATCTTTGCAAACTCGGATATGCGCTTCGGCAGGACGCCGAACGAGGAGGGGAAAAGGGTAGAGCTCACCGACGCAAACTACGTCAGCCTGCTTATGTCCACCGAGCGCCGTGTGCGCAGGGGCGCCTTCAAGACCCTCTACAAGACCTACGACGCCTTCAAGAATACCTACGCCACGATGTACTACAACCACGTCAAGGAGAACACCACCCTTGCACGCATCAGAGGCTACAAGGATTCACGCACTGCGTCTACCTTCCGTGACGAGCTTACCCCCGCAATTTACGACAATCTCATCAAAAATGTAAAGGAAAGCTTACCTATTCTCTTTGAATACTACGATCTGAAGCGTGAGATGCTTGGGCTTCCCAGGCTTCATATGTACGACATCTACACGCCGCTCGTCTGTGAGGTGGAGAGAAAATACACCTACTCCGAGGCGGTCGACGAGGTCGTCGCCATCGGCGGCGTCTTTGGCGAGGAGTACGAGAGGGTCTTAAGGCAGGGGCTCACCGAGCGCGGCTGGGTCGACGTCTATCCCTCAAGGGGCAAGAGGACGGGCGCCTTCAGCGCAGGCTGTCCCGACACCGAGCCCTATATTATGCTGAACTTTATGGGTACGTTTGAGGACGTCTCCACGCTTGCGCACGAGGCGGGTCACTCCATGCATTCCTACTTCTCACGCACCTACAACGAGGCGCACGTCTCGCAGTATACGCTCTTCGTCGCAGAGGTCGCCTCTACGGTAAACGAGCTGATCTTCCTTCGTAAAAAGATCAGAGAATGCACGAAGAGGGAGGAGAAGCTCAGCCTCTTGAATCAGCTGATGGAGCTATACAAGGCGACGCTCTTCCGCCAGGCTATGCTCGCCGAGTTCGAGCGTTACGCTCACGCCGCCTGCGAGAGAGGTGAGCCCCTCACCGCCGAGGTCATCTCGGGCATCTACTATAAGCTCGTCAAGGAGTATTTCGGCCCCCGTGTCGTATGCGACGCCGAGATAGCCTACGAGTGGATGCGCATCCCCCATTTCTACACCTGCTTCTACGTCTATAAGTATGCGACGTCCATCTCCGCCGCCTCGGCTATCGTCGAGCGCATCGAGCGTGAGGGAGATGCGTATATCGGAAAATATATCGATTTCCTCAAGTGCGGCGACAGGATGTCACCCACCGACAGCCTGCTCGTTGCGGGCATAGATATGACCTCGCCCGACGTTATCCGCCCTGCGGTGGAGGCGTTTGCCGAGGCTCTGAGAGAGTTCAAGACGACCTATGAGGAGGGCAAATGATGAATTCTGAAAACAAAGGCCTATCAAGGCGGAATTGGCTGATCCTCATCCTCTTCGGCCTCCTCGGGCAGATCGCCTGGAGTGTCGAGAATATGTATTTCAACGTTTTCGTTTTTGAAACCGTAGCGCCCGACCTCGACGCCATAACGCTTATGGTCCAGCTCAGCGGCATAACCGCCACCGTCGCAACGCTTATCGCAGGCGTTTTTTCGGATAAGATCGGCGACAGGCGCAGGATGATCTCCTTCGGATATATCATCTGGGGCGTCACCGTCGCTGCCTTCGGCTTCCTCTCCACCGACCTCACCGAGGCTCTGCTCGGCGTCGGCTATGCTGAGGCGGTCGGCATAACCCTCGCGGCTGTCGTCGTCGGCGACTGCATTATGACCCTCTTTGGCTCGACGGCAAACGACGCCGCCTTCAACGCCTGGGTCACCGACAACACCGAGCGCTCCTTCCGCGGCACTGTCGAGGGCGTGCTTTCCATCCTTCCGCTCATCTCGATGCTCATCGTTGCGGGCGGCTTCGGCATCATCAAGGATCTCGTCGGCTACACCTGGCTCTTCACCGGACTTGGCGTTATCATCGCCGCCTCGGGCGTCCTCGGCGTGTTTATCCTACGTGATGCTCCCACCCTTGAGCGCAGCGGCGGTATGCGAGACATATTCTACGGCTTCCGCCCCTCTGTGGTAAAGGGAAATATCCCCCTCTACCTCGCTCTCCTTATCGTCCTCGTCTTCTCCGTCGCGCTGCAGATATTTATGCCTTATATGATCATATATATGAGAGAATATCTCGGCTTCTCGACTATCGAGTATTCGCTCGTGTTCGGCGTTGCTATCGCTGCGGGTGCGGCGCTTAACGTCTATCTCGGCAGGCTCTCGGACAGAAGGAACAAGGTCGTGCTTATGTATTTTGCGGCGGCTGCAATGGCGGTCGGCCTCGTCGGAATGTATTTCGCACGTGGGCTCGGCAAGGTCGGCGACCTCGTCGGCTTCGGCGTTGCGGGCTTCGTTATGATCTCGGGATATATCTTCCTCGCCGCCCTCTCGGGCTCCGTCGTCAGGGACTACACGCCCACCGACTCCGCAGGCAAGCTCCAGGGTGTCAGAATGGTGTTCAGCGTGCTTATCCCTATGCTCGTCGGCCCCGCTATCGGAAACGCCATCAACAAGGCGGCAAGCATCCCCCTTCCCGATGCCGGAGCAGACGCTATGACTACACAGTATATCCCCGCACCCGAGATCTATATTGCGGCGGCGGGAGTGCTTCTGCTTGCCTTCGCCGTCATTCCCCTCCTCTATAAGAAGGCATACGCCCCGGAGGAGACGGTCAGCGAATAAAAAACTCTGAAAAGCGCCACAGCCGTGGCAGAAGGGAATAACAATGAAAAACTGTAATAACTGCGGTGCCAATATCGACGAGGGTGCGATCTATTGCCCCTATTGCGGCACCAGATACGATGAAAAGGGAAAAAAAGAGGAAAACAGGCAGACCTACGGCACCGGCGGCTCCTACGATCCCAAGTACGGCTACATCCCGAACTATTCGGGCTCGCCCTACGGCTCGGGCACTAACGACGTCGTCGGCAGGAGCTTCTGGATCTCGCTTTTGTCCTTCGTTTTACCCTTAGTCGGATTTATCCTCTGGTACGTCTGGAGGTTCACAAAGCCGGGCAAGGCGGCCTCCGCCGCTCACGGTGCGCTGTCTGCCGTCTCCTTCGGCACGCCCATCATCGGCCTTGCGATATGGTTCATCTGCAAGTATTCGAGGCCCGAGATCGCAAAGATATCCGGCATCTCGGCTATCGTCGGCGTCGTGTTCACTATCATTCTGAGCATTATCCTCGTCCTGCTCGGTCAGCTGTACGGTATTTACCTTTACTGATCACGGGGGCAGCCATTTGAGCCCCCATGCCGAGCCATTCGCCCCCGCTCGGCTGTAAGCCATAGACACTCACCGCAAGGGGGGCGTCAGGCACCTATAAGCAGGCATCTTTAACAAGAGAGAGTACGGATCGGTCTATCAGCCGAAGCGTGCTCTCTTTTTTTGTTAGCGAAGCTGTTTGGCGGTTCGTTCAAATTAAATTTAAAATTTGTAGGCAATAATTTAAAAAAGCCTTAAGGTTTAGTTAAGAGAACGGGTTTATCATTTAAGCTGTAAGCAGACGCTTTTCGTCTGCCGCTTTGGAGGTGTCAGAGATGCGAAAGCTATTTAAATTTCTCTTTTCAAGATACACTATCTCAGCGCTGATGATCCTCGGCGAGATAGGGCTTCTTTTATATCTTATCTTCACCGTCAGCGCCTATTCGATCGTCTTTCTCGTCGAGGTGCTGATAGTAAATGCGATGGTCCTCGTCGCTATCATAAACGCCGATTACAACCCAGAGTATAAGGTCAGCTGGATGGCTGCCGTGTTGCTTTTGCCCATCGTGGGTGCGCTCCTTTACGTCCTCTTCCACACGAGGGGGATGCGCAGGGAGGACGAGAGGCGTGCAAGGGAGGTTATGGTAAAGCTTGAAAAGCTCGATAACCTCGATATAGTGAGGGAGGAGCTGCCGGAGGTCGCCGAGGAGGCGCTCGGTAAGGCTCGTGCGCTTATAGTTTCCGACCCCACCGCCTCGCTCTACCGTGGCGCATCACGCTATTATCCCTCGGGCGAGGAGATGTATTCGGATATGCTCCTCGAGCTTTCCCTCGCCGAAAAATATATCTTCCTCGAATACTATATCATAGCCGAGGGCGCTATGTGGGAGGGTATACTTGATATACTTAAGGAAAAGGCGGCGTCCGGCGTCGAGGTGCGCATCCTCTTTGACGATATAGGCTGTATGAAGGGACTGCCCGCAAGGTATGAGAGGCAGCTATCCTCCTTCGGCATCCGTGCCATCCGCTTTGCCCCCGCATCTCCGAGGGTCAGCGCCGTGCACAACAACCGCGATCACCGCAAGATAATGATCGTCGACGGCAAGGTCGCCTTCACGGGAGGCGTGAATATTGCCGACGAATATATAAACGCAATAGAGCGCTTCGGCCACTGGAAGGACGGCGGCGTCAGGCTCGATGGCAACGCCGTCTTTGGCTTCGTCAAGCTCTTTATCAGCACGTGGGATATGGCTGAGGGCTCGCAGAGCGACTACGAGAGCCTCCTTCCCGCACCCTCCGAGGTCTCGGACGGCGGATTTTATATCCCCTTCGGCTCAGGTCCTTCGCCGCTATATCCCTCAAAGGTCGGCAAGCGTGCTATCATAGATATCATAAACCAGGCGAAGAGATACGTATATATCACGACGCCCTACCTCATAATAGACTACGACCTCACGGGCGCCCTCATCGGTGCGGAGGAGAGGGGCGTCGACGTCAGAATAATAACCCCCGGCGTCCCGGATAAAAGGCTCGTCAAGGTCATGACCAAGAGCGCATATCCGGCTCTCATCTCCGGTGGCGTGAGAATATACGAGTACACCCCCGGCTTCATCCACGAAAAGCTGATCGTCTCCGACGATGAATACGCCCTCATCGGCACCATAAATATGGATTACAGAAGCCTCGTGCATCACTTTGAGGACGCACTCTGGATATATAAGTCGCCGACGGTCGCCGCCGCAAGGGCGGGCTTTGAGGCTACTCTTGCCGCCTCCTCCGAGGTGGACCCCTCCTCGGCTCGCCTCTCATTTGGCGAATGGGTGATAAAGTGCATGCTCCGCCTCTTTGCGCCTCTGCTTTAAGCTCGCTCGAGGGGGGGCATATCCGACTGTCGTAAACCGATCACATCTTTCATAGATTACCCCGGGTGAGATGCGTAAAAGACAGTACGAAGGACAGGGCGCTTTCGGTAGGGCAGTAAAAAAAGAATATACCTACCGACAGGAAAAAAAGGACGAAGAATTACTAAAAATTCCTCGTCCTTTTCCTTTTCTTTGAAAGCACTGCCCTTGCGGACACAAATGCTATTTTTTACAACTATTATTTACAAAAGTGCGTCAAAACTTATTATATCGACTCCATAGCAAACAGCACCTCGTCCATCTCCTCGAGCTTTCTTGCAAGCGAGTCGGGGGTGAGCTGAGTGTTAGCATAGGAGAAAACGACTGCCTCAAGTCCGACGTTTCCCGCAACGCCCGAGCGAGGGGGAGTGACCTGGATGTCGGCGACGTTGTAGTTCTCACGCAAGAGGTCCTGCATCTTTCTCACGTGCTGTGTGCCTGAGATCTCAAGATAGATTCCGAAGCGCGTGTTCTTGTGCGTGACTCTATACTCAAACCTGTGCATAAAGGTCATAGTCAGAACGGTTGCGATAAATGCAAGCGTCGCACCGAGGTAGAAGCCTGCGCCGAGGGCTATGCCGATCGTAGCCGCCGCCCAGAGGCCTGCCGCCGTCGTAAGTCCCGTGATCTGGAAGCGACCCTTGATCAGTATCGTGCCGACGCCGAGAAAGCCTATGCCGGAGATGACCTGAGCGGATATACGAAGGGGATCGCCGTCGTAGCCGATCAGCTCGTAGGCGTAGATGCCCGTCATCGCCGTAAGCGCTGCGCCGAGGCAGACGAGGATATGCGTTCTCATGCCTGCCGCACGTCCCTGCTTACCGCGCTCCATACCTATTATACCGCCCATTAAGAGCGCAAGCACAACTCTCAGGAGTATATGCCAGAAATCTATCTCTATAAGATAGCCGAAGAACTTCGTTATAGCCGCAGCCACGTCTATCCCTCCTACCTGTCTTTTTTTGATGTGAAGTGATTTTACCACAATTTGCACTATAAGTCAAGTGATTTCCAAACTTTAAGTAGTTATTTTGCAAAAAGAAAAGGGGTATAGTCGCCCTCACCGCGCGACAGGCTGAAAAACTGAAAGAAAAATATTGCATATTTTAGCGTATTATGTTAAAATTATCTCGTATAAATATGGAGGAACACCTACGTTGACCTATAAAGACATTGTTGAAAACGGTGATATCCGCGAGTATATCGCCTCCGCCGACCGCTCGCTCGTAGCCCTCGGATATACCGAGCATAGCTTCGCCCACGTCGGCAAGGTCGCAAGCGACGCCGCCTTTATCCTCTCCGAGCTTGGTTATCCCGAGGAGGAGATAGAGCTTGCCAGGATCGCTGCGCACCTTCACGATATCGGAAATCTCGTAAACCGAAACGAGCATTCGCAGTCGGGCGCCGTTATGGCGTTCAGAATTCTCGATAAGCTCGGTATGAGCGCCCCGGATATTGCCACGGTCGTCTCCGCTATCGGAAACCACGACGAGGGCACGGGCGTTGCGGTAAATGCAGTTGCCGCCGCTCTCATAATAGCGGATAAAAGCGACGTGCGCCGCACCCGTGTCAGAAATCAGGACTTTTCTACCTTCGACATCCACGATAGAGTAAACTATTCGGTCGAGGAGTCGAGCCTGTCCTTCTCGGAGGATAAGAGCGTGCTCTCGCTCCATCTTAAGATAGATCAGTCTATCAGCTCTGTTATGGACTACTTTGAGATCTTCATCGGCAGAATGATAATGTGCAGAAAGGCGGCAGACTATCTCGGCGTCCGCTTCTCGCTCGTTATCAACGGACAAAAGCTGCTTTAATTTTCCTTTAAAACGAAAGAAAGGACGAACAAAATGTTACACCACTTCGCACCGCTGCTCGAGTCGGAGATCCCGACCTTTGACGTCTATAACATCCTGGCGCTCCTTTGCGGACTTGCCCTCTTCCTCTTCGGAATGGATATTATGGGCGATTCGCTCAAAAAGAGCGCAGGCTCGAGCCTCAAGGCTATCCTCGCCAAGATGACGACAAACCCGATCTCGGGCTTCTTCCTCGGCCTTGGCGTAACGGCTGTGATCCAGTCCTCCTCGGCAACCACCGTTATGGTCGTCGGCTTCGTAAACTCGGGCACGATGACGCTCCTTCAGGCTGCCGGCGTTATCATCGGCGCAAACGTCGGAACGGCGGTGACCGCCTGGATCACGGCGCTTAACGGCATCGGCAGAATGGATGGCGGAACGGCTGAGCTGCTCCAGATCCTTAAGCCCGATTCCTGGATGCCCATCCTTGCCGTCATAGGTATTTGCCTAGTTATGTTTACAAAACGAGGCAAAAAGAAGGATATCGGTATGATCCTTCTCGGCTTCGCTGTTTTAATGACGGGCATGAGCATGATGAGCGACTCGGTTGCTCCCCTTGCAGATGAGCGCCTCGGCTTCTCCTCCATTCTCACAATGTTTGAAAATCCCATTCTCGGCGTCCTCGCAGGTCTTATCCTCACGGCGGTCGTTCAGTCCTCCTCCGCCTCGGTCGGTATACTCCAGTCCTTGACCGTTACGGGTGCTATAACCTACGGTGCGGCTATCCCGATCGTCATGGGTCAGAACATCGGAACCTGCGTTACGGCGGTGCTTTCCTCCATCGGCGCTAACAAAAACGGTAAGCGTGCTGCGGTTTTACACCTTCTGTTTAACGTCATCGGCGTTATCATCGTCCTTCCTCTTTACTATCTGGTGACCTGGCTTATCGAGCTTGGCTCCTCCTTCGTCTTGAATTCGGTCATCATCGACATGTGGGGCATCGCCCTCGTGCATACCCTCTTCAAGCTCATCCTCGTTGCCATCCTCTTCCCGGCGTATAAGCTTCTCGTTAAGCTCTCTATGCTCATCGTCAAGGATAAGGAGGGTGAGGCAGACACGGTCAAGATGCTCGATGAGCGCCTTCTTGAAACTCCCAGTATAGCGGTTGACAGCGCATCTAAGGCCACGCTCGAGATGGCTTCGCTCTCTATCAGCTCGCTGAGGGATTCTCTCGGCCTCTTCAAGGCGTATGATGCAAAGCTTGCTGACTCCATCCGTGACATCGAGGGCAAGGTCGACGTCTATGAGGACACCATCGGCTCCTATCTCGTCAAGGTCTCTGCCTGCGATCTCTCCGAGCGTGACAGCGCAGAGGTAACAAAGCTTCTACATATCATCGGCGACCTCGAGCGCATCTCCGACCACGCAGTAAACATCGTTGAGTCGGCAGAGGAGATGAATGACAAAAAGCTCTCCTTCTCCGAGGAGGCACAGCGTGAGCTTGCCACGATGTGCGCAGCCATAGACGAGATCCTCGTGCTTGCCGAGGCAGCACTCGTAAATGGCGACGTCGGCCACGCAGTGGACATCGAGCCCCTCGAGCAGGTCGTCGACGACCTCAGAGATCGCATCAAGCAGAATCACATCATCAGGCTTCAGAAGTCTGCCTGCACGATAGAGCACGGCTTCATCCTCTCTGACATACTCACAAACCTCGAGCGTGTCTCCGACCACTGCTCCAACATCGGCGGCTGCGTCATAGAGATCGCATCGGGTCAGGCTCTCGACCTCCATCACTACATCGAGGCTCTCAAGCAGGGCAACGCCGCATACGACGAGAAGTATGCTTACTTCAAGGATAAGTATGCCATCGCCCCCTCTGAGGTTAAGTGATCCAAGCCCCGACCGCCTCATCCGAGGTTAATGGCGAGGCACCAATGCCCCCACCTACCGCACGGTTAAAGGCTCAAAACGGCTATACCCGCCGTGCGGTGCTTGGAGAGCCTGCGCTCGGAGGCTCCCCGAGCTATCCCGCCCAAGCCTATCACGTCAAAATCATTGACAAATCCTACTAAATATGCTATAATAAAAGCGTAAGCCGAGCCCCGACGGGCGACTTACCTGAAAGCGGGGTTCCTACCCCGCTTTTTGCTTTTTTTGCGGCTTTGGCGTATGTATAGCGAGCTACACTCCGGCGCAAGCCCCCCCGCAACTAAAAACCCGTTCAGATACAGAGGCTACTACGACAGTGACTTCGGCTTCTACTACTTATTAACAAGGTACTATGATCCCGTTATAGGTAGGTTTATTACATTAGTATAAAGAAAGGTGAATGGGGCGCTATGTTTGCTAATGGATGGTGCGCTTCGATCAGTATAACTCGTAGAAGCTGATAATTTGGCAACAGAAAAGGAAATGTGTTATGTCGACAAAAGTCAAAAAGATTCTTGCTTTTATACCATTGGTCAATATGGTTTACATTATGATAACGTTTTTTTCAGTGCGTGTTTGGGAAGAAACCAAGGACTGGATTAAGGATATTTTGCAGATGTTTGGAGCGTTTTTTGTCATAGGGTTGTTGAGAATGCCTCTGCTCGCTCTTCAGAATGAGATCGTTACAAGCGTTTCAGGATGGGTAATGACTTATCTTATGTCTGTAGCTATGGCGTTGATCGTGGTAAGAGCAACCGACAGGCCGAGAAAGAAGCAGATGGAGCAAAGAAGACACCAGGAGCTGAATGATCGTCAGAGCTCGGATGATAAATAAGCTTCGCATCTCTCTCGGGCGCTTTATCAAAAGGGCAAACCAAATTACCTGAAAATGAATCCATATCGTTTATTGATTTGCTGCCCTTATTCTTTTGATAGTCGGAGGAGCTAATGAAAAATAAACTGTTGTTACTTATACTGTGTTTAAGCGTATCGCTGATGCTTTGCTCTTGTAGTATGTCAATTGTCTTTTCATTTGGCGATACTATGAGCTCCTTGTTAGGGTCGAATGAAAGGTATGCATGCAACGCTGATGAGGTTGTTTCAATCGAGATCGTCAGAATCGGAGATTATATTGAAGAAGAATATAGATATGAATATGAAGTTCTGTCTACCGTTGCAGATCATTCTTGGTTTATTGATGATCTTAATGATATAGAGCAGAAAAAGAACGTTTTAGGCGCTCCATTTGTTCTCGACAATGGGCATGTCGTCATAAGAGTGGGTTATTCAAACGGAGATTATGATTTTGTTCATCACGGGGGGCAGATTCTTTATCGCGGCGGCTCTTATTATACGGGATATTATATATTCGACTATGACGAGTTTGTTCAGCTGATTTACGTCAATCTTGAGACGGTTGACTATCAATAGCTGCGCCTATTGATGGTGTTCCTGTTGCGGTTGGTGGAGATCTAATGTTTGTGCCAGACCCAAAATTAAACACCGGATACTTCGGATTAACCGGAAATGTTGGTTTGGGTACGCCGGGTAAGGAGCTTCATGCCGAATGGGGAAGAACATATACAGTGCCGAACACACAATTCAATGTATATGATCTTGGAAGATCAGTGTATAGAAAGATTATTGAATGGTAGTTATGAGAATTAAACGATCAAGCTTATGTATTTCGCTTGTGTTGATGCTGCTGTTGCTTATAGGCACAGTAAAAGCGGGTGCCTTGAATACGGGACTATCGACGGAAGAATTATCCCAAGAGAAGATAGATACGTTTCTATCGAATACAAGCATAAAGCTGTTAACATCCGAGCCTGAAAAAAGAGATTTTTTATACTTTGACGTAAACGAGCAGGGATTGATAGCAATTTGTCAAGATGCGTCGAGCTCCTCTATCAGCGACAAGGTGTGCATTTACAACACTGCGGGAGAGTTCGTATATGGTTATGCTTTTCAATATACTGGGAGCTTCAGAGTCGAATGGGATAATGAAAATATAAATATCCTTTTTATTCGTAGCTCTGTCGTATTATCGCTTGATTCTGGCGGAAATGTGTTAGATATTAAGGGCGTGCAGGATATCGTTGACAATAGCAGATATATAAATTACAAATTAGAGTCAAGCCGTAAGGTCGTTGGCGATAAGACGTATACGATTAGAAACGATATGTGGATATTGAATTGGGTCGCATTATCATATTCACAAGTAGTTGTCGTTGATATCGACGGTACGGAAAGCATCATATACGATGTGAATACTGAACAGCTTATCAGAACGATAGTTATTCTTTGCTTCGTTATTGCGTTTATTTCCATCGTTGTTGTCGTTCTCGTCCGGCAAATCATCAAGCTGAATAGAGAAGATTAATCTAAAAACTATAATACCCGGCAGGGCAGAGGCAGAAATAACGAGCCTCTGCCCTTTTTTCTCGCTTATCCCGCCACCTTGCGGTGCTTTTTTCTCGAGAGGGAACGTGCGCCGCTTTGGATATCCTACTCGCCGCCCTTCAAATTCTGTCTGCGCCCGATTTTTCTCATCCCTCTTTACAACGCCGCTCCCGTCTGCTAAAATAGAGGCGGAGGTGAGGTTATGTTTTTTGGAAAGGGTGATTTTACCGTCAGGGTCCTGTCGGTGCATCTTTTATCCTGGAGCTCACGTGATGTCGAGATACCGCCGAAGAAGAGCTTTGCGCTCTCCTACCGTATGGCGGGGGATGCGAGATTTGATATGTCGGGCGCACTGACCGAGGCGTCGGACGGCGATATCCTCTATTTTCCCAAGGGGATAGGCTATCATCTCGATGCGGGCAGAGAGCGCCTCTATGGCATAAATTTTGAGACCGATATAGATATGCCTGCCGAGATCATGCGCTGGCCTGCCAAAAAGCGCCCCTTCTTCGAGAGCGCCTTCTCGGAGATGTACCGTGTCTGGGTCGGGCGCGAGAGCGGCTACTACGCACGGGCGACCTCTTATTTTTACCGTATAATTTCCGAGATAGTCAGAGAGGGGGAGGAGGAGAGCAGAGACGCCTCCTACCTTAAGCTCAAGCCGGCGCTCTCTCTCATATATTCCGGATATATGGATCCCGGCCTCTCGGTCTCCTCTCTCGCCGAGCATATCGGCGTGTCGGACACTTATTTTCGCCGCATCTTCGAGCGATGCATGGGAGAGAGACCCTTAGAATTTATAAACGGGGTGCGCATCGGTCACGCCGCCGAGCATCTCGCCAGCGGCTTTTACAACGTCGAGAGCGTCGCTGAGATGTGCGGCTTCTCCGACGCTAAGTATTTTTCCACGGTGTTCAAGCGCATCAAGGGTATGTCGCCCACCGAATACGTTAGGAACTACACCTAGTTATGAAATTTAAACCCGATGTTTCGAAATATCGGTTGCGAGAGAGCGCCCGCCCGTGATAAAATGAAGACGCAAGGCTAAGAAATTTACTAAAATAAAAAACAACCCAAAAAAAGGAGAAAGAAATGGCAATCAAGCATACCGCCGTAAGCTACTACGGCATGAACTACGTGGAGCACGCTATCGCAGACTTCAAGGAGATGAAGGAGCACGGCTGTGACACCGTCATTCTCGCTATCACGGAGTTTGACATGGATTTCTGGTTCCCGAATATAAACAACATCGTTAAGGCGGCTCACGAGCTCGGCCTGCGCGTTATCGCAGATCCGTGGGGCATCGGTAAGTATTTTGGAGGAGAGCAGGTCAGCCTCTTCCTTCAGAACAACATCCACCACAGACAGGTCTCCGCCTACACCGGCGAGGTGCTAAACGCTGCCTGCTTTAACACGAATTCCTTCCGTGACTACTTTAAGAACATCTGCTTAAAGCTCGCTAAAAACACCGAGGTCGACGGCTTCTTCTGGGATGAGCCTCACTACGCATATCCCAAGTCCTACGCATCCATCACCGGCGGTGCCGGCGACGACTGGGCATGCCGCTGCCCCGAATGTATGAAAAAGTTTGAGGCATATTACGGCTACGAGATGCCCAAGTTTATGAACGATGACGTAAAGCAGTTCCGCTGGCGCGAGGCTCTCGAAACGCTCGAGATCGTCTCCAAGGCGCTCAAGGAGTATAACCCCAACCTCGAGATCACCTGCTGCGTCCACGCCACCAAGAACACCTACTACGTAACCGAGCTTCGCGGCTACGACAACTGGGATATGGTCGCATCCTGCCCCTACTTCGACGTCTTCTCCACCACTATCATCAACTGGGCTCTCCCCGAGGACTTCTTCCGTGAGATCACCGAGCGCACCGTCGCCATGGCTAAGAAGTATGGCAAGCAGTCCGAGAGATGGCTCATGGGCTACAACTCTCAGCCCGCCGACTTCGCCCAGATCGACAAGGTCGTTGACCTCTACGAGGAGATGGGCGTTGACCGCCTTGCGACCTGGACCTACCGCGGCGGCTACGGCACCATCGTCTCTGCCAAGGATCCCATCAAGCTTTGGGATAGGATCGGCGAAAACTACAACAGAGTTCTCAAGAAGGACTAAGGAGGCAAAATGCAGGACTTCGGTTATTATCAGGCAGTGCTTGACAACCTCAAGCTCGTAAACGACACGCAGGGCGAGGCTATCACCGCTGCGGCAACTCTTATGGCGGACGCTATCGCTGAGGACAGGCTCATCCACGTTTACGGCGGCGGCGGACACACCACGCTCCCCGTCGGCGAGATGTTCTTCCGTGCGGGCGGCCTCGCCTGCATCAATCCCATGATGGAGACCGGCCTCTCGGTGTTCAACCAGGCGGAGAAGTATCTTGCCCTTGAGCGCACGCACGATTTTGGCGCATCTATCGTCAAGTATTACAGGCTTCAGCCCGGCGACGTCGTTATCATCTTCCATAATATAGGCGTTAACCCCGCCACCATCGACGCCGCAATGGAGATCAAGGCGGCAGGCGCTAAGCTTATCGCCGTCTCGTCAAAGTATTGGCAAGAGGGGCTCCCCGCCGACCACTTCATCCGTCATAAGTCGGGCAAGAACCTCTACGACTTCGCCGACGTTATCATCGAGGACTTTAACCCGATGGGCGACGCCGTCGTAAACGTACCCGGACTTGACACGCCTATCGCCCCCATATCGAATATCGTTGATTTTTATATCGCTCACCTTCTGGAGATAGAGTGCGTGAGGCTCTGCATCGAAAAGGGCGTGACGCCCCCCGTATGGAACAGCGCAAACGCTCCCGGCGGCGACGAAAAGAATGCGGCTTACCTCGCTAAATACCGCCCGAGAGTAAAGATGCTTTGATATAGGAGAAAAAATGCTAGACTATAAAATGACAAAGGTCACCTCGGTCGAGGAGGGCGTAAGGCGCCTGCTCACCGTGCGTGACAGAGCGATCCCCGACTTCAGGATCGAGCCTAAAGGCGAGGGAGAATACACCGATCATCTCGTCCTTGAGGGCGAGCGCATCCCCCTCCTCGACGCAAGATACGACCCGAGGATGAACGGCATCCGCAACTACGGAAGGCGTGCCCCGGGCGAAAACTGTATTATAAACACCGTGTCGCACGTGGGGCGTGACGTTTCGCTTGACGACCTTATCTATAAGGAGCTTGACCTTGCCGAGTATGCGCTCGTTGACAGGATCGTTTCGGTTTCCGCTTTTATTAACGGCGGAGCCTGCAACCTGCTCGCTAAGTGTGAGAGGGGTGCTGTCGCAGGGCTTGAGCTTGGCGCAACGCTCGCAGAGGGAACCATCCCGCAGATCAACCACCGCCTCATCACAAAGCACGGCTGCGCAACCGACAGAACCGTAAACAACGTGGTGGAGCAGAGCGGAGTATACCTCTTCACAAGCGACGACCCAAGGCCCAAGGAGTTTAACGACGGCGAATATTATCTCTACGGTCTCTCCATCGAGGAGAGCCATAGAGCGGCGTTTATTCACGCTATAATGTTAGGTAAGGTTGACAAAAACGAGCTTATCGAGCAGGATAAGCATCTTTCGGCGCTCGTTGCCGCCGTCCATAGATCAAACGAAAGCGGCGAGTGCGAGAGCATTTCGGGAGGTGCGGTATGAGAGAAATAAAGCCTATCAAGATAGCCATCCTCTCCTGCAGCCACGGCCACGCAAAGGGGTATTATTCCTTAAAGGACGATCCCTTCTACGAGCTTGTCGGCGTTTCGGTCGAGCCGGGCTACCGCCCGTTAGCCAAGCTTGAGCTGCTTGGCGACGTCCCTACCTACGACAGCGACGAGGAGCTTTATCTTGCGCATCCCGAGATCGAGGCGGTCGTCATCGCCAGCGCAAACCGCAAGCACATCTATCAGGTGCGCGAGGCGGTCAGACGTGGGCTGCACATCTATTCGATGAAGGTGCCGACCTACGATCTTGATGAATACCGTGAGATGATAGATCTGACAGAGGCGGCAGGCCTCGTCTGCCAGGTAGAGCTTGAGATGAGGCATCACACCGAGATCTACCGTGTCAAGGAGCTTATCGAGTCGGGCGCTATCGGAGAGCTTCTCTCCGTAAATATGCTCAACTATTCGCACAACCCCGGCTGGTGGCGCCCCTGGCAGGTCTCTCCCGAGGAGAGCTGGGGCAAGCGTGAGAGGATCAGCCCGGACAGCCCGCTTTACCGTGGCGGCGCCCTCGCCGATCATCCCCACGTTTTCGACCTTGCCAGGTTCCTCACCGGCAGCACCTTCGAGAGCGTGCATGCAGAGGTCGCACCTAATCTCCGAGCGCTTGAAACCGAGGATCTCATCCGTGTTATGGGCAGGATGAAGTCGGGCGTTCTGTTCTCGATCGACCCCTCCTACGCAAACGACGAGCATAAGGTCGTCACGCAGGTCAACTGGGAAAAATACCCCCGCTGCGTCGAGGTCACCCTCAACGTCGTCGGCTCCAAGGGCTCGATAATCGCCGACCTCTACGGCAGAGCCTTCTCCAGCCAGAGGGACGAGGGAGGCTACTACCTCTCGAGCGGCCCCGGCACCGTCGGCCTTTGGAACAGAAGGATGCAGGAGTTCTACGAGTGCGTCCGCTTCGGCATGAAGCCCCCGGTCGGACTCAGAGAGCACTACGAGTCCATCGTCGCTATGGTCGCCGCCTACGAGAGCGCCTACACGGGCAAGACCGTCAAGCTTGATTTTGACGAGCCCGTCGCCCTCGACAGCACCTATTGATCCGTGGCGGGTCTTAGCGCAAAACGGTAGACCGCCCGTCGCTGTATACCCCCGTGAGCGTAGCTTTCGCCATCGGATGACGATGCTTTTGGTCGCTCAGCCACGGTGCGCATCTCGCCACTATCGGCTGGCGGCACTTACGGCTATTATCCCCCACGTGCATAGGCGGATCTCGGCGCAAAACGGTAGACAAATCTGAATATGAAAACGAAATAAAAAAAAGAAGAGAGAACTCTTTAGGTTATCAGCCTCCATCAAAAGCTCTGCGGCTTGTTTTTGGCTGATGCCGATCGGTTCTCTCTTTTTTACCCGAATAACCGAGCGCTTTTGACTACGGTTGACGGGAGATATGATCTGTTTTTTTGTGTTTTTGCGCTACTCCGTGTGGGAGCGGCCAAGGGGGCTTTCGTTGCTTTTTAGCCCGCATCTGCTAAAATATGTAAATCAAATTTGTCAAAAATGATGCTGTCGGCGCTCCGATGCGGGAGACATAGGCATCATTTTTTATATCTCAGCGCATAAAAGGCAACGGCTCCCGCCGATGCTACGTTTAGCGAGTCTACTCCGTGATACATCGGGATCTTGGCAGTGTAGTCACAGTCGGCGATGGTGGTTTTTGAAAGGCCGTCGCCCTCCGTGCCGAGAACTATCGCAAGCCTCTCCTCATTCTCAAGCCTTGGGTCGTCTATAAGCACGGTGTTATCCGAGAGGGCCATAGCCACGGTCTTGAAGCCTGCCTCGCGGAGCTGCTCGAGCCCCGGGTGTGGCCAGTCCTTGTGCGTTTTGCCTATCCTGCCCCACGGGACCTGCATTACCGTTCCCATGCTCACTCTCACAGCCCTGCGGCAGAGCGGGTCACAGCAGCTCGGCGTAACCAGAACGGCGTCAATACCCAGTGCCGCCGCCGCACGGAAGATGGCTCCGATGTTAGTCGAGTCGGCTATGTTTTCAAGCACGGCGACCCTGTGTGCGCCCTCGAGCAGCTCGCTGAGCTCTGGCAGCACAGGCCTCCTCATTGCGCAAAGCGCACCTCGCGTCAGCTCAAAGCCCGTCAGCCCCGTAAGCACCTCACGCTCTGCCGTATAGATCGGGATTTCTCTGCCGCTCTCATCGGCTATCCTGTCTAACCTCTCTATAATTGAGGCGACGGCTCCGTTTATCAGCCTCTCGTCGGTCAGGAGGGCAACGGGCTCGCAGCCCGCATTGAGCGCCACCTCTATAACCGTCGGGCTCTCGGCGATAAAGATCCCCGCCTCGGGCTCAAGCTTGTTTCTTAGCTGCGCTCCCGTCAGCCTGACAAATACGTCAAGCTCGGGTCCGTCAAAGCTCTCTATTTTAATAAAATCCGTCATATATTACCTCACTTCCGTCAGCCCAACCTAAAACCACCAAAATGCCAACAATAATTAGCAAAATTCCCGTCAAGCCGACTCTGAATCCTTCGCTCAGCGCAGCCTTTGCCGCAGATATATTCGCATGATCAATACAGCCTCTGCCGCAGCCATACTCGTCGCTCGGCGCAGCCTCCGCTACAGATATATTCGCACGATCGGTACAGCCTTTGCCGCAGCCATACTCGTCGCTCATCGCAGCGTGTGTCACATCTGTATTCTTCCGCTCAGCGCACAAGACGTCGGGTGTGCCATCCGACGACTAGGTATATTTTATCATATTTTTGTCCGTCTGTCGAGGGCTTTTCCTAAAATCAGATCAATTGCGCCCGCATCTTATTAATCAAATGGAAGCGCTTGATCATATTTGATCAGCTAAGGGCTTGACAAATACCCCCTGGGGGTATATAATAAGTGTAGAGTGGAAAGTGGAAAGTTGAAAGTGGAAAGTTGAAAGTGGAAAGTTGAAAGTTGAAAGTGAAGAGTTAAAGGTGCGGCGGTGCCGCAGGAGGGATAGATATGGCAGAATGCTGTAAAAAAAGAAAAAAGCTTCGAGAGCCCGACGAGATGCGTGCTCTTGAAAACAGGTTGAAGCGCATAGAGGGGCAGGTGCGCGGCGTGCGCACTATGCTCGAGGAGGAGGCGTATTGCGTGGACGTGCTTACGCAGGTTTCGGCTATCTCCTCGGCGCTCGACGCCTTTACACGTCAGCTGCTCGCCTCGCACATCAGAAGCTGCGTGGTTGAGGACATAAAAGCAGGAAGGGAGGACGCCCCCGACGAGCTTGTCGATCTCGTCGGCAGGCTGATCAGATAATGTTAAAATTCCGTGTCACGGGTATGAGCTGCGCCGCCTGCTCCGCAAGGGTGGAGAAGGCCGCTTCGGCGGTCGAGGGCGTGCGCTCCTGCTCGGTAAATCTTCTTACGGGCGAGATGCAGATAGAGGGCGAGGCATCCGCCGATGCGGTGATCGCCGCCGTGCGTGATGCCGGCTACGGAGCCTCGGAGCAGGGCAGGCGCTCTGCCGCCCCCGAGGACGAGCTTGAGGATAAGGAGAGCCCACGCCTCGTCGCAAGGCTGATCGCCTCGCTCGCATTTCTCCTGCCGCTTATGTATTTTTCGATGGGGCATATGCTAGGTGCTCCACTCCCCGAGCCTCTCGTCAGGGCTCCCGTGTCGATTGCGCTCATACAGCTGCTTCTCTCGGGCGCAGTTATGGTCGTTAATTCAAAATTCTTTATAAACGGAGTAAAGGGCGTGCTTCACGGCGCCCCGAATATGGACACGCTCGTTTCGCTCGGCTCCGCCGCATCCTTCCTTTACAGCGTGGCGGTAACCTTCTCGATGATCCTCACCGAGGCGTCGGGCGGTGATGCGCACAAGATGCTCCACGGGCTCTACTTTGAATCTGCCGCAATGATCCTAGCGCTCATAACCGTCGGCAAGCTCCTCGAGGCAAAGGCAAAGGGCAAAACGACGGCGTCGCTCCGCTCGCTCTTAATGCTGAAGCCAAGGTCGGCGACTATCCTTCGTGACGGGGTCGAGGTCGTAGTCGGTATAGACGAGCTTAGCCTCGGCGACAGCTTCGTCGTCAGGGCAGGGGACAGCATTCCGACCGACGGCGTTATCCTCTCGGGCGAGGGCTCTGTAAACGAGGCTATGCTCACGGGCGAGAGCATCCCCGCCGATAAAAGGGAGGGCGACAAGGTCTATGGCGCAACGCAGGTCACCTCGGGCTATCTCGTCTGCCGTGTTACCGAGGTCGGTGAGGAAACGGCTCTCTCGGCAATCATAAGGATGGTCAAGGAGGCTTCCTCCTCCAAGGCGCCCATCGCCAAGCTTGCCGACAGGGTGTCGGGCGTGTTTGTGCCCGTCGTGCTTATTATATCCGCCGTAACTCTTGCCGCCTGGCTGCTCCTTGATGCCGGCTTCGGCTACGCTATCGGCAGGGCGGTCAGCGTGCTGGTCATCTCCTGCCCCTGCGCTCTCGGGCTTGCAACCCCCGTCGCCATAATGGTCGGCACGGGCGTTGGCGCAAGGCGTGGGGTGCTTTATAAGTCCGCCGCCGCTCTTGAGCGTGCAGGCAGGATAAAGACCGTCGTTCTCGACAAGACGGGAACTATCACAACCGGTAAAATGAGCGTCAAGGCTCTCTATGCGCCCATCGGCGAGGATGAGCTTCTCTCGCTCGCCCATTCGCTTGAATATTATTCCGAGCATCCGCTCGGGCGTGCCGTAGTTGAATACGCAAGGGAGCGTGGCGTAGATAGGCGTGAGCTATCCGCCTTCAAGACCCTCTCCGGCAGGGGCGTTTGTGCGAGCCTCGATGGCATCCCGGTCTACGGAGTATCCTTCGACTATGCAAAAACGCTAACAAACATTGACAAAAACGCAGAAAAAGCCTATCTTGACTTCGCCGAGAGCGGTATGACTCCGATAGCCTTTATCAAGGGCGGCACCCTCTATGGTATGATAGCAGTTGCCGACAGCCCAAAGGCGGGGGCGAGAGAGGCAATAGGGCATCTCTCGGATATGGGCATCTCTGCGGTTATGCTCACGGGTGACAACGAGATCTCTGCCACAGCCATAGCAAGGGAGGTCGGCATAGAGAGGGTCATCGCCGGCGTTCTCCCCGACGGCAAGGAGAGGGTCATAAGAGAGCTATCCCGCGAGGGGGCTGTCGCCATGGTCGGCGATGGAATAAACGATGCGCCCTCGCTTGCGGCGGCAGACCTCGGCATAGCCGTCGGATGCGGCACGGACGTTGCCATAGATGCGGCTGACGTCGTCCTGATGAGGGATTCGCTGTCGGACATCCCCACCGCCATCTCTCTCGGCAGAAGGACGCTGCTTAACATTAAGGAAAACCTCGCCTGGGCATTCGTCTATAACCTCATCGGCATCCCGATGGCGGCAGGGCTCTTCGGCCTTGCACTCGACCCGATGTTCGGTGCTCTGGCTATGAGCCTCTCATCCTTCTCAGTGGTTATGAACGCTCTGAGGCTGGGTCTCTTCCGCCCGAGCTGGGAGAGGAGAGCCGAGAAGCGCTCCACCGTCACGGATATGACCGAGTGCTCAATAAACGGTGCTGAGCAGGACACTGCCGCGGGCGGCGATAATTCACAAATCAATAAAAATGAAAATAAGGAGAACGAAACAATGACAAATGCAGTAATGAAGGTCGAGGGCATGATGTGCCCCCACTGCGAGGCAAGGGTAAAGAAGACGCTCGAGGCGTTTGATTGCGTCGTCGAGGCTACCCCCAGCCACAAGGATGGAACCGTCGCCCTCACGCTGAAGGACGGTGCGGACCTCGCCGCACTCTCTGCCGCTGTAACCGAGGCGGGATATCCTGCGGAGTTATGATTGGCTGACGCCACGTTATGAGATACTGACGTATCGTTATGAGCTTGCGGAGCAAGCGTTATGATTGGCTGACGCCACGTTATGATTGGCTGACGCTGCGTTATGAGATACTGACGCATCGTTATCGGCTTGCGGCAAAAGAAAAAGCAGGAGTAGAGGGCACATGCCTTTTACTCCTGCTGTCTTTATATAGGTGATATGGGGTTGATGCGGTGTGAGCTCACACGGGGCGTGAGGGCTTACGCCTCCTCGGTCTCAGCCTCCGCGACTATCTCGACCTCGATCTCAGCCTCGTCCTCGCCGTCAGCGCTCTCGTTGAGTGCCTCGGGCTCGGTGTCGTCAGCCTTTTTTGCAAAGAGCTTGACGGCCTTGAGCTTGCCTATGAGCTTGTCCATGATAGCGGGCTTGCCATCCTTGCGGTAGAAGAGAACGCCGAATGCCATAACTACGGCAAACACGATCAGATACCAGACGTTAGCCATCTTGTGGCTGATGATAGATGCGGTAACGATGATAGCCGCACCGAGGATAGAGAGGATGGGAAGCACGAAGCGCTTAACGGGATGGACGTCCTTTGCCTTGAGCATAAACACAACGAGGATAGGAACGTACAGAGGATAGATCGTAACGATCGGAAGCTCGGAGGAGTCGAATGCATAGTTGCCAAACCAGCCGAAGAACTGTCCGCCGACGAAATAAGCAAACCAGATGATGCATGCCAGCAGTGCGACCGATGCCGAGTTGTTGGGCATGTTGGTCTTTTTGTCAACCTGCTCGAAGGTCTCGGGGGAGATACCCTCGTTTCTGACCGAAAGGGCGTAGAATCCACGGGTGCAGCCGAGCATAAGTCCGTTAAGAGTTCCAAGGCAGGAGACGATGATAAGCACGTTGATGATAGCGGCGATGGCAGGGCCGAAGAACTTGAACGCCGAGGTCGTGCCCTCGCTGCCGAGCGTGCCGATGCCCTCAAGGCCGAGAACGCCTATGTAGTAAAGAACGTAAGCCGTAACGATAATAGCAGCGCCGATGCCGAGAGCAATGGGGAGATTTTTCTTCGAGTCCTTGATCTCTGCGTTGATGGTGGTCGCTATGATCCAGCCCTCGTAAGCAAAGACGGTGCAGCAAACTGCGGTAAAGAGGCTGCCTGCGCCAACTGCCGTGCCCGTGCCTGCAAACTCCTGGCCTGCATTCTCTGCGACGAAGCCGAAGTTCTCTACGAGCGTTCCGTTAACGAGTCCGATGACGGTTCCCACAATGGCGATAAAGCAGATGGGAACGAGCTTGATCACCGTCGTCGAAACCTGGAACTTACCTGCCAGCTTAGGAGCGATAGCGTTCATAAAGTAGATGACTATGAGATAGACGGCCGCCAGAGCCATGCACTCTGCGCTCATCATGTTCTCAAGCGAGTCAGCGCCCGTGATCGCCGCAAGCGTATACCTTGCCGAAACCCACGCAAGCACCGAGGTCATAGCGGGATAATATATAAGCGATAAGAACCAACCGAGGAAATATGCGTAGGTCTTTCCGCAGGTCGCCTCGGCGTAGTCCACGACGCCGCCGACTTTTTCGTATTTAGTCGCCATAACGCCGAAGGTTACCGCAAGCACCGCCATAACGGCGCCGCCAATGACCCAGGCAAGCACGCCCATAAGCGCATCGCCCGCCGTAGCCGAGAGAACGTTCTGAGCCTTGAAGAAGATTCCGGAGCCGATAACGATTCCGACAACCATGCATATAGCCGTAAACAGGCCGTATTTCCTTTGTAGCTTGTTGTTCATTTTAGTTTCCGTCCTTAAATTTTACTTTAATCTCCGGGAAAAAGAGAATAAGTGCATACATTATAACATATCCGTGACAGCTTGTAAAGAGGTATTTTTATGTTTTTAGCGATGAATTTTAGCATGCGTTTTGCTCTAGAGGCACGGAGCGCAGGTGGACGGGCGGCGTCGGGTGCGGTCGGCGAGAGCTTTTTTATCTTGTGGGCTTTACTTTCCCCGCCTCCTTTGCTATAATGATTAAAGAAGATAAAAGCCGAGAGGTATAGAGAAAATGTATAAGACCGAAGCGCATATACACACGAAGGAGTCGAGCATCTGCGGCAAGGCTGACGCTGCAAGGCTCGTCGAGATATACAAGGAAAAGGGCTTCCACACGCTCTTCATCACCGATCATATAAACAACGGCGCCTTTATGTCCTGGGAGGGGCTTAGCTGGGAGGAGAGGATAGACCGCTTCTATCTTGGCTACGAGGAGGCGAGGCGGCGCGGCGATGAGATAGGCGTCAGGGTGCTTTTCGCCGTGGAGGTAAAGTTTATGGAGCCCGAGGGCAATATGAACGACTATCTCGTCTACGGACTTGACCGTGAGTTTTTAAAGAGTCACCCATACTTCAATATCGGCTCGCTCGAGGAGTTCTTGGAGATAAAGCCGGAGGGCGCTCTGCTTCTTCAGGCGCACCCATACAGAAACGGCTGCTACCCAACCCCCGACCTCGTCGACGGTATAGAGGTCTGCAACGCACATCCGAGGCACGAAAATCACAACGACTCCGCCCTCGCCCTCGCAAAGGAGCGCTCCTTCCCCGTCTCGGTCGGCTCCGACGTGCATATGGAGGGCGACGCCGCAAGAGCCTACGTCCTCACCGACGAGCCCATCGAAACGGTGGAGGATTATATCGAGGCTATAAGGAGCGGCAGCTGCAGCTTCGTCACCCCCTACGCCTCGGGCAGCCCTGCATGCTTCTTAGGCCTCGACCCATCAGCCCTTGCGGATTAGTGCGCCTGCTCGCATCTTTTTCTGCGGCACGCAAGCCCGAAAAAGCCTTGGAAAGCAAATAACTGTTTACAATCATCCATAGAAAAAGAGGAAGCCTCGCAGAGCTAAGCCGCTCCGTGAAGCTTCCTTTTTTGCTTATTTAAACACGAACTCGCACTTAAGCTCCTTCGCACGGATGGTAAAGTGCAGACGGTAGAGCTTCTCGGTGCCCCACTTTTCCACAGAGGAGTTTCCGACCGGGTCAAATTCCTCGCAGGAGTAGGAGAGGCGCTTGTCGTAGCACAGCTCGACGCTCTCGGGCATTCCGAGCCTGCCCTCCTCGATGACCGTGGGCTCCGCAACCGTGATAAGGCGGAAGTCTATCTCGCGCTCGCAGTCGAGCAGGATGTCCTCGCCAACGGTTGCAACGCCGCCATCAAGCACTGCGCTCCTCGTGTAGCTCTCGACGCCCGCATCACGCTCGAAGGCGAGCTCGAGGCCGAGGGTCAGCTTGTGGCTATCCTCGTCGTAGACCTCACGCACGGAGCGGAAGACGTCGCCCTGATGCTCGCCCTTGCCGTCAAAGGCGGGGAGGTTGTGATAATGCGACTGCATAGACCAGATATTGTATCTGTTAGGTCCGAAGGTGTCCCTCACGTAGGTGGTGTTTCCGGGATCTATAACGACGGGGTTTCCGTTCTTGTAGACGATATAGCTTCCTACGTCGTTATGGTTGTGCGACTGCTTGTTGTGGCCGCCCTTGATAGCGAGGAACATACCCTTCGAGGTGTCCTCGGACTCTCTCGAGATCATAACCTTGAGGTCGGGATACCAGACGAATCTCTCCGCCTTCGTCACCGTCGCCTCGGTCAGCCTTTTGGTGGCGAGGTTGCGTATCGTCCTGTATGAGAGGCTGTAATGCACGGCGGGGGTATTTTCCTCCGCTATGAGCATCTTTCCGAAGGCAACCATGCCCTCCGAGCCGCATCTCTCGCCGTATCTCTTTATGAGGTAGCCGTCGGGGCTGACGTTCGGCGAGCAGTCCGCAAAGTTGACGTAGCGGCGGCCGTTGATGTTGAACTTATAGATGAACTCACCCATATTGCGGATGATCTGATTGTCAAAGACGTTGACGGCTCCGTCCGTGAGGTCGTAAAGCTCCTCAAGAGCCGTGAAATAGGATGCTCCCGCACCGCTCCAATAGCCGGGGCCCTCGTCGCAGCCGCCGTCCTCGGGCATCCACGCCATGTAGTTGTCAAGATAGCCCATAGATCTCCGAACGACGGCTTCTCTCACGTGCTGCCTCTTCTCACATACGCCGACGGTAAATAGCACGCACTCAACGACGTGAGTGACCCAGTTGTTACACTTCTTGCCGTATTCACCGGTATAGCTGTGGTGGAAGCTGATGAAGGGGCGGATGATGCGCTTCTCGATCTCGTATTCGGTGCGCTCGGTGAGTATGGGGGATATCTCGGAAAGCTCCTTTCTTAAGAGCAGCATCACGAGAGAGAGGGCGGAACCCGTGTTAGCCGCATAGAGGTCAACTCCGTGCAGAGCCGTCTCGTTATATACAGGGGGAT
Source organism: Clostridia bacterium (assembly GCA_017501245.1). Classification (GTDB taxonomy): domain Bacteria; phylum Bacillota; class Clostridia; order Oscillospirales; family CAG-272; genus UBA1740. The sequence continues at coordinate 420,736 of JAFVXI010000013.1, forward strand.
ATTCCGCACCGTTTGCCGTCGGGTTATGCCCGATGTGCGCAGGGATGACCCAGGTGGTCTCCTCAAGGATCGCCCAGAGCGCATCGCAAAGCTTCGACATAAAGCGTCCCGAGCGCTCGTGATGCTCCGCCAGCGCAAGATAAACGAGTATGTCTCTGCGCTTTATATGCTGTGCGACGAAGGGCTGTCTGCTGCCCGAAACGAAGAAATCGTGATACATAGAGAGCGTCAGCATCGGGATCTCCTCCTCGAGGTAGCCCTCCGCACGCTTGATTATATCCTCTACCTTCTCCTCCGAGATGGCAAAGTTTGCCCAGTCGCCCTTAGCCAAAAATTCATCGTAGCTGAGCACCTTGCCCTGCGAGCTGATGCCAAGCTCCTTAAATATTCTCATTAATGCCTCCTTGCCGTCCGACGGCGCAAGAATGTATAGTCTTATTTACAAATCAAATCTTTTCAAATCTCATAGAGCCGACAAACTCCTTTGCCGTCAGGGTAAAGTGAAGTCGGTATAGCTCGGGCGTTCCCCATCCCTTCATCGGGTTAGAGTTTGCTCCCACGAAGGGCTCGACGCTGTATGACAGCCTCGGGTCGTAGCTGAGTGCGACGCCGTTTGCGAGCGCCAGCCTGCCGTCCTCCATGGGCTCGGGGCGGCGGTGGGTTATCAGCCTGAAGTCTATCTCGCGCGCCTCTTTGAGCCTTATATCGTCGGTGATGATCGCCGCTCCGTCCGAAAGCTCGTAGCTCCTCGTGTATTCCTCGAGCATAGCTGCGCTCTCGTAGGCGCCCTCAAGGCCGAGAGATATCCTCTGTCTTTCGCCGTCGTATTCCTCTCTCGAGGAGGCAAACTGCTTGCCATTCCTCTCTCCGACACCGCCGAATGCGGGTAGGTTATGATAGTGCGACTGCATAGCCCAGATGGTGTATCTGTTTTTGCCGAAGGTGTCCCTCGTGTAGGAGACGCTGCCCGGGTCGATGACCGAGGGCTCGCCGTTGTTGTATATCATAAAGCTACCGACGTCGTTATGGTTGTGCGACTCTCCGTTGTGGCCGCCCTTGACGCCGATGCAGATGCCGACCGATGTGTCCTCCGACTCTCTCAGCATGCCGACCTTCAGATAGGGCATCCACGTGCTCCTTGGCGCACGGGTGACCGTCGCATCGGTGGGGCGGGGCATTTGCAGGTCGCGCAGGTGGACGACGGGCATATTGGTGCCCGGTCTCGTCGAGCAATTCATAGCCATCATCTTTCCGAAGGCAAGCAGCGCCTCCGAGCCGCACCTTGCGCCGAAGCGCATGATCATAAAGCCGTCTGCGTAAAATTGCGAGGAGCAGTCCGCAAAGTTCAAGAACCTGTCGGCGTTGACGTTTACCTTCATTATGTATTCTCCCATAGCCTTGACGAGAGGCTCGGAGAAGATGTCTATTGCGCCGCCCGTGAGGTCGTGGATGGTCTCAAGACAGCCGAAATATGCCGCTCCCGCACCGTTCCAATAGCCGGGGCCCTCGTCGCAGCCGCCATCCTCGGGTATATACGTCGTGTAGTTGTCAAGATAGCTTAACACTCTTGAAACGATAGCCTCGCGCATCGCCTCTCTCTTTTCGAGATAGCCTGCTACGTAGAGCATATTCGTGCATATCCAGGTGCACCAGTTGTTGCACTTGGTGCCGTAAGCGCCCGACCAGGAGTGGTGGTTGGTGACGAAGGGCTTGATCAGCCTTTTCGTGACCTCGTATTCTATGCGCTCTCTGAGGATGGGGGAGAAGGAGTCGAGGGTGTCGCCGTTGAGGGTCAGCACCATCGTTAGTATAGCTCCCGTAGCCGCAGAAAAGATGTCGAGGCCGTGGAGCGTCGTCTCGTCGTATACCGGCGGCACCGTCGCACCGAGGGCGGTGGGGTTGTGGACTGCGTGCGCATTCTTCACCCAGGTCGTCTCCTCGAGGACCGCCCAGAGTACGTCGCAGAGCTTCGAGGCAAATCTGCCCTCGTGCTCGTAGTATTCCGCCAGCGACAGATGCACCAGCATATCCCTGCGCTTGGAATAGGGCGTGCCGAAGCTCGAGCGGTTTCCCGTCACCCAGAAGTCACGGTAGGCGCTGAGCGGGATAAAGGGTATATCCAAGTCAAGATAGCTCTCCGCCTCCTTTATGACGCCCTCCATCTTTTCGGGCACGAAGACGGGCTTGGTCAGGGGGCAGCTCCTCAGGAACTCCTCACGGGGGAGCAGCTTTCCCTTAGCGGTGATCTTTTTTTCTTCAAATAATCTCTTCATTGTTAATTCTCCTTCGGTAGACGTGCGTCAAGCCTTTACGGTGAAGGTAAACCTACCCTCGGCTGCCCTTATACACAGGTGTATGCGGTAGAGCTTCTCCGAGCCCCACTTAGCGAGCGCATCCATTCCGACGGGGTCAAATTCCTCGATTTCGGCCGTAAGCGCCTTATCGTAGAGGAGAGTGCAGCCCTCGGCAAGGGCGATGCCCTCCTCGGTCGCCTCGGGGCGGACGTGCGACATAAAGACGAAGTCCATCTCACGCTCCTGTGAGAGCTTGACAGTGTCTGTCACGCTGACGGCGCCCTCCTCGAGCCTTGCCTCCCTGCGATAGAGGGTCACGCCGAGCGAGGCGGGGTATGCTCCCTCTATGTTAAGTCCATAGGACTTATTTTCCTCGTTGTAGTCCTCGTTTGCCGATGCGTATTTCATTCCCTGCATCTCTCCCTCGCCGTCAAACATAGCGAGGTTATGATATTTCGATTGCATCGTCCAGATGGTGTATCTCTTAGGTCCGAAGGTGTCTCTCGTGTAGGTGCCGACGCCGACGTCAATGACGACGGGCTTTCCGTTTTTGTATACGACGAAGTTTCCGACGTCGTTATGGTTGTGCGACTCCTGGTTGTGTCCGCCCTTGATAGCGAGGAACATTCCAAAGGAGGGCGTGGGCGACTCCCTGAAGGTCGCAACCTTGAGGTTTGGCATATAGTAGGCAACTCTCGCCACGGGCATCGCCGCCTCGCCGTGTACGGTGGGCGTAGCGAGCGAGCGCAGAGTGCGATACGGGTGTCCGTAATGGAAGAAGAGGTCCTCAAATCCGTCGCTGAACTCACCAAAGCTCCGAAGCGACTCCGAGCCGCACTTCTCGCCGTAGCGCTTGACGAGGTTTGCCGGCAGGGTGATCTTCGTTGCGCCGTCCGCAAAGTTGACGAAATTCTGTCCGCAGACGTTCATCGAGGCGATGTATTCGCCCATATTCTTTACAAGCTCGCAGCCAAAGAGGTCGAGCTCGCCTGCCGTCAGGTCATAGAGCGTTTCGAGGCAGTCGAAGAGTGCGCCTGCCGCACCTGCCCAGTAGGTCGGTCCCTCGTTGCAGCCTCCGTCGGGCGCATAGCCGCCTACGAATATATCGAGCAGCTCGAGCGACTTCGAAACGACGCGCTCTCTCACCCTCATATCATCCTCGACGAGGGCTGTGGTGAGCAGAACGTTAGACACGTTCCAAGGGCACCAGTTGTTGCATTTGCCCGAGTAGATGCCCGACCAGGTGAAGTTGGTGCTGATGAAGGGCTGAATTGTCCTGCGGCGCAATTCGTAGAGCATCCTCTCTCTGATGATGGGCGAGACGCCGTCGAGGATGTCCTTGCAGTAGTGCCATACCACCGACATCGATGCGGAGAGGTATGCCGAGGCAAGCTCGATGCCGTGCATATATCTGTCGCCGACAGTGGGAGGAACCTTGCCGCCGCCGTAGGGCGTGTGGCCGGAATGCTGAGGCAGCATCCAGGTCGACTCCTCGAGGATAGCCCAGATGACGTCGCAGAGCTTTTCGGTAAATCTGCCCTTGCCCTCAAAATATTCTGCCATACCGAGGCAGAGCATAGCTCTTCCTCTCTCGTGGAAATGCTCGCCAAAATACGAAAGCACGCCCGATTCCCAGTACTGCCTGTACTGCCAGAGCGTGATGACCTTCAGCTCAAAGTCGGCGTATTTTTCCTCCGCCATTCTGATGACTCTCGCCTTCTTCTCCTCGTCGAATTCGAATTCTCCGAGGTCGCTCATTAGCCTGAAATCCTCGAGCGAGAGGACTTTTCCCTCGGCAACAAAGCCGCTTTCCTTAAAGATCTTCATTCTACCTCCTTAGGGGTCGTGGGGCGCTTATAACCCTCGTGTGCGTGTGATGCGCTGTGTGCGCAAAATATAAAATGATATCAATAGTTTAATCGAAAGACCCTCCAAAGTCAACCGATAGAGGGGAATAATAGCAGAATGCACAATGTTTTTCGGCATTCGGGGCTCACCGCTCGGCTACTTTTGCGCAGGGTGGCGGAGGAGGTGTCCGACGCTTTTTCGGACAAATAAATTATTTTAGAGAAAATTATGAAAACCCCTTGCTTTTTCACCTTCGTTGTGCTAAAATGTTTCTATGAATTATAGGTGTGGGCAAGCTGCGCCTTATCAATCCCGTTTTTCTTGAAAGGAAGTTTTTATGGAATACGTACTTTTGGCGGTGCTCCTTCTTGCCGCACTGTTTATCATAGTAGCAGTTATTTTCCAGAAGTCGAGCGACGAGGGCCTCTCCGGCACTATCGCAGGTGGCAACGATTCTTATCTCAATAAGGAAAAGGCTCCCGGTGCTGAGCGTGTATGGTTCAAGTGGACTCTCGTCATCAGCGTTGTGTTTGCCGTTGCAGTTCTTGCGGCTTACATCATCCAGCCTGACTACACGATGGATCTCGCTCCCGATTATTGGAAGAATCTCAGCGAGTTCGGCGATCTCTTCAAGGATGCCGCTACTAAATAATTTGATATGATACAGTAAAAAGAGGGTGTCTTATTCGTGACGCCCTCTTTTTTCTCGCAAGCGAGAAGAGCTGATAATTGAAAGTTAAAAATCTAGCCTTCACTTTTGCCCTCGGGCAAAAACTTCACTTCGCCTTCGTCGAAACTTCACTTACGCAGTAAACTTCACTTGCCGCCCTCTGCGGCAAATTTCACCGCGGCTCCGCCACCCCTTTTCCCCTCACTTTTGCCATCTGGCAAAAACTTCACTTCGCCTTCGTCGAAACTTCACTTACGTAGTAAACTTCACTTGCCGCCCTCGGCAAATTTCACTGCGTCTCCGCCGCCCTCTGCGGCAAACTTCACCGCGGCGTGTGCGCTCGCACCGCCGCTTACTTTTCCACATCAATCGTAAAAATCCTGAAAAAAATTCCACCTATGTGAGAATTTTCCGCTAAAGAGATTTTGCGTCGTGCGAGAGGAAACGGTGTTAAGCGATCGAAAACGGTTTCGCCACAATGGATTTTTTCTCTTGCAAACGGAAAAATCATATTATTTAATAAATAATATAAAGTAATAGAAAGTAATATAAAATAATACTTTATAGCGCACGCGCGCGAGAAAAAACTGATTTGATCTCGTCAATAATAAGGGTTGAGGGATCAAGAGAATTATTAAGATTAAGGAACAAATGAAAAGAAAAGACACTAAGGCGGCGCTCGGCAGATTTGCGAGGGTCGCAAAGCATAAAAGACGGGGCAAGGATAAGAGCCGCGATGCCCTGCTTAACGAGATAGCGGCAACGGGCGTCGCATTCGAGGGCGTCCGCATAGGATCAAAGGAGGACGGCGGTCGCCGTGGCCGCACGTCGGCAAAGTCACGCCGTGACGAGGTGAGGGCAGAGGGAGTCTATTCGGGCTCTAGAGGCGGCTTTGGCTTCGTCACTCTGCCGGACTCTCCCCACGGCGACATCTTCATTCCCGAGGGGCGCTCCGGCGGCGCTCTTGACGGCGACAGGGTTGAGATAATCTACCACGCCTACCGTGCCTACACGGGCGAGGAGCGCACCGAGGGCAGGGTAACCGCCATCGTTGCCGAGGGCAGGGAAGTGTTCGTCGGTGTCCTCGAGGAGGAGCGGGTTAGGCTGCGCCGCCACGGAAAGCCGAGGCTGGTTTTCATAGCCGACGACCCTAAGATAACAGCCGTGCCCATCGTGCGTGATGCGGCGGGCGCCTCGGCAGGCGAAAAGGTTGCGGTAAAAATAAAGCGCTCAACGAGCTATCTTCCCCCGGAGTGTGACGTCGTGGCGGTGCTTGGTGCGCCGGATTCCAGGGCGGCAAACTACGAGGCCATCCTCCTCGAGTCGGGCATTCCGATCGAGTTCAGCCCCGAGGAGCTGGCGGAGGCAGAGAGGTCTTCACGCCGTGAGATAAACTACGCCGACAGGCGGGATCTGCGTGAGGAGATCATCTTCACGATAGACGGCAGAGGCGCCAAGGACCTTGACGACGCCATCTCGCTCTTGCGCACCGACGAGGGCTGGAGGCTCGGCGTTCATATCGCCGACGTTTCCTATTTCGTGGATGAAAAGACCGCCCTCGACAGAGCGGTTATGGCAAGGGGAACGAGCGTCTATTTCGTCGACAAGGTCGTGCCGATGCTTCCCCCCTCGCTCTCAAACGGCGCCTGCTCTCTCGGAGCCGGAGAGGATAAATGCACTCTCTCGGCCATAATAAGCCTCGATAACGAGGGTGCGATCGTAGGGCTTGAAATTATCCCTGCCGTCATCAGATCGGCGGTCAGAGGCGTTTATTCCGAGGTCAACGCCATCTTTGATGGCGAGGCATCCGCCGAGCTTGTAGAAAAGTACTCCGCCGTCCTCCCCTCTCTCCGCCTTATGCGTGAGCTTTACGAGCTTTTGCTCGAGCGTGCGAGGAAAAGGGGAATGCTGGAGCTGGAGCTTCCCGAGTCTGTCATAGAGGTGGACGCATCGGGCGAGCCCATCGCCGTTTATCCCTCTGAGAGGGGATTATCCGAGCGGATCATCGAGCAGTTTATGCTCACGGCAAACGAGGCGGTTGCGGCAAGGCTGCGCCGTGAGGGCATTCCTGCGGTTTACAGAGTTCACGAGCTTCCCCCGGAGGAAAAGCTGCGTGACCTTCTCACCTATGCGTCAAACCTCGGCGTTGACATCCGTGGCATAGACCCCGAGAGGCCGAGCCCCTCCGAGCTTTCACGCCTGCTCGCCTCCGCACAGGAGAAGGGGCTCTTCGAGCCGCTCTCCTACCTCACCTTAAGATCTATGGCTAAGGCGTGCTACTCCCCCTCCCCCGACGGTCACTTCGGACTGGGGCTCGCCGACTATTGCCATTTCACCTCGCCGATCAGGCGCCTCTCCGACCTTGCAACGCACAGGATCATCCGTCGGGTGCTGCTGGAGGGCAGATCGCCGAGGCAGTATTCCTCCTACGCGCGCCGTGCCGCCGCTGCGGCAACCGACTCCGAGCTTCGTGCCGTAGCCGCCGAGCGCAGGATAGAGGATCTCTACAAGACGATATATATGTCGGCTCACGTCGGCGAGATCTTCGATGCGAGGGTCTCCTCAGTCACCTCCTTCGGCGTCTTCGTCATGCCTGCCAACACCTGCGAGGGCCTCGTGCATATCGACTCGATGCCCGGCTATTTCACCTTCGACGAGAGGAATATGTGCGTCAGATCAGGCTCGCTCTCCTACCGTGTCGGTGATAGCGTAAGGGTGCGCCTCGAGGAGGCGGACATCGCAAGATGTAAACTAAGCTTTTCAATTATACTCTGATTTCGGAGAATTTCTATGAACAGTGCAGTAAAGCTCTACACCGTTTTGGTGCTGATTTTTATAGTTTTATATTCGCTTGCCCCCGCCTTTGGCATCCTTGGGGTGGCGCTCGAGCTGCTCGCCTTTGCCATACCCGTCGCCGTCGGCTTCGTCGCATCGAGACGGTATAAGAGGGAAAGGGAGGAGGCGAAGGGGCTCGCCGAGGCTGAGTCCACGCTCTTCGGGCTCTCGGGGGATGCGGCGCTCGATCTTTTGCCGCTCGTCGCTCCCGCCGTGGCTCTCATCTTTCTTATCTCGTTTTTGACGAGCCTTCTGCTCGGCGCCCTCGGCATGACGGCAGACCACGTGGAAAACGAGGAGCTATGGAAGATGCTCTTACTCCACGCACTGATGCCCTCGCTACTCGAGGAGATGCTATTCAGATATCTGCCGATGAAGCTTATCGCCCCCTATTCGAGGCGCACGGCTATTCTCATCTCCTCGCTCTTCTTTGCGCTCATCCATATGAGCCTCTTTCAGCTTCCCTACGCCTTTTTCGCAGGGCTCATCTTCATCCTCATCGACCTTGCGGCAGACAGCGTACTGCCCTCGATGATCATCCATTTCGTAAACAACACCATCTCCGTCCTCTGGATCAAGTATGCGGCTGACCCCGGGTTTGCCACCTGCTACGTCGTCATCCTGGCGGCGCTGGCGCTCATCTCGCTAATCCCCATCATCATCCGCAGGCGGCGCTACGCCGCTCTCTTGAAGGACGTGACGGCAAAGGGCGAGGTGCTTACCGATTATTCCGCACCGCTTATATTGACCGCACTTTCTGCGCTTCTGATGCTCGGCTCGATCCTCGTCTAGGCGCTATGCCGTAAGGCGGGAAGGGAGCAGAGAAGGGAAAAGCATCGGACTATCGATAAAGGCAGTGCCGATGCGAATGATCACGAAGCTAACGACATGGCGGTGCCGATGCAAATGATCACGAAGCTAACGACATGGCAGTGCCGATGCTTCGGCGCATCGGCGGTCGCCACAAATAAAAAACAACAACGGAGCAGCTATGGATAAAGAGCTTATTGACCCCACCCTCGTAACCGAGGAGGATATAGCCTATATGCGTCGTGCGATGGAGCTTGCACGCTCTGCCGAAGAGATAGACGAGGTGCCCGTCGGCGCCATCGTGGTGAGGGACGGCAGGATCATCGCCGAGGCATACAACACCCGTGAGACATCGAAATGCGCCACCCATCACGCCGAGATCCTCGCAATAGAGGAGGCCTGCCGTGCGCTGGGCGGCTGGAGGCTGATCGGCGCAACGCTTTACGTAACGATGGAGCCCTGCCCGATGTGCGCAGGAGCCATAATTAACGCCAGATTGCCAAGAATAGTTTACGGAACTAAGGATATTCGCTTCGGCGCCTTCGGCTCTCTCATCGATCTCGCCGCCGTCCCCCTCAATCATAAGCCCGTCGTCGTGGGCGGCGTCCTTGGCGACGAATGCCGTGAGATGCTCACGCAGTATTTTAAGAAAAAGAGATAGAGAGTATATGTGCGGCGGAGCAGTGATGGCTGCCGCAGTGCCGCGCTATTGACAAACCTTGCGTGCGTGTGATAAAATTATGATTATGAAAAACGAGTATTTAGAATGCGGAAGAGTGTGCGGCGCACACGGAGTACGCGGAGTTTTAAGAATTGAGCCCTGGTGCGATTCACCGAAGGTGCTTGCGGCTGCTAAGCGGGTCTTTACCGCTCTTAAGGAGGGCGGATACAGGGAGCGTAAGGTCCTCACCGCTTCTGTCAGCGGAGCATCGGTGCTGCTCAGCATTGAGGGCTGCCCCGACAGGGACACCGCCATCGCCATGCGCGATACGGTGCTTTATATGCACAGGGATGATATCCCGCTTAAAAAGGGTCAGATGTTCCTCGCCGATATGATAGGACTGCCCGTCGTCGACGCCGACAGCGGCAGAGTTTACGGCAGCATCACGAAGGTCGAGGATGCGGCAAGAGGCTACCTATATACGGTAAAGACCGAGACGGGCGACGTCCTCTATCCCTCGCTGCCCGAGTTCTGCAAGGAGATAGATCCCGAGCGTGGTTTGCTCATCACGCCGATAGCGGGATTTTTTGACTGATATGAGATTTGATATAATGACGCTCTTTCCCGAGATGATAACAAGCACCCTCGGCGAGAGCATCATCGGGCGTGCGCAGGAGCACGGGCTCATTACCCTCGCCGCCCACAACATACGTGACTATGCGGACAACAAGCATAGAAAGGTGGACGACACGCCCTACGGCGGCGGCGTCGGTATGGTCATGGCGTGTCAGCCCATTTACGATTGCTATCAGGCGGTCAGATCGGCTATCCCCGAGGGCGAGAGCGTCAGAGTGATCTATATGTCACCTAAGGGCAGGCGCTTCGATCATTCCGTCGCCACCGAGCTTGCAGGATATGACAACGTCATCATTCTCTGCGGCCACTACGAGGGCGTTGACCAGCGTGTCCTCGACGAGATCATCGACGAGGATATCTCCATAGGAGATTACGTGCTGACGGGCGGAGAGCTGCCCGCCTGCATTATCGTTGACGCCGTCTCACGCTTAAAGGAGGGCGTCCTCTCCTCGAGCGAGTGCTACGAGGGCGAGTCTATTGCCTCGGGCATCCTCGAATATCCGCAGTACACTAAGCCGAGGGTCTTTCTCGGCAGGGAGGTCCCCGAGATCCTCCTCTCGGGCGATCACGCAAAAATTGACCGTTACAGGCTTGAATGCGCAGTTGATCTGACGAGAGAGCGCAGGCCGGATCTTCTCCTCCTCCACCCCGAGATAGAGGAGTCGCTTAAGCCCAAGCCGAAAAAGAGAAAGAGAGGTGGCGGCAGTGGCAAGGCATCCGATAATTGATTTCCTCAAGGGATACGAGCCCTCCGCAGAGGGCAAGGGCAAGCGCTTCGTCTCCCGTGAGATCTCGGGCAACGTCGGCGACGCCCATCCATCGCGCTTCTCCCAGCGGCTGAAGGCAATCGGAGGCGGCATCGTCGATCTGCTCTCCTACACGACGACGAGGACCTACGGCCTCTTCTTCGGCTCCTTCGGCATACTTACGCTGCTTGCGCACTTTGCGCTCGATTATTTCTCCTACACCTCCGTCGTCGATATCGGTGCTATGCTCTTTGCGGCGATAGTCACCGTCCTGTCCATCCCCTTCCTCGCCGTTGATAAGCCGATAGCGATCGCCACGCAGGAGAACAGGCTGACCGACGCCCTCTTCTTTGAGTTCTTCTGTATGCAGAGGATGCCGAAAAAGAGCGTTGCTCACACGGTGCATCCGATCTTCGGGCTTCTCATCGGTGCGGCGCTCGCCGCCCTTGGCACGGTCCTACCCGTCTGGGCTGTCATAGCGAGCATCATCGTCGCCTACTACGTCTATCTTGCGGCGATATCACCCGAGTTTTCCTTCTTCTTCACGATCCTCGTTATGCCATATCTGCCCCTCTTACCAAACAGCGACGTCATCCTCGCGGGGCTCGTCTTTATGACGCTCTTCTCCTTCATCAAAAAGACCTCGGAGGGCAAGAGGATATATTACTTTGAGAAGTATGATCTTATGATACTGATCATGCTCGGCTTCGTCTTTATCAGCGGAGTTGTGGTCGGTGGCTTCGGCTCTGCCTCAGCCTCGCTCATTATGCTCCTTCTCGGCTTCGGAGGCTATGCCCTGACGGGCAGCCTTGTCGTAAACAGAAGGATGGCGGACGGAGTCATTAAGGCTGTCATACTTTCCTCGCTCCCCGTGTCGGTGGTTGCCATCGTGCAGTGGTCGAGGGCGGCTATCGGCGGCAGGCTCTCAGCCTTCGGCGGCTCGAGAGGAACCTTTGACTCTCCCGACACGCTTGCGGCGTTTCTTCTCGTTGCGGCGCTCTTTATGCTCTATTTCGCCCTCAACAGGACCAAGAGGTCGACCAAGATAGTCTACGGGCTTTATCTTGTACCTACCGTCCTCGCCCTTGCGGCAACTCTGCGCCCCTGGCTCATCGGTGCGCTCCTTGGCGGCATCCTTGCGACGCTCGCAATGAAGGCGGGCAGGCTGTCGAAGCTCCTGATCGGACTCATAGCCTTTCTCCCCTATACGATGCTCTTTATGCCCTCCTCGTGGCTTAACTTCCTCGGTGAGGCGTCGGCTATGCGTGCCCTCGGCTTCGACCGTTATTTCCTCGTCTGGCTCGGCGCAAGAGAGCAGTTTGTGGATCACATCTTCGTCGGCGTCGGCACGGGAGACTGGACTGATGCCCCCGATAGTGCAAACTTTCTTTTACAAATCGGGTGCGAAGCAGGCGTTTTCGTGCTTGTGATGTTCCTTTTGATCTTCATCGTGCGTCTTGATCACAGGTCGGTCTACGCACCATATTCAAGGCTCTCGGAGGTCAGCTCCCTCGTCGACTTCTCAAACGTCACGATCATCGTGCTGATCGTCTGGGGCGTCTTTACCTCGCTGTGGACCTCCCCCGTCATCTACTACCTCTTCTGGTGCGTGTTCGGTCTCGGCAGTGCCGTGCTGCGCATATCAAAGCGGGAGTTCGACGGCAGGGTCAGCTACTTCAGCGACGGCTCGGATATAGACTCGGCGTCGATAGACATCTCGCTGAAAAGATAGCCACGATGGTAAGGGCATCTTTGCATTTTCGCCCCTACACCCCCGCCCCTGGGCGCACCCTTACGATAGTTTTATGAAAATCTTTTTAATTAAAATTGTCGAAAGGTATTGATTTTGTCACGGAGTTTGTGATATACTTGTTTTACTAAACCTCTTAAGGAGATTATTTCGCATGGTTTCTCGCAACGTTACCATAAAGAATAGCCTTGGCCTTCACGCAAGACCTGCAACCTTCTTTATCCAGAAGGCGAACTCTTACAAGTGCTCCATCTGGGTTGAAAAGGAGGATTGCCGCGTCAATGCTAAGAGCCTGCTCGGCATTCTTTCCCTCGGCATTTCCAAGGACACTACCGTTACTATAATAGCAGACGGTCAGGACGAGGAGGATGCGGTAAACGGACTCGCCGATCTCATTGACACCGGATTTGCAGAGTAAGTTGATCTATATAGGCGGTCTGCTGAGGCAGGCCGCCTGATTTTCTTTATTACGTATTGGCACACTCACCCTATCTGTGCGGAGCGCACGGGAGCCCATCGATCATGGGTGCCTCCCGAACCGTGGCTGTGGGAAGATAAGCAAGCGTAGTCGCTGCTTGCCGTGAGCCGATAAAAAAAGCATAGTCAGACCACCCTCGGTGTTGCGCCTAGCCGATAAAAGCATAGGCGCCACGGCGCAGGGCAGGGCAGCTTCAAAACGAAAAAAAAGAGCGTCGCAGGATAGAGAGATGCTCGGAGAGGAGAGAGCGTGACGGTAAACGAAAGACTGAGAGATAAGGCAAATTCGCTGCCTCTGTCTCCCGGCGTCTACATTATGAAGGATGCCGACGGCACTATCATCTACGTCGGAAAATCGAAAAAGCTCAAGAACAGAGTCACCAGCTATTTCACCACGAATCACACCTCCCCGAAGACGGCGAGAATGGTCTCTCTCGTCAGAGACTTCGACTATATAGTCTGCGACACCGAGATAGAGGCCCTAGCCCTTGAGAACACCCTCATCAAAAAGCACTCCCCGAGGTATAACATCAAGCTCAAGGACGCCAAGTCCTATCCCTATATCAAGGTCACGGAGGGGGAATATCCCAAGCTCATCGTCACGAGGGACCGCAAGAGCGACAGAGGCAGATATTTCGGCCCCTATCAGGGGGCCTCGGCGGCGCACGCAGCTCTCGACGCCGTCGTCCGCATCTTCGCTCTCGCAACCTGCAAGCGGCAGTTCCCGAGGGATATAGGCAAGGAGCGCCCCTGCATCTACCGTGATATGGGCAGATGCGTTGCACCCTGCACGGGCGGCGTCAGCTCCGAGGAATACCGAGCCCTCGTCAAGCAGGCGGAGTGGGTCCTCGACGGAAACGTAAAGGCTACGCTCGAGAGCATAAAAAGGGATATGGAATACGCCTCGGAGATGATGGAGTTTGAGCGTGCGGCTGCCCTCAGAGACAGTATGCGTGCGCTCGAGCATCTGACCGAAAAGCAGAAGGTCGTCGCCGACCTGAAGGTGATGCGCGACGTCTTTGCTATCTACACCACAGAGTGCGACGGCGTGCTCGCCATGCTCTCCATCAGGGGCGGCGCACTTATCAACAAAAACGAGTTCATCCTCTCCTCCTCCGAGCTTAACGGAGCCGAGGACGCTATATCTCTTATAGCAAACTACTACGACACGGCGGGCAACGTGCCTAAGGAGGTAATGCTCGATTTCCCGCTTGAGCGTGAGGATATTGAGCTTCTATCCGAGTATCTCACTCTCCTCGCCCATTACAAGGTCACGGTTAGAGTGCCCGAGCGGGGCGACGGCAGGAGGCTGTGCGACATGGCGCTTGAAAACGCCAAGGAATCGCTCCGTCAGCACAGGCTCGAGGGCGAGAGAGAGGGCAAGAGCGTCGGCAGGCTGGCAGAGCTGCTCGGCATGCATGAGACCCCTCGGCGCATCGAGGCCTACGACATCTCAAACTGGGGCAACGAGGCTATCGTTGCGTCCATGATAGTGTGGGAGGGCGGAAAGCTCAAAAAGAGCGACTACCGCTCCTTCACCATAAAAACCACGAAGGGCGCCGACGACTACGGCTCAATGCGGGAGGCTCTCTCACGCCGCCTCAGTCACATAGGCGACGGCAGCGCATCTCTCGGCGAGGCGCCCGACCTCATCCTCCTCGACGGCGGCGTCGGCCAGGTGCATGCCGTAATGGAGGTCATGAGGGAAATGGAGATAGACATTCCTCTCTTCGGTATGGTAAAGGACGACTATCACAAGACGAGAGCCATAACCGACGGCGAAACCGAGATTTCCATCGCCAGAGAGATGAATGTGTATACGTTTGTTTACAATTTGCAGGAGGAGGCGCACAGATTTGCCGTCAAGCACTCCACGGGCGCAAAGACGAGAGGCTTAGTCAAGTCGACGCTCGAGCGCATAGAGGGCATAGGCCCAAGGAAGGCTAAGCTCCTGCTCGCCGCCATGCCGATAGGCAGGATCAAGGAAAGCTCCAAGGAGGAGCTGGCGGCAATAAAGGGCATCTCCGAGAGGGATGCCGTGCGCATCTACGACTACTACCACAGGGGGAAGAAAAATGCTAAGGATAATCACAGGAACGGCTAAGGGCAAGAAGCTCCTCTCGCTCGAGGGCGAGGCGACCCGTCCCACCTCGGACAGGATCAAGGGGGCTATGTTCTCGTCGATACAGTTTGATATAGAGCAGAGGAGAGTGCTTGATCTCTTTGCCGGCACGGGTCAGCTCGGGCTTGAGGCTATGTCACGCGGGGCGGCCTCGGTCACCTTCGTCGACTCCGAGAGAGAGGCTATGGAGATAGTTAAGAAAAACGCTATGACCACGGGTTTCTTCTCCTCCTGCCGCTATTCGGTCAGCGACTGGCGCAACTTCATCAGAAAGGCGTCGGGCAGAGACGTCTACGATCTCGTTTTCATCGATCCGCCCTACGCTATGGAGTGCTGCATCGAGGCGCTCGCCATGCTCCGTGATAAGAAGCTCATAATTCCCGGTGCGCTCGCCGTCCTGGAGTCGGGCACGGAGGATATGTCGGCTATATCCGAGCTACACGGCTTCGAGGTGCTGAAGTCGACGGCATACGGCAAAAAGACCGCCCTGCACGTCCTCATCTACCGAGGCGAGGAGGGCTTGGATGGCTAAGGATAAAAGGAGCGTCATCCTCCCCGGCAGCTACGACCCCGTCACCCTCGGCCACCTCGACGTCATAAGGCGTGCGGCAGAGGAATACAGCGAGGTCTACGCCGTCGTGTTTATAAATCCCGAAAAGACCTACACCTTCTCGGTCGAGGAGCGTGTGGCAATGCTGATGCTGGCAACCGAGGACATCGAAAACTGCATCGTCTCCTACTCCCCCGGCAGGGTCGTCGACTATATGCGTGACCACGACATCGACCTGATCGTCAAGGGCTACCGCAGCGACGCCGATCTCGAATACGAGCGGAAGCAGGCGGAATATAACCTCCGCCACGGCTATGAAACGAGGCTCGTCCTCTCCGACCCCGCCCTCTCACATATCTCCTCCACCCTCGCAAGGGAGCGCATCCTCAGGGGTGAGAGCACCGAGGGCATTCTGCCCGATGCGGTCGCAGAGTTTATTAAGGAAAGCGGCAGAGGCTAAGCTTCCGTATCTCTGAGATAGCCTCTAGGGCAGGGAGGTCCCAAAACGAAAAAACAAGCGGCAAAGCGAGGCGCAAGACGAAAAAAGTCCTCTCTTTGCCCTTTTTTATATCGCTACGTCATTGACAAACGCCTCGTGCGGGTATATAATAATATTTTAGAGAATAATTAAAAATTTAAGATATTTTCTCCTATATCGAAAGGAAAAGCAAGATGAAGGAAAGAATTGAACAGCTCTCGGGCGAGTTCGCAGCCGCCCTCGGCAAAGCGACCGATGCTAAGAGCTTAGAGGAGCTTCGTATCGAGTATCTCGGTAAGAAGGGACACGTCGCAGAGCTTATGAAGGGCTTGCGTGACGTCGCTGACAAGAAGGCTGCAGGCCAGCTCATCAACAGCTTCAAGACCGAGGTGGAGGCTAAGCTCACCGAGGCGACCGAGGCTCTCGAGCGTGCTGCGGTTGAGGCTCAGGTGCGCGGCGCAAAGAAGTATAACCCCAGCCTTATCGCCGAGCGTGAGCTTGGCTCCTACCACCCGATCACTCTCGTCTCCCGTGAGGTCGAGGCGGTGTTTGAGTCGATGGGCTTTACTATTGAGGATTACGCCGAGATCGTCGGCGACTACGAGTGCTTCGAGGCGCTCAATATCCCTAAGCACCACCCCGCAAGAGATATGCAGGACACCTACTATCTCGACAACGGTCAGCTGCTTAAAACTCACACCTCCGCGGCGCAGAACGCCATCATGAAGAAATACGGAGCGCCCCTCCGTGCCATCTTCCCCGGCAGATGCTTCAGAAACGAGTCTACCGACGCCTGCCACGAGAACACCTTCTTCCAGATGGAGGGTATGATGATCGGCGAGGATATCTCGATCTCCAACCTCATCTACTTTATGAAGACGATGCTCTCCGAGGTCTTTAACAGAGACGTCAAGGTCAGGCTCCGCCCCGGCTTCTTCCCCTTCGTCGAGCCCGGCTTCGAGCTTGACATCAACTGTGAGATCTGCGGCGGTAAGGGCTGCCCCTCCTGCAAGAATTCGGGCTGGCTCGAGCTTTGCCCCTGCGGCATGATCCACCCCAACGTCCTTCGTGACGGCGGCATCGACATCGAGAAGTATTCGGGCTTTGCGTTCGGTCTCGGTCTGACCCGTCTTGCTATGATGAAGTACGGCGTTAAGGATATCAGAGACTTCAATTCCGGCAGCCTCAGGGCTCTCTCGCAGTTCAAGTCGCTTTAAGAAAGGAGAAGACAGGATGCTTTTATCTATGAGATGGATCGGAGATTTCGTTGACTTCTCCGGCCTTGACAAAAAGGCGCTTATACATAATTTTACCCTCTCGACCGCCGAGGTCGAGGACATCATCGTCAAGGGTGAGGACACCTACGGTGTCGTTGTCGCTAAGGTGCTCTCGGTAGAGAACCACCCGAATTCAAAGAAGCTCCACCTCCTCAAGGTGGATCAGGGCGACAAGGTCGTTGACATCGTTTGCGGCGCTCCCAACGTAAGAGAGGGAATGCTCGTTGCTCTCGCTACCGAGGGCGGCTCGGTCTCCGGACATAAGATCACTAAGGCGACCGTCGCAGGCTTTGACTCCTACGGCATGTGCTGCTCCGAGGCAGAGCTTGGCATCAGCGACGATAACTCCGGCATATGGGATATCGAGCGTGACCTCCCCGAGGGCGTGGCGCTCGGCACCGATATCAAGGAGATCTTCGATATCGACGATATCATCTTCGAGGTAGACAACAAGTCGCTCACAAACCGCCCCGACCTCTGGAGCCATTACGGCATCGCGCGTGAGTTCGCTACGATAATCTCGAGACCCCTCAAGCCCCTCACGCTCGCATCGCTCGACGAGTATAAGGATCTGCCCGCCGTCGCCGTCGACGTCAAGGCTACCGAAACCGTCTGGCGCTACTCGGCTATAAAGGTTGAAAACATCAAGCGCAAGCTCTCGCCTGCGAATATGCGTATCCGCCTTTACTACTGCGGCTCAAGAGCCATCAACTTCCTCGCCGACCTGACCAACTACGTTATGATGGAGGTCGGTCAGCCTATGCACGCCTTCGACAACCGTAAGGTCGATAGGATAGAGGTTCAGACCTTCGACGCTCCCTTCGAGTTTGAAACGCTCGACGGCACCGTCCGCAAGATGGACGAGAGCATGATGATGATCACCTCCGGCGACGTCCCCGTTGCCGTTGCGGGCATTATGGGCGGCGAGCAGTCCAAGATTGAGGATGACACCGATTCGCTCCTCCTTGAGTCCGCAACCTTCGACGGCGTCTCGGTCAGAAAGACCTCGACCCGCCTCGGCCTCAGGACCGACGCATCGCAGAGATACGAGAAGATGCTCGACCCCGAGCTCTGCCACGTTGCGACCGCACGCCTGCTCTCGCTCCTCTTTGAGTGCGACGGGGGGGCTAAGGTCATCTCCTCCTTCACCGACGTTTACGTAAATAAATATCCCACGATCACCCTCGAGTTCGACAAGAGATACGTTGACCGCTACACGGGCATCGACATCGACACCGACACGATCGTAAGAACTCTCACCGGCCTCGGCTTCGGCGTTAAGAGAGATGGCGAGAGCTTCACCGTTACCGTCCCCTCCTGGCGTGCGACCAAGGACGTCACCATCAAGGCGGACATCATCGAGGAGATCACCCGTATCTACGGCTACGATAACTTCGAGATCTTCACCTCTCATTCGGCTCTTGCTCCCGTCCGCAAGGAGGTTCAGAAGTCGGAGGAGGATAGGATGAAGGACCTGCTCGTCAAGGCTTACAGATTCCACGAGGTGCATTCCTACATCTGGTCCGACGATGCTAAAAACCGTGAGCTCGGCATCGCAACGCCCGAGAACGTCAGGGTCATCAACGCCCAGACCCCCGATCACTCCGTCCTCAGAGTTTCTATGATACCCACCCTCCTTTATATGGTAAAGGAAAACAAGGCGTACAGAGACGAGTTCGGCATCTTTGAGATCGGACACGTAGTAGAGGGGCTTAAGGCTGACGGCCTTTGCAACGAGCAGAAGAAGCTCGGCTGCGTGCTCTACTCCAAGTCCGCCTCCGAGGAGGAGCTCTTCCTCCGTGCGAGAGACGCCGTCTGCGAGCTTGTCGGCGACATCCTCCACAAGAGCTGCGTCTTTGAGAGCGCAGAGTGCGACTACGACTTCGAGCATCCGAAGAACTCCTTTGACGTCCTCGTCGAGGGTAAAAAGGTCGGCTTCCTTTCGGTTCCTCACCCCGTAGTCCTTGCAAACATCGATAAGAAGTGTGCGGTCGCCTTCTTCGAGCTAAACACCGCCGCCTTCGCATCCGTAGAGCCCGGGCTCAACAAGTATGCCGAGCCCTCCAAGTATCCCGCCATCGACATCGATATGACCTTCGTCTGCAACTCCTCCGAGGTAGTCTTCGGCAGGGTGGTCGAGGCTGCGGGTGCTGCCGCTGACGGACTTCTCGACGGCGTAAAGAGCCGCGGCATCTACGTGGACGAGAACGGAACCGAGGCTCTCACGCTCCGCTTCTCCTTCGTATCAAAGGAAAAGACCCTCTCCAAGCAGGAGCTTGCTCCCACTACCGAGAAGGTCGCTAAGGCTCTCGCCGAGATAGGCTTATCAATCAAGGCGTAAGCAAAATGACAACTAATATTAGCATATAGATGCTTTTGCGGCGTCTGCATCCCGAGCTTGGGGCGCAGACGCCGCAGTTTTTTGAGTTATGGGCTCGCAGAGCGAGCGTTATGGAGTGCTGGCGCACCGTTATGAGCTTGGGGAGCCAAGCGTTATGAGATGCTTCGCATCGTTATGACGTGCTGCGCACAGTTATGGGCTCGCAGAGCGAGCGTTATGAGATGCTTCGCATCGTTATGATGTGCTTCGCACGGTTATGGAGTTGTGGGCAAGCGCTATATCAGCCCCGTTTGCGCTCCTTGAGGGTGTAGAATTCCTCTTCGGTGAGGCCGTGGAGGGCGGGGCGTGCGTGCTTGCCGCCCATACCCGACATAGGGCCGGTGTGGTCGGTGCCGCCGCAGTGGTAGAGGTTGTAGGTGCGTGCCGCCTCTGCGGCGAGGTAGGAGGTGTTTTCCTTGTTGTCGGGGTGGGAGACCTCGACGCCGTTCAAGCCCATTTCCACGAGCGAGGGGATGAGATGCGTGCGGTTGTAGGGGTGCGCAAGGGCGATAACTCCGCCCGCCCCTCTGACGGTCTTAATAACACGCTCGGCATTCGGCGTTTTTGAGGCGAAGGCCTGTGCCTCGGGCGACTTGAACACGTTTGCCACCAGCCCCTCGGGAACGGGAATGCGCAAGACGTTATAAGCCCTGACGAGCGAGCCTGCGCAATACCAGGAGCCGGGTGCGTTATAGCGCTCAACGTCCTCCCAGCATATCCCCTCGATGAAGCCTCGCTCAACGCCGAGCTTAAAGCGCCCTTTCGTAGAGTCGTAATGCGCCTCGCATCTCTCTGTGATAAGCGCGCGGATGCCGGGGTCGCCCATATCAAAGTCAAGGGCTGTGAGATGGAGATTGAAGCCCTCGTGCATTCCGTAAAACTCCGTGCCCGAGATAGCCTCGATGCCCTCGGCACGTGCCGCCTCCATAAAGGACCTAACGCCGCCGTCGGTCTCGTGGTCGGTCAGAGCTAAGGCACGGTAGCCGAGGCTCTTTCCTATAAACACGAGGCGATTTGGCTCAAGCACGCCGTCTGAGTAGGTAGAATGTAAATGTAGGTTAGCATATTTCATATCAATCACCGTTTTCGCTGTGTTCAACAGCTCTTGCTACTGTCGGATTATGAGAGAAGCTCTATAAGCTCCTCGCGCGTCATACCGTAGACGTATTTGCCGACGTCGATATTTTTGAGGGCGTCCTCAAGCTCTGAGAGCCTCCTTCCCGTGAGCGCATCCGTCAGCTCGGATATGTCGCACTCACCGAAAAAGTCGCCGCCTATATGAAGTGCTGACACCCTCTCGCCCGACAGCGAGATCTCCGCCCTGACGCTGCCGAAGGGGTATCTTTTAGCCTTGGTTATCGTTACCGAGGAGGAGATCCCCTGACTCGGATAGAGCCACTCGGGGGAGCAGTTTCTTGCCCTCAGCTTATCTATTATTTCGTCCGTGGGCGGTGCCATTTCGACAGCGCCGAGATTATCGCGGACGTATTTTTCTATTATCGTTATCAGCTCGTCTGTGCTTCTTATATCGGGGAGCAGCTCTTTAAGGTTTGCCACCCTTGATGCGGTTGACTTTATAGCCTTGGTGACGAGCTTCTCGGGGCTTGGAGTAAGAAGCCCTCCCAGTGCCGACAGGTCGGTGTCAAAAAGCAGCGTGCCGTGGTGGAGGACCCTGTCCGCTCTTTTACACTGTGCGTTTCCCGACACCTTGCGGCCGTCGGGGAGGCAGAGGTCGTTCCTGCCCGAGAGCGTGAGATGCACGCCGAGCGAGCCTATTGCGGCTATTATCGGTGCCGAAAAAGTGGCAAAATCGATGCCGCCCCCGCTGCGTGCGATGAAGCTGTAATTTATATTGCCCGGGTCGTGATATACCGCACCGCCGCCGGTTATGCGGCGCACGGGCTTGACGCCAAGGCGAAAAAGAGCGTCGGTGTCTACCTCGGCTCGGATATTCTGATTTATTCCCACGACTACCGACGGCTCGTTCTGCCAGAGCATAAACACGTCGTCCTCGCAGTAGGTGAGCAGATATTCCTCTATCGCAAGATTGAGGTAGGGATCCGTGGTGCGGAGTACTAAATATCTCATCTTTTCCCCTTGTCCTTCCGTTTTCTTGGGATGGGGTGTTTTTCGTTTTATATGATCGAGCGGTGCGAGGCATTGACCCCACACCGCTCGATGCTTATTCTGCCTGTGTCAGGCGGAAGGCTTATAAATTAAAGTCCTGCCTTAGCACGAGCGACCTTCTCAAGGTCGGTGAAGTTGTTGGTAGGAACGTGGCCGGGAAGAGGCATGATCTTCTCGTGGAGAGCGTCGATGATCCAGTCTGCCTGGGGGAAGAAGGACTTCTCAAGCTCGAATGCGGGAGTGATCCAGTTACGAGAGCCTACTACAACGGGAGGACCGTCAAGGTAGTCGAAGCACAGCTCGGTGATGTTGGACGCCATATCTCTCATCACGGAGTCACGCTCGCAGGCGTCGCCGACGAGGAGGATCTTACCGGTCTTCTTAACCGACTCGATAACCTTCTCATAGTTGAAGGGGACGATGGAGCGCGCGTCGATGATCTCAGCGCTTACGCCATACTTCTCCTCAAGGATCTTAGCTGCGTCGAGCGCTCTGTAAAGAACCGCACCGATGGTAAGAATGGTAACGTCCTTACCCTCGCGCTTGATGTCGGGCTCGCCGAAGGGGATCTCGAAGTGACCCTCGGGAACGCCATCCTTGCGGAATTCCTCGCCGATGCCGTAAATTCTCTGCGACTCGAAGAAGACGACGGGGTCGGTTCCGTCAAGGGCGGAGGTCATAAGACCCTTAGCGTCGGTGGGCGTTGCGGGGAATACGACCTTCAGACCGGGAATATGTGCGCAGAGCGCAGTCCAGTCCTGAGAGTGCTGAGCGCCGTACTTGCTTCCGACGGAAACACGGAGGGTGATGGGCATCTTGAGGATGCCTGCGCTCATTGCCTGCCACTTAGCCATCTGGTTGAAGATCTCGTCGCCTGCACAGCCGATGAAGTCAGCGTACATAAGCTCGACGATAGCACGGCCGCCGCACATTGCGTAGCCTACTGCGGAGCCGACGATAGCAGACTCGGAGATAGGAGAGTTGAAGAAGCGGTGGTAGGGAACAGCCTCGGTCATCTTCTTATAAACGCCGAATGCGCCGCCCCAGTCACGGTTGTCCTCACCGTATGCGATAAGGGTGGGATCGTCGTAGAACTTGTCGATGATCGGCTCAAACAGACCGTCGCAGATGTTATACATCTTCATCTTGGAGACGGGCTTGCCCGATGCGTCCTTAGCCGTCCTGGTCTTGCCCTTGATCTCCTTAACACGGGGGCACTCCTCCTTGGGGAGAAGCATCTCTGCCTCACGGGAGGGATCCATGCTGACGACCTTCTGGTTGGAGAACATGATGGAGGAGATGCCGTCGGGCTCACGTACGAGGTCCATACGGGGAGAGATCTCGTCGTTGATAGCGAGCTTCATGATCTCGGTCATGCGGTTGGTGATCTGCTGGTGGATAAGCTCGATCTCAAGCTCGGTAGCAAGCTTGCCCTTGATGAGCTTCTTCTTGAATGCTACGATGGGATCTGCATCACGCCATGCGTTGATCTCCTCCTGAGTACGGTAGGTGGAGGAGTCGGAGGGAGAGTGACCCGATACACGGTAGGTAACGACGTCGAGAAGAGCGGGACCCTTGCCCTCGAGGAGGAGCTTCTTCTTGCGGGAGACGGCGTCGATAACTGCGAGAGGATCGTAGCCGTTTACACGCTCTGCGTGCATCTGGCTGGGGTTGAAGCCTGCGCCAAGACGTGCAGCCATATCAAAGCCCATCGTCTCGCCGCGGGTCTGACCGCCCATGCCGTAATGGTTGTTGAATACGTTGAAGAGGATGGGCATTCCGCCATCGGAATACTTGCCGTCCATACCCCAGAGCTTAGTGATCTGGTCCATGGATGCGAAGTTCAGAGCCTCGAGAACGGGGCCGCGGCCGGTTGCGCCGTCGCCGCAGTTGGAGATGACGATGCCGGGCTTACCGTTGGAGCGCTTGTAGAGAGCTGCGCCGAGTGCGATGGGTGCGCTCGCACCAACGATAGCGTTGTTGGGCATAAGGCCGAAGGGGATGAAGAAGGCGTGCATCGAGCCGCCAAGACCGCGGTTAAAGCCGGTCTTACGTGCGAAGATCTCAGCGAGAGCGCCGTAAAGAAGGAAGTTGATAGCAAGCTCCTTGACGTTGCCGCCTGCGTTCATATGCTTCTCAACGACTGCGAGGACCGAGCCGTCGAGGAACTCCTTCATGATTGCGTAAAGCTCCTCGTCGTCGAGCTTGTGGATCGAGGAGAGGCCCTTAGCGAGGATCTCGCCGTGGCTACGGTGAGAGCCGAAGGAGAAGTCGTTTATATCAAGGCAATATGCCTCACCGACGGCGGAAGCCTCCTGACCGATGGAGAGGTGAGCGGGGCCGGGGTTGTTGTACTGAACGCCGTTATACTCGCTCTTTACCTTAACCTCGTTGAGCATGGTCTCAAACTCACGGATGATAGCCATGTCACGGTAGATGCGGAGGAAGTCGTCCTTGGTGTAGATCTTCTTTTCCTCTGCGAGGGTCTTGTTATACTGACATACGGGGATGTCCTCAAAATGGATGTAGCCGGCCTCAAACGCTTTTGCGGGGTCGACGTATTGACTCTTAGGCATTTTATTTCTCCTTTAATATTATTCGGTAAACATAGCTTCTCTGATGACCTCGCACACGGTAGGATGCGGGAACACCAGCTTCTGTACGTCGGCGACTCTCATCTCGGTCTCAACCATCATAGCGGCACCGTAGATGATCTCGGAGGCGTAGCTGCCTATCATATGTACGCCGAGGATGTTGTGATGCTTGTTGTCGGTGATGATCTTAACGACGCCGTTTCCGTGCTCGTTCTCAGCGATGTATCTGCCGCTGTACTTGAGCGTAACGGTCTCGACCGATGCGTCAAGCCCCTTCTCCTTGATGGACTCGGAGGTCTCGCCGACGGAGGCAACCTCGGGGTTGGTGTAGATGACGGCGGGGATGGATGCGTAGTTGATCCTGTCCTTCTTGCCGAGGATGTTGTTTATGCAGACCTCGCCCTCACGGTATGCGGTGTGAGCGAGCATGGACTTGCCGTTGACGTCACCAGCTGCCCAAACGCCGGGGACGTTCGTCTTTCCGTATTCGTTGGTAACGATGGCGCCGCGCTCAAGCTTGAGCCCGATGTTCTCGCAGCCGATGCCTGCCGTGCGGGGGCGGCGACCGATGGAAACGAGCGCATAGTCGGTCTTGATGGTCTGGGTTGCGCCGTCCTTCTCGTAGCTGACCGAGCCGTCCTTGATGGACTGAACTTTCGCACCGAGGATGAACTCTACGCCGCGAGCGGCATACTCCTTCTGGAGCATAGTGGAGATCTCACGGTCAACTGCGCCTGCGATATGGTCCATCATCTCAACTACGTAGACCTTGGAGCCGACGGAATTGAAGTAGGATGCCATCTCAAGGCCGATGACGCCGCCGCCGACGACGACGATGCTCTCGGGGATCTTCTCGAGGTCGAGGATCTCACGGTTAGTGAGCGCAAAGCCCGACTCGAGCGACTCCTTGAGGCCGTCGATGGGGGGCAGAGCTGCGGAGGAGCCGGTAGCGATGAGGAGCTGCTTGCCGACGTAGTCCTTGCCGTCAGCCGTGACGACGAAGCCCTCGGAGCTCCTCTCCTTGATAACTGCGCTGGCGTTTACAACGTCTACCTTCGCACGTCTGAGCTTAGCTCCGACGCCCGAAACGAGCTGCTTAACTACCTTGTTCTTACGTGCTACGACGAAGCCGTGGTCGATCTTAGCGCCCTCGAAGGAAACGCCGTAATCTGCCGAATGCTTTGCATAGTCAAAGATCTTAGCGGAGTAGAGAAGGGTCTTGGTGGGGATGCAGCCCTCGTTGAGGCAGACGCCGCCGAGCGCACGCTCCTCGATGACGAGGGTCTTAAGGCCTGCGTGGCCTGCACGCTCAGCCGCATTGTAGCCGGCGGGGCCACCGCCGAGAATTATCAGATCGTACATCTAAAGCGCCCTCCTTACTTAAGCAGCAGAAGGTCGAAGCTCTCGAGCGCAGAAACAAGCTCCTTTAAGAACTTAGCTGCGGGAGCGCCGTCGAGCGCCCTGTGATCGAAGGTGAGCGAAAGACCCATAGCGGGATAGGAAACGTCCTCGCCGTCCTCGTCCTTGATCCTTCTCGTGATGGAGCCAACGCCGAGGATGCCGGTCTGAGGAGGATTGATAACGGGGGTAAAGCTCTCGATGCCGAGAGAGCCGAGGTTAGTTACGGTAAAGGAGCCGCCGCGGAGCTTGTCGGGGCTGATGGTGCCGCCCTGAGCCTCCTTGATGAGCTTCTTTGCGGCGATGGAAAGCTCGTTGAGGCTGAGCTTATCCGCAGAGAACACGGTGGGAACCATAAGTCCTCTGGGTGTATCTACGGCAACGCCGAGGTTAACTACGTTGAAGTAGCGCATGACGTCGTCGAGGTAGTGTGCGTTGAGGTCCTTGTGAGACTTAAGCACTCTCGAAACAGCAAACAGCACCATATCGTTAAGGGTGATGTTAGCGAGGCCGAGCTTCTCGCCGTTCTCCTTGATGTTTGCGCGCAGCTCAAGCAGAGCGGTCGCATCGAAGGAGGTGTGGAGGGTGAGCTGAGCCATGGTGGAAAGCGACTCGTGCATGGAGCGAGCGATGACCTTCCTGATGTTGGGGAGCTTGACGTCCTCGTATTCGGGAGCCGCAGCTGCCTCGACGGGTGCTGCCACTGCCTCGGGTGCGGGTGCGCCCTCGAGATCCCTGAGGGTGACCTTGCCGCTGATGCCGCTGCCCTCGACTGCCTCGGTGTAGGACGCCTTAGCAGCGGGAGAAACGGTGAGGCCTGCATCTACGAGAGCCTGTACGTCACGCTCGATGATCCTGCCGTTAGGTCCGGTGGGGGTAGCCTTGAGGAGGTCTGCGCCGGTCTTTTCTGCGAGCAAGCGTGCGCGGGGAGAGATGGAGCCAACGCCCTCGGTCGCACGGGGTGCCTCGGCTGCGGGCGCTGCCGCCTCGACCTTAGCCTCCTCCTTCGCCTCGGGTGCGGGAGCCGCTGCCTCCTCGGCAGGTGCCGCATCCTTAAGAAGTGCGGAAATATCCTCTCCCTCGTTTCCGAGGATCAGAACGTTCTCAAGGCAGGGAACGTCGTCGCCCTCTGCGCAAAGCAGTGCAAGCACGGTGCCTGCCTCAGGCGCGGGCTCGTCAAACGAGGATTTGTCGGTCTCGTAGGAGAAAAGGGTGTCGCCCTTGTTGACCTTGTCGCCGACCTTAACGCAAAGAGCGGTGATGATACAGCTCTCGACGCTCTGTCCCTGGCGGGGCATAATTACAACTGTTGCCATTTTTTATGTTTTCTCCTTGTTTCGCCGTGGGGTGTGAGATCCCCACCGCTTTTTTTATTTTTTCAGAAGCTTGAGAAGCGTCGTGTCGCCGAACGCCTCCTGCCAGTCTCTCTCGAAGCCGAGAATAGACGTGTCCGTCGTGGTGTGCGAGATGAGCATCTTCATGATGCTGGGGCTGATGGTTGCGCTCTGGCAGCCTGCGACTGCAACGTCGAGCACCTCCTTAGCCGTCTTGAAGCTCGCCGCAAGAATCTGCGTCTTGAGGTTAGACTTTGCGAAGATCTCGGCGATGTCGGCAACGGTGCCTACGCCGTCAGCGCAAAGGTTCTCCGAGCGGCTGATATAGGGGGCAACGTAGCTTGCGCCCGCACGTGCGGCGAGAAGCGCCTGCGCAGCGGTAAGCACCGCCGTGATGGTAACGCCGTAGCCACGGTCGGAAAGATATTTGGTAACTCTGAGACCCACGTCGGTGACGGGGATCTTGGGATAGGTCGTCGAGCCAAACTCGCCGACGAGCGCCTCAGCCTCCTCTACCATCCCTCAAAGGTCTTTTCCATAAGCTGGATGTGCAGCTCCTTCTTCGGGCCGATGATGCGCCTGATCTTGCGCAGGGTCTCGAGCGGGTCGCCGCCCTCCTTAGAAAGGATGGTGGGGTTGGTGGTAACGCCCTCTATGGGGAAATACTCGTTGAAATAAGCGATATCCTCAAGGTTTGCTGTGTCTAAAATAATTCTCATTTCGTTCAGTATCTTTTTTCTTGGTCAAGGCTGCCCTTGCAGCCTGCGGTGTGCAGCTATCACGGGATAGCCGGGGATGGTTTTGATGGTTTGCTTGCGGTCGGTGCCGCTTTTGCTTCGAGCTAACGCCGATCCTGACGTCTGGCGTAATGCCGCTTTTTCCTTTGAGGCTTGCCTCGATTGCGGCTCTTAGCTCTGCGGCCGATCTCCGCCCTCGGGGGCGCTTTTATAGCTTGCGGCAAAAAACCGACGGCAGGCGCCCGGGGAGAGGGAAGGGAATATTATCAGCCCTCGTATCTTGCGTCGAGCTGGTAGGTGTAGTGCTTGTCGTACGCCTTTTCAGCCTCGTCAAACTTGCGGTAGGTGTTGATGACCGAGCCGTCGCGATACTTTCTGTCCTCTGCGAGGTCCTCGGTGGTTCCCATAACGGTGACGTTAAGCTGTCTGCGGCGTGCGCGGACGTGGTCCCAGTCGATGAAGTAGATGTGTGCGAACTCGCCTCCGTCAAGAACGCCGTCCTTGATGGTCATGGTCTCGCTCCTGCCGAAGAATACCGAGCGAAGGTGGCCGTCGGTGTTCATGGAGGTGTAGTTGCCGGGCTCGTTTACGTATCTGCCGAACTGAGCGTGCAGAGGACCGGGATGACGGTAGTCGCCCTCGTTGGTGTAGTCGGGGATGAGCTTGCGCATGATGTCAAGCAGGTCGTGCTGGAGGTACTCGAGATCGAAGGTGTCGATATCGTGGGAGCATTCCTGGATCATGACCGAGCAGGTGGTGTGGTGAGATGCGATGCAAACGGTGCCGTTCTTGATGCCCGAAGCCTCAACGATCTCAACTACCTCACGGGATACGTCGTGGAAGGTGGGGATCCAACCTCTGGACTGAAGCTCAAGCTCCTTCTGATAAACCTTAAATTCCATTGAAAAATTCTCCTTTTCGATTTATATTTATAAATAATTATTTACATTCTGTTAGAATTACGCCCTCGTTCGGGCGCCGTCTCGTCCCGTCGTCAGGCGCAGACTTGTGCGTGGCTCGGAGCTTATAGCCCCGAGGGGCGCCTCACTTATTGTTGAGCCTCTTGCCGACGGCTCCGCCCGGATGGATGAGGGCGAAGTCCATCTTCTGATAGCCGGTGTATTCTACGAGGGCGGTCTGGAGAGCGTCGAAGATAGCGCTCGTGACGGCAAAGCTCGTCGTGCCCTGGCAGTTATACTTGTCGCATTCCTTGGTCACCTTCATGGCAAGCACGATGTCCGCCTCGGTCGCAAGGGGGGAGGCGAGGTTTTCGGTGACGCCGATGATGGTGACGCCCTTGGTCTTGCAGACGTCGATGATGGTCATAAGCTCGTCGGTCTTTCCGCCTCTTGAAGCCAGGAGCATAACGTCGCCGCGCTTCATGCAGCCAAGTCCGCCGTGGACGGCCTCAGCGGGGGAGAGAAATCTCGCAGGGCGCTCGACGCAGCACATAAGATGCGCAAAATGCCTGCATGCGATGCCCGAGTGGCCGCAGCCTGACGCCGCTATCCTCTCAGCCTTTGCAAGCGCCTCGACGGCGCGTGCCATCTCGCCTCTGTCAAGCACCTTAGCCGTCTCGGCAAGAGACTCAGCCTCGATGCGAAAGGCGTCATATGCCTGATCAAGTGCCGAATTCATCATTTGCCGTGCACCTCGTCCCAGGTCTTACGGAGCGCCCAGAGCATCTCCTCTGCGGCAGCCTCGGGGTCAGCAGCCTTCATAATTCCGCTGGTGCAGCCGGTAGCCTGTGCGCCCGCGCGGATAACGTTAGCAACGTCGTCGGGACCCGAAATGCCCGCACCCTGGAGAACCATGATGTCGGGGTTTATAGCCCTTACCGACTCGATGGTGTCGACAACGTATTTCATATCGCTCGCAACGCCCGTGCCGATAAGCTCGGTAGGCTC
Source organism: Clostridia bacterium (assembly GCA_017501245.1). Classification (GTDB taxonomy): domain Bacteria; phylum Bacillota; class Clostridia; order Oscillospirales; family CAG-272; genus UBA1740. Next base: position 450,367 of record JAFVXI010000013.1, read on the forward strand.
GGCAACGATAAGGTTCGGGCCCATCTTTGCGATAGCCGCAACCTCCTCGACGCTGTCTGCGCAAACGATGGTAGCGAGGCCAACCTCGTCAGCTCTTGCGATGGTCGCGCGGATCTCGTCCATGGTCAGCTTCTTCTCAGCGTGGTTGAGCATTACGCCGACGGCGCCCGCCTCCTTAACAGACTCGGGAAGCACCGAGCCGAGGCCTCTCCCGGGGTAAAGAGAGTCCATATGCTGAGCGTAGATATGGAGGTTGGAGGTGTTTTCTGCGAGGAGCCTGATGTCCGCATACTGGGGGGTAACGATGATGTCGAGGTCGTATTTCTCGGCGATCTTGTCAACCACCTTGGCGAGCTTGAGCATTCTCTCGCCCCACATAATGCACTTAGGTCCGATCTCGAAGAACGGCGCACGGATCTTATAAGGTGAATACATTGTCTTTTCTCCTTTTATATTGCTTTAATAATAATCATTTCCGGATGCTCTTATCTTTTGTTAAGAGCGTTGTCGAGCCTAACGTATCTCTCAAAGGCATCGGTGTAGTCGGCGCCCGAGGGCTCGTAGGTGTCCTTGGTCTTGACGCAGACCGCAGCCGCCTCCTCTATCGAGGGGTAAGCACCGTCGCCGACCATAGCGAGGATCGCCGTGCCGAGGCATGCCGTCTCCGCCTCGAGGACGGTGTCGAGCTTCATTCCCGTAACGTCAGCCTTGATGCCTGCCCAAAGGGGGCTGGAGGCGCCGCCGCCCGTAATGCGTATCTTCGCATCCGAGGGAACGGAGGCATAGTCAAGGTCGAGCTTGAGCATGAAGGCGACGGCCTCCATTATCGCTCTTGCAAAGTGAGCCTTGGTGTGCGAGAGGGTGATGCCCGAGAAGGTTGCGGTCGCCTCGGGGTTGTAGTTCGGGATCGTGGAGCCGCAGAAGTAGGGCAGCATGCTGACGCCCTCCGAGCCTGCGGGGATCTTAGCCGCCAGCTCGTCTATCTCGCGGAAGGATAATTCCGAGGCAAACTGCTCACGGAACCACTTGAGCGCCATGCCCGCCGTCGCCGACCAGAGTATCATACAGAACTTGCCGGGTATAGCGTGCAGATGGCAGGGAACTATGCTCGTGGGGTCAAACTCGGGCGCCTCGCTCTTCATGACGCAGATCGCCATGATCGTGCCCGTCATCTCGGAGATGAGCGTCTCGTCGGTAACTCCGACGCCTATCGTGCCTGCGATCTGATCGAGCGTGCCGGCGATCACCTTGATGCCCTTGTATTCGCCGACGCACTCTGCGCTCCTTGCCACCTCGGGCAGGGCCGCTCTGTCGACGCCGATGAAGTCGAGCATCTCATCCCACCAGCACATATTATGTATATCGTAGTATATGGTAGAGGACTGTATCGTCGGCTCGGTGACGAACCTGCCCGTCAGTCGATAAAGCACCCAGTCCTCGAGCATGAAGATCTTCTTCGTCCTTGCGAATGCCTCGGGGCGGTTGTTCTTCACCCACAGCAGCTTCGACGCAGGCCAGCCTGCGGTGATCTCGGGCTGACCCGTGACCTCGTAGACACGCCTCGTGCCAAACCTCTCGGTTATCGCCTCTGCCTCAGCCGTCGCGCGGTTGTCGAGCCAGACGATGGCGGGCATCGTGGGTCTGCCCTCCTCATCGGCGAGGATCAGGGTCTCGCCCTGGGTGTCTATCGAGAGGGCAGCGATCTCGCCGCACTCGAGCGAAAGCTCGTCTATAACGCTCTTGCACATAGTCACGTAGCTCTCGGGGTCAAACTCTATGTAGCCAGCCTCAGCGTCGGTGTCAAGCGTGTAGTCGACGCGGCGCAGGCCGAGCCTTTTTCCCGCCTCGTCAAACACCGCCGCCTTGAGCGACGTAGTTCCGATATCAAGTCCAAGATAGCGTTTCATCGATGTCCTCTTTCTTTTTGTTTGTGAATTACTTGCGATTTGCTTATCATTTTTCGCCATTAAATATTTTAACACACTCGCCTGCGCTTGTCAATAATCTGACAAAAGATTTATATATAATTAGGAGTTTGGGATGGAAAAGTGGAAAGTTGAAGATTGAAAGTTGAAAGTGGATGGATGAAAATGGAAAGCGTGGCGTGCCCCGGCGCCTATTAGAGCATTCGGCGCATTTTCTGTTGCAATTTTGCTCCCACGGTGCTATAATGCGGGTGTACCGAGTGGTAGTGCGTGATGCCGCACGCCCGACTGCGGATTATTAAAAACACTGATGCAAAGGAAGACAGACTAATGAAAAAGCTGCTTATTGCGCTGTTGCTTATTGCCGCTATGCTCTTCAGCATGGCGTCCTGCGACGTTCTTAGCGACATCGTCGGTTTCCCGATCCTCCCCGACTCGGATCCGGATGACGCTCCCGACGACGACCCCGGCGAGGAGCCTGGCGACAAGCCGGGCGACGACAAGCCTGGCGATGACAAGCCTGGTGATGACGAGCCGGTCGAGCCCGAGCACGAGCATACCCCCGTCATCGACCCTGCGGTCGCCCCCACCCTCACCACTGACGGCAAGACACAGGGCTCGCACTGCGGTGTCTGCGGCGAGATCCTCGTCAAGCAGGAGGTCATCCCCGCCGAGCTTCAGGGCACAGAGATAATCTCGGGCTCGCTCACCCTTGAGGGTAAAAGGCTCACGGGAGCTGTGAGAAATGCACAGAGGGCGTTCTCCTTTGCGGGCGATATTTTATGCTCGGATAACGCCGAGCTGATCCTCTCTCTCGACCCCGAGGGCAAGGAACTGCTCGACCCCGAGGAGGTTGAGCTTTCCGAGGGTGACAACATCTTCTACGTCACCGTCCGGGGCGGCGAGGAGGTAACGGTCTACACCGTAGTTATCTACCGTGCGCCTATGTACGAGGTGCGCTTCCTTTTCCCTGACGGCAGCGTCCTCACTACCGAGGAGGTTGAGGAGGGCTACACCGCTCATATGCCCGACGCCTTAAAGCAGGGCTACGTTCTTTCCACCGATTTTGATTTTTCCACCACGATAACCGCCGACACCAATGTCAGCGTTGAGTGGCTCCCGACCGAGGGGACGGCTTACACCGTCGTTTATTATCTCGAGGCGCTCACGGCGGGCGATTACGTCGAGGATAGGACGCTTGTCCTCACGGGCGTTACCGACTCTGCCGTAACCGCCGAGCATCCCGCCGTAGAGCATTATATCCTCAACGAGGATAAGAGCTGCCTCTCCGGCACTATTGTCGCAGACGGCACGCTCCTCCTCTCGGTCTACTACGACCGTGCGACCTACACCTTGAGCAAGGAGGGCCCCATCGGAGCTATATCCTCCGAGGGCAGCTTCAGATACGGAACCGAGATCACCTCCGAGGCGGCAAAGCCCACCCTCGGCTACGAGTTCCTCGGCTGGTTTGCGGGCGGCGAATGCCTATCCTCCTTACTTGAATACAGCTTCACGATCGAGTGCGACGTCGTTGCCGTTTATTCGATGCACGAGAGCATGAGAGGCTTTATCTTCACCTCCACCGAGGACACCTGCGTTATCACCGGCGTCCTTGATAAGACTATCACCGAGGCGGTCATCCCGGATTTCGTAACCGAGGTCGCACCTCTTGCCTTCTCGGGCTGCTCCTCTCTCACCGACCTCTCCGTCCTCGGCGAGGAAACCGTGCTTGCTCCCGACGCCTTTACAGGTTGTTCAATCCTGCGTGCCACCGCTCCCGCACCCGTTATCTCCTCGCTCCCCAAGGCTAATCTCGCTGAGCTTACCGTAAGCGGCGGTGGAGCTATCCCCGCATCGGCGATGGAGGGCGCAAAAAGGCTCGCTATCCTTAATATAGGCAAGGGAGTCACCGAGGTCGGCGCTTCTGCTTTTCTAGGGCTTCGCAATCTCGTCAGCGTAACCGTCGGAGAGGACGTTGAGCTTATCGCTGATGGAGCCTTCCTCGGCGATATCAAGCTTCGCGAGGTCGTAAACCGCTCCTCGCTTGAGATCTCGGCTGATCTGACTAACGGCGGCGTCGGCAACTACGCCTGGGCGATCACGGACGGCGAGAGCCTCGTCGAGAGGCGCGGCGACTATCTCTTCCTCGTTTACGAGAGGCAGCAGGGCGTGAGCGTCATATCCGATCGCTATCTGCTCGCTTACGTTGGCGGTGGCAGCGAGCTTATCCTCCCCGAGTCGCCTAACGATTTTCAGTATATCATCCACGACTACGCATTTGCGGATCTCGTTGGCGTCAGGTCGGTATACATCCCCGCAAGCGTCGAGGACGTTGTATTTTCTTCCTCGATCTTCTCGGGCTGCTCCTCTCTTGCGAGCCTGACGATGCCTATGCACAGAGGCAGTATGCCCGCAAGCTCCTCTGTCTACGAGAGCATAGCAACGCTCTTCGGTACGGAAAAATACGAAAACACTACCTCTACCTCGCAGGCGGTCGGCAGCGGCGGCTACTCGCAGATATTCTATATTCCGTCGGGTCTTAAGGAGCTGACCCTCCTCGGTAGTGAGTACGAGCAGTGCTACATCGCAAGCGGCTATCTCGGAGCCATCCCGGTTATCGAAAACGTAACTATCAGATCTGCATCCCCCGAGGGCCCGATGATCAGCATCGCAACCGGCGCCTTTTCGGGCGCTGAGGCTCTTAAGAGCGTCGTGATCGACGGCTGGGCGGTGATATATACTAACGCCTTCAAGGGCTGTCCCGTGCTTGAGAGCATCTCGGGCAAGAATTCCTCCGTCACCGTAGGTGAGCTTGCGTTTGAGGGTTGCTCGGCGCTCGTCGAGGTCGAGCTTGCTTACGTAGACAGGGTAGGCTCTAAGGCGTTCAGCGGCTGCTCGGCGCTTACAAAGATCGTTATAGGCAGGGCTCTTAAGATAGACGCATCCGCCTTTGAAGGCTGCGCTGCGCTTACCACCGCCGATCTCGGCTACGTGGAAGCCATCGGTGACAATGCGTTTCGATTCTGCTCCTCACTCACTGACTTCAAGCTGCCCGACGGGCTTAAGAGCATCGGCGCCTACGCCTTCGCGGGCTGCAGCTCGCTTAAGGATCTGTCCTTCGCTCATCTTAAGCATGACGTAGCGATAGGCACGTACAGCTTCTCGGGCTGCTCCTCGCTTGAGTGTATAGATTTCGGCGAGTATATCACCTCCGTAGAGTCTTATGCATTCAGATACTGCACGGCGCTTAAATCCGTCACCATCCCCGAAAATCTCGTCGAGATAAAGTCCTACGCATTTGAGTATTGCAGCTCCATCGCAGAGATCCTCTTGGAGGGCGGCGGCCACAAATTCGGCACAACCGTCTTCAAGGAGTGTAACTCCATCGAGAGGGTATACGCCCCCGACCTTAAGAGCTGGCTCAGTAATACCTTCCTCGACGGCATAATGAACGGTGCGGCGCTCTATCTTGGCGGCGAGATGCTCACCGAGCTCGTTATTCCGAAGGATATAACCAAGATCACCAACAATGCGTTCGAGGGCTGCGGCAGCCTCACCAAGGTCACTTTGCCCGCCCACGTCACATGGTTCGGATCGTTCATCTTCTACGGCTGCGAAAATCTTAAGGAGGCTATCATCGAGGACGGAGTTGTCGAAATCCCCGAAGGCACCTTCTTATCCACATCGATCGACGGCATAGTTATTCCCACGTCCGTAAAGACGATAGGCGCATTCTCGTTAGGCTCCTGTCCCTTGCTCACCGACGTAGTAATTCCGAGCAGCGTAACGAAGATAGGGCAGTTTGCCTTCTCCTCCACCCCCATCACCTCGATAACCATCCCGGGCGGCGTCAGCGAGATCGAGAAATGTGCCTTCCAGAAATGCACGTCGCTTAAGACCGTCGTTATAGAGGAGGGCGTAAAGATAATCGACCAGTCCGCCTTCTCGCAGTGCACGGCGCTCGAGAGCATCAGCATCCCCGCATCTATGACGAGGATAGATTACCAGGCCTTCAGCTATTGCGAGGGCATCAACGTATATGCGGTGTCGCTTGCAGACTGGCTTGAGATGTTTGCAGGATTGGTCGGCGGACCCGACGCAAATCCTCTAATAGGTGGAGGCAAGCTCTATTTTGACGGGGTGCTCGCCGAGAGGATAGAGATCGGCGGCGTCAGCAAGGTGGGCTCTTATGCCTTTGACGGCTGTGCGTCCTTAAAGGAGGTCGTGATAGCCGAGGGCGTAACGATGCTTCAGGCATCGGCGTTCAGAAACTGCACCAATCTCGCTTCGGTCAGTCTTCCCGACGGCCTGACCGATATAGGAAGCACGGTGTTCTCCGGCTGCGTATCTCTTAAGGAGATCGTCATCCCCGAGGGCGTTAACGTCGGAGGCGGTGTGTTTACGGGCTGCACAGGCCTTGAGCGTGCTATCCTCGGCTCGGGGCTCGGCTCCTCGACTCTCGCAGGCTGCGTATCTCTTAAGGAGGTTGTCTTTGGAGAGGGAATGAGCGAGCTTTCGCTTGCGGCTCTCAGTGGCTGTACGAGCCTTGAGAGCATAGTCCTCCCGGCAAGCGTAACGAAGATGGTCATGCTGCCCACCTCGCCTCAGAAGCCCTATATAGCACTCGTCAGCTTCTACAAGGATCTCTCCGCCAAGGTCTACTACTGCGGCGAGGATAGAGAGGCTTACGCCGCTATAACGAACTCCTCCATTTTCGAGGCGGCGTCCGACGTCTACGTTTACAGCTCCGAGGCTCCCACAGAGCCCGGACGCTTCTGGCGCTACGGCAACGGCGGCGAGATAGTAGAATGGCCTGAATATGCCGAATAATGTAAATAAACATTGTCATAAATAGCAAAAAAAGAGAGCAGACAGGAGTCTTACCTGTCTGCTCTTATCATTTTTTGGAGCGAAAGCTTCTGCTTTTAGGAGCTGCTTTGCACCTCGATTTTGATGCGTTTTGAACCTCGATTTTGATGCCTTTTACGGCTGCTTTTTGATGCGCTTTATGCCTGATTTCGGCGCCGCTTCCGCTCGCTTTTTCAAGCGTTTTGCGCTTGGCTTTTCGGTGTCGCTTTGCTTACTTTTTGAGCGTAAAGGAAATGGAGCTTTACGTCGCCTTTTGCGCCCGGCCTTCGTCGCCTTTTGCGTCCGCCTTTAGCTTCGCTTTCCGTCAGCCTATCCTCAGATCTCGACCTCGATGACCTCGGCACCGAGCTTCTTCAGGGCGGCTATCTCTGCCGAGCCCTCCTTCTTTCCCGTCACGAGGATATCAACGTCCGAGAGCTTTGCCACGCGGGAGAAGGCGCTCCTGCCGAGCTTCGTAGCATCGGCAACCACTATCACCTCGTCGCTCGCCTTGATCATTCCTCTGACGATGCCCGCCTCGTTTGAGTAGTAGAGCGTCAGCCCGTCCTCCTTGTCAATTCCGTCGACCGAGAGGATGCACTTGTTTGCGTGATATTCGGAGAGCTGAGCCACCGTGTCGCTTCCGTAGGTAAACTGATATTTGCCGTCGATCTCGCCGCCGAGCAGGATAACGTTTACCCCGGGGAGGGAGGCGACCTCAAGTGCGTTTTGTATAGAGTTAGTAACGATGCTGATGTTCTTCTTTCCTCTTATGCAGTGGAGGACGTAGGCGAGGGTCGTGCCTGCGTTTATCATAATGGTGTCGTTGTTCTCGATCAGCTCCGCCGCCGATGAGGCGAGGGCTCGCTTCGACGGGGCGTTTGTCATATATCTTTCCGAGAGGTCCATATTTGCGTAGAGCTTGCCCGTGCCGACCGCTCCGCCGTGCACTCTCGTCAGCTGTCCCTGCGACTCAAGGTATTCAAGGTCGCTCCTTACGGTAACCTCCGAGATGCCGTACATCCTCGAAAGCTCGGCAACCCTCACGCTGCCTCTTTTTTGTAACAGCTCCACCATCTCGGCTCTGCGCTGCTCAACGGCTGTGTTCATATCTTTATCTCCATATTTCGTTTTTTCCTCTATTTTACCACAAGCGAAAGAAAAACGCAAGGGGTGTTTCGATTTTCTTTTGTTTGACTTTCGTTTGCCCTTAAAAATGTTTTCTCGGGGGTTGACAATGCTTTCTTGGGGGTGTTATAATTAATCTGTATAGGAACGCCCGCACACGGCGGGTGAACGCACGCCTGTACGCATCGGTAGAGGCTCGCCTCCGACAAGGAGCTTAGGCGCACCGATGCAAAAACGAGGTATTTATGACTGCTATAATCAATGCAACTCTCGTTATGAGAGATCACTTTATCCCCGACGGCATCCTCCTCATCGAGGACGGCAGGATAGTTGACTTTGGCGAGATGAGAAAGCTCCCCACCCCCGAGGGTGCAGAGGTCATCGACGCCGAGGGGCTCTACGTCGGCCCCGGATTTGTGGACATTCACACGCACTCCGACGGCTACGTATTTTTCCAGGATGAGCCCGAGCGCGCCAGCCTTCATCATCTCCACCACGGCACGACGAGTCTTTTGCCCGCTCTCTATTTCTCTATGAACACCGAGCAGTACGTCGAGGCTATCGCCAAGCTCAGAGAGGCGATGAAGAAGCCCGAGTGCAAAAACATCGCAGGCCTCTATATGGAGGGCCCATATCTCAACCCCAAGTTTGGCTGCGACAAAACGAACAACCCCTGGCAGGGCGCAGTTGATGCGGCTAAGCACGGCCCCGTCATCGACGCCGCCTACGACCTCGCAAGGGTCTGGGCGCTCGCTCCCGAAAGAGAGAACATCGAGGGCTTCGTCAAGGACGTCCTCGCTAAAAATCCTAAGGCGGTATTTTCCGTGGCGCACAGCGAGGCTGAGCCCTATCAGATCGAGGCGCTCATGCCCTACGGCCTGAAGATCGGAACCCACCATCTTAACGCTACGGGAACTCTGCAGAAGTATCCCGAGTGCCGCACCCCCTGCGTTGACGAAACCGTCTACTACAACAGGGAGATCTACGCCGAGCTTATCTGCGACAGCCGCGGCATCCACGTCGACCCCTATCTCCTGAGGCTCACGAGGAGGATCAAGGGTGACGACCGTATCATCCTCATCTCCGACGCCTACGCCTGCGACGGACCTATCCCCGAGGGCTACGACGACGTCGACGACATCAACTTCGATCACACCGGCGAGATCGCGGGCTCAAAGATGACCCTTGACATCTCCTGCCGCAATATGATCAAGCACACGGGCGCATCCGTCTGCGACGTATTCCGCTTTGCATCCTACAACCCCTCGAGAGCGGTCGGCCTCCTCGACAGAGGCGAGATCGCCAAGGGCAAGAGAGCAGACCTCATCCTCGTCGACTATAAGATGAAGGTGCATAAGGTCATCCTGGAGGGCGAGGTAGTATGAAGGAATACTTAGTAAAGCATATAGAGGGCAAGCCCGAGTGGGCTAAGATCCCCGCGCTCCCCATCGACGTCCGCTATCGTGATACGAAGGAGGACGTTTCTGCCGAGGCTAAGATCTGCTACGACGAGGAGCATATCTACGTCAAGCTCTCGACGACAGAGCCCGAGTCGCCCGCTAAGGGCAAGGACTTCCTTTGCGAGCCCTGCCTCGACAGCTGCCTTGAGTTCTTCTTCTCTCCCGTGGAGGACGACCCGAGGTATATGAACCTTGAGTTTAACCCTAACGGCATTTATTATTTCGGCATAGGAACCTCGATCAAAACTCTCGTCAGGCTCCTGCCCGAAAACAGGCATATCTTCGGCGCAAGAGTCAGGCGCAGAAACGACGGCTGGTCGGTCACCTACTCTATCCCCGCCGAGCTTATCCGCCGCTTCTTCCCGAGCTTCAGCCTCTATTCCGGCAAGGAGATGAGGGCAAACTGCTATAAGTGCCTCGAGGAGGGCAGAGAGCCAAACTTCCTCTCCTGGGCGCCCATCGAGGGCGAGAGGCTCAGCTTCCACAGGCCTCATCAGTTCGGCAGATTTATTTTTGAATAAAAAAACTAATATATTTCCAAAAGGAGAAAAAGCAATGAAAGATTTCATTACCGATCCCGCTACAAAGTTTAACTTTGAGCCCCACGAGTTCGTTCCCTTTAAGGATAAGAAGGTCTGCGAGTACGTCCGCAGCCTCTCCGGCAAGGATCTCGAGAAGAGAGAGGCTTGGTGGCATCCCGAGTTCAACGTAAAGGTTATGATGAACCCCCATCCCGTCCTCATCGCAACCCTCTTCTCCCGTCTTAAGGCAGCGTCCGAGGCAGGCAAGAGCTTCACTATGATCCTCGGAAACCCCGAGCCCGACACCTACATTCCTCTCGCTCAGCTTATCAACTACTTTGGCGTTGACTGCTCGAAGGTTCACCTCGTAGCAGAGGACGAGTGGGCTGATCAGGACGGCAACATCGCTCCCATCACCTACGAGGCAGGCTTTGCTCACTCTATGATCAAGTATCTCTACTATCAGATCGACGAAAAGCTTCGTATGCCTATGGAGAACGTTCATTTCCCCACTAACGCAAACATCAAGGACTACTCCAAGATCATCGACGACATCACCGAGGGCACCGGTGCAGACATCGCATCCACCTCTCCCGGATGGGCAGGTCACATGGCATTCGTTGATCCTATCCCCGAGTTCATCGGCTCCGGCGACATCGAGGAGTGGCTCAATCAGCCCGCTCAGATCGTAACCCTCCATCCCATGACCATCATGCAGAACTCCCTTAACGGAACCTTCGGCCAGTCCGGCGACATCGCAAACGTTCCCCCCAAGGCTGCAACCATCGGTCCTCTCGACGTTATGAGAGCTAAGGAGCGCATCGAGGTTCACGCGCTTGCAACCTGCGGCACCTTCTCCTCCTGGCAGAGGATGACCTCCCGTCTTTGCACTCACGGTCCCATCACTCCCTACCTCCCCTCCACCATGCTCCAGACCAAGAAGACTCAGGTCTACATCTCCGAGGAGCTTGCTGCACCCTTCGAGTGCTGGGAGAAGGTCGGCTATTAATTCCCTCCCGAAGGGATATTTTGGGCATAACCGAAAATGGAATAGATTTTTATCCGGAGCGGGGCAAGCAATTTGCCTCGCTCTTTTCTTTATCACGGTTCAATTGTGCTGAGGTTGAAAGCCTGCGGCTTTCTTCAATTTTTTATTCCATTTTCTATCTCCGCTCGCTTCCTCTCGCTGTATGTTTATACAGCTTCGGGGCGCGAACGAAGATTTCTGCACCAAACTATCTCCTTCGGGGCTCTGTGCCTCTGACCTCGCTTGGTTGCTCCCGAAGGGATATTTCGGGCATAACCGAAAATGGAATAAGTCAATATTTGGAGCGGGGCAAGCTTTTTGCCTCGCTCTTTTCTTTGCGTCATATCACAGGTATTAAGGTCGGAAAACTCCGTTTTCCCTCGAATGATTATAATTCCATTTTCTATCTCCGTTTTCCTCCCTCAATGTACCTTGGTGCCTAAGTGGCAAGTTGTGAGATATTACGTATCGTTATGATCATCTGACGGCAAGCTGCGGCTCGATCTGTGATCGTATCTAAAATTTTAAAGAGAGCATTTCGGTTTTTGCCGATCTGCTCTCTTTTTGCTCTTTATTGTAAATAAAACTTGGCATAAACGGGTATAATAAGCTTGCGAAGGGCTTGCAAACACCCTCTTGATGAGCTTACGGTGCGTACGCTAACGCACTCTTGATAAGCTTGAAGCTCTGCCGTGTGCCGCCTGCTATACGAGCCTAAGGGGTATTGCCTGTCGTCCTTTCGATAAAGGCTCTTGAGGCGAGGGGGAGGTAGTGGCTGCGCTTGCGGTAGACGTAGATGCTCCTCTTGGCAAATGCCTCGGGCAGCTCGAAGTAGATGAGGTCTCCGCTCTCCTGCATGGAGAGGATCAGCGTGTCGCTCGCAAAGCTGATGCCCATGCCCGAGGCGGAGATGTTGTATGCCGTCAGCTGCTGGTCGAGCGTGAGGATGATCCTCGGTTCGATCGAATAAGCACGGAAGAGTGCCTCGGCACGCCTGCCCGTGTCGTTTTCGTGGCGGAGGACGATGAAGGGGTCGGAGCGGAACAGCGATAGGTCGATAGGCTCGCGCCTGCCCTCGCCCGAGCGCACCTCTGCGTGCGACATACCAAGGTGGGCGACTCCCCTCGCCTCGGCTATCCTCCTCGGCACACAGAGAAGGAGCCTCTCGGTCTTATATCTTTCCGAAATTATCTCCCCGTCGGCAACCGCCGCATTGTCGATGACGAGGTCGACCTCGCCCGTGCCAAGCTTCGCAAAGAGCCCCTTCGTGCTGTCCTCAACTATGTCAAAGCTGATAGAGGGGTAAAGCTCGTTGAAGTCCGAGATCATCCCAGGGATAACGAAGGAGGAAAAGAAGCTCGAGCCCCCGAGGCGGATATGCCCTGCGAGCAGGCTCTTGCGGTCGTCGATATATCTCGTAAAGCCCGCCTCGCGCCTCTCGATCTCCTCCGCACAGCACAGATATTCACGCCCTACGTCGGTCAGGGTTATCGGGCTTGTCGAGCGGTCAAAGATGGGGGCGCCGACCTTCTCCTCAATGCGCCTCACCGTCGCTGAGAGCGAGGGCTGGGAGACGTAGAGCTTTTCCGCCGCTCGGGTAAAGCTCCCCTCCTTATATACGGCAAGCACGTATTCCTTGTTCTTAAACATAACGCCTCCATAACTTTAAAGCTATATGATCTATGCCATAATATGTATTTGATTATAGCATAGCTTTGATGTATAATCAAGGCGAAAATAAAAAACTCGAAAAGAGGCAGTACGAAAATGGCGGAATACAGGTTAGAATGCGATTCGATAGGCGAGCGCAGGGTGCCGAGAGGGGCATACTACGGCATACAGTCGATGCGCGGACGTGAGAACTTTCCCATCAGCGGCAGGTGCGTGCATCCGGAATTGATCAGGGCAACGGTAGAGATCAAAAAGGCCGCCGCCCTCGCAAACAAGGAGGCCGGTGCGCTGAGCGCCGAGATTGCCGACGCTATGGTCAGCGCCTGCGAGGATATATTAGAGGGCAGGCTTTCGGGCGAGTGCTTTATCGTTGACGCCGTCCAGGGCGGCGCAGGCACCTCTCTTAATATGAACGCAAACGAGGTCGTCGCCAACAGGGCTATCGAGCTTCTCGGCGGCGAGCCCGGCGATTACAGCATCGTGCATCCAAACGACCACGCAAACTGCGCCCAGTCTACAAACGACGTCGTTCCCAGTGCGGGCAAGATAGCCCTTATCAGGCTGCTCAGGGTTGCCGAGGGGCGCCTCATCTCTCTCTGTGACGCACTCAGACGGAAGGCGGAGGAGTTCTCGGATATAATAAAAATGGGAAGGACCGAGATGCAGGATGCCGTGCCGATCAGCTTCGGACAGACCTTCTCGGCTTACGCCTCGATGATAGAAAGGGACGTCCTGCGCTTTAAGGCCGCCGCTCTCTCGCTCTCCGAGGTCAATATGGGCGGCACGGCGATAGGCACGGGCATCAACGCCGAGAGGGCGTATATCGAAAGGATCGTTCCCATCCTCTCGGAGGTAACGGGGCTCGAGCTCAAGCAGGCAGCCGACCTCGTCGACTCAACGCAAAATCTCGACTGCTTCGCCTACGTCTCGGGCATCGTCAAGACCTCTGCCGTAAGCCTCTCAAAGCTTGCAAACGACCTGCGCCTGATGTCCTCCGGCCCGAGGACGGGCTTCGGCGAGATCAACCTCCCCGCCAGACAGAACGGCTCGTCCATAATGCCCGGCAAGGTCAATCCCGTCGTCCCCGAGGTGATAAATCAGATAGCCTTCAGGATCATAGGCAACGACGCCACCGTAACGATGGCGGCAGAGGCGGGCCAGCTCGAGCTTAACGCCTTCGAGCCGATAATCTTCTACTCGCTCTTCGAGAGCCTCGATATGCTATCCGCAGGCCTCACCGTCCTCACCGAAAACTGTATAAACGGCATCACCGTAAACAGGCAGAGCTGCGAGGATGAGGTCGAGCGCTCGATAGGCATCGTAACTGCCGTCTGCCCCTACGTCGGCTATGCCAAGGCGGCATCGGTCGCAAAGCGAGCCCTCGCCGAGCGCCGTAGCGTGCGTGATATATTAATTGAAGAAAAGCTCGTCAGCCCCGAGGAGCTAGACCGCATACTCGATCCGCACGGAATGATATAAGGTAATAAATGAATAATGAATAATGCAGAATGCAAAATGCAGAATGCAAAATTGGGAAGCGACGGGCGCCGAGCAAAATGCAGAGTGCAAAATCGGGAAGCACCCGGCGCCGAGCGGAAAATAAAAAGGCGGGCAGGAGGCTATATGCCAATTCCTGCCCGTCTGTGCAAATTTAACAAAAAAAGGGAGCAGCTCTCCTGCCCCTACAAGACTGATTTTATCATAGATGCGCCCCCTTGTCAAGACTTTTTTCAAAGATCGACAGAAAAGGGCGCTATTTTTTACACTTTGGTCATAATTCATAAATTTCTCTCACAAAATTCCGAAAAACTGTTTACAACGCACAAGAAATGTGCTATAATGATAATGCAGACGGGGAACACCACCCCGCCGAGGTGGAAATCTCTCGTTTCGCAATTCCACGAAAGGACCTCTTATCCATAAGTTAAAAGAGGCATAGGTGTACGGTATGAAGATACAACTCTACGGCAAGCAGATGACGGTCAGAGATTCTCTCAGAACTGCAGTTGAGAAGAAGCTCACAAAGTTTGACAAGTTCTTCGGTGAGGACACCGAGGCTTTCGTAACCTGTCGGACACGCAAGGGAGTTAAGATCATCGAGATCACCGTAATCTATGAGGGCACGACCTTCCGTTCCGAGGAGGAGAGCGAGACCTTTATCACCGCGCTCGACAGAGCTGTTGAGAGCCTTGAGGGTCAGATCCGTAAAAACAAGACCAGGCTCGAAAAAAAGATGAAGCGTGACGCCTTCAGTATAGTTACGGATGACGACGATGACGAGTATGTGGAAGAGGAAGAATTCGAGATCAGGGTTAAGACCTTCCCCTTCAAGCCCATGACAGCCGAGGAGGCAATACTCCAGATGAATCTCTTAGGACATAGCTTCTATGCATTCATCAACGCCGACAGCGGCGAAACCTGCGTCGTTTATAAAAGGAAGGAAGGCAGCTACGGCCTCATCGTTCCCGGCTAGGGAGCTTAAAGCACCGGGGTGGAAGCCCTCGGAGAAAGGTAGGATAAACCAATGTTCTGATTTATATCAAGGCTAATGTTGCAGGGCGTCCTGATCGATCACGTTTATGCGATATTTGTCCTGTTATCAGATCTATTTATCCTAAAGAAAAATGAGATATATGTAAACCGCTATGGCAGCGGTCCGCAAGCTATCTTAAGGTATGGTCCAATGAACAACTAAGCTTTTTTAAAACAACGTATGCGAGGCATAGCCTCATCACCCCACGACAAAGGTATAAACCAATGTACTAGCTTTATTTTAAGGAAAAGATCTCGGTATAGGTAAACCGCTATGGCAGCGGTCCACTGTATGAAGCTGAAATTTGGTATAAGCCAATGAACAACTAGTTTTAAATAATTCCTTTCATATGCGAGGCATAGCCTCACTAAACCCCCGAACAAAGGTATAGACCGATGTACTAGTCAATTTTTAAAAACAATTCGTGGGTAAATGGGCATGGCGCCCATCCGAAAAGAGGGTAGCATGGCTACCCGTGTCAATGGCTATCATTTTCCACCCCGGGTCGCAGGGAGGGGAAGTGCCGCAGCAGTGCGACAGCTTATATTCTAAGTTATGCCGGCGAGGGTGTCTACCCTCGGTGTGAAAAACCGCCCGTTTTATAGACTGTGTGAATAGCGCCGCGTGGCGTAAAGGGAGTCTTTGGGGCGATGGCGACACTTTAATTTACTCGTCCGAAGAAAGCGAGGTATACCGTGCTTCCAACGAGAAATTAACACTTAGCAGATAAAAATGCTAAGTAAACCTTACAACTGAATAACAAAAACCAACAAAAACTGATTATGGGCGCTGAATCACAGGCCCGATGAAAAAAATGAAAGGTCAGACCCATGGCCTTAAACGATATGGGGAGTTAGGCACCTTCTATAAGGGCGAAAATAAAAGAAAAGGATAAGATCCTGACTTAACCGATTATGCCACCGATCGCATATGTTCTCGGCCGGAATATTATAGCGATCACGACACAATGATTATTCCAGGATAGGGTTTAATTCCGTTGAACTTTATTAAGGACGATAGTCCGGAAAATCAGTAAGCACGCTGCGTTCCAGATGAATGTGTGGGATGTGGCGTGCTTTTCTTTTTTTCGCCGCTTGGAAAGGATAAGCGAGAAAGCTTGCCGCCGCATGGCAAAGATAAGAGAGAGCTTGCCGCTGCGGGGCTGATATATCAGAGCGAGTTTGCGTATTAATAAAATATTTACTTGACAAACACCTCGCCCTGTGATAAAATAACCCTAAAGACGAGGACGGAGAGGGAACCCTCAATGCTACATCTCACAGAGAGTCGCAGACGGTGGAAGGCGGCAGATGTAAGAGGCGCTCCTATGGCTCCCGAGTTGGCTATTCGAGGCAGGCGCTTAGGGTAGCACGCAGGTACTGCGTTATCGGTACGGGGCTTTTTTCGAGCCTAGAGAGTGGCGCCTACGGGCGCAATTTGAGTGGTACCGCGAGTGCATGCACCCGTCTCAAGTCTCCGACCTTACGTCGAGCTGAGAGGGGCTTTTTTATTTTTTCGCACTCCCGTCGCCTTCGTTTGGGGGCTTTAATATCTCGGCGTATCGCTCCTATATTTCGGCTCTCGTCTTTAACCTATGGCTTTTATTTTATCGTGTTTAACCTATGGCTTTCGGTTTTTCATCTTCAACCGACGGCTTTAAATTTAAAAGCCTTCAACCGATCTCGCCCGAGGCGGCGGAGGTTCAAAAACAAAAAGAAAAAAACAGAATCCAACCCCGAAAGGAAAATAATAAAAATGGCAGAAATCAAGCGTTCGATCGAAACCCTGTGCGTTCAGGGCGGCTACTCCCCGAAAAACGGCGAGCCGAGGCAGATCCCGATCATCCAGTCCACGACCTTCAAGTATGCAACCAGCGAGGATATGGGCAAGCTCTTTGACCTCGAGGCGTCGGGCTACTTCTATTCCCGACTTCAGAACCCCACCTGCGACACGGTTGCCGCAAGGATCTGTGCGCTTGAGGGCGGCAGTGCCGCTATGCTCACCTCGTCGGGACAGGCGGCAAACTTCTTTGCCGTTTTCAACATCGCCTCCGCAGGCGACCACGTCGTAGCCTCCTCTGCTATCTACGGCGGCACATACAACCTCTTCGCCGTCACGATGAAGAGGATGGGCATCGACTTCACCTTCGTCTCCCCCGATGCCAGCGAGGAGGAGCTTGAGGCGGCGTTCCGCCCCGAGACCAAGGCAGTGTTTGGCGAAACTATCGCAAACCCCGCCCTCACCGTCCTCGACATCGAGCTTTTCGCCAAGGTTGCGCACAGGCACGGCGTCCCCCTCATCATAGACAACACCTTTGCAACCCCCGTAAACTGCCGCCCCTTCGAGTGGGGTGCTGACATCGTCACCCATTCGACCACCAAGTATATGGACGGTCACGGCAGTGCGGTCGGCGGCTGCATCGTCGATTCGGGCAGGTTTGACTGGACTAAGTCGGCGGAAAAGTTCCCCGGCCTCTGCACCCCCGACGACAGCTACCACGGCATCACCTACGTCGAGCGCTTCGGCATTGAGGGCGCTTATATAACCAAGGCAACCGCCCAGCTGATGAGAGACTTCGGCTGCACGCAGTCGCCCCAGAGCGCATTTATCCTCGGCCTCGGACTTGAGTCCCTCCACGTGCGTATGGAAAGGCACTGCGAAAACGCTCTCGCCATCGCAAAGCATCTCGCCGCCCACGAAAAGGTAGAGTGGGTAACCTATCCCGGCCTCGAGGGAGATAAGTATTATCACCTTGCCGAAAAGTATATGCCGAATGGCACCTGCGGCGTCGTTTCCTTCGGCGTCAAGGGCGGAAGAGCGGCGGCTGAGAAATTTATGAAGGCCTTGACCCTCGGCGCTATCGAAACCCACGTTGCCGACGCACGCACCTGCTGTCTACACCCCGCCTCCGCAACCCACAGGCAGATGAACGACGACGAGCTTCGCGCAGCGGGCGTATCGCCCGATCTTATCCGCTATTCCTGCGGTATAGAAAATAAGGACGACCTCATCGCCGACATCGACGCCGCCCTCGCATCTATCTAAAAAAACAAACCGTCGCCCACCGCGCCAAGGCAACTATCGCCTCTGCCACGGGCGGCATAGCCTCTGCCGAGCGCTCCCACGCCGAGCCGAAGGCAAAGAGCCCCCAAAAAACATCATCGAGAGCGCCCTCTGCGCAAGGAGAAACCAAATGCCCATAAAGCTTCCGAACGAGCTGCCCGCGGTCAGCGTGCTTGAAAAAGAAAACATCTTCGTTATGACCGAGAGAAGAGCGATAACCCAGGATATCAGACCGCTGAAGATCCTCATACTCAACCTTATGCCAACAAAGGTTGACACGGAGACGCAGCTTTCCCGTGTCTTGGGCAACACGCCTCTCCAGGTCGAGATCGAGCTTTTGCATACGAAAACGCACAAGTCCAAGCACGTCTCCGAGGAGCACCTCTTGTCCTTCTACAAGACGTTTGACGACGTTAAGGAGAGATATTTCGACGGCATGATCATAACCGGCGCACCCGTCGAGCATATGCCCTTTGAGGAGGTGGGCTATTGGCCCGAGCTTGCCGAGATCCTTGAATGGACCAAGACGCACGTCCACAGCACTCTGCATATCTGCTGGGCGGCGCAGGCAGGCATGTACTACCACTACGGCATAGATAAGCATCCGACGGAGGAGAAGTTCTCGGGCATATATCCCCATCACGTGGACTACAAGCGCTCCATCCTCTTCCGTGGCTTTGACGACGTTTTCTACGTTCCTCAGTCACGCCACACGACGGTCTACCGTGAGGAGATCGAGAGGGTGCCGGAATTGCGCATCCTCGCCTCCAGCGACATCACGGGCGTCTACGCCGTAACCACCAAGGGCGGCAAGCAGGTGTTCATCACCGGCCACTCGGAATACGACGCCGACACCCTCGAGAAGGAGTATCTACGTGATAAAAAGGCAGGCCTCAATCCCAACCTGCCCTACAACTACTACCCGAACGACGATGAAACTCAGCGCCCCGTCATCACCTGGCGTGCGCATTCGACCCTCCTCTTTACCAACTGGCTGAACTACTTCGTCTACCAGACCACCCCCTACGACATCGACAAGATCTCCACGACGCAGGAGAAGGAGATCCACGATTCGCTCAGAGCGAGCGAGTAAGGGTCGTCCGGGCGCCGTGCGGCAGCCGCACCTATGGTGAAATTTATCCTGTAACAAAATAAAGAGCAAGAACAGACGGACGCATTTATCCTTCTGCGCTTGCTCTTTTTTTATTCTGTCAATAGGATGCGAAGCATCTCATAACGCTTGGCTCCGCAGGCTCATAACGGTGCGTCAGCACTCCAAAACGGTGCGAAGCATCTCATAACGCTTGGCTCCGCAGGCTCATAACGGTGCGTCAGCACTCCATAACCTGCCTTCAGGCAATTATAACTGTTTACACAAGTCCCTCGGGGATCTCGATGCCGTCGGGAAGCTCAAAGTCGGGAGGGATAACGATGCCGCCCGAGCCGTCACCGGTTCAGTCGCCCGAGCCATCACCCGAGCCGTCACCGGTTCAGTCGCCGGTTCCGTCACCTTCGCCGTCGCCCGTGCCATCACCCGTGCCGTCGCCGCTTCCGCCGCCAATGCCGGGGATCAGGCCGTCCGGGATCTCGAAGTCGTCGGGAAGCTCAAAGTCAGGGGGTATAACGATGCCGCCTTCGCCGTCATCGTCGCCGGAGCCGCCTTCACCGCCTTCGCCGTCGCCCTCTCCGGTGCCGGGAAGACCACTGGATGCGTACTTATTATAGAAGGAAAGAATAGCGCTGTTGATGTCGTCGTCGGTCAGCTCCTCCTTACCCTCAAACTCGGTCATAATGTGGTCGCTGATAACGTCCATGACCTCGTCGTCAAGCTTTGTCTCCTCGCTGAGAACACCTGCGTTAACCAGAGCGTTGTTAAGCTCGGTCTTAACGACGTCCTTCTTCTCCTCGGGGGGAATGTCGGGGTTGTTAACGCTCGCAAGAACGTCCTCCATACCGACCTTTACGTCCTCGTAGATCTGATCGGTGTCAACTCCCTCGGGCAGAACGTTTCCGACGCTGTCCGCCATGATCTGGAAGGAGAACTTGGTGAGGGAGGTTACAAGATGCGCCGTCCTCGGGTTTGCGGAGAGGGCGTCGGTTACGTGGGTGACAATGGTCTTGCCGTCCTTGTCGGCTGCGAGCAGCTCCTCGGGCCTGAACTCGCTCTCGGTAGCGTGGAAGAAGTGGTTGAGGATCCCATAGTCGTTAAGGATGAAATAAACCTCGACGAAGGTGGAGAGGTCCTCGTTGACCGTCTCGCTCGTGACGTTGTCAAACACGCCGATAAACTCGTCAAGGAAGCTGCCGAAGGGCTCCTCAAAGCCGAGGTTGAAGACGTCGTCGGCGTTTGCCTTAGCCGCCGCCCTGAGTATGCCGGCTATGGTGTTTGCGGTGTAGGGGTCCTCACCTACGTCGGCGAGGATGGTGGTGATAGCCCTCTTGTCGCCCTCGGTCAGGTTTTCCCAGTTGAAGATCTGGGGATGGAAGAGGGGCACGGCGTCGGCGGCGATCTCCGCCATGACCGCAAACTCCTTCTTCATATGGACCTCCTCGTCGCCGACCTTTACGGTGAGGATGTCGTCGTAGATGTCCTCGCCGCCGATGTCGAGCAGAAGGTTAACTATCTGGTTGTCGATGACGGGGTCAAGATAATCGGTGTAGACCATCTCAACGAAGTCGGAGACGACGGGATCCTTATCCTCGATGAGGTGCGTGCGTGAGTCGCGCGCTACGTCCGCAAGTCCGGCGACGGGCAGGATAAACACTGCCGCAATAAGCGCACCCTGAACAGCGCCGATGATGCCGCCGACGAGAGAGGAGACGCCGGAGGGGCGTCTGCCGAGCATAAGAATGCCCGAGAGCAGACCCGAGACCATAGAGGTCAGGATCGCCGCAAGGATAAACACGACGATAAACGCCACGGGGATGACCGCAATAGCGATTACCATGACCAGCACTCTCTCGACTGTCTCTGCGTCGAAGCAGTGGATGACGTCACGGATAAAGGGATCGACCGAGGTCGTGTAATCCGGCCAGAACCTTGTAATGACCGTTTCAACCGTCTCGCCCGCCATCATAGAGTGGATATAGTCGGTTGCGAGGTGGATCGCCTCGATGGAGAGCCACGCCGCAAGAATGATGCAGAGCAGGCGCAGTGCGGTAGAATACATGCCCCTCGAAAATCCGCCGAGCATGCAAGCGACGATAAAGACTATCGCAACCACCGTGATAACGGTAGAGATCGTCCCGCCGATGCCGCCGGCAGCCGCCTCAAGCAGCGCACCGGAAAATAGATTGATGTTCATAATATAGCTTCCTTTTTGAGATGATATACTGTATTTTAAGGATAGATGTTAACCCTTGTTGTCATTTGCGGAGCAAAATAGCTTTACTTTTGCCGCTTATGCCTTGGATGGAGGGGACGTCTTTTGCTTCTGCCGCCGCCCGTTTTTGCTTGCGGTGTGCCATCGGCATCAAGCTACGCTCCCTGTCAGCGGGCCTTGCCCTCAGTCGCCTTCAGCATCAGCGCCGCCGCCTTTTCCTTTGCCTCGAGGCGTGAGGGGGCGTCTGCCGAGATCCTCCTGCCGCCAAACGAGCATTCTACGCGATAGGCTCTGCCTCCGCCCTCGGCTCTGACCTCGCCGAGATCTCTGAATGCGGGGGTCGCTACCATAAGCTCTGCGGAGCGCCTTTTTAATCTCGCCGCCGCACTCTCGCCCACCTCTGCGGGCTTTTGCTTTTTTGCCCTTCTGCCTAAAGGCAGCGCCGCCTTGGCGACGGGCTTGCTTGCCTCTTTATTCGTCGTCTTAGCGGTGGGCTTGCTTGCCTCCGTGCTTTTCGCCTTGGCGGTGGGCTTAGTTGGCTCCGCCTTTACCGCAGGCTTTTTAGCGGCCTTCGCAGGCTTGGTCGGCTTGGCTTCCTCTGACTTCGCAGCCTTCGTGGGCTTGGTCGACTTGGCTTCCTCCGATTTTGCCGTGGGCTTCACGGGCTTTTTCGTGCCATCCGTGGGCTTTGACGCCCTTTCCTTTGTCTTTGGTTGGCTTGGCTTATCTACTGCGGTGGCTTTTCCGTTTTTTGGCGTCTTTTCCTTTGCCGCCCTCTCAGTCGGCTCGCCCTTGTCGCTCTCTTCGCTTTGCACGTCCTCGCCTTTAAGGAGCTTGAGCGCCGCCTCTGCCGCAAGCGAGTCGGCTATCTTGAGGTTCTTACCCTCGGCTCTGGCGAGCAGCCTCTCGCCGATATAAACGCCTCTTTCATATAGCTTTTTGTGGTCGGGGCCGGACTCCGAGAGAGTCTTGTAGATCGGGGGCGGGAGCCTGCGCCGCTTGTCTGCGCACCACTCCTGAAGGGCGTTCTTCGGGCTGACGGAGGGGGCGTCTCCCCTCGTGTAGACCGACATATCCAGCATACCCGAAACCACACGCATGACCGTGGGGACGTCCATACCCGTGTCAATATAAACCGCTCCGACGATGCTCTCGAAGAGGTCCTCCATGACGGAGGGCTCGTTTTCTATCCCGAGCTTTGCGTCGCCCTCGCCGACGAGGAGGTATTTTTCAAGTCCGAGCTTCTTCGTCGAGAGCGAGAGGTTCGTCTTGTCCGAGAGCTTAGACTTGATGTTTGAGAAGTCGCCCTCCCCGAGCTCTGTCCTCAGCCCCGCCGCACATCTCTCGGTCAGGCTTGAGAGTAAAAAGGACACGATAGAGAGCGACAGCACGCTGTCCCCGAAGAACTCAAGCACCTCGTTTGACTGCGGGTGCTCGCCCATCTGCTCGTTACACCAGCTCGAGCGTGTGAACGCCTGCCTGATCAGGCTCTTATCCCTGAAGGAGTAGCCGATCAGACGCTCGATCTCGGGCAGCGACTTATTAAATTCCTTTAGCTTCATTCCGATCTCCTTATTCGAGGGGCAGGAGCCCCTCCTATATGCCCCGATCCTGTCGGAGCGGCGCATCGGATGCTATTCTCTTTATAGGGGAAAATCCTCCCGCCCTGCGTCTATCCCGGCGGCATTTCCGTCGCCCGTGCGCCCGGGGTCTCTCCTACAAAGAGGGTAATACCCAATGCTACACTTTATTTTAGCACATATGCGTGCAATAATCAAGTATATATTTTAAAAGCGGGATTTTTTGGCGGCAGAGTTGACAAAATATATTAAAATATGGTAATATATGATATAATGGCTATTTATGCGGGCGTTTCGTGTGCGCACACGTGAGAGCTGCGCCTGCATAAGCGTAACGATAAAGAAAACGAAGAAGGAAAGAGAACACCGATGTCAATTCTGACCGAAGAGATCCAAAAGAGGCGAACCTTCGCCATCATATCACACCCCGACGCAGGTAAGACCACCCTGACCGAGAAGTTTCTCCTCTATGGAGGAGCTATCCAGACGGCAGGCTCGGTCAAGGGCAAGCAGACGGACAAGCACGCCGTCTCCGACTGGATGGACCTCGAGAAGCAGAGAGGTATCTCTATCACCTCCTCCGTGCTTCAGTTTGAATACGACGGATATTGCATAAACATACTTGACACCCCCGGCCACCAGGACTTCTCCGAGGACACCTACCGCACGCTCATGGCGGCAGACTCCGCCGTGATGGTCATAGATGCGGCAAAGGGCATCGAGCCGCAGACGAGAAAGCTCTTCAAGGTCTGCGCTATGAGAGATATCCCGATCTTTACGTTCATCAACAAGATGGACCGTGAGGCGCGCGACCCCTTCGACCTTATTGACGAATTGGAGCGTGAGTTCGGCATCGGGACCTATCCGATGAACTGGCCGATCGGCTGCGGACAGAATTTCAAGGGCGTTTACGACAGGGATAAGAGGCAGATCCTCTCCTTCGCCGACTCGCACAGGGGCAGGGAGCTTATCCACGGCATCGAGTGTGACATAACCGACACAGAGAAGCTCGACGCTCTCGTCGGAGAGAGGCTGAGGAGCGAGCTCTGCGAGCAGATAGAGCTGCTTGACGGCGCATCCTTCGACTTTGATCTCGACGCCGTCCGCCACGGCAAGCTCTCGCCCGTTTTCTTCGGCTCTGCGCTCAACAACTTCGGCATAGAGCCCTTCCTCGAGCATTTCTTAAAGATGACGACCTCGCCCCTGCCGAGAGTGGCTGAGGGTGAGAGGATAGATCCCTTCAGTGAGGACTTCACCGCCTTCGTATTCAAGATCCAGGCGAATATGAACAAGGCGCACCGCGACCGTATCGCCTTTATGCGCATATGCTCGGGAAAATTTGAGCGCGGGCGCGAGTACTACCACGTTCAGGGGCAGAAGTCCTTCAGGCTCTCTCAGCCCCAGCAGATGATGGCTGACGAGCGTGCGGTGGTCGACGAGGCTTACGCAGGCGACATCATCGGCGTTTTCGACCCCGGCATCTTCTCGATAGGCGACACGATCTGCGAAAAGGGCAAGAAGGTGCGCTTCGAGGGCATTCCTACCTTCGCTCCCGAGCATTTTGCTATGGTCGAGCAGGTCGACTCGATGAAGCGTAAGCAGTTTGCCAAGGGAATGAACCAGATCGCACAAGAGGGTGCGATACAGATATTCTTTGAGCCGAATTCGGGTCTTGAGAGGGTCATCGTCGGCGTCGTCGGCGTGCTCCAGTTCGAGGTGCTTGAATACAGGCTTAAAAACGAATACGGCTGCGACCTGCGCCGCACGAACCTTGCGTATCAGCAGATCCGCTGGATAGAAAACGAGGATCTCGACCCCAAGACCTTAAAGCTCTCCCACGACACGAAGTGGGTGCAGGACTTCAGAGGCAAGAACCTCCTCATCTTTACGAGCGAGTGGGCTATCCGCTGGGTGCTGGAGGACAACCCCGACTTAAGGCTTGCGGAGTTCAGCAAGAACGATTGATCATATACCCGCCACATGGGTTATGCCCGCCTGCCACACACGGCTTGGCCGGAGCGCTGCGTAGGTTTTTCCCAAGGCTCTGTCACGGCTTGGTCGGAGCGCTGCGTAGGTTTTCGTGCAGGCTCTGTCACGGCTTGGTCGGGATTTTGGCCAACTCTATGACGGGCGGAGAAAGAACGAGATAAAATTAGAAGCAAAAGTGGTCGCACAGGCGACCAAGGTGAAGCTATGAGAATGAGAAAGAAAAAGCACGCCGACGAGCGACTTTTGGCGTGCAAGGAATATTTATACACCCATGAGGGTGAGCCGCTCGGTGACCCTGCGGGCGAGATCTGGGATAGACCCGGCGCACCCTTCTACCTCGAGGTGGGGGCGGGCAAGGGCGGCTTTGCCGTCGGGATGGTCGCATCTCACCCCGACGCCGTTTATCTCGCTATGGAGAGGGTGACCGACTGCGTCGTGCTTGCGGCTGAGAGAGCCGTGAGGGAGGGCGTCTCGGACAGGCTGAGATTTATCACCGACACAGCCGATAACTTAACACGCATCCTTGGTGAGGGTAGCGTTGACGCTATATTTTTAAACTTCTCCGACCCCTGGTCAAAGAAGGGATATGCAAAGCGCCGCCTCACTCACAGAAGATATCTTGCGGTATATATGAACCTGCTTAAGGAGGGCGGCGTCCTCACCTTCAAGACCGACAACGTCGGGCTCTTCGACTTCTCGCTTGAGGAGCTCGAGGCGATAGGCCTCACGCCCGACGCCGTCACGAGAGACCTGCATAACTCCGAATACAACGAGGGCAACGTCGTCACAGAGTACGAGGCGGCGTTTTCCGCTCTTGGCACGCCCATCAATATGCTCAGGGTGCAAAAGCCCGAGGGCTACGTGATAGACATCCCCGAGGATCTGCGCCGCGACCGTGTGGATCATAGGGTAAATAAGGGATAAACATAAAGAAAGGTTTGCATTTACACGATGTCAATTCCTGATAGCGCCGTTCACAACGGCCACAGAGCGAGAATGCGTGCAAAGCTCCTCAAGCACACGGAGACCATCTTTGACACCTACGAGCTCCTTGAGATGCTGCTTTACAGCGTTATCCCATATAAGGACACTAACCCCGTCGCAAAGCGTCTGCTCGATGAGTTTGGCAGCCTTGAGGCGACGCTTTCTGCCGACTCTGAGGATATCGCAAGGGTCGACGGCATAGGCGAGAGGGCGGCAGAGCTGCTAAAGGCGGCGGGAGAGCTGCCCCTGCTAGGCGGAACCTACATCCACGAGAGGGCAAACGCCGTCATCGGCACGCCCGATCTTGCGTGGGTAATTTTCCAGCGCCATTTTATGATACACCCGGAGAGCTATTGCGCAGTTATGATGCTTGACGATGCGATGCGCTTTATTGATCTCTATGACGTCCCGACACGCAAGTTCAGCTCTGCCGAAACAAGGCCGAGATATTTTATTGATGCGCAGGTCCGCTCAAGAGGCACGGTAGCCATCGTCGGATACAGGCATCGGAACGGCGGCGCCGTCCCCTTCCTCGGTGACTATGCTACCCGTGATATGATAGCCTTTGAGCTCTCGCGCGTAGGCTGCCTCATGATCGAATGCCTTCTCATAGATTATGAGGGATATCATTCAACCTCTAAAATAGGTAAACAAAAGTTGACAGCATTGCCGTCACTCACCGCCGAAGCCTTCTATGACTCTGCCTATGACGTGTCAGACGGTCTGAATCGCAAGATCGTAGAAACTGTCAGAGCGATAGCAAAGCTGCCGCTCGGCGACGAAAGAGACAGGTGGATACTCCGTGCGCTGACCAAGCTTTTATCCTTCGAGATCAAGGATGACCCCGGAGCTTGTGCGTTACGCCTTATGCAGCGCTACGGCAGGATCGACACCCTGCTGTCCGTCGGGATGGACGAGCTTTCGCCCGAGATAGGCGAGAGGGCTGCCGCACTCCTCAGGGTGACGGCGGCGTTGTGCTCCCGCCGTGTGACCGAGGGTCTGGCGTTTGGCGAGAGGTATAGCGAGGAGGACGTTATCAGATATCTGACGGGCAGGCTTTACGGCGCCCCCTTCGAGCGCATTATGGTGCTGACGCTTGGGGCTGACGGTGAGGTCATCGCCTGCGACCATATAGGCGACGGAGTCGTCAATCGATCCGACGTCATTCCCATAAAGATAATAAACGTCGCAATAAAGAGATCTGCGACAAGCGTGGTGCTTGCGCATAATCACCGAGGCGGCTCACCAAACGCATCGGACGAGGATATTGAAACGACTAAAAAGATATATCAGATGCTCCGCATAGCAGGCAAGGACCTTGCGATGCACGTGATAATCCACGGCAAGGAGCATCGCATCCTGATCCCGAACAGGGAGGAGGACACTATCGAAAACTACGACAGCATTGAGCGCCTTCAGTATACGAGGGAGCTACGCAGAAGGGCTGCCGAGGAGGAGGCTGGCCGCAAGGCGGAGGAGCAGGCAAGGGCAGAGGAGCAGGCGGCAAGGGAGGCTCTTTTGCGTGCCGAGCGGGAAAAGAATCTCGCACCCGACGAATTGCCCTTCGGGCTTGAATATCCCGTGAATTAGGGAGCGGCCTTACTCCCTTTACCGAGTGGTTTGATAGGCTTTACTTTCTTTGCCCGAGTTGGAGCGGCCTTACTCTCTTTGCCTGAGGTCGGAGCGGCTTTACTCCCTTTACCGAGTGGTTTGATAGGCTTTACTTCCTTTGCCTGAGGTTGGAGCGGCTTTACTCTCTTTGTGTAAGGGTTTGAGGGGCTTCGCCGCATTCCGGCAGGGCTTTGCTCAAAAGCTGTGTGAGCCCTCCTTCCCACCGGGGGCATATTCGTATAGGTAAAAAACGGCGGCGCACGCCGCAAATCTGCCGCAGGTGCGGCATTGAGGTGAATATATGGATTTCATTTTTTCGCATTTTCTCGGCACGACGGTAAACTTTGTCGCCGTGCTTATCGCAGGCATTCTCGGCACGCTCCTCAAGCGTGGCATACCCAAGCGCTTTTCGGATATAATAATGTCAGCTATGGCGATATGCGTCATCTACATAGGAATTGACGGCGTGCTTGCTCCCGCTCCCGAGGTGGCTGAGGGCTCCTTCCTTAACGCAGGGCTCTTCAAGGTGCTGCTTATGATCGTTTCGATGGCCGTCGGCACCGTGCTCGGCGAGCTGATCGACCTCGACAAGCAGCTTAACAGACTCGCAAATTCGCTCGGCAGAGGCTTCAAGCGTATAAGCTCGGCACTCTCCCGAAAGAAAGCCGCAGGGGCGGCGGCATCCTCCGACGCCCTAAGCACGGAGCAGACCGTAGGCCGTGAGGATAACTGCGGGTCGGGCGAGGGTGGCGTTGACGTGGCGGCAAGATTTTCCGAGGGCTTCGTCTCCTGCTCGCTTCTGTTCTGTGTCGGGGCTATGGCAATCAACGGCGCAATTCTCGATGCTCAGGGTCAGCCCGGCATCCTCCTTGCCAAAACCGTCATCGACTCCATCGTCTGCTTTATCATGGCGGGCACGCTCGGCATAGGCTGTGCATTTTCGGCGTTTGCCGTGCTTATCTATCAGGGTGCCTTTAATATCGTAGGCTTGGTATTGACCGAGCTTGTAAGTGCGGCGACGATCTCCTATATGTCCGCCGTCGGCTCGCTCATCATCATCCTCATCGGCACGAACGTCCTCGGTATGACGAAGGTAAAAACCGCAAATATGGTCCCCGCAATGTTTATCGCCATCGGCGTCGAGGCGCTCTTCAGGCTCGTGTTCGGAGCGTAGCATTTCAGCGTGCCGCCACTCCTCGGGCTTGTAGTCAGCGCTCTTCGGGCTCGCATCCTCGGCGCAGCTTAAGTGTAGCGGACGGCGCTCTTCAGGCTCGTGTTCGGAGCGTAGCATTTTAGCGTGCCGCCGCTCCTCGGACTTGTGGTCGGCGCAGCTTTTAGTAGCACGGGGTATTTAAAGTGAGTATACGGCGCACATAATGGCTTCGCACGACAAATCTTTTTTATCGGCACAACCACGCATCAGCCGCATCACGTGGCATAAAAAACTAACTAAGGTTTACATTTCCTAACGAAAACGGCAAAAAATCAACCGGAAGGAAGAAAAATGGAACAGATAAAAGAAAAGCTTTTTCGGGGCGAGAGAGCGCTGTTTGGCTCCTCTATGCTCGAGCTTATTGACTGCGTCTTTGCCGACGGCGAGTCGCCCTTAAAGGAGTCGCGCGCCCTGAGGCTCGACGGCTGCATCTTCAAATGGAAGTATCCTCTCTGGTATTCGGACGGAGTCAGCATGAGGTCAACCACCCTGCTTGAGACGGCACGCTCCGGCATCTGGTATACGAAAAACATTTCGGTAAACGATTGCACGATAGACGCCCCCAAGACCTTCCGCCGCTCGGAAAATATTCTCCTCCGCTCGGTCAGAATGCCGAACGCTAAGGAAACGCTCTGGAATTGCAAGGACGTTCATATGTTCGACGTTTCTGCCGAGGGCGACTACTTCGGTATGGGTGACGTCGGCGTCACTGCAGAGAGGCTCCACCTCTCGGGCAACTACGCCTTTGACGGTGGTATGAACATCATAGTCAAAAATTCCACCCTCATATCAAAGGACGCCTTCTGGAATTGCGAAAACGTCGAGGTCTACGACTCGCTCATCATCGGCGAATACCTCGGCTGGAACTCTAAAAACGTAAAATTCGTAAACTGCACCATAGAATCCAATCAAGGGCTCTGCTATATGGACGGGGTCACCCTCGTCAACTGCAAGCTCGTAAACACCGACCTCGCCTTTGAGTATTCATCTGTAAGGGCGGATATAGCTTCTGGCGTCCTCAGCGTCAAGAACCCGAGGGAGGGCGAGATCGCCGCTGAAGGCTTTGGCGAGGTCATAATGGACTCCCGCTACGTAGACGTGGAAAAAACTAAGATAACCGTAAAGGAGAAGGGCGATGTTTGATTTTGACGAGCTGATCGACAGGAGGTCGACCCTCTCGTATAAGTGGGCTATCCCGGAGGGCGAGCTTCCTATGTGGATAGCGGATATGGATATAAGGTCGCCCGAGCCCGTCAGAAGGGCTATCGCCGAGGTCGCCGAGGAGGGCATCTACGGCTATTCGGTGACGCCGAAGGAGCTTTTCGCCTCGGTTGCCGACTATTTCAAGCGCAGGCACGGAGCTACCCTGTCTCCCTCGGATATGCTCTACTCAAACGGTGCTATCGCAGGCGTTGCCGCCTGTGTCAGAGCGCTCTCTCGGGAGGGCGACAAGGTGCTGGTGCAAGCGCCCGTATACAACAATTTTTACAGCGTTATCGAAAAGTGCCGCCGCATCTCGGTGTCCTCGGATCTCCTCTTCGACGGCGAGAAATACTCCATCGACTTTGACGACCTTGAGGCAAAGCTCTCGGATGAGTCCGTCCGCCTTATGATAGTCTGCAACCCCCATAACCCCGTCGGCAGGATATGGACGCCGGGTGAATTAGCCCGCATCGCAGAGCTCGCCGCTAAGCACGGCGTCAAGGTCATTTCGGACGAGGTTCACTGCGATTTTGTCAACCCTGGTTTACATTATACGCCCTTCTATATGGCTTCCGAGCTCGCCGCAAGCATCTCCTGCACCATCGTTTCGGGCTCTAAAACCTTCAATATGGCGGGGCTTCAGACCGGCTTCGTCATAGCGAAAAACGAGGAGATCCGGAGGAGAGTTTCCGACAGGCTTGATATGGACGAGCTCTCCGAGCCCAACGTCTTTGCCTCGAGGGCGCTGATCGCAGCCTACACCGAGTGCGACGAGTGGATAGACGCCCTCGCCGACTACGTCTATACGAACAGGCTCGCCGCCTGCAAATACATAAAGGAAAATTGTCCCGAGCTAAAGCCGATCTCGGCTGCCTCGACCTATCTTCTCTGGGTGGACGTCAGCGCCGTGGAGGCAGACGCCGACGTATTCGTCAAGCGCCTGCGTGAGCTTACCGGGCTCTACGTTTCGGCGGGCTCGGCATACGGCGAGTCGGGCAGAGGCTTCGTGCGCATAAATCTTGCGACCCAGCGCTCCCGTGTTATAGACGGTATGGAGAGGCTGGCCCGCGGCGTAAAAGCGATGATGGAGGAGTGAGGCGCACCGCCATCCCCGCATTTTTGGACACAAATCGAATAAGCTGCTATATCAAGAGGGAACGGCTCGGCTTCGGCTCGGCATGCTCCCTCTTTTTTTTGCGCCTCACCTCCTCTGCCTCCCTGCGTTTTTTCCCTTAATATAATTAGTTAAGGAAAACCGAAGGGCGAGGTCGCTGTGCTAATGAGGAATGATGTCGCTCCGCTAATGAGGAATGATGTCGCTACGCTAATGAGGAATGATGTCGCTACGCTAATGAGGAATGATGTCGCTGCGCTAATGAGGAATGATGTCGCTACGCTAATGAGGAATGATGTCGCTGCGCTGTTCATCACTTTTCAGCCCGGCATTCCCGCACTTTTGCCCCGGGCAAAAATTTCACTTCGACCTCGTCGAAATTTCACTTTGACTCTGTCAAAATTTCACTTGCCTCTTGAGGCAAATTTCACTGCGTCGCTGCCGCCTCCTCGCTGCGGCTCTGCTGCCTCCTGATTTCCACCGATTTTTGTTGCTTTTTCACAAAAACGGGCAGATTTCGCCCCCTTTGCCACAGGTCTGTGAAAGCACGGTGATGCCGCCGCCCTCCCCCTCGCTCACCCTGATTGAAAATGTTACTTTTTTGCCTCCGTTTCGGTGGATAATTTGGTGCAGAATTAAATAAAAGAAAAAAATCTTCACAAAATTTATTTTTCTATCTTGACAATTTGCTTTTTTTCTGCTACAATGTTAAACTGCGCTATAATCGCTTTTATTATGGGGATATTATGCCTTTTTTCGAACCGCAATTCGTCAAATTGCATAAAAATCCACATAGAGCCGCTGTAAATTTTTGCTATTTTTTCTTTTTATATAATTATTAAAGAAAATTTAACATTTTGCCGCGACATCCAAGACTTGTAAAATTTCAGGAATGGAGTGATTCTATTTATGATGCTTAAACCACAGACGCTTGGCACCAATGTGAGAATGAGCTTTTCGAAGATCGAAGCAGCTACGGAAATGCCCAACCTTATCGAGGTGCAGAGAGACTCCTATGAGTGGTTCCTCAGGGAGGGCTTTAACGAGGTCCTGCGTGACGTATCTCCTATCGTCGACGCAACCGGAAATCTCGCTATCGAGTTTACCGATTTCACCCTCGATCCCGAGCCCAGATATTCCGTTGAGGAGTGCAAGGACAGATCGGTTACCTACGATGCTCACATGAAGGTGGGCGTCCGCCTCACCAACAAGGCGACGGGCGAGCTCAAGACGGCTCAGATCTTCCTCGGCGATTTCCCTCTCATGACCGACAACGGCACCTTCGTCATCAACGGTGCGGAGCGTGTTATCGTCTCTCAGCTTGTGCGTTCTCCCGGAATGTATTATGACGTTACCGTCGACAAGGCCGGTAAGCATAACTACACCGCTCAGGTCATCCCCTATCGCGGAGCATGGCTCGAGTATGAGACCGACGCCGCAGGCGTTTTCTACGTTAAGATCGACAAGAACCGCAAGATTCCGATCACCGTGCTTATCCGTGCGCTCCTTGACGCAGGCAGTGATACCGACGAGGACATCTTCGCTATGTTCGGCGATGAGGAGATCCTCCGTATATCCATGGCTAAGGATGAGTGCCGCACCCTCGCTGAGGAAAACGGCACCGCTCTGCGTGACGAGGCGCTCAAGGAGATATACAAGAAGATCCGTCCCGGCGAGCCCCCTCTCGTTGAGAGTGCTGAGATGCTCGTTAACGGTATGTTCTTCGACCCCAAGAAGTATGACCTCGCTCCCGTTGGACGCTATAAGTTCAACAAGAAGGTCTCCTTCTGCCCGAGGCTCATCGGCTTCACCGTCGCTGCACCCGTCATCAACCCCCTCACCGGCGAGATCGTCGCAGAGGCGGGAGCAAAGATCGACCGTGCGCTCGCAGAGGCGATCGACGACAGCTTTGTAAACAGCGTTGACGTTGCTATAGAGTCCGGCAGAGTCGTCAGGGTCATCGGAAACGGCACCGTCCGCCCCGAGCTTATCCTCGGCTTCGACCTTCGTGAGGAGGGCGTTAAGGAGGGTGAGAAGGTAAGATACAGCGTCCTTGCAGATATTATTGCGGCTGCAGACGAGGAGGGCTTATCAGGCGACGCCCGCGTAAATTACATCAAAAAGTGCGCTAAGGAGCAGCTTCACCTCCTTATGCCCAAGCATATCACCAAGGAGGATATCCTCTCCTCCATCAACTATATGATCGCTCTCGGCCATGGCATCGGCTCCGTTGACGACACCGACCATCTTGGAAACAAGAGGCTCCGCTGCGTCGGCGAGCTGCTCCAGAACCAGATGAGAATAGGCATGATGAGAATGGACAAGAACATCCGCGAGAGGATGTCCGTCCACGACGGCGACGACCTTCGCCCCGAGAACCTCATCAACACAAGACCGGTTGCAACCGCTATCCGCGAGTTCTTCGGCTCCTCGCCCCTCTCTCAGTTCATGGACCAGAACAACCCCCTCGCCGAGCTGACTCACAAGCGCCGTCTTTCGGCTCTCGGCCCCGGCGGTCTTTCGAGAGACAGAGCATCCTTCGAGGTCCGTGACGTACACTATACGCACTACGGAAGGATCTGTCCCGTCGAGACGCCCGAGGGACCCAACATCGGTCTTATCTCCTACCTCGCATCCTATGCGAAGATAAACGACTACGGCTTCCTCAAGGCTCCTTACAGAATAGTCGATAAGGAAAACGGCAGGGTAACCGACGAGGTCGTCTACCTCACCGCAGACGAGGAGGACAACAACATCGTCGCTCAGGCAAACGAGCTCCTCGACGAGAACGGCTACTTCAAGAACAGGAAGGTTATCGCAAGATACAAGACCGAGTTCATTGAGGTTGAGCCCACCGAGGTCGACCTGATGGACGCTTGCCCCCAGATGGCGGTCTCCGTCGCTGCGGGCTGTATCCCCTTCCTCGAGAACGACGATAACACCCGTGCGCTCATGGGATCGAACATGCAGAAGCAGGCTGTGCCTCTTATGATCACCGATTCTCCCATCGTTGCTACGGGTATGGAGTATAAGGCTGCGGTCGACTCCGGCACGGTGGTCCTCTGCCGTGAGAGCGGTGTCGTCGAGCGTGCGGCAGGCTCCGAGATCGTTATTCTTACCGACTCGGGCAAGAAGGACGTTTACCACCTCATAAAGTTCAAGAGATCCAACCAGGGCACCTGCGTTAACCAGCGCCCCATCGTAAACGAGGGCGACAGAGTAGAGGCAGGTCAGGTCATCGCTGACGGCCCCGCAACGGCAAACGGCGAGATCTCCCTCGGTAAGAACGCTCTTATCGGCTTTATGACCTGGGAGGGCTACAACTACGAGGACGCAGTTCTTCTTAACGAAAAGCTCGTCCGTGAGGATATGTATACCTCCATCCATATCGAAAAGTTTACCAAGGAAGCAAGAGACACCAAGCTCGGTGCTCAGGAGATCACCCGCGAGGTTCCCAACGTTTCCGAGGATGCTCTTAAAAATCTTGACGCCGACGGTATCATCAGGATTGGAACCGAGGTTCGCCCCGGCGATATCCTCGTCGGTATGGTAACGCCTAAGGGCGAGACCGAGCTGACCCCCGAGGAGAGGCTCTTACGTGCTATCTTCGGTGAGAAGGCGCGCGAGGTAAAGGATTCCTCGCTCAAGATGCGTCACGGCGAGTACGGCGTCGTCGTCGACGTAAAGATCTACGATCGCTCAAATTCCGACGAGCTTGCCCCCGGCGTAAACAAGGTAGTTCACGTTTACGTCGCTCAGAAGCGTAAGATTTCCGTCGGAGACAAGATGGCAGGCCGCCACGGTAACAAGGGTGTCGTCTCGAGGATCCTTCCTCCCGAGGATATGCCCTTCCTCGCAGACGGAACGCCGCTTGACATCGTTCTTAACCCGCTGGGCGTTCCTTCCCGAATGAACATCGGTCAGGTGCTTGAGGTGCATCTCGGCATCGCATGCAGAAGGCTCGGCATAAAGATCATGACCCCTGTATTTGACGGCGCTAAGGAGACCGACATCCTCGAGCTGCTCCGCCAGGCTAAGTACACCCGTGACGTTATGCCCGGTGAGAGCCTCCGCGGAAAGGCTGTGTTCATGGAGGTCGTCCGTGAGGACGGCAAGACCGATCTTCAGAGGGTCGATCAGTCCATCGTTGACGACGACGAGAAGCTCAAGGGTCTTATGCAGACCGAGACTCTCAAGGTCATCGACGGTAAGGTAACGCTCTACGACGGACGCACGGGCGATCCCTTCGACAACCCCGTCACCGTCGGCATCATGTATTACCTTAAGCTCCACCACCTCGTAGACGATAAGATCCACGCCCGCTCGATCGGATCCTACTCTCTCGTAACTCAGCAGCCCCTCGGCGGTAAGGCTCAGTTCGGAGGTCAGAGATTCGGAGAGATGGAGGTATGGGCTCTCGAGGCTTACGGCGCCGCATACACCCTCCAGGAGATCCTCACCGTTAAGTCGGACGATATCTCCGGACGTACCAAGACCTACGAGGCTATCGTTAAGGGTCAGAATATTCCCACTCCCGGTGTCCCCGAGTCCTTCAAGGTGCTCGTCAAGGAGCTTCAGGCTCTCTGTCTTGACGTCCGCGTCCTTGATGAGGATGGCGAGGATATAGACATTTCGGGTCTTTACGAGGACGATGCACCTCAGTACGTTCCTCAGGATTATCCCGCTCCCGAGCAGGGCGCCGACGCTGAAGGCGAAGAGCCCTCCGATATGGACGAGGATGCTTCCGAGGATGAGCTTGACGAGGACTTTGACGACGATTTCGTCGACGAGTTCCTTGCCGAGGATGAGGACGAGATATCCGACATCTTTGCCGAGGAGGCAGCAGCGGCTGCTATGGCAGAGGATGACGTGGATACCGACGAGGATTAATTTTTAAGAAGGGATTAGGGTCCCCCGAAGAAAAAGGGGGATCCGGGATATAAATACATGGAAAGAAAAACGTTTGAGTCGATCAAGATCGGCCTCGCCTCTCCCGATATGATCCGTTCCTGGTCACACGGTGAGGTCACTAAGGCTGAGACAATCAACTACCGTACCCTTAAGGCAGAGGCTGACGGTCTTTTCTGCGAAAAGATCTTTGGCCCGACGAAGGACTGGGAGTGCCACTGCGGCAAGTATAAGAGAGTCCGCTATAAGGGTAAGGTCTGCGAGAAGTGCGGCGTTGAGGTAACTACGAAGAAGGTCCGCCGTGAGCGCATGGGCCATATCGAGCTCGCCTCCCCCGTCTCGCACATCTGGTATTTCAAGGCTCTTCCCTCCAGGATTGGCCTTATGCTGGATATCACCCCCCGTCTTCTTGAGAGAGTTCTCTATTTCGCAAGATACATCGTTATCGATCCCGGCATGACTCCCCTTGAGGCAAAGCAGCTTCTCACCGACGCTGAGTATAAGAGCGCAAGAGAGAAGTACGGCGACGACTTCAAGGCAGGCATGGGCGCAGAGGCAGTCCGCGAGCTGCTTGCGGCTATCGATCTCGAGGAGCTTGCAGCCGAGCTTCGTGAGAAGCTTGCGGAGTCCTCCGGTCAGAAGAAGACCAAGATCATCAAGAGGCTCGAGGTCGTCGAGGCGTTCAGAAAGTCGGGAAACCGCCCCGAGTGGATGATCCTTGACGTGCTCCCCGTGCTCCCCGCTGACATCCGCCCCATGGTCCAGCTTGACGGCGGCAGATTTGCAGCGTCGGACATCAACGAGCTTTACAGAAGAGTTATAAACAGAAACAACCGTCTTAAGAACTTCATTAAGGTTGGCGCTCCCGAGATCATTATCCGTAATGAGAAGAGAATGCTCCAGGAGTTCGTAGACGCTCTCATAGACAACGGTAAGAAGGGCAAGCCCGTTACCGGTGCTTCTAACAGACCCCTTAAGTCGCTCTCCGAGATCCTCCGCGGTAAGCAGGGACGCTTCCGTCAGAACCTTCTCGGTAAGAGAGTTGACTATTCCGGCCGTTCGGTTATCGTCGTCGGCCCCGATCTCAAGATCTATCAGTGCGGTCTTCCCAAGGAGATGGCTCTCGAGCTCTTCAAGCCCTTCGTTATGAAGCGCCTCATCGAGACCCAGAAGGCAAACTCCATCAAGGACGCAAAGAAGAAGGCAGACAGAGCCTCCGCTCCCGAGGTATGGGATGCGCTCGAGTACGTCATCAAGGAGCATCCCGTGCTTCTTAACCGTGCGCCTACGCTCCACCGTCTTTCCATTCAGGCGTTCGAGCCCGTGCTGGTAGAGGGTAGAGCTATCAAGCTTCATCCCCTCGTTTGCCCTGCATTCAACGCAGACTTCGACGGTGACCAGATGCCCGTCCACGTGCCTCTCTCCAGCGAGGCTCAGGCAGAGGCGAGATTCCTTATGCTCTCGGCAAACAACCTTCTCAAGCCCGTTTCGGGTAAGGCTGTAACCGTACCCTCGCAGGATATGGTCCTCGGCTCCTACTACCTCACCATCGATCATCCCGGTGAGAAGGGAGAGGGAAAGATCTTCCGTGACTTCAACGAGGTCGAGATGGCGTACGAGAACAAGGAGATCGGCATCCACGCCGCTATCAAGGTCCGTGTGACCAAGATGATCGACGGCGTAGAGCAGTCTGCGATCATCGACGCTACCTACGGTAGACTTATCTTCAACACCAAGATCCCTCAGGATCTCGGCTACGTCGACAGAGAGAAGGATCCCTTCTCCCTCGAGATCAATTTCGCAGCCACCTCGAAGAAGCTCAAGGAGATCGTCGACAGGACGATCAGGATCCACGGCTTTGCAGAGGCTGCATCGGTCCTTGACAACATTAAGGCGATGGGCTATAAGTATTCGACTAAGTCCTCGCTCTCCATCTCGGTCTACGATATGACCATCCCCCCTCAGAAGAAGCAGCTGCTCGAGGCGGCAACCGCCAAGGTCGACGAGATCACCGAGCGCTTTATGTGGGGTGAGCTTTCCGACGAGGAGAGATATAAGCAGGTCATCAGCGTATGGGAGGAGACCACCGACGCCGTCACCGACGCCCTCATCAAGAACCTCGATGCATACAACTCTCTTAACATGATCGCAACCTCGGGAGCCCGTGGCTCGACCAAGCAGATGCGTCAGCTCGCAGGTATGCGTGGACTTATGTTCGCGACGAGTGGTAAGACGATCGAGATCCCCATCAAGTCGAACTTCCGTGAGGGTCTTACGATGCTCGAGTACTTCATGGGTGCTAAGGGCTCGCGTAAGTCGCTGTCGGATACGGCGCTTCGTACCGCTGACTCGGGTTACCTCACCAGACGTCTCGTCGACGTTTCGCAGGACATCATCGTCCGTGAGGAGGACTGCGGAGCAAAGAGCGGTATCGTAGTTTCGGACATCATCTCGGGTCAGGTAGCGGTCGAGAAGCTCTATGACCGTCTCGTCGGAAGATACACCGTTGACGACGTTGTAAACGAGGAGACCGGTGAGCTTATCGTCGCCGCAAACACTATGATCAGCGAGGACGACGCCAAGGCTATCATCGCCGCAGGCATCGAGTCCGTAGAGGTCAGAACCATTCTTCGCTGCCTTGCTAAGCGCGGCGTCTGCGTACACTGCTACGGTGCAGACCTTGCGCACGGCACTCCCGTTTCCATCGGTGAGGCGGTCGGCGTTATCGCCGCTCAGTCCATCGGTGAGCCCGGTACTCAGCTTACGATGAGAACCTTCCATACGGGAGGTGTCGCAGGCTCGGATATCACTCAGGGTCTTCCCAGAGTCGAGGAGCTCTTCGAGGCTCGTAAGCCCAAGAAGACTGCTATCGTCACCGAGTATACCGGTACGGCGTACATCGAGTCTGATAAGAAGCTCACTAAGGTAACCATCAAGAATCCCGTGGAGCCCACCGCAGAGGACGTAGTTTACGAGATCCCCTTCGGTATGAGACTCTCGATAGAGGACGGCGCCGAGGTCAAGCGCGGTCAGCCCATCACCGAGGGCTTCCTTAACCCTGCGGACGTTCTTCGTATGAGCGGCATCGATGCGGTCTACGACTACATCATCCGTGAGGTACAGAAGGTCTACCGCGGTGAGGACGTTGAGATCAACGACAAGCACGTCGAGTGTATCACCAGGCAGATGACCCGTAAGGTCGAGATCCTCGATGCGGGCGACTCCAACCTCCTTCTTGGCACCAAGGTTGACGTCCTTGAGTTCCGTGAGGAGTGCGAGGCGATCCAGGCAAGGATCGACGCAGGCGAGCTCGGCCTCAGAATGCCCGAGGGCGCACCTCTGCTCCTTGGTATCACCAAGGCAGCTCTTATGACCGAGTCCTTCCTTTCCGCCGCTTCCTTCCAGGAGACCACCAAGGTCCTCACCGAGAGCGCTATCAAGGGCAAGAAGGATAACCTCCTCGGCCTCAAGGAGAACGTCATCATCGGTAAGCTTATCCCTGCCGGCACCGGTCTCGGAGCTTATAACTCCGTCGGCGTTGAGGTCAAGGGTGAGCCCGAGCCCGAGCTTACTCACTTCTCGGCAGACGAGTCGGCTGACAGCTTCGCCATCGCTGAGTGATCGGCTTAGCATGGTCGGCTGACAGCTTCGCTATCACCTAGCGATCGGCTTAGTGTAGTCGGCGCACGCCTGTGTGCCAAACGCTTTCGCAGCTTTTCGGATGCCCGGCTTCCCCATCAAATTTTGGATGCCCGGCTATCCTACACAAAGGACAGAGATCGCATTTTGCGGTCCCTGTCCTTTTTTTGTTTTTCTTACTTGTCTGTCCCGCCCCGTGGCGTTTTCAAGTGTAATACGTCGTAAATGTAAGCTATTATTTACTTATATTGAACGATGCGTCTGCAAGCAAAGGTTATATACTCGCTTTCCCCGTGCGGTTTATAGTCGCTTCATCCCGGCTTCGCCCTGCCAAAATCGCTGCTACTTGACAAATATTCTTAAACATGTTACAATATGTTGGATAGGCAGGCGTAAGCCTACCTTCCGGGTCCGAACGAAATTTTAACGGAGAATATATGTCTAACACCGACAGCATCAAGGTTTCGGTAGTAATGCCGGTCTATAATTCCTATGATTATCTGCGTTGTGCTATCGACGGAGTTCTTGGCCAGACGCTCGAGGACATCGAGCTGATCCTGGTTGACGACGGCTCGACCGACCGCTCGCTTGACATCATCAAGGAGTATAAGGAGAAGGATAGCCGAGTC
Organism: Clostridia bacterium; assembly: GCA_017501245.1. Classification (GTDB taxonomy): domain Bacteria; phylum Bacillota; class Clostridia; order Oscillospirales; family CAG-272; genus UBA1740. The sequence continues at coordinate 490,736 of JAFVXI010000013.1, forward strand.
AGGGTTATCACGGAAAGCAACGCCGGCCCCTCCTGGGCAAGAAACAGGGGGCTTGCAAGGATAAGGGGAAGGTACGTTATCTTCCTTGATTCCGATGATATCTACGAGCCCGAGCTTATCGAGAGGCTCTATCTCGCCGCCGAGCGTGACGGGCTGGATATCGCTATTGCCGAATACGATATTTACAATCAGCGCACGGGCGCCTTTGAGCATAAGATCCCCGCTGACCGTGCAGATATCTTTGAGGGCGGCAGGATAGTTTCCAAGCAGGATAACCCGAGCGTCATCTTCCAGTGCGCCGAGAGCTACGTCTGGAACAAGCTATTCAGTGCCTCCTTCCTTCAGTCGAGGGAGCTTTCCTTCGATCAGGATCTCAGAGTGTTCGAGGACGTTTATATGGTTATGACCTCCCTCGCCCTTGCGGATAGGGTAGGCAAGATAAACGACGTCCTTATCCACCACCGCATCTACCCGAATCAGTCGCGCACCAAGTTCTTCAACAAATACTATATGCAGGTGCCGGATATTTACCTACGCATCAAGGATTTCCTTATGAGCCACGGCTCCTATCTGCCCCTGCTCGAGTCCTTTGAAAATCTCTCGGCTTCCCGCTGCTTCAAGGTGTATAACGTCCTCTGGTGGGAGGCAAAGCACGCCTTCTGGGCTAAGCTCCATGAGGGCGGCGTCGCCGAGGCTCTCGGATGGGACAGGGCTATTGCCGAGGGGCTCATATGGGATGACGAGGTGCGCGAGTTCGCCTCCTCAGCCCTCGTAAACACGCACAAGGCGGAGATCAAGCGCTTCCGCCGCGGGCTCTCCTTGAAGACCGAAACGGTGAGGGGAAAGCTGCGCCGCCTCCGCTTAAGAAAGAGGCTCGCCGCCATCCTCGCCTGGATGTTCGGAAAATCGAAATATCACGTTTAATCCGCTTAATTGATAATAATAGTTGACATTTATAGCACTATTATCTGATTATTCGCACCCGCACGTAGCTGATCGGCGTTATCCATCGGCAGAGAAAACGACGGTCGGGGAGGCGCTCCTTTCGAGCCCCCGACCAATGACGAAGGCCATATGAGGATCACGCATCCCCGTGGCTTCATACAAGGAGAAGAATATGAAAGTTTTAATAACGACGGATCTTTACGCAATAACCACTAACGGAGTAGTTACCTCGCTTACAAACCTCAGAGACGAGCTGGTCAAGCGCGGACACGAGGTCCGCATCCTCACCTTTTCCGAGGATGCACACAGCCATAAGGAGGACACGGTATATTACATTCGTTCTATGCCCATCCCCGTCTACAACAACGTCCGTATGCCCCTCACCTATCGCCATAAGCTCGTCAAGGAGCTGATAGAGTGGAAGCCCGACGTCATCCACAGCCAGTGCGAGTTCTTCAGCTATGAGTTTGCGCTCTACATCTCGAAGCGCACGGGCGCTCCCATCGTCCACACCTGCCACACCGAGTACGAGCAGTATTCGCAGTATCTCATCCCGGGCAAGAGGTTTGGCGCCTTCGTCGTGCGCACCTTTATGAAGTCGAGGCTCAAGAAGATCTCGGCTATCATCGCCCCCACTGAAAAGACCAAGCAGACCGTCCTCGGCTACAACTTCAAAAACCCCATCCACGTCATCCCCTCGGGCATAAACCTCGAGCAGCATAAGCAGAGGATCACCCCCGAGGAAAGAGCCGCAAAGCGTGCCGAGCTCGGCTACACCGACGAAAACCTCGTGCTCATCAACCTTGGCAGGCTCGGAACCGAGAAGAGGACTGACGAGCTGATCAGCTTTATGGACAGCGTAAGGGATCGCTATCCCACGGTCCGCCTGCTCATCGTCGGCGACGGCCCCGCAAGGCCCGACCTCGAGGCTCTCACCGACAAGCTCTCGCTCAGAGATCGGGTTCACTTTACCGGCATGGTCAAGCCCACCGAGGTACACGAGTATTATCAGCTCGGCGACGTTTTCGTCTCCGCATCCACGAGCGAGGCTCAGGGCCTCACCTACATAGAGTCATCGGCTAACGGCCTCCCTCTCCTTTGCCGCGAGGATCCCTGCGTGCTTGACGTTGTTAAGCTCGGCGAGTCCGGCTATGCGTATAAGGACGAGCTCGACTTCCTCGATAAGCTCGGCGCCATCATCGCCGACCCCGAATGGGTAAGGAGCGCGGGCCGCTCGGGCGAGGAGATCGCCGCAACCTACGACAGAGCCTTCTTCGGCGAGCGTATGGAGCAGGTATATCTCGAAGTCATAGCGGAGAAGGAAAGAGCCGACGCCGAAAAGGCGGCAAAAAAGGCTGCCAAAAGAGCTAAGCAATAGTTAGTTGGTTTAGATCTAGATCAAAGATACATTATCTTATACCTTATATTTATGGGGCGGGGAGCCGTTTGGCTTTCCGTCCCCCCTGTTTTTGCCGTCAAAATTTCTACATCGGGGTGAGATATTTGCCCCCTGTTTGTCAATTATTATTAAAAATATCAGCGCCGTGCGATTTTTCGCAAAATCTATTGACAAACCGAGAACTAAGTGCTAAAATAAGGTGTAATTTGTGTAACTGGGTGAATTATGCCCTTTTATATATTTTATATGTGTCTGCCCTCGGGCAGGTGCGGAAAAATCTTTAAAGAAGGAGGAAATTATGCCAACCTTTAACCAGCTCGTAAAGCAGGGTCGTAGAGACAAGGCGTCGAAGTCCAAGACTCCCGCCCTTCAGAGAGGCTTCAATGCTCTTCGCAATGAGCCCATCGACCAGACTGCGCCGCAGAGAAGAGGTGTGTGCACCAAGGTTACTACCGTAACCCCCAAGAAGCCTAACTCGGCTCTTCGTAAGATCGCCAGAGTAAGACTCACCAACGGTATGGAAGCTACTTCCTATATCCCCGGTATCGGACACAACCTTCAGGAGCACTCTGTTGTTCTTATCCGCGGCGGACGTGTTCGTGACCTTCCCGGTGTACGTTATCACATCATTCGTGGTACGCTTGATACCCAGGGCGTTGCAAACCGTAAGCAGGGCCGCTCCAAGTACGGAGCAAAGCGTCCGAAGAAGTAAGGTACACTCCGGACAAATCGTGCTCACGTGCTGTTGGTATAATTTCTATATCAATTATAAAGCTGAGCACTTACGAATGGACAGACATTCGAGTACCTATGATATCATAATTTATGAAGGAGGGACGTACAGTGCCTAGAAGAGGTCAAATTTCCAAAAGAGATGTTTTGC
>JAFVXI010000014.1 GCA_017501245.1 Clostridia bacterium
AGAGTAGTCGTCTACGATATGGACGCGCTCGAGGCGGCTACCCTCTCTAACGCTGAAGCGGGTGACTCGATCACCAAGGTCACCGACGAGCTTGGCAACACCTATTGGCAGATCAAGAAGGATTCCGCAAAGTCCGGAACCTTTCTTAACGTTGGTGTCAGCTCTCCCAAGTCCAATTATGACAAGTCTATCGTTTTTGCAGACGTTGCAGAAACCAAGTCTGACGACGCGGGCAACTACACTCCCGCTGACACCGACGGCGACGGCAAGATCGACATCAAGTATGCAAAGAACACCGATTTCTTCATCGTTGACTTCGACGTTTCCACCGATTCTACCTTCCTTAAGGCTATGAATTTCCACAGCCGTACGCTCTCCGACACGCTCTCCAATGCTCTTGCTAACGTTCAGCAGAGCAACGCTACCTACTATTATATGAACCGTGTCGTTGACGGTCGTGCGGAGATCGGCGGTTTCACCAACCCCGTTGACTCTGCCAACAAGTGGACCAACATCACCATCGTATACGATGTAAGAGCTGATTTTGATCACGCAGCAGTAGAGGCGGGCACCGCCTTCGGGGGCAACGCAGGCCACATTTACATCGACGGCTACTACGTATGCTCGGTTTCCGCTGCATGGGCCAGAGGAGTTACTGCTTACAGCCCCTCTCTTGACTACGGTAAGGTGTTCGAGTCCTTCCGTCTTGAGATCCCCCAAGGCGGCATCACCGGCGCAACCACCAACTTCGCTAACTTCACCATCTCCAAGCTCCCCGCAGGCTACGAGGGCGTCATCTCTATGCCCGGCGTGCTCGGCACTGCCAGCGTTTCGCTTCAGTCCATCCCCGAGCTTGCTTACACTCAGGAGAATGCTCCTAAGGAGGCTGAGCCCTCCAAGCTCGCTGACATCAAGCGCGGCGACGAGACCATCGCTGTATACGACGTAGACGACCTTTGCGGAAACCTCGTTGAGGGTGACGTCGTTGTTGCTTACGCTAACCTTGCAGGCCTTAAGAGCTTCTACACCGTTAAGGAGTCTGCTGAGGGCGTTGCTGCAAACGTTGTATGGCAGGACGAGGCAGGCGTAGCTCTCGGCGGTGACGGCGCTAAGTATGCGGCTCCCGTAGTTGTCAGCGTTCCCTTCGCTGCAGACTGGGCTATCATCCGTAGCGGTGAGGTCTACAAGTCCGGTAGCAATAAGACCGCTGCACAGGGCACTTCGTCAAACGCACTCGTCGTTGACCCCTTCTTCGATGTTCTTCCCGAGGGCAAAGACGAATATAACGTTGTCTTCTATAATGATTACGTCGGCTACGGCAGAAGCGGTAAGGCCGGCGAGATCGACGGCGTTCCCACGACCCAGAAGGGCTCCAGCGCTAACCAAGTAGGCGGCAAGGTCCTCATCGACCTTAACGGCTACACCTTCACCAACGCTGCCGTATATCAGCACTACTTCGTTGGCAGCGCTGCTAACTACAAAGTTCACTTCAGAAACGGTAACGTCGTTCAGAACTCTAGTCTCAACATCGTTGCGGTAACCAATTCCAGCTACGCAGGCTTTATCATCCTCGAGAACTGTAACGTAGACACGATCAAGGGCACGATCTTTGACCAGCGTGGCGGTATGGTCATCTACAAGGACTCTACCGTAAAGACCGAGAGCTCTATGTCTAACGCTAAGGCAATTGGAGAGTATAAGACCGGCGTAACCGTAATCAACTGCGTTATCGACGGCGGTGAAGGAACTCTTATTAACCTCTCTCAGACCAACGCAACAAATGAAGCGGGCGGCAAGAGCCGTTACGGCTCCTCCGGCTTCTTCGTAAGATATGAGGACTCCGTCATCAGAACCGAGTCCACTCTCGGAACCTTTGAGACCTACGCAAACAAGGATTACAGCGGCGACGTATACAAGGCAAACCTTCATGACTTCTTCGTCGACATCAAGAACTGTGACATCGAGACCTACGGCACCTTAATTTCTCAGACCACAGCTCTTCTTCCCGCAGAGGGAGACAATATCCTTGATATCGACATCGATCTCAATGTTTCCGGCTCGACCATCCAGGCGTTCGGTCTTCTCAGCGCAAGCAGCAACAATAACCACGCACTCGTCGACTTCGATGCAAACATCAACGTTGATGATGCAGGTCTTAAGATGATCAGATTTGAAGAGAACGGACACAAGGCTCTCGGCGGTCTCGTAATTATTCAGAAAGCGCTCGACATAAACGTCAACCTTGCTGAGGGCGTTAAGCTCGATGCCCTCAGAGCAGGCCGTCCCGCATCCGGCTACCTTGGCGCAACCGTAAATCTTCCCAAGGACGCAAACCTCGTTTACTCCTCGCTCCTCGGCGAAGGCTACAACTGCTTCATCTCCTCCGGCGCGACCGAAACCTACACCTACAAGCTCGGCAGCCAGGATCCCGTTGAGTTCCTTTGGAACGTTCCCGCAGAGGGCAGCGACCCCGTCGAGATCGACAGAGTAGTAACTCTTGCAAAGCAGGACGGCGTCTACCACTATGAGTGGGAGCAGAGGGACAACGCATTCATTGCAAGCTACGTCGACGACTTCAAGGTTGGCGCAAAGGTCAACCTCACCCTCTACGAAAACTTCTACTACAACCTCTACATCCCCACCTCCTCGCTTAACGTCAAGGGCGTTAACGTGATCGTTGCAGACCGTGAAGCAAATCCTGTCGCAGCCGATGCACAAACCGTCGTTATCGACGGCGTTGAGTACGCTAAGTATCAGATCAAGGGCATAGCTCCCAAGGATGCTGAAGAGGTTGCGGCATACTGCATCTACGAGTATACTCCCGCATATGATGACGTATACGCTATGACCTACGGCACCACCGTGCTCAACTATGCTGAGCTCATCCTCAACGATCAGGACGAGGCAAACGACGAGATCATCCTCGCTATCCTTAACTACGTTAAGCAGGCTAGCATCTACGCAGGCGAGAGCACCGCTGCTGTCGACGCCCTTCTCGGCGACGAGGTCTTCGGCGACGTCGCAGGCGATGCATATCTCGAGTCCGCAGAGGGCATCGATGTGGCTCTCAACTACGGCTCCGAGCTCAACTGGGCTATCAAGTCTAAGGACGGCGGCGAGGTAACCATCTCCTACGTCCTCGACGGCAAGCTCTATGAGAAGACCGTAACCCTCGCAGCAGGCGAAATCACCTACGTAGCCGTTAAGGCTTACGACATGCTCGAGACCATCACCGTAAACGGCGCAAAGGTCAACCTCGCAGGCTACTACGCAGGTCTTACCGACGAAGCCGCAAAGGATATGGTAGAAGCAATCTACAACTACGCAGCCGCAGCCCTTGCCTACAAGGGCACCCAGGCATAAATAATAAAGGAGGAATAAAAAAGAATGAAAACCTATGAATCTCCCGAGCTCGAAATATCCGTGCTCGATTCCTCTGACGTGATAACCGTTTCGAAGGGAGATACTCCCATCGGCGGCTACGAATGGTGATCGGGTCGATTGATTTTGCGCCTAGTGTGTGAGCGTCACCGCTCGCAGTAGGTAACTACAGCTTCGGGCTCCGCTCACGCACTATCCATCAAAATCCATTCGACCGGATCAACGTTCGGGAACGATAATTATTAGTTTGAGAGATCATTTCGTTTGATTTGCTCTCTCTTTTTTACTCCTAGTGATATCTACAGCGTCGCCCGCAATCCTGTGCTCTGCGCTAAAATCTTCCTCGCCAAAATACTATGAGAACTGAATAGCTTTAATTTGAGAGAGCATTTCATTTGATTTGCTCTCTCATTTTTACTCCTAGTGAATGAGCGTCACTACTCGCAGTAGGTAACTACAGCTTCGGGCTCCGCTCACGCACTATCCATCAAAATCCATTCGACCGGATCAACGTTCGGAAACGATGATTATTATAGTTTGAGAGAGCATTTCGTTTGATTTGCTCTCTCTTTACTTTTGCCATCGGGCAAATGCTTCACTGCAGCTTCGCTGCTTTCTTCACCGCGGCGTGTGCGCTCGCACCGCCGCTTACTTTTCCACATCAATCGTAAAAATCGTGAAAAAAATTCCACCTATGTGAGAATTTTCCGCTAAAGAGATTTTGCGTCGTGCGAGAGGAAACGGTGTTAAGCGATCGAAAACGGTTTACGAAAAATAGAATTATGCGCTTGAAAAATGGAAGTTTTATATTATTTAATATCAATATATAAAAATACATAAAAATATAATAAAATACTATATAGCGCACGCGCGCGAGAAAACAATTAAGAGTTAATAAAAGAGGAAGGGAAGGACGGGCGTGACGCCATTGTCCGGTGATACTGTCTTTTGCCGCTCCTCTCTCGCGTGCTCGGCTTAAGCTCCCCTTTTATGTTTATTGACATTTGTTTTCCATATATGTATAATATAGGTATAGCTACCGCATAGGGGCAGAGCCTGCCTTGTAAGAGGCACTTTTGCTTGCGGTGGGGCAGGGCAGAGCCGCTTCACTTATCGCTCGGTATATCTGCGGCGTGATAGGGCAGATTTGGCATTGCAAAGGCGCTTTTGCTTGCGGTGGAGTTCTTGCTGTGCCGTGGGTGTAAACGAGCCTTGCGGCAGTAAAAAACGCCTCTGTTATGGCTGAGAGCCTCAGGGCGTGTGAATCTCTTACGTGAGGCAAAACGAGCCTTGCAGCACAAAAAAACGAATGGGAGAACGTTATGGAGTTCTTGTATTTTCTCGAGGGGATCAGAAACCCCGTGTTTGACTTTATCTTCTCGCTGATAACGCATCTCGGAGAGGAGACGCTGTTCTTAGTGCTGGCGATCTTCGTCTTCTGGTGCGTGGACAAGCGGGGCGGCTACTACGTGCTTATGACAGGCCTAATCGGCACGGTCGTAAATCAGTGGCTGAAGCTAGCCTTCCGCATTCCGAGACCCTGGGTGATAGACCCGAGCTTTTCTGCGGTCGAGAGCGCAATTCCCGAGGCTACGGGCTATTCCTTCCCGTCCGGCCATACGCAGAATATAGCAGGCACCTTCGGCTCGATCTTCGCCTTCTTTAAGCGAAAGGGGCTTCGCATAGCTGCGATAGTCATCATCATTCTCGTCGCCTTCTCGAGGATGTATCTCGGCGTACATACGCCGCTTGACGTCGGTGTTTCGCTCCTCGTGGCGTTCGTGCTGGTCGCCGTGCTGTATCCCGTCTTTAAGAGCGAGGAGAGCTTCCATAAATATATGCCCTTCGTCGTCATCGGCTCGGTTGCGGTAACGCTCGCCTTCTTCATCTACGTCAACGTCATCTCCCCCGAGGGACACGAGGCAGTAAACCTCGAGAGCGGAATGAAAAACGGCGCAACCCTCTTCGGCTGTATGCTCGGCCTGCTCGTCGTCTACCCGATCGACCGCTTCGTGACTAAGTTTGAGACGGGCGGCAAGTGGTATGCGCAGGTCATAAAGCTCGTCCTCGGCCTCATAGGCGTCCTCCTCATCAAGGAGCTGGGCAGACCCGTCCTCGAGGCTCTCGTCGGCATCTTCACCCCCGCCCCCGTCTATATCGCAAGGGCGATCAGATATTTTCTCATCGTGGTCTTTGCGGGCGCCGTCTGGCCGCTCAGCTTCGGCTTCTTTAAGCACCTCACTATCCCCGCTCTCGATCGCTTCGGCGAGCGTGTGTCTGCCATCTTCAAAAAGCGCACAACCGTAGCCGAGGGCGCCGAGCCCACCGCGGGGGAGGCAAACGGCGAAGGCTCCGAGGGCTAAGCAGCGGGCGCTGTGCGTCGGATCGACGGAAGCATAGAGGGTTAAGCACCGGACGCTGTGCGCCGGATCGACGGAAGCAGAGAGGCTTAAGCCGCCGGCTCGTAGCACTCGGGCAGGGATTGCCGGGAGGGCTGACCCTCTGCATCCGACAACGCAAAAAATCAAATCGGCATACGCATGGTATATCGCTTTATTGTAAATAATCATTGACAAAATCCGCTCTTTTGGGCGGATTTTCGTTTTATCCCGATCGCCTTTCGTGCGAAAAAGCAAAAAAACAGAGCATCATAAAGCACTTTTCGCCCTCCGAGCGTAGAAAAGCTAAAAGAAGGCAAAAACTTAACACGGGGTGGCACCTAAAAGCGCTTTTGCGCCGAAAGTGAGCAAAAATTATAAAATCCCCTTTACTTTTGAGCCCACGTGTGGTAAAATATACGCGATAACGAATGCGCACGTGCCTGCGTGCGTGTATAAATAAGAAAGGTCCTACCCCCTATGAAATGTCCTGCATGCGCAAATCAGGATTCGAGAGTTCTCGATTCCCGTCCCGTTGAGGACGGCACAAGCATAAAGAGGCGCCGTGAGTGCCCCGCCTGCGGCAAGAGGTTTACCACCTACGAGGTCGTTGACAGCGTTTCCATCGCCGTCGTCAAGAGAGATGGCAGGCGTGAGTTCTTCGATAGGCATAAGCTGATGCTCGGCATTGAGCGTGCCTGCCAGAAGCGCCCCGTCGATGCCGACGAGGTTGCAACAGCTATCGAAACCGAGCTTCAGAATTCGCTCGTCACGGAGATCTCCTCTCGTGATATCGGTGAGCTGGTGCTCTCACATCTTAAGGAGCTTGACATCGTTTCCTATATCAGGTTTGCATCCGTATACCGTGAGTTTAAGGATATCGACTCCTTTATGGCGGAGATCAAGAGTCTCGGCAAGAAGCCGAGAAAGCGCCAGATCCTGGCTAAGAGCGGGGAGGATGAGGCATGATAAGATCTATGACCGCCTTCGGCAGAGCTAAGCTCGAGGGCGAGAGGAAGGACATCACGGTTGAAATAAAGAGCGTAAACTCACGCTTCTTTGACTGCTCGGTCAAGATGCCGAGATCTTTGATGTTCCTCGAGGAGAGAATCAAAAACTACGTACAGAAAAACGCCGTCTCCCGTGCCAAGGTAGACGTCTTTATCACCGTAGACGAGCATAAGACCGAGTCGCTCGGCATCGACCTCGACCTCGGCTATGCAGAGAGCTATATTAACGCTCTTCGTGCGCTGCGTGATGAGTTTGGCCTTTCTGACGATATCAGCGTTATGACCGTTGCGAGAAACCAGGAGATCTTCAAGACGAGGCGTGCCGAGTGCGACCTCGAGGAGGAGTGGGAGGCTATACGCCCCGTGCTTGACCTCGCTATCGCCGACTACGTCGGAATGCGCACGAGGGAGGGCGAGCGTGCCTTCTCCGACCTTTCAGGAAAGATCGACTCCATCCGCCTTATGGTCGATGAGATCGAGGGCATCTCGAAGGAGGACACCGTCGGCTACCGTGATAAGCTTGAGGCACGCATCAGGCAGATCCTCGGAGATCTCGACGCACCCATCGACGAGGGAAAGCTGCTGACCGAGTGCGCCGTCTTTGCCGACAAGATCGCCATCGACGAGGAGCTGGTCAGGCTGCGCTCGCATTTCGGCGCCTTCTTTGAGATCGCCGAGGCTAAGGAGCCCTCGGGCAGAAAGCTCGACTTCCTCATGCAGGAGATGAACAGGGAAACGAACACCATCGGCTCAAAGTGTAATAACGCACGCATCGCCCGCATCGTCGTAAACATCAAGGGCGAGCTTGAAAAGATCCGCGAGCAGGTGCAGAATTTCGAGTAAGAGGTGCATATGAAATTTATCAATATAGGATTTGGAAACATGGTTTCTGCCGGCAGGATCGTGGCGATAGCCGTCCCGGATTCTGCACCCGTAAAGAGGCTCGTGCAGGACGCTAAGGAGGACGACAGAGTCATCGACGTCTCCTGCGGCAGGCGCACAAGAGCCGTCATCATCACGGATTCCGACCACGTTATCCTCTCGGCGATCGCCGCAGAAACGATAACTAACCGTCTCGCAAGCGACGACGTCGACGTCGAGGATCCCGAGGAGGAATAAGCCTCTAGGAGAGGATTTAGTCCACTTTAGTTTACAAAAAATACCTTTTCAGGTCTAGATACGAAAGGAAAACCAAAATGATCTACCCCACCATTGACCAGCTCTCCAAGGGAGAGTTCAACCGCTATGAGCTCGTCATCGGCATCGCAAAGGGCGCCCGCATCGTAACCGACGAATACGTCGAGATGAGAGCAAGGGCTCAGAAGATGATCGAAAACCACGAGACCGAGAAGCCCCTCGCGGCTCTCATTGATCCCGAGTATAAGGATCAGAAGGCTGTTAAGATCGCTATCGCAAAGCTCGAGCGCGGCGACTTCACCCTCGTGCGCACCGAGGACTGATCGCTCGTTCCCTAATACCGTCGGGCGTGCGCTCCTGCGCTTGCCCGCTCCTGTCGTGCGCACTGATGCCCTCGTGAGCTGCCTATATTTCGGACTGCGCGCCTACGCACGCGGTGGCTTCAGGCCTGAGGGCGCTCCTCTGCCACGGCAAATTTTAAAAAAACTTACCTGGAGGTGATACGGAGTGTTTTGTGAAGTTTATCTCCTTGATGCGCCGTATAGCCTCGATCGCCCCTTCGACTACGAGTGCGGCGAGGGAATTACGGTAGGCTCTATCGTGCGAGTTCCCTTCGGAAGGTCAAACGGCCTGCGCCTTGGCGTCGTTACGGGGCTTAAGTCCGAGCCCTCCCCAAGCGATGGGGAGCGTGCCGTAAATATCAAGCCCGTGCATTCGGTCTGGCGTGAGATCTTTGCCCTGACTGAGGAGATGCTCGGGCTGTGCTTGTTTATGAAGGAGCATACTCTATGCACGCTCGGCGAGGCGGTGAGGACCGTGCTGCCGCCGGGTGCGCTCTCCCCTGCGCTCAATATAAAAAGCAGGCGCATCTGCTCGCTGAGAATCTCAAGGGAGGCGTGTGCGACCCTGCTGTCCGAGACGGGCAGGGCAGGCATAAAAAGCGAGGGGCAGAGAAGAGCCCTGCTCTATCTTCTTGATGTCACGTCGGCGGATGCGGAGCTGCTCAGGGCTCAGCCGGGCGTGACGTCTGCGCATATTAAAGCCCTGTCAGACAAGGGGCTGATCGCCATATCCGACGAGGAGATGATACGAAACCCCTATTCCTCCTACGCCGTGGGCGCTGAGCGCACCGAGATAGTATTATCGGCTGCGCAAAGGACGGCTTACGCCGAGATAGAGAGGCTCTACTCCGAGGACGAGGCACGTGCCGCACTCCTCTTCGGCGTCACAGGCTCGGGCAAAACCAAGGTCATTATGAACGCCATCGACAGGACGATAGACGACGGCAGGAGCGTCATTATGCTGGTGCCGGAGATCTCGCTCACCCCCCAGACCGTCAGCATATTCTGCAAGAGATACGGCGAGAGAGTTGCCGTGGTGCATTCGGGGCTCTCGCAGGGCGAGAGGATGGACGCCTGGCGCAGGGCGAGGCGGGGCGACGTCGACTTAGTTATAGGAACTCGCTCGGCTATTTTTGCTCCGCTTGAAAACATCGGGCTTATCGTCATCGACGAGGAGCACGAGCACACCTACAAGTCGGAGTCCGATCCGAAATATCACGCAAGAGATATTGCCGCATTCAGATGCGGAAGGCATAAGGCGCTGATGCTCCTCGCCTCTGCGACCCCCGCCATCGAGAGCTTCTATAAGGCAAAGGCGGGGAGGTATAAGCTCATACCCTTAAGAGAGCGCTACGGAGGAGTGAGGCTGCCCGACGCCGTCATCGTCGATATGCGTGAGGAGCTGAGGCAGGGAAACCTCTCCCCCATCTCGAAAAGGCTGCTTGAGTCGCTCGAGGGGGTCAGGGAGCGTGACGAGCAGGCGATCATATTCCTAAACCGCAGAGGCTACTCGAGCCAGATCAGCTGCAAGGAGTGCGGCGAGGTCTTAAGCTGCCCGCGCTGCTCCGTCTCCTTAACCTACCACGCAACCGGGCGGGGCAAGCTGCTCTGCCATCTCTGCGGCTACACCGCACCCGTGCCGAGGGCTTGCGCCTGCGGCTCGGAGAAGCTCTCCTTCCTCGGCTACGGAACGCAGAAGCTGGAGGCTGAGCTTGATAAGTATCTGCCCGATATGCCCGTCATGCGCATGGATGCGGACACGACCACGGGAAAGCTCGTATACGATAAGCTGCTTGAGGACTTCCGAGGCGGCTCGGCAGACATCCTGCTCGGCACGCAGATGGTCGCAAAGGGACACGACTTCCCGAGGGTGACCTTAGTTGGCGTCGCCCTGGCAGACACGTCGCTCTATCTCTCCGACTTCCGTGCCGCTGAGCGCACCTTCTCTCTCTTAACGCAGGTCATAGGCAGGGCGGGCAGAGCATCCGACACGGGTGTCGCCGTCATACAGACCTTCTCGCCTATGAACGAGGTCATAAGACTAGCCTGCAAGCAGGACTACGAGAGCTTTTACGAGGGCGAGATAGCCCTCAGACGAGAGCTGCAATATCCGCCGTTTTGCGATATGGTGCAGCTGACGCTCACGGCGTCCGACGAGGTGTCGCTGGGTCGAGCCTCGGCGAGGCTTAACGACGAGCTGCTTAAGAGAGTCGGTGGCAGGTGGGCTGATCTGCCCTTCGTCGTCTTCGGACCCTTTGAGGCTCAGGTCTATAAGCTTAATGAAAAATACAGGATGAGAACCGTCGTCAAGTGCAAGCTCTCGGCTCGCACGAGGGCGCTCTTCTCGGAGCTGCTCTCGGCCTTTTCGTCCGACAGAGATGCGACGCTCACCGTCGATCTCAACCCGCTTACGGTGTAGGCTGATGCCGTGAATTGCCTGCGGGCATGGGTGAGGAGGCTGACGCCGTGAATTGAAAGCGGAGCCGGCGACGTTCCGCTGCGGCGAAGTTTCGCTGAGGGCGAAGTGAAGTTTACTCTGTAAGTGAAGTTTGCTCCGCAAGTGAAGTTTGCTCCGCAAGTGAAGTTTGCTCCGCAAGTGAAGTTTCGCTGAAGGCGAAGTTAAAATAGGTGGGGGATCGCATCCCACTCACTATTCATCATCCACCATTAGCGCAGCGACATCATCAGCGCAGCGACATCATCAGCGCAGCGACATCATCAGCCTAGCGACATCATCAGCGCAGTGACATCATCAGCGCAGCGACATCATCAGCGCAGCGACATCATTAGCGCAGCGACATCATTTTATAATCCCTCCGGCGGCGATAGGCTATGCCGGGCTATGAAGAAGATATACTAGTGCCGGGCGATATGTGATATGCCGCTCGGCGAAAGGAAAGAACAATGGCAAAATTAAGAATACTCAAGTTTGGTGATCCAACCCTCAGAAAGGTTGCACGCCCCGTAGAGGAGATCACCCCCCGCATCTGCACTCTCCTTGACGATATGATCGAAACGATGCGTGCCGCAGACGGATGCGGTCTTGCCGCACCCCAGGTTGGCGTTTTGCGCCGTGTTGCGGTCATCGAGGTCGAGGAGGGAAAGGTCTTTGAGCTGATAAACCCCAAGATCATCGCCTTTTCCGGCGAGCAGGAGGACGCCGAGGGCTGCCTCTCAAATCCGGGCAAGGCAGGCGTTACAAAACGCCCCATGCACGTCACCGTAAGGGCTATGAACAGAAAGGGCGAGACCTATGATCTGACAGGCTCCGAGCTGCTCGCAAGGGCAATCTGCCACGAGTGCGACCACCTCGACGGCAAGCTCTACACCGACGTGCAGATCCGCGAGATCACCAATAAGGAAAAGAAAAAGAGATAAACCGAAAAGACCTACCTTGCGCCGACTTACGGCGGAAAGGAGAACGAATATGAAGATTATGTTTATGGGAACGCCCGAGATATCCATGATCTGCCTTAAGGCGCTCATCGGCTCGGAAAACGAGATCGCAGCCGTCGTCACCGGGCAGGATAAGCCGAGGGGCAGAGGCAAGCAGCTGACGCCTACCCCCGTCAAGGCTCTTGCGCTCGAATGCGGCATTCCCACATATACTCCAAGGACGCTCCGTGACGAGGAGTTTATGGCGACCCTGAGTGAGGTCGACCCCGATATCATCGTCGTCGTGGCATACGGAAAGATCCTGCCCGAGAGCGTCATCAATTACCCGAAGCACGGCTGCATCAATCTGCACGTGTCGCTCCTGCCTAAATACCGCGGAGCCGCTCCCATGCAGAGGGCAATCATCGACGGCGAGAGCGAAACCGGCGTAACCGTCATGCAGATGGACGTAGGACTTGACACGGGTGACGTCATCTCGCAGGTTTCCTTCCCGATCCTGCCTACCGACAACTTTGAAAATATACACGATGAGTCCGCCGAGATCGGCGCAGATCTGCTCATCAGGACCATAAAGGACATCGAGGATGGCGTGGCTGTAAGAGAGCCGCAGGACTCAAGCCTTGCGACCTACGCCGCAAAGATAGAGAAGGAGGACTGCAAGATAGACTTCACCTCCTCCGCCTCCCGCCTTGACTGCCTCATAAGAGGCACGACGCCCATCCCCGGCGCCTTTTGCTACCAGAACGGCAAAATGCTCAAGATCTTCCTTGCATCGTCCACCAAGGGCAAGGGCAAGCCCGGCGAGGTCATTGCCGTCGACGCTAAGGGCGAGGGCTCCTTTACCGTTGCTTGCGGCGAGGGTGCGCTCTTGGTAAAGGGAGTTATCCCCGAGGGCAAGGGCAGAATGACCGCAGGAGATCTCCTCAGAGGCAGAAAGATCGCCCTCGGAGATATCCTGGAGTAAGCCGAAGGATAGAGCAAGCCGAAAGGCAGAGCAAGCCGAAGGATAGAGCGAGCCGAAAGGCAGAGTAAGCCGAAGGATAGAGCAAGCCGAAAGGCAGATCAAGCCGAAAGGCAGAGCAAGCCGAAGGGCAGGATATCTTATGCCGGGCTGTTCTATATATGGATCGGCTCGCACGAGAGCTTTTGCGGCGGAGTGCCGCAGAGCTTGCTCTTTGGACGATAACCGCTGAATTAAGTAAACTATAATTTGCAAAACAGTGCAAAAACGACAAAAAACTGCCGCAGAGCAGAGAAGGGAGGACGGTATGACTGTCAGAGAAATAGCGCTAAGAATGCTCGATCAGTACGAGACTGAAGGCAAGTACGTTAACCTGTTACTCTCGTCGCATATCGCCGACCCACTCAACCCAAAGGAGCGTGCGGCTCTCACAGCGCTTTTATACACCGTGGTAGAGCATAAATTGACCTACGACTATTACGTCGGCTCGGTGGCGAAGAGGGCAACGGCGGATATTGACCCCCACACGCTTAACATCCTCCGCCTCGGCGCCTGCCAGATAATCGATATGGAGTCGATCCCGGATTTTGCCGCCGTTAACGAAACGGTCGGGCTTGCATCGGGCAAGGGCGAGCGCTCCTTCGTAAACGCCGTTCTCCGCCGCATCTCGGCACTTAAAGCGTCGGGCGAGCTTCCTATGCCCGACAGGCGTAAAAATCCGGCGAGATACCTCTCGGTCAGGTATTCCTTCCCGCTGTGGATGGTCAAGCATTTTATCTCCCTTCTTGGCGAGGATGCTGCCGAGCGGCTGCTTAGGTGCTATAACGAAAACGAATATACCGACCTCACCGTAAATACTCTCAGGATATCGAGGGAGGAGCTGATAGAGAGGCTCCGCACTTCGGGCGTTGACGCTGAGGCGTCACCCCTCTCACCGTCAACCGTGAGGATAGACGGCGCCTGCGACGTAAGGCGGCTCGAGGGCTTTGCAGAGGGGCTGTTCTTCGTGCAGGACACGGCGTCGGCGTTAAGCCAGCTTGCGCTCGCACCCACCCCCGGCGACAGGATCGCAGACCTATGCTCAGCCCCGGGCGGCAAGAGCTTTCTTTGTGCTATTTTGTCGGCGGATGAGGGCGAGATATATTCGATGGATATCCACGAGAGCAAGCTCTCGCTCATACGCTCGGGCGCCGAGCGGCTCGGACTTAGCTCGATCAGAGTTTCCGAGGCTGACGCAAGGGTCAGAAGAGAGGAGCTTACAGGCTCGCTTGACCGTGTCATTTGCGACTGCCCCTGCTCGGGGCTTGGCGTCCTCGGCAAAAAGTCGGATATGAGATACAGATCCCCCGAGGGCATGGAGGAGCTGCCCGAGCTTCAGCTAGAGATCCTCGATGCGGCGTCCGCCTACCCGAAGGAGGGCGGATACATCCTCTACTCCACCTGCACTCTAAATCCCTCCGAAAACGAGGAGGTCGTGCGCAGATTTCTTGACACGCATCCCTCCTTCCACCCATCCGACTTCCTGCTCGGGGAGCTTAGGAGCGAGGGCGGAATGCTGACGCTATACCCACATATACATCAAACCGACGGCTTCTTTATCGCTAAGCTCGTGCGAGGCGTAGGAGCGGAAAGGGAAGAAGATTGATGGACAGGATAGACCTATACTCATTGACCGAGGAGGAGCTGATAGACTTCTTCATCAGCCTCGGTGAGCCGAAATTCCGGGCAAAGCAGGTGTTCCCGAAGCTGCACGAGGGCGTAGCCATCTCGGAGATGACGAGCCTCTCAAAGGCTCTCAGAGAGCGCCTTGCGGATATCACGCTCGATACCCTACCGAGGGTTGAAAAAAAGCTCGTTTCAAAGATCGACGGAACGGTAAAATATCTCTTCCGCCTCCACGACGGCGAGTGCATCGAGAGCGTTTTTATGCGCTACAAGCACGGCAACACGCTCTGCATATCCAGCCAGGTCGGCTGCCTTATGGGCTGTAAGTTCTGCGCCTCGACCCTCGGCGGCAAGGTGCGTGACCTTTTGCCCTCCGAGCTTCTCGGTCAGGTCATCGCCGCAAATCTTGACACGGGTGAGCGTGTTTCAAACATAGTTATGATGGGCATAGGCGAGCCGCTCGACAATTTTGACAACGTCGTGCGCTTCTTAAAGCTCGTAAATCACCCGAGCGGCCTCAACATCGGCTACCGCCACATCTCGCTTTCGACCTGCGGCGTCGTGCCGGGAATATACAAGCTCGCAGAGATCGACCTGCCGATCACTCTCTCGATCTCCCTCCACGCATCCAACGACGAGAAGCGCACAAGCATCATGCCTGTAAACAAAAGGTGGCATATTGACGAGCTTCTCAAGGCTTGCGTCGATTATTATAAGGTCACGGGCAGAAGGATCTCGTTTGAATATACCCTCATAGCGGGCAAGAACGATACGGCAGAGGACGCAAGAGAGCTTGCCGCTCTGCTCCGCGGCGCCTTCCGTGGAACGGGCGCCCCCATTCACGTAAATCTCATCAGAGTCAACGAGGTCGAGGAGACCGAGTTCACCGAGGGGACGGTAGATTCGGCAAATGCGTTTGCCGCACGCCTTGAGTCCTTCGGCATGGTTGCGACGGTTCGCCGCAGGCTCGGAGCGGACATAAACGCCGCTTGCGGACAGCTCAGACGTGCCGCAGGCGCACAGGCTTCGGAGGGAAAAGTTGAGTAAGGAATTAAAGGGCAAAATAGTAAAGGGCCTCGGCGGACTTTATGAGACGAGATGCGCCGACGGAGATGACGTGACTCGCATCGCCTGCCGCGCTAAGGGAACGCTCAAGCGAGGCGACGAGAAGCTTCTCATAGGCGACAACGTGCTTATCACCGTCGACGAGGACACCCCCGACGGCGTCGTCATATCCGAGCTTCTCCCAAGGAAAAATGCGCTCATCCGCCCCCCGATGGCAAACCTCGACATACTCTTTCTCGTCTTCTCGGCAAAGAAGCCCTGCCCCCAGCTTGAAACGGTAGACAAGCTCACCGCCATAGCCGAGCATAACTCCATCGAGCCCGTCATCGTCATCACAAAGACCGACCTCGACGCAGCCTACGCCGAGGAGCTTTACGGGGTCTATTCGGGTGCGGGCTTTGCGACCTTCGTCACCTCGTCCTTTGACTCCATAGGCCTCGCAGAGCTTAAAGCCTTCGTCAGAGAGAGGGTGAGGGGTGGCGTGACCGCAGCCTTTGCAGGAGCGTCCGGCGTCGGAAAATCAACCCTCTTAAACGCACTCTTTCCCGAGCTTGCGCTCGCCACGGGCGAGATCTCACGCAAGATAGAAAGGGGCAAGCACACCACCCGCCACGTCGAGATCTTCGAGGTTGGTGAGGGCTCGTCAGCGGGCTTTCTTGCCGACACGCCGGGCTTCTCGCTTATAGACTTCGAGCGCTTCGACTTCTTTGAGGTCGAGGACCTCCTCCCCTCCTTCAGGGATATCCTGCCCCACGCATCGGGCTGCAGATACCAGGACTGCGCCCACGTCGGCGAGAGCAAGGAGGAGTGCGCCGTCGCAAGAGCGGCTGACGAGGGGCTTATCGCCACATCAAGGCTTGAGTCCTACCGCTCGATATATAGGGTGCTGAAGAACAAAAATAAATACGAATAAGAGAGATAAAAGAAAAAGCAGACCCAAGCAATTAGCGCTTTGGTCTGCTTTTTGTATATAATAGTTTACATATATGAGGGATTTGACTTGCCGCCCCGTTCATATTTGTGTCGCTTACGGTTTGACGCCCCGTTCCTATTTGTGTCGCTTACGGCTTGGCGCCTCGATTGATTTTGCTTAATGTTCTCGGTCCTGAATGGCCGGAGTGTGATCGGCGTTATAGTGCTATATGCCTACGTCCTCAAGCTATATTCAGAAGCACGGTGGACACGACGCCGATGACCACACCGAAAAGCTGCCTCGGGAGGAACCTTTCCTTTAATATAAAATAAGAGTAGGCGAAGGTTATCGCCGTCTTTACGACCGATCTTGTGGGCGAGGATATAGAGATCGCCATCATCGTGTTCGTGATGAGTGAGAGCAGGTTGGTCGCTCCGTTTGCCATTCCTGCGCCGAGGGCGTAGGGAGCCGTTGACTTTAAGATCGAGAGACTGTTCTTCCTTGACTGAACGATGCCGAATGCGAGCAGAAGCAGGGCGGAGAAGCCGAGCGAAATAATCATGCATTCATTGTCTACGCTGCCGCCGAAGGCTATCTGCTGCTCTCGTATGACGATGCTGAAGAGGGCGCTGAGCAGGGTTGCTAACACGACGTAGATCAGCCATTTTAAGGAGAGCCTCGGCGCTTCTGTTTTCTCACTGCTCTCATCGGTGGCTTGAGGCTCTGTCCTGACGAGAAAGAGCGAGATCGCAATACCGACGAAGGCGGCGTAGGTCAGTGGCGAGGCGCTCTCGCCGAGCCAGGCGATGCCGTAGCCCGAGATCAGGACTATCGAATAGGAGACGATCAGCGTCGTGATGGCGAAGGGGCCGCAGCCTATGGCGAGGTAGTTAAAGAGCGACGCCGTGCAGTAGAGGAAGCCTGCTAAAAGCGCATATGGGATCACCTCTGGGGTGAAATCTCCCTTCTCGGCGTCGGTTATTATATAAGATAAAAGGAAGAAAAGCATCGACGCGAGCGAAACCAGCGACATAAAGATGAAGCCGCCGTTTGGCTCCTTTGCGCCGCTCTTTTTGATCATCACGCCCTCGCCGAAGTGCGTTAAGGCGGACAATATCACGAGGAATAAGGGCATAAAGCGCCTCCCGTTTGGTCATTAGTATGGATTATAGCATTTCCTCACCGCTTTGTAAAGAGGGGGAATGCAAAAAAACTTCCGAAATATTTTTTGAAAAGCTATTGACAAACGGGGATTGATGATGTATAATACCTAAGTAATCCTAAGACAGCAGGTTCCGGTAAAAGTGAAAGCTTTCCTGCCGAGGTGCGACAAGCTAAATATTCGGTGCGCTATATTTGCGCGCCCTGTTCGGTTGTCCTTTCCTTGGCGTATGCTTTTTGCCGGGAGAGGATTTTTTATTTGAAATTTTTATGGAGGTGGAAAACAGATGCCTAGTAATAAGGTTCTTGAAGCCAAGAAGCAGATCGTTGAAGCTCTCGCTGCAAAGCTCCAGACTGCACAGTCCGGCGTGCTTGTAAAGTACGAGGGTATCACCGTTGCTGATGACACCGCTCTCCGTGCCGCTCTTCGTAAGGCAGGCGTTGAATATACCGTTATGAAGAATACTCTTACGGGTCAGGCTTGCGAGAAGGTTGGTTACGGCGAGATGAAGCAGTACCTCGAGGGTATGACTGCTATCGCGGTTTCTCAGGAGGATCCTATCGCTCCCGCTCGTATCATGAAGGAGTATCAGGATAAGATCCAATCCTTTGAGATCAAGGCAGGCTTCGTTGATGGCGGAGTTATTGATAAGGCAGGCGTAGAGGCTCTTGCAGCTACTCCTTCTAAGGAGGTTCTCATCGCTAAGATGATGGGCAGCCTTATGTCTTCTCTTTACAGCTTTGCTTACGTTCTTCAGGCTAAGATCGATAAGGAAAATGGCGGCGAGGATGCTGCCGAGGCTCCCGCAGAGGCTTAATGTCTGCGAAAAATAAAAAAGATTAATAATTTCGGAGGATAATAAAATGAACGAAAAGTCTACCCAGATTCTTGACCTTGTTAAGGGTCTTACCATTCTTGAACTCGCTGACCTCGTTAAGGCTCTTGAGGAGGAGTTCGGCGTTTCCGCAGCTCCCGTTGCAGCAGCTCCCGTAGCAGGTGGCGCAGCAGCTCCCGCAGCTGAGGAGAAGACTGAGTTTGACGTTGTTCTTAAGGCAGCTGGCGCAAGCAAGCTCAACGTTATCAAGGTTGTTCGTGAGATCACCGGCCTTGGACTTAAGGACGCTAAGGACCTCGTTGAGTCGGCACCCAAGACCATCAAGGAAGCTATCGCTAAGGATGAGGCAGAGAAGATCGCTGAGCAGCTCAAGGCTGCAGGCGCAGAAGTTGAAGTTAAGTAATTTCACCTCTCAAAATAAGAACGAGCACGGCCCCTGCTGGTCGTGCTTTTTCTTTTCGCTACGTCGGCCGGGTAGACCTTAATGTCTGCCCCATAGTGCTCCGGGTCATCCGGGCAGATCCCCGTATGGGTAAATAAACCGAGCGTGCCCCTCTATTTTTCGCTTGAAATTTTGATCGATCCCTGATATAATAAAGGTGTAAATACTAGACCGGAGAATAACGTCAGCCGTAATAATCTACCGACTATTCGTCGCTCGGAATGCCTCTGTCTGAAGATATGATAGGGGGTGAATATATGCCGAGCGTGTCCGATCTTGAGTCTGTAAGAGAGCTTGTGCGAGAGAAATATGCGTCGGGAGAGCCTGTGCTTATCAGCGTCTGCGTGCGTCGTCCTCGCATCGAGCTTGACTCGGTGAAGGTCGTTATCAAGGGCGTCTATCCGCACTTTTTCAGGATAGAAACGCCCGAGAATGAAAGCTTTTCTTTACAATACAACGACGTTTTAATGGGAAAGATCAGATTTTTATAAGAAAAAAGCATCCTGCCTTGATTATAATCTTGGCTTCGGATGCTTTTTATTTTTTGCGTAGTTTTATCGGCTCTCGCCGTTTTTCTGTGCCTCTCGCCTGTCCTTAAGGTAGGTGCGCCTCACCTCGGTGATGAATTTCTGCACCCGCTCCGACTGATAGTCACGGTATGTCCAGGGCAGCTTCTGCCAGCTACCCCTCGCCCAGAAGAGCGTAAGCTCGGTGTAGATCCCATCCGAGAGCGGAATGCGGAAGCCCGCCTTCTTCGTCGTGGCGAGCATCAGCCTGCCGTGGTTAATAAAGCCGGGGTCGAGGTTTATCTGCCTGTTTCCGTCCTTAGAGAAGATGGCTTCGATCTCGTTCGTCCTCTTTTTTATCTCTGCCTGCCGCTGGGGGGCTACGGTCCTCTTAAAGGAGAGGATGACTCTCATCCCCTCTCCGCCGATCTCCTCGTCGTAATAATCCGAAAATTCCCTCGAGAAGGAAAAATGCTCGGACTCAGCCTCGATCTCGCCGAAGTCCTCGACGAGCATCCTTATCGCCTCATCATAGACACGTGGGTCGTTGTAGATCACGCCGACGATCAGCTTCTCCTCTTCAAAATCATATATCTGTCCCATCAGTCAAACAACCCCGCCGAAAGATATCTCTCGCCCGTGTCAGGCAGAAGGACAACGACGGTCTTTCCCTTGTTTTCGGCTCTTGAGGCAAGCTCTATCGCCGCATGGAGCGCCGCTCCCGACGATATGCCTGCGAGGATGCCCTCACACTTAGCGAGCAGCCTTGCCGAGCCGCACGCCTCATTGAGCGTCACGGTCATAACCCCGTCGAGGATATCCTTATTTAGTATCTCGGGCACGAAGCCTGCGCCGATGCCCTGTATGCCGTGCGCACCTGCCGCCCCACCCGATAAAACGGGGGAGTCCGAGGGCTCAACGCCGATGACTCTGATGGATGCGTCCTGCTCCTTAAGATATTCGCCGACGCCGCTTATGGTGCCACCCGTGCCAACTCCCGCAACGAAAAAGTCGATCTCCCCGTCGGTGTCAGCGTAGATCTCGGGGCCTGTCGTCAGCTTGTGCGCCATAACGTTTTCACGGTTTGTGAACTGGCCTGCGATGATAGAGCCGGGCGTCGCTGCGTGCAGCTCCTCGGCAACGGCTATTGCCCCCGCCATACCGAGCGCAGGGTCGGTCTCAACAAGCTCGGCTCCGTATGCACGGATGAGCGCCTTCCTCTCCTCTGACATATTCGAGGGCATGACGATGAGCGAGCGGTAGCCCTTTGCCGCCGCTATGGCGGCTATGCCGATGCCGGTGTTGCCAGAGGTCGGCTCGATAATAACCGAGTCGGGCGTCAGCCTGCCCTCGCGCTCGGCGCTCTCGATGATCTGCTTGGCGGCTCTGTCCTTTGCGCTGCCGCCGGGGTTCATCGCCTCTACCTTGGCGAGCAGGGCTGCCCCCAGGGCAAATCTCTTTTCTAAGCGGCTGAGGCGGATAAGCGGCGTTTTGCCGACGGCGTCCGCAACGCTTGCATATATCTTCATATAATCTAAACTCCCCATAGGCGGTGGGCTATGCCCACCGTTTTTTTCTTATTATACACTAACGGGCGGCAAAAATCAAGGCTGATATATAAGTCTGTCGGTAGGTATGTTTTGGGAATATCTCACGCTTGTTACGTAGCCGTCGGTCGGGCGTGATAAGCCTCGCCGTATTCGACGTGAGCGCCGAAAAAAAGAAAACGGCGAGCGGCAGGGAAGTGAGAAACGAAAAATAAAAAAAAGCGGCGGCGTGGAGCTGCCGGTAAGAGCGGCGAGCGGCAGGGAGGTTGAGAAACGAAAAAAGACTGTCTATTGTCGAAATTTGGCAAAGAGCATATAATAACTAGGGAGGCACAGCCTCAAAATGACATCAAAAGGAACGATAAGCTTTTATGGAAAGAAATCAGAACGGCTATCCGACACAGCCGAGAGACTCGCGCACCTCGGACGGCTGCGCTATGGATGGGGGCGCCTCGCTTGAGGATAGGCTCCTCGCCTACGCATACGTGCCGATCGAGAAGTGGAGGATGCTTTATTCTCCCGAGCAGGCGCTCCTGCGCGGCACGCTCTTTGAGGAGTTAGATAAGCCGATGGAGGTATACGGACGTGAATAAGAACGACACGGATCTGATGCGGAGAATACAGGAGCTAGACTTCGCAATGGTAGAAACACAGCTCTTTCTTGACACGCATCCCGACTGCCGACAGGCGCTCGAATATTATCACAGGCTGCATAGAGAGCTTGAGCCCCTCGTCGTGGAGTACACCGCCAAGCACGGACCCCTGACGCCGAGCGCCGCCTCGACCGAGGGCTGGAACTGGATAGACGGTATGTGGCCCTGGCAGACCGAAAACACAGAGATGAGGGAGAGGAAGAGATAGCCCATGTGGATATATGAAAAGAAGCTGCAATACCCCGTAAAGATCGCAAAGCCCGACGCACGCCTCGCGGGGATCATAGTCGATGCGCTCGGAGGTCCCGACGGTGAGGTCGGCGCATCAATGCGCTATCTCAGCCAGAGATACACGATGCCCTCGGGCAAGGTCATAGGCACGCTCACAGACATAGGAAACGAGGAGCTTGCGCATATGGAGATAGTTTCCGCACTGCTCTACCAGCTCACGAAGGGGCTGAGCCCCGAGGAGATCAAGGCGGCAGGCCTCGATAAATACTACGTCAACCACGGCTCGGGCATCTATCCCGCCGCCGCCTCCGGCGAGCCCTACACCTGCATGGCCTTCAACTCCAAGGGCGACCCCATAGCAGACTTAAACGAGGATCTCGCCGCCGAGCAAAAGGCGAGGGTCACCTACGACAACATTCTTCGCCTCTCGGATAACCCCGACGTAAACGACGTCATCAAGTTCCTCCGTCAGCGAGAGATCGTGCATTATCAGCGCTTCGGTGAGGCACTGCGAAGCCTAACGGACTAAGCCTTCGCAACTAAATCTGCCGAATGGCAGACTTCATCATGGGCGACAAGGCGAAGCCTAACGGACTAAGGCTTCGCAACTAAATCAGTCAAAGACGGAATAAATCCGACAGGGTCGGATGAAATCCTCTAGAGAGGATGAAATCTTTGCACAGGCGAAGGTGATAGAATAAAAACAGGGCGGCAAGGAGAGATCCTGCCGCCTTTTTTCTTCATTCAATAATGAGATAATCGGACTTTGCTTGACAGAATATGCAAATAATTATTTGCAAATAAGGAGGAAATCGGAAAAACGGATAGGATCAAGGGGAGGTGGGACCATAGAGTCGTGTGATGTGCGACGCTTGCCAGATATTGCTTGTAGCATTTAGGAGGGGTGTGTAGTAAAATAGATATAAGGGAGGTGAGGGCCGTGGAGCATCTGAGGATAAATGCCTCGAAGCTGAAGATCTCGCTCAGCGCCGAGGAATGCAAAAGATATGGGATAAGAGAGACGGAGGGGGAGTATGATCCCCTGCCCGTCAGAGAGGTGATATCGGATATACTCAAGGACGCAGGGCTGGGCGGCTTCTATAAGCTCGGCGAAAAGCTACTCGTTCAGCTCTACCCGAACGGGCGTGGGGGAGCGGAGCTGTTTATAACCAAGCTATCCTCCGTCGCCGAAAGGGAGAGGCGTGCGCTCGCCGAGGCGGAGCTGCTCGATACATATTCAAAGGAGAGGGTGGCGTTTGTCTTTGAGGACGTCGAGGCGCTTATCGACCTCTGCCGCATCCTCGCAAAAAGAGATAAGCGAGCCGACCTGTACCTATCCCACAGCGGTAAATATCTTCTCCTCCTCGAGGAGGAGCACATCCTGGGGATCTCCGACTGCGATATAGCAACCGAGTTTGGCGAGAGGCTCTCCAGCACAGGCTATCTCCCCAGCCCCGAATGGGATAAACTGCTCATCAAGGACGATGCGATAGCAAAATTGGCACTGATGAAAAGGGGCGCATAAGTAGGGGTATCCTGCCGTAGCCTGCCATTGCGCTATTGTGGCGCTGATGACCTCTGGGTTTGCTGTTGCGCTCGGCTTCGGATTGGTTGAACTTGGCTTCTGCTTGGTTGCGATCGTCTATCGCCTGAGTGCGCAGAGCTTGTGGCCAAATCATCGGAAATGTCGGAAAATGACAACAAGCGTATACATTTATCGTCATAATTCATGTCAAAAGCTAAAAGAGAGAACAAAACGGTGTAATCCGTAATGTCCTCTCTTTTCTGTTGGTGAAGTTTTTGCTGACGCAAAAGTGAAGTTGCACCGCATACCCCAAAGCTCATTTTTCGCTTCGGGGAACCCCGTTTCAGTGAAGTTTGAGCTACACACAAGTGAAGTTAAGTTTGCCCACTTTGCCGAAGGCAAAACTTCACTATCCGTAGGATAACTTCACTTACGCAGTAAATTTCACTTGCCCGTGAGGGCAAACTTAGTTTTAGCGTGAATTATGGCTAAGCCCAAACCCATATCACAAGCAGAAAGAGAGAACAAAGCGTTTTGCTAAGTTCTCTCTTTTTCTGTCGGTGAGGTTCTGTCGGTGAAGTTTTTGCTGACGCAAAAGTGAAGTTGCACCGCATACCCCAAAGCTCATGCTTCGCTTCGGGGAACCCCGTTTCAGTGAAGTTTGTGCTACGCACAAGTGAAGTTAAGTTTGCCCACTTTGCCGAAGGCAAAACTTCACTATCCGTAGGATAACTTCACTTACGCAGTAAACTTCACTTGCCCGTAAGGGCAAACTTAGCTATGCGTGTTTTCCGTTAAGGATAACACGCATCAGCCTGCCTCCGTATTTTTATATCTTAGCGGTCATTTTTCGTCTTGCTATCTCGGCCGTTATTCTTTGCGCTGATATCCGAGCTGTTATTCTTCGTGTTGATATCCGAGCTGTTATCTGATGCGCTTTTATTTAAGCCGTTATGCGCTGCATTCTTTTACGGACGGGTTTCGGTTTAAGAAGCAGAGAAGCCGCCGCTTAAAGCCACAGCCACAGCTAAAGCCTCAGCCTCAGCCACAGCTAAAGCCACAGTCACAGTTAAAGCCACAGTCACAGTTAAAGCCATAGCTACAGCTAAAGCCACAGCCGCCGCTTAAAGCCACAGCCACAGCTAAAGCCCGACAGACTAAACAACCTAAGCAACCTAAGCTGCCCAAGCCAAACCCCCAGGCTTAATCGAAGTGCGCCTTGTTATATTCGACGTGATAGAAGCGCTGCCCGCCGACGAGGATGCCGAAGAGGTATTTTGAGCAAGCGGATTCGTTGACGATGTATATCCTATCTCCCACGACCTCTATCTCCTCAGCCATAGGGATAGCCTTCGTGGTGTGGGTGAGGGTTGTGGAGTCGAGGTGATAGAGAGGCAGGGACACGCCTCCGTCGTCGCCAAAGACGAGCTCTGTCTTATTATCCTCCGAGGGCTTGTAGTAGGAGAGATATGAGGTATTGATGCCGCTCGATGTCGAAAGGATGATGCCGTCGTCGGTTACCGCGCAGCCCTGCACCCATTTTCTGATCGAGTAGGCGCAGTCGGGAAGCTCCTCTATTCCGTATTCCGCCTCGGCGTTAAGCCTGAAGCGAGCGATGATCGAGGGATTGACCTCGCCCGAGGGGGTTACGGTCGACTGCCAGTCGTCAGGGACGTACTTATCGCCGTCGGCAAAGGTTCCGAGGTATACGTAGCCGCCGTGCGAATAAACGAAGGACGCCGTAATCTGTGCGTCAAACTTTCCGATCTGCTTTGCTTTGCCGTCACCGTCGAGCAGGTCCGAAAGCGAAAAGACGTAAAGTCCGCCAGAGCCGCCCACGTAGAAGTAGTCGCCCGAGTGGGCGATGCCGCCGCAGTGACCGGTGAAGTCCTCGCCGTTCTTTTTGTATAGCTGAACTGCCTCAGCTCTGCCGTCCTCCCCTACGAGGTAGATGCGAGAGGGGCCGTCACCCTTCATATAGCCGCCAACGAGCAGAACGCCGTCAACCTCGCAAAGCCCCTGAGGCACAAAGCCGTCGCCAAGCCCGGGGACGTCAAAGTCTGCCTCGGCGGTAGAGTAGAACTCCGAGTAGAAGATAGCGCCCGAGAGGTTAAGCAGCCCGACGGCGATAGCA
This sequence comes from Clostridia bacterium, assembly GCA_017501245.1. Lineage (GTDB taxonomy): Bacteria > Bacillota > Clostridia > Oscillospirales > CAG-272 > UBA1740. The sequence goes on from JAFVXI010000014.1 coordinate 25,283, forward strand.
AGCAGTGCTACAAGCGAGCCAAGGACGATAAGAGTGACGAGAAGTATCCTCTTTCCTATATTCATCATTTGTTCTCAAGCTCCATAAACATATCAACTCGCAGAGCGTGCCTTCCGCCCTCAAACTCAGCGCCGAGGAAGGCGTCAACGATGTCGAGAGCGAGGCAGCTGCCGATAACTCTTGCGCCGATGCAAAGCACGTTGGCGTCGTTGTGGTTTCTCGTCAGCCTTGCGGAATATGTGTCGCCGCAAAGAGCCGCACGGATGCCCTTATGCTTGTTTGCCGCCATGGACATACCGATGCCCGTGCCGCAGATGAGGATGCCGTAGCTACCAAGGGGATCCTCCATCACGCGCTCGCAAACTGCGTGAGCAAAAACGGGATAATGGCAGGAAGCCGCAGAGTCGGTCCCCATATCCGTGACGGTGTAGCCAAGCTCGCACAGATGCGCCTTGACCTCCTCCTTGAGGTGGTAGCCTGCGGAGTCTGCTCCTATGTATATCTTTCTCTTGTTCATTCGTATTCTCCTTTTGCGAAAGGGGCGAAAGGTCGCCTTCTTTCTGCACTTATTCATTGATTTGTCAACTATTATTATCAAATACGGCTTATTGTCGCTTTTATTTGCGAGGTTGAGCCGCTTATAGAGCGATCCGGCATGAGCGCCATATCCCAAACTGATGCTTCAAGAAAGGGAGGGGCTGCGAGCTTTTTAGCCTCAGCCCTTCGTTCGTTATGGCTGGAGCCATGTGTAGCCTTTTGTGTCCGGAGCCCTTTGCAGCCTGCTGCGTGTAGAGCCTTTTGTAGCCTCAGCTCTTTGCTGACTTTTCGGCGTCGAGCCTCTCGAGCCTCTCACGCTCAGCCTGCGGAACTCTCAGATAGGTCGGAGCAAGCTCCTTGTCGCTGACGGCGCCACCCGCAAGATATATCCTCTCGGCGACACGTGCCACCGATGCGGCGGATTCAAGTATACAGCGCTCGGGCGTCCTCATAAGCTCTAAGCCCAGCTCGGTCAGCGCCTTGTGCGCACCCGTGTAGCCGTCGCCCGTAAGGTAGATCGGCTCGCCCCCGTATTCCTTCAGCATATCTCTTAGAGTGGTGAGGGGGATTGCCATATCCTCGGTGAGCCTCCTTATGCCTCCCTCGTCCGAGCGGAAGAGAGCAGTGTAGACCTGGCCTCTGCGAGCGTCCATGCAGGGGACGATAATTCCCCTTATCCCTGCGAGGTTTTCCGCAAGAGCCTCAATGGTTGAAACTGCCACGGTCGCCGCCTCGCGCCCGAAGGCGAGACCCTTGACGAGCGCCGTGCCGATCCTCACTCCGGTAAAGGAGCCGGGGCCGACGGAGGTTGCAAAAATATCAATATCCGAAAAGTCAAGCTTCAGCGCCCCAAGCATAGCCTCTGCCATAGGCAGAAGCAGCTCGCTCTGCGTGAGTCCGTTATCCACGGTGTAGTCGGCAAGAATTTTGCCGTCCGAGAGTATGCTGACGGAGGCAGCCTTTGCCGTTGAGTCAAATGCAAGTATCTTCATACGCACCTCAAATAAAAATTACAGCTGAAAGCCCGAGATGGTGATTCGTCTGTCGGACTCTATCTGTGTGCGCTCAAGCACAACGCCGATAGCCCCCTCGGGGATCTCGTCCTCCGCCCTCACGCTCCACTCGACGATGGAGTAGCCGTCGCTCTCTACGTAGTCGTGATAGCCTATCGATTCAAGATCGTCGTAGCCGTCGATGCGGTAGAGGTCAAAGTGATAGATGGAGGCGCCGCCCCCACGGTATTCGTTAACGACGGTGTAGGTCGGACTCTTAACACCCGTGATGCCAAACGCCGAGGCAAACCCGCGGCAAAACACGGTCTTTCCGACGCCCATCTCACCGTCAAGGGTGATGAACGCACGCTTGATGCCTCTCTCCCGTAGAGCCTCGCCGAGCCTGCGCCCGAGCGCCTCAGTCTCCTCCGGAGAGTGAATTTCGTAAACCATTATTTACAATCCCTTCAAATAATCGGCTTTTCCGTCGCCGAGAACGTAGTCAAGGATGCTTTCGTATCTCTCGGCTGCCGCCTTGTTTTCGGCACTCTTAACAGCTCTGATAAGCGTGTTTTTAGGCGTGTCGTCGGGGTCGGTCAGCTCGGGGGCAGAAACCTTGTAGCCCGCCGCCTCCAGTCTCGCAAGCCTTATAGCGTCGGTGAGCGCCTCCGAGAGCTTGTTGGAGAGATGCGGGAAGCGCGTTAGGAAGTCAAGCTCCTTTATCCTTACCTTGCCGTTCAGATATCTGTGACAGCAGGGAGTGGAGAGTATAACGCCCGCCCCGAGAGCGATCGCTCTGTTTATCACGATATCCGTCGCAACGTCGCAGGCGTGTAAAGAAATGACCATATCGGGGTGTCTGTCCTCGGGCAGATTTCCTATATCGTCAAAGATAAAGTGCATGCCGGTGTAGCCGAGCCTATCTGCCTCCGCCTCGCACCATCTGATGACGTCACGCTTTAAGTCGACGCCGAGCATCTCGACCTCGCGCCCCTTGTGCGCAGTAAGATAGTGATAGACGGCAAAGCTGAGGTAGCTCTTGCCGCAGCAGAGGTCGTAGACGAGCAGCCTGCCCTCGCCGGGGAGTGCGGAATAGACGTCCTCGATATGCTCGAGGAAGCGGTTTATCTGCCTGAACTTCCCCTGTTTTTTGTCGTGGACTCTGCCCGTCTTATCCGATATGCCGAGCGAAATGAGGAAGTCCTCGCCGCCCGATAAAATATAATTCTTTTTGTTGTCAAGCTCGCCGATCCTCGCCTCGAAATCAGGCTTTTCGGTGAGCCTTCTTCTGAGCTTTTCGCCCCCGAGGAGAGCCTCCTTACCCGATTTTGAGATCTTCCATTCGGCCTCGCCTGCCTCGGTGATGAGGTTTGCCTGCATATAGCCTGAGATAAGAGTGTTAAGCTCCTCCTCAAGCTCTGCCGAGATGAGGTTTTTATGCTTGACGGTGTCGCCCGGGAGAGAGTATTCGAGGGCGAGCATCCGCCTGCCCCTATGCTCGACGAGCCTCGCCGACACCTTCTTGATCTCTCCTGCCACGGGGCGTGAGAAGATCAGCTTTCGGATGGCACCCGTGTCAAATGCCAGCCTCACCAGGGCTATAAAATCAAGGGAGCTTTCCATTATTCCTCGTCGTCCTCGCCATCCTCTTCGGGCTCGGGCTCAGCCTTCTTTTTCTTGCCGAAGGAGAGCTTGTTCTCCTCGCCTCTCGAGATGCGTGCGAGGTTTGAGCGGTGGCACCATACGATAAGCACGGCGAGAATGATAGAGGAAAGCACCATCATAGGCATAGGCTTTGCGCCGCCGCCGAAGACTGCGAAGTAGCCGTTCAGAACGACGGGGAAGAGCGTAACGCCGATAACAGAGCCGAGCGAAACGAACCTCGAGAACCAGACGATGCCGACGAAAATGAGGATAAGAACTCCGGCGATAGCAGGGCAGAGCACGAGAGCCATCGTAGCGGTGGAGAGAACGCCCTTGCCGCCCTTGAACTTATAGTAAACGGGGAAAACGTGGCCGATGACGGCAAACAGACCCGCAAGGTAGCACATCTCGCTTACGCTGACGGCGGCGCCAACGTAGTTGAAGCCGAAGAGAACGCCCGCAACGCATATGGCGATAGCCGTCTTAAGGATGTCGCCGAGCAGGGTCATAAGAGCAGCCTTGGCACCGTAGTTACGTAAGACGTTAGTCGTTCCCGCATTTCCCGAGCCCTTAGTGCGCACGTCCTCGCCGTAAAACAGCTTCGACACGATGATAGCGCTGTTGATGCTGCCGAGCAGATATGCGATCGCAAGAGTGAGGATCACGGCGGGCAGAAGCACGTACCAGGGCAGAGCCGTCCAGTAGGGCGTCTCGGGGAAGAGATAGGCGAAAAGACCCGTATTAAGATTAAACATATTAAACCTCCGTGGAGTGGCGTAGACCGCCAGAGTGGGCGCAGGGCATACCAGCCCGGGCGCGAAATACATTATAATATAAAATCTATTAATTGTCAACACCCAAGCGCCCGACCCACGTGGTGCAGGTGCGCACGCAGGTGCGATTTATGCTCTCAACTCCCACGCCCTCCGTCGTCCCGTGGCAGCTCCCTCTGATAGCCGAAGGGCATAGAGAGTGGGGGGCATACAAAAAAACACCCCGACACTTGAAATAAGCCGAGGAATGATGTAAAATAGAAAAAAACGAAGGAGGGCGCTATGAGAGAGCTGATCGACGCCTATATGGCGGAAAACAAAATCAAATACTACGGCGTCCTCGACTACGCCGATTGCACGGTCACAGGCGAGAGGATAATGAAGCGCGAGGACTTTGTGCCGAGGAGCGTTATAGTCTATCTTTTGCCCTACTATGCGGGCGAGACGGAAAACCTCTCGGTCTATGCGGCGTCGCTCGACTATCATAAAAAGCTCGGCGAGATAGGCGAGGGGCTGATCAAACGGCTCGGCGAGAGGCGCTCCGGCATCGGAGCTAAAAGCTACGGCGACCACAGCCCCATAGACGAGGTGATGGCTGCCGCCTCGCTGGGACTCGGCGTGCTCGGCAAGCACACTCTGCTTATAAACCCCGAATACGGAAGCTACGTCTTTATCGGCGATGTAATAACCGATATACCTCCCGAGGAGCTCGGAGCAGAGAAGCCCTCGGAACCGAAGAGGTGTATCAGCTGCGGCGCATGCGCTAAGGTCTGCCCGAGCGGCATCCTCAGGGGCGAGTGCGACGCCTGCCTCAGCGGCATAACGCAGAGGAAGGGAGAGCTGACGGAGGACGAGATAGCTATGATGATGAGGGTTGGCACCGTCTGGGGCTGCGACGAGTGTCAGAGGGTCTGCCCGATGAACGAGGGCTCACGTCCGACCGAGCTTGACTACTTCTACGAGGACAGGATAACGAGGCTCGATAAAGAGGCGCTCGACGGGATGACCGACGAGGAGCTTAAGGGACGTGCCTTCGGCTGGCGGGGAAGAGCAGTGCTTCTGCGAAATCTCGCATATCTCTATCCCGAGGAGCAGTAGCCGCACCCCATGGCGGCTGACTTTTGCCCCCAAATGGCGGAAAACTTAACACGGGGTAGGGGATGAGATGATGAATGATGAATGCAGAATGCAGAATGCAGAATGAGGAATGAGGAATCAACATAATGAAAAAAGACGAGTGGAAGCTCGTCTTTTTTTGCGCTTTTCGTGCGAGGTGTGACCGTCGGAGTGCTTGATGATCGCATCTTTTTCGGGCAAGATGTGCTTAATATGCTAACTATACTTGTCATTTAATGCTCGTTTTGTGGTGGGTCGGCGGTTTTTTCGCACATCGACGGTTTTTTGTGCGTCCATGGCTTTTTTCGCACATTGGTGGTTGTCTGTGCTTCGGCGGATCCCGGTACTTCCACTCACCTGTTTCTGTATTTCAGCGGCGAGGTGCCGTAGGCTCGCTTGAACTTGTCGGAGAAGTAGTTTGAGTCGTTGAAGCCGGTGAGAAAGGCTATCTCGGTTATGCTCATATCCTGACGCTCACGTAAGAGCCTGGCGGCGTGGCCGAGCCTCAGCTTTGCGACGTGATCGGAAAAGCCCTCGCCGCATTCGGCGACGAAGCGCCTCGACAGATAAGCCGGGCTGACACCGCATATCGCCGCCACCTCGGTGAGCGAAAGCTTCTCGCTGAAATGCTCGGCGGCGTATGCCCTCGCCTTTGCAACTGCCGTGCCGACCCTCTCGGGCTCAACACGCTCTATGCCTGCTCTCGCCAGCGTTATACATAGCTCGATAGAGAGCGCAATAAGCATCTCCCGACTGAAGTCGTCCTTCATCCTGTATTCCTCGCCGAGCGCCGAGATCAGCGCATCCGGTCTCGCCGCCGCATCCTCTAAGGAGCAGATGGGGCTCGCCGCCCTCAGCACCGACTTAACGCCCTCGGGCAAAAGGTGGCTCCTTATCGCAACCGACAGAAGAGTAGCGCCCTCTGCCGCCTCGACGGTGTAGCTCTGGCCGTCCGGCACGATGATAACGCCGCCCTCCTCCGCTACGTATCTGAGGCTGTCGCCGCACACCTCCGCACCGCCGCCCCTCAGCAGGGCAACCGTAAAGCCGCCCGCACTTCCGACCTGCCTTCCCGCCGCTCTGCCTTCCTCATAAACTACGTCCTCGGGCATGCGCCTCTGCGTCTTTTCTACCTGCATATGTCCTCCACGGGCGCGCCGTCAATTTGCACATAGGCGGATAACCAAAATTGTGCAATTTGACATATTGCTTTAAAAACGCCCTCTTTGAAATTTCATTTTTGTATAAATGTTAGCATATTTGAGCAAAAAAGTCAAGAAAGTTAGCTCAAAAAACAAAAAATCTAAGGAAGAAAGCTCCGCCGTGCTGTAAAATGTTGTTATAAAACATTATTTTGTTTTAATAGGTAAACACAGAGGAGGATTTGCATATGCAAAACATGAAGATCGGTGCGAGATTGATTTCTTTCGTCTTGACACTATCGATTCTGCTTTCGGCTTTTTCGATCTTTGCTTTTGCACAGGAGTCTGACGGTAACGGTGTCAGCGATTCCGAGCTCAGCGTCGCTTTTAACAGGACGTTCTCTGAGGGATGGAATTATGACAACGGTATCTCCGATGTCCTTGCTAAGGGAAATTCGGTAGGCCTTGCTTACGAGTACAGAGATACGGGGTATAACTACTACCTCAGACTCGACAAGCAGAACACGAACGTCGCATACCTTGCGATCAATACCGATGACAGCCTTGCCACAAGCGGTAAGACCTTCATCGAGCTCGACCTCACGTCCGGCGGCAGCTGCACGATGGGCCAGGCTCTCAGAGTATCCGTCCAGGGCGACATCAAGACTCTCGTTGAGTTTAAGGACGACGGTATGTACGTTCTGGGTAAGAACGTCGGCACCTCCGTCTACGCTCTCAAGTGGGAGTCGCTCGGCTTCGTTTTCGACTTCGACTACGTAAGCCGTGAGACACAGGACACCTGCTATAAGGTAAGCGCTTATCACGAGGGCGCTCTTCTCACCGAGAAGGTCTTTGAGTACGGCGTCGGCGGCAGAGGTATCAGCCAGGTCCGCTTCGTATTCGGTGACGTCCAGGAGAAGAACGTCGGCGCATGGTACGGCGTTGACAACCTTAAGATCTATTCCGGCGTTGACGAGTTCACCGCTATCGCATCCAGCAACAACGGCCTTGCCGTAGACGCTACCCTCCCCAAGGACTTCGTTCTTGCAGGCAGCGTTGCAGATCCCGACGGCTTCCTTCGCGGCGAGCCCACCGTGGATAGGCTTGACGGCGTTGGCACCGCTCTTATCCACTACAACCGTCATTTCGGCGAGGGCTGGACTCTCACGAACGGCGGCTCGGTTCTCGACAAGGGCAACAACGTTGACATCAGAAGCGAGAAGCAGGCTAACGGTGAGTATAACTACTTCTTCCGTTACAGAGCTATGAACACCCAGGGCGGCTACTTCGACGTTCCCATCAAGTCCGCTCCCACTGACACCGCCGTTTACCTCGAGTTTGATCTCAAGGCGGGCGTTAACGCAAGCCTTGGCGGCATTATGCAGCTCAGAGGCTCGACGGGTGAGTCGCTCTATGCGCTCTCGCTCGACAAGGGTCAGCTTTCTATATTCGGAACTGCCGTAGGCTACGTCGGCGTTGATTGGGTACATATCATTATGGCTATCGACAACGAGACTAACGCAGACGGTAAGTACACCGCTACCGTCTACTTCGGTAAGAACGGAGTCATGGACGTTGAGTACAACACCGACGGCGGCTTCTCCAACCTTACCGCAGTTCGCTTCGGCTCCGCTATCGGAGGCACCGAGGAGAAGTACGGCGACTGGTTCGCAGTTGATAACCTTGCTATCTACTCCGGCACCAAGAGCCTTATCACCCTCCCCGAGGATAACCTCGGCCTTGGCGTTGACCCGACCCTTCCTCAGGACTTCCCCCTCAGGGATGCGGGCGCTGAGGAGGCTCCCCTTGATCCTACTCCCGACGATATGGGCTCCAGCGGCTCCGATCTCACCACGAGCATCAACTCCGAGATCATTCTTCAGGGCGCTCCCGATCTCGAGAGAGTTGACCTTGATCCCGATACCCATTGGCTCAGATATAACCGTCATTACGGCGAGGGCTGGGGCTTCGGCATCGGCGGCGGAACTCACGCATCGGCTCTTATGAAGCTCGAGGCTGAGCAGTCGCTCGACCTTTCCTATAACTATTACCAGTACTACGAGGCGACCACTACGACCAACGCCTTCTGGACCCTCTCGGGCGGCACCACCTATCCCACCGAGGGCAGCATGTTCCTTGAGTTTGACATCAAGGCTGTTGAGGGCTGTGACGTAGGCGGTCTCATCCAGATACGTACCGCTCAGGGCTCTAACAACAACTATCTCGTCTCCCTCGAAGACGGATATCTCGTCTCCTACGCCACCTCTACGACAGGCGTCAAGCTCGGAAAGATCTCCGAGGACGAGTGGTGCCACGTTGCGGTAGAGTTTGACTTTGACTACGCTGCAGAGCATCCCGACGACGAGTCTGCGCAGACCAAGTATGCTATCAATATGTGGGTCGGCGACCAGAACTTCTATACCTCCCTTAAGAGCTGCGGCGGCATCTTCGGCGTCACCGGCTTCCGTATCGGCTTCCAGAGCGCTCCTACCGACACCTTCGGTCAGTTCTGGAAGATGGATAATCTCCAGCTCTACGGTGGAACCAAGACCTTTGCAAACATCCCCGCTGACAGCTACGGCGACCTCATCAACCCCACCACCGAGAAGGACTTCCCCATTCAGAGTGGCTCTATCTCGATCGACGAGATGGTAGAGGATTCGCTCTTTATGAAGGTCGGCTCCGAGTACGGTCTCGTTAACAACGAGCGTACCCCCAACTACGCACGTAACCTCAATGAGGAGGGCGGCGAGGACGTTATGGTCTGCCCCACTCTCATCGGCGACGACGTTTGGGTTCCTCTTGACGTAATTCTTAACTTCCTCTCCTGTCCTATATATGAGCATGAGGACGGTATGTCCTTCGACATCACCTCCGGCACGGCAGTTACCTATATCACAATAGGAAGAAACACTGCTGTCGTCAGCGGCGAAAAGGTCAACCTCACTGCCGCTCCCGCTATCGTGACCGACAAGCTTGGAAACCAGTTCCTCGGTCTGACTCTTGACGACGTTGCGCTCCTCTTCCCCGACTACTATATCGGCCTCGACGATATGAACATGATCGGCTTCGGCGCTCACAAGACCGTCACCACCGGTGAGATCAACGAGTCGCTCAGGATCGATATCATGGAGAAGTTCATCTTCGATTTTATCGACGCTGAGGAGTTCTATAACAGAGTTTCCACTTACACTAACAACTTCGATCATCCCTACCTCATCGCTAACCAGGCGCGCTTCGACGAGCTTGCCGCAGAGTTTGAGAAGGGTGTCCTCGCCCATGACGACGATCCTACTAACGACGTTGAGTACGACGAGACCCTCTGGATCTACATCCGCAGTATCATCTCCACTGCTGTAAGCAACTATAACAAGTATTCCGCAGCGGCAGGAAAGATCACCTTCTCGAAGGAAACCGGCATTCTTTCTACCGGCAAGTACGAGGGCCTTTCCGAGCGTGCGCTCATCTACGACAACGAGACCACCAGCGACGGTCTCCAGCATTCCTATCAGGCATCTGCGGGCTATGACCCCATCGGCGGACGTCTCTATACTCCCTATCAGGGTCTTGAAGCTCTCGGCTATGCATATCAGGTAACCGGCGACATCAGATTTGCTCAGCTTGCTTACGATTGGTGTAACGAGCTTGTAGACTGGGATCACTGGGGCCCCGGCCACTTCCTTAACGCAGCCGACACCGCAGAGGGCGTTGCCATCTGCTACGACTGGTGCTACGACGCTTGGGTCGAGCTTAACCTCGACGTCGACAAGATCGCAGACGGTATCTTCTATCACGGCACTCTCCAGGGCTATCTCGTTTCGATAGGCCAGCCCGACCCCCACGGCAGAGCGGGCGGTAACGGCTCGACCTACACCAAGATGGTCAACAACTGGAACCCCGTATGTACTCAGGGCGTTGCTTGCGCAGCTCTCGCTACTATGAACTACACCGGCTTCGGTGCTAACACCAAGCTCCAGCAGGATAAGGCGAGACTCCGTGCAGAGGCAGGCTACGAAGGCGAGGAGATCACCAGAGTCTCCTGCGAGGTCCTCGCTATGAACTTCAAGACGCTCGTCGGAGCAGGTCTTGAGATCTACGCTCCCGACGGCTCTTATGAGGAGTCTGTATCCTATTGGGGCTACGGAGCAAACAACCTCTTCAGGTATTGTCAGATCCTTGAGTCCTCTATGGGCACGGATCTTGGTCTTATGGATACATGGGGTATCGACAGAACCGCTTACTCCATCATGCACATGGTATCCTCCGACTTCCTCACCTTCACCTATAACGATACCAGCGCCCACCCGGACAGTGGTCATGGCTGCTCCTCCGGCGAGTTCAACTACATTGCTCAGTCGGTAGGCGACGACTTCATCCGTCTTGTCCGTCAGATGCACATCAACGACGGCGGCATGGGCATTTCCATCTCCGACTCCATCTTCTACAAGCCGGTCGACAAGGACGCTCCCATGGAGATGCCTCTTGAGTATCACCACGTAGGTATCCACGGCTACACCGTTCGTTCCTCCTGGGATAAGGGTGCGATCTTCGCAGGCCTCCTCGGCGGTGACAACGATGACGGCCACGGCCATATCGACGCAGGTCAGTGGGTATACTATTATAAGGATATCTGCTTCATCGACGATATCGGCTCCGATGGATATAACACCTATAACTACTTCAATAACAACCATATGTACAGGACGACGGTTGAGGGACATAACGTCATCTGCGTCACCTCGGATCAGACCGCACTTCCCGCAGGTCAGCTCCGTTCCTCCGTCAGCCCCGTCATCAAGACCGGTGACAACGAGCACGGCGCATTCGTCATAGTTGACACCCTCCCCGCCTTCGGTAATACCCTTATCTCCTCCAAGAGAGGTATGCTCTTCACCAACGACCGTAAGACCGTCATCATCCAGGATGAGATCGTTCCTAACGGTAACCAGACTATGTATTGGCTTGCTCACTACATGACCGATTACATAACGAAGGTTGAGATCACTAACGGCGGTAGAACCGCTTACATGACCTCGAAGAGATCCACGGACGGCAAGGCGTACGTCCTCCGTCTGAACATCATCACCCAGACCCCCGGCATCACCTTCGAGAAGATGACGGCTTACGACTTCCTCCTTGATGCTACGATGCCTCCCGAGGGCCCCGGCTCCTCGCAGTCCTACGGCAAGAACCCCGAGTCCGACAGATCTAACATCTTCAAGCTTGCTGTCTGCTTCGACAACCTTATGACCATCGACTTTGCGGTCGCAGTCGAGGTGGTCGATCCCGCAGATCCCATCGCTACCGGTTACAGATGGACCCGTATGGATGAGTGGGAGCCCTATGCAGACACCAGAACCACCATCAGCGATTCTACCGGTGACAAGGTTGAAGAGGTTGTTACCGAGCGTGGCAACGCAAACGTCAGTGACCTTATCGGTTACGTAGCCCGTATCGAGAAGCTCTTCTCCGAAGGCTCTCAGTACGACAAGCTCGGCGACTTCTACGCAGCTATCACTCAGATCACCTACACCATCACCCAGAGAGGCAGAGACTACTTCGAGTCTAACGACAGATTCCTTGAGTCACTCACCTCCTACGACGAGTATCTCGCTATTTACGATGCTTACATCGGTGATATAGCGAGGACGACGGGCTCCGTCTTCTCGATCATGGAGCAGCTTTCTGCCTACAAGCCTAAGGCGGACGTCGAGGCTGAGTAATTCGGCACAGACGTTATTGACCACATCATCTGCGGGCGGCTCGCCCGCCCGCAGGATATATTAATAAAGGAGATTTTTGCATGAAAAGATTTTCCAGAGCAGTTGCTCTCGTTCTTGTTCTTGCAGTCGTGCTGACCGCCTTCGGCATGTTCAGTGCGTTTGCAGCCGATGCGGACGACAGCGTAGCATACGGCGAGGTCGTGTTTGACCTCGATGCCAAAACCGAAAAGAAGCTTACCGTCACCAACGGCACCAACGGACCTAATATGATCCGCAATGAGGACGGCTATTGGGAGATGAACTACGACGGCTTCGACATCTCTACTGCGGGCAGCAGCGGCGACTTCTGGCTCGCTCAGGCTCCCACCAGCGTCTATATCAACAACAAGTATACCGGCTCGCTCGGCTCCGACGGCGTTGATAACAGAGTCATCAGCAATAAAAAGAACACCGACTATTTCGTCATCGACTTCGACATCGCGACCAAGACCAGCTTCCTTGAGGGCGTTTATTTCCATAACCGTTGGTATAATAACGCAGGAACCCACTCTCAGCAGAACTACGTTCAGCTGAACGGAACCGACACCGAGAACTTCTATCTCTCTACTAACAACGGCGGAGGACACATCGCCCCCGCGGTCACTCCCGGCGAGTGGCTTAACGTAACCATCGTATACGACTTCTCAGCAGTTGACGAGTATGGCTATGCCATCCCCTCTCAGTGGAAGATCTACGTATATATGGACGGCATCTATTGCGGCGTCCTTCCTAACATCAAGTCGGATGCCACCAGCTTCTGGTTCAACCGTATCTCTACGGATGCAGCATCCAAGAACGGTGCAGACTGCGAGACCCTCTTCGCTAACTTCACCTACAAGACCTTCAAGCACGGCTATGACGGTCCTATGACCGCTGACGGCGTTCTCGGAAATGCGGGCGTCACCCTCGCTGATCTCCCCGATCTTAAGTACGCTCTTGAGGACACCCCCGAGATGGAGGATAACCTCTGGGCTACCGTCGAGAGAGTCGGCGTTGAGGAGCCCATCGAGATCTACCACTACGACGAGCTTGACGCCTCCCTCGTGGACGGCGACGTCGTTACCCTCTATCGCTCTATCTCCTCTCCCATGGTTCAGGACGTTAACGCTAACATCACCTGGAAGGACGTTGACGGCAACGTACTCACCCCCGGCACGAGAGGCTCTAAGGACAAGGTCTTCATCCGTCAGTACGCCACCCTTGATCTTTCGGCGGGCACTATCGTCGATGACCGTGATCTTAACTATCTTAAGAACAATCAGATAGCTGCCGTAACCGACTCGCTCGCTATCGGATATTCCTCCGACCTTAAGCTCCTTAAGGACTACGTTTATAACGCAGAGGAGACCCACGACCTTTACAGGATCGACTCCAACGGCAATACCGTAGCGAGAGACTTCTCGATCGACCTCAACGGTCACACCCTCACCCTTGAAAACGCTAAGCGTGCCTTCAACCTCACTGCAAAGACGCTGACGAAGGTACTCTTCAAGAACGGTACGATCAACGTCGCCGGTGCAGAGCTCTCGCTTCTTAGTGGCTCTAACATCTGGGTGTTTGAGAACTGTACTGTAAATATCACCTCGGAAAGTCTCTTTGATCAGCGCGGCGGAACCATTATCTATAAGAATTGCGTAGTCAACTCCACCCGTGCTCTCACCGATCTTAAGGGCTCGGCTGATACTCTCGGAGCGCTCGTCATCGACGGCTCCACCGTCAACGTGACCGGTGCATCCGTCGTCTACGTCGCCAACTCCGCCTCCGGCGGAAAGAGAATGGGCGGCTCCAACCTTAAGGTCAAGGTCCTGGATTCCAACCTCACCTCCGACACCTCCGGTCTCGTGAATGCACTCTTCTATGCTAACTCCAGCGGAACCTGGGACACCACCCTTGATCCCGTCTCCTTCGTACCCAACGAGGCTCTTGCTGTAAATGCTAACAGTCTTGACGTGACCGTGGACGGCTCTAAGCTCACTCTCGGCTCCTCTATCGTAACAAGTGACGTTGCTAACTTCCTCGCCGCTTACGACGGAAAGACCGTAGATGCTAACCAGCAGTTTACACTTGACAGCAATATCACTATTAACAACACCGACGTCGTTGCACAGGGCTACATCGTAGATCAGGCGACGAGCGGCTACTCCGACACCCTCCTTTATAAGGACAACTACAAGCTCACCACCGACCTCACGGTAATGGGCTCTCAGATCAACGCAGCAAATGCCGAGCAGGCAGCCGTTAACAACAAGGCTAAGATCGCAGCTGCGGTCAGCTTCAACCTCGGTGCCGAGGTCGGCATGCCCTCCGGCAGAGAAGAGAAGTTCGTCATCGGTGAGACCGCCGTCGTCGACTTCAACCTCGAGCCCGGCTATCAGTGGATCAGAAGAGGTGTTGAGGGCGTTGCTCCTTGGGTATACACCGAGAAGATCGAGTCTCACGCATACATCTATGACGGCCACGAGTATGAGTTCTACGGCTATCTCGGCGACCCCGCAAACGCTGAGGGCATCCCCGTAGATCTTCCCGTTGAGTCGAGCCTCCTTAAGTACGAGTGGTTCTACAACACCGACGGTGCTTACGAGGCTGTGATCAACTACAAGGGCGCCATCAAGGCTAACGTCTCGGTAGAGAGCGATCTCGCTCTTAACATCTACCTTCCCGCAACCTTTGGCGGCGACTCCTACGAGCATATCTACTGCGGCGAGAACAATCTCCCCGTATATGACGTAAATTACGGTGGCGAGGCTTACAAGGCCTTCACCATCACGGGCATCGATCCCACCACCGCTGCTAAGGAGATCCCGATCAGCTTCAAGGTCATCGATGAAAACGGAACCTCCGCCATCATCAACACCGAGGTCTCCGTGCTTGACTATATCCAGTCCATCTTCGACAGCGACAGCGTTTCCACCGAGGGCGAGGAGGTCGTAGCATCGCTTCTTAACTACATCGTTAAGGCAGCGGTTTACAACGCTCCCGCAGCTAAGGTAGACGCTAAGCTTGAGGCTCTTATGGCTCACGATGCTTACAAGGCGGCATCTCTTGAGGCTCCCGCTCTCGGCGAGGGCAAGACCGATGCAGGCTCGCTCGGCATCTTCTCCTCCGCTCGTCTCGTGCTTGACACGCAGTTCGTCTTCGAGCTTCTCGTCAAGGATGGCTTCGAGGGTGAGGTAACCTTCAGCTATAAGGACGGCGCTGACACCGTCAGCGAAACCAAGGCACTCAAGGGCGGCGACGTCGTAAGGATCGCTCTTAACGCTTATCAGCTCACCGACGCTATCACCGTCAGCTTCGGCGGCGCATCGGGTGCGCTCGATCTTGCAGGCTATCTCGGCATCATGCCCGAGGCTGAAAAGACCGATGCTTACCTCGGCTTAGTAGACGCTATACTCGTCTACAACGCTAAGGCTAAGGCATATCAGGCTACGCTCTGATAAAGGGCTTTGGCTTGGTTTTCCCGGCTTAAAAAGCTAAATATTTAACCCTTCAGCGGCAGGTGAAATCACCTGCCGCTTTTTTCTTTTCTTTGCCTATTTAGGTCAAAATGCACAAAAATAAACCGGGGCAAAAGGAGGGGCAAAAACGCTCGCAAGCACCCGTCAGGGTAGGGCAAAAATCCGCTCGCCAGAGCCACTGAAGCCTATAAAGATTGGGTTCGGAGCTGTCAATTTATGTTAACTATCATTTGCATTTGCGCCCTTTTACAAGCAGAAAAGCTTATTATTAGACTCCCTCGCCGCACAGGCGGCAGCACGGAAAAATGATGAAAATCGCACATCCCTCCCAGTCAAAAACCTTCCTTCTTAAACATCGTGCGCACGCAGGATTTTTGTCTAAGTTTACTTATTATTGTCAAGTTACACAAAAACCGTTGACTTTATATTTTAAAAGTGGTAAAATATTACTATACTAAGGGCGTATGCCTAATTTAATTGGTATTATTTTTTTCATAAAGGAGTAAACCTATGAAGAAGCTTACTAAGATCCTCGCGGCAACCCTCCTTCTCTCCCTCGTGCTTTCCTGCTTCGGCATGTTCAGCGCGTTTGCAGAGGAGGTAACCGAAGAGGTTGTTACCACCTCCGACAGAGTAGTCGTCTACGATATGGACGCGCTCGAGGCGGCTACCCTCTCTAACGCTGAAGCGGGTGACTCGATCACCAAGGTCACCGACGAGCTTGGCAACACCTATTGGCAGATCAAGAAGGATTCCGCAAAGTCCGGAACC
>JAFVXI010000015.1 GCA_017501245.1 Clostridia bacterium
GGTGTATTATTATTCGGAGAGTCAACCTACGGATACGACCTATAAATATTGGCGTTACATAGACGGCGTGCCTACTCCGTGGACAACTTAAAAAATAAAAGCCTGTAACGCACAAAGCACGCACAGACTTGAAAAACAGTACGGCGGTGGGCTACATAACGTAGTCTGCCGCCTATTTCTATGCCCTTATACAGCAGAAAAATAACACTTCCTCACTCTATGATATGAGCGAGAAATATAGAATATTCAATCAATTAAAGAACAAAAAGCCTTAAAATAGACGCATTTTAGGGCATAAAAAGCACGAAAATCAAGAAAAACCGCATTTTTAACGCTACTTTACGGTAGGAAAGCACTCCTAAGGGTTAGTTACAGGTTCGAAACATTGCTCCGTCCTTCCCTGTGGGAAGCCTGTAAGACGGAGCAAATTCCTGTTACGGGTGCGCCTACTCTCCTAGAAATCCACAACTCTAGCCGTGTGAAAGCTATTTCCGCCGTGAGTGGTGTAAACCCTATAAAGGACCATCCGCAATCTGCAAAAATCTTTATCATTCCCTTGAAAAGCATATGGATTTATGATATAATAAAAATAACAAAACCGCACCGAAAGGAGTAGTTATGGCGCTTGATAATAAACTCGGAATCAGCGGTTCCTCCGAGCTCGCTCGTGAAGAGGAGCGCATAAGCAAGACCAGGGCGGCAGAGCTTTTTGAAACGAATTATCTGGCATCGTTAAAGGCGGGCAGCTTTGAAGCTCTATCTAAGATACACGCCTTCATCTTCTCCGATATATACGAGTTTGCGGGAAGGATAAGAAAGGTAAATATCGCTAAGAGAAGCTTCAGATTTGCGCCTGTAATGTATCTTGAGGCGGCGCTTCAAAGCATCGAGAGGATGCCTCAAAGCAGCTTTGACGAGATAATTGAAAAATACGTTGAAATGAACGTGGCGCATCCCTTTAGAGGGGGAAACGGCCGTGCGATGCGCATCTGGCTCGATCATCTCCTTAAATCCGAAATCGGCATGGTCATCGACTGGAGCCTCGTTGATAAGGAGGACTACCTGCTCGCAATGGAGAGGAGCCCCGTTAAGGACGTCGAGATCAAGCACCTTTTAAGAAACGCCCTCACCGATAAAGTAAACGATAGACAGCTCTTTATGAAGGGAATCGACACGAGCTATCGTTACGAGGGCTACACGACCTACAAAACCGCCGATCTTATATGAGTCATGGCTACAAAGCTCATAATGGCGAGATTGGCGCGCCTCGTAGCTCTATAATTTATGGCTGATAGTAAAAGAGATAGCTTTTCGGTTGCTTTCCGTGATCTGCTATCTCTTTTCTTTTTTATGTAAATACCGCTCGACCGAAGCGAATATATCGCCAAGAAATAAGCAAACAAAAAAGCGAGCATAGATGCACTCTCCGGCTCTACGCTCGCTAAAAATAACATATACTCTAATAAAAGTTTACATTTCCGTAGATATTTCTGCAAAAAAACCTTTTTGCGACATCGCCCACGTCAGCTTAAGCCGCTACACGTCAGCTTGATCCTCTAGACGTCACCTTAATCCGCTACACGTCACCTTAAGCCGCTGCCGCAGTGCTGGCTCTCCCATACGGAGGGGGAGACGCCGATGCGGGATTTGAACAGCCTTGAAAAATAGGCAAGAGAAGAGAAGCCGAGCGCCTCGGCGATCTCGGTGAGGTTTGCGCCGCCCGTGCGGATAAGCTCCTTTGCTCGCTCAAGCTTAAGCTCGATGAAGAAGTCGATGGGCCCCGAGGCTGCGTATTTACGGAAGAGGCCCTTAAGCTTTGAGACGCTCATCGAGGATGCCGCGGCTATATCCGAGAGCGACAGCTCGTCGCCTAGCCTCGTGCGCAGCGTCGCTACCACGGCGTCAAACTGCTCCCTTTCCGTGAGCCTCTTGCCCGATACGTCGGCAGCGCCGAGCAGTCCCTCACTCTTATATATATCTATAAGGAAGAGCTCGAGATCACGCTTCAGCCTCTGAAGGTCGTAGTCAGACACGCCCTCCCTCGGCACCATACCGCCGACGGACGAGCCGGGGCTCCTCAGCTCGTAGCATTCAAGCCCCTCCTCCATAATGCGCTCAAGCTCTACCGCCTGAGCCTCCGTGAGCGAGATGACCCTGTTGTAGATCGGGGGGAGCCTGCCGAAGTCCGCCGTGAAGCTGAGGATATAGACCTCTGCCGTGCCTGCCCCCGTGTGTGCGTCGAGCGGTGCGTAGATCATCATCTGCCCCGCCGCCAGGGGATACATCGTGTCGTTGACGAGCTGGACCCTGTCGCCCGACTTGACGTAGATCAGCTCGGGGAAGTCGTGCCTCTCGCCCTCAAGATTTTTTAAGGTTATGGGAGCGCTATGAAAGCTCCGACTAAGCACGGCGACGATGGATCTCACCCGCAGGTGATCGGGTATAGCCGTAATTTCGTATCGCTTCATATTGCCCTCCTTCTTCCGAAAATTGACCTAATAGTGCAAATTTTATGTCTAATAGTCTATATACCGCTTGCATTTTCTGTGCTAAAATGTGTTTGGTTGCGCCTGATGGATCGCAACACAATTATAAACCCGATAATTATAAATGTCAATATTCCATGAGGAGGAATAGAAGAAATGAGCAAGGTTATCAGACTCGGACTTATCGGCTGCGGCAAGATGATGGCAGCCCACGCAAAGAACCTCAACCTCGTCGAGGAGATCGAGATCGTCGCATGCTGCGACCTCTACATCGACAGAGCCGAGGTCGTCGCTGAGGCGCTTGGCAACGGCGCAAAGGTTTACAGCGATTACAGAGATATGGTAGACGACGTAGACGCAGTTCTCGTTGCTACCACCCACGAGACCCACTATGAGATCGGTATGTTCTTCGCAACGCGCGGCAAGCATATCCTTATGGAGAAGCCTCTTTGCAACTCCGAGGAGGAGGGCGTTCGCCTCGTTGAGATGTGCGAGAAGAAGGGCGTCACCCTTATGTGCGCATATCCCGTGCGCTTCTGGCCCGGTGTCGTTAAGCTTAAGCAGCTCGTTGACAGCGGTGAGTACGGCACACCCTTCAAGATGTCGGTATGGACCGAGCAGCTCTCCGGCACAGATGCCGTTGACGAGTACGGCCTTCCCAAGTATCTCAACACCTCAAAGATGGGCGGCGGTCAGCTCTTCAGCCACGGCTGCCACTACGTAGATATCATGCTTTGGTTCATGGGCGAGCCTGAGACCGGCGCACACGTAGGCACTAACCTCGGCACCCCCTGGATGCTCCGTGAGGGCACCAGCGCTATGATCATTAAGTTCAAGAACGGTGCAGTAGGCTACCACGGTGCGACCTGGGGCGCAAGAGGCACCCGCCTTGACTACGACATCCAGATCCACACCGAAAAGGGTATGCTTGAGTACGAGCATAACTCCGGTGAGGTCAGACTTTACGACGGCGCATACCAGCACAAGCCCGGCGAGCTTCTCGAAAGACAGAAGATGACCGTGCTTTGGACCCGTGATGCAAACCGCGATAAGCAGACCCAGTACGAGATCAGACACTTCGCACAGTGCGTAAACAACGGCACGCTTCCTCTCACCAACGGACGTGCGGCTCTCCAGAGCCTCCGTGTTATCTGGGCGCTCTACAACGCAGAAAAGAACGGCTTTATGGCAGATCTCTCCGGTCTCGGCATCCCCGAGGAATACCGTGTAGAGTATATGGGCACGAAGTGATTTTACCCGCCACGTATCCCGCCGCCTCAAGGGGTCGGGGGTTAGGATAAAAAAACGAAAGAGGAGACCTGTCGGCGTCAAGACTGCCCGATAGGTTTTCTCTTTTTGTTTTGCCACTCTCCCCGCCCCTCGTTGACATATTCGTCCTTGTGTGCTATAATACACTTGAAAAAAGTAAAATCGCCCCGGGAAACCGACGGGCGTAAGGAGAAAAAATGTTAAAGTATGCTATCATAGGCTTCGGCGGCCTCGGCAAGCTCCAGCTTGGAAACCTGCTTGCCCTCGACGAGGAGAGGGGAGATATCAAGCTCGTTGCGCTCTGCGGCGCAGACCCCTCGGCGTTCACCTCGAACGTTAAGATCAACCTCGGCACGGTCGACATCTCGAAGGTGGATTTCTCAAACCTCTCGTTCTACGAGGATTACCGTGAGCTGATCGAAAAGGAAAAGCCGGACTTCATTATCTCGACCCTCCCGACCTATCTTCACGAGGAGGTTGCGACCTACGCTATGGACCGTGGCGTCCACGTATTTTCGGAAAAGCCGATGGCGCTCAGCCCCGAGTCCTGTGACAGGATGATGGAGTCGGCAAAGAAAAATAACGCAAAGCTTATGATCGGTCACGCGCTCCGCTTCGACCCCGCCTTCCTCAAGCTTAAGGAGTATATAGACGACGGCGCCTTCGGCAGACCCCTTCGCGCCGAGTTCTCGAGATATAGCGCAACCCCCACCTGGACGTGGAATAACTGGATCCTCGATCCCAAGCTCTCGGGCGGATGTGCGATAGATATGCACGTCCACGACGTTGACCTTGCACATTGGCTCTTCGGCGTGCCGGATTGCCTGCGCTCGGTGTCAACCTCTAACAAGAACGAGCTTGAGAGCATCTTTACGCAGTATTTCTACGACGGCCTCTTCGTCACCACGGCGGCGGATTGGGCAATGTTCGGCTCCTTCCCCTTCGAGGCGAGAGTTATAATCAACTTTGAGCGTGCCACGGCGGTCATCAAGGACGGCAAGCTCACCGTCTACACCTCAGACGAGACCATCGTTCCCCTCGTCAGCGAAACCAGCTGCTATATGAACGAGATGAGAGCCTTCGTAGAGTGGGTTGCAGACGACAAGGAGTGTCAGAACATCTCGCTCGAGTCTGTCCGTCAGTCGATGGATATAGCCTTCTCCGAAATCGAATCGGCAAAGAACGATCAGCCCATCTACTACGAGGAGGAGTGACGAAATACACCCACGGGTGTTAAAATACACGCTGTTTCAAGCGGCAGGGAAGTAACCCTGCCGCTTTTCGTTTAAAAGATTGACAAAGGGATAAAAATATTGTAAAATATTAGGTGGCAAAAAGCCCACCGTCAAAGCGGCAGAAGCTCATACACAAGGCGGCAAAAGCTCGCACACAAGGCGGCAAAAGCTCGCACACAAGGCGGCAAAAGCTCGCACACAAGGCGGCAGAAGCTCGCACACAAGGCGGCAGAAGCCCATACTCAAATCGGCAAAGCCCATACTCAAATCGGCAAAAGAGCTCGCTATCAGAGCTTTAAGCAAGCCCTCGCACCGCAGTACAAAGCACCGTACAACACACCGCAGAGCAAGCGTTCGTTAACCGCACTAGCGTGAATAAAAGCGACGTTGAACGGCTAATTGTTCCATTAATGACAATAATCATTTACAAATATTGAGGTAAATATGTCTGAAATCGCATTGATCAAAAGGAAAAGAAGAATAAGACTGATCAAGGATACGATCCTTGTTATCCTCGGGACGGCTATCCTCGCCATCGGCGCCGGACTCTTTATCATTCCGTTCGGGCTGGTCACGGGCGGAGTTTCCGGCCTTGGCATAATTTTCGAGCGGCTCTTCCGTGACCTGCCTATGCTTGGCGAGATCACGGCGGACGTCTGGGCGTCTATTCTCGTTTGGGCTTTATTCTTCGTCGGGCTTATCTTCCTCGGAAAGAAGTTTGCGATACAGACGCTCGTTTCTACAATAGTTTATCCGATAGTGCTTATGTTTGCCTCCTGGCTCGCCGAGAGCAATATCGCAGGTGGCTTCTTTAATCTCACCTCGCCGATGTACGCAGGCTACGGCGGCGTTACGATCATCCTTGCCGTTCTCTTCGGCGGTGCGTCCTTCGGTGTCGGCTGTGCGCTCACCTTCCTCGGCGGAGGCTCTACGGGCGGCTCGGACATCATCCCGCTCACTATATGCAAGTTCTTCCCTAAGCTTAAAAGCTCGGTTATGATCTTCGTCACCGACGGAGCTATCGTTCTGTTTGGTATGTTCGTCAGCCGTGACATCGTGCTTACCCTGCTCGGCATCGTTGCGGCGTTTATCTGCGCCATAGCGATAGACAAGATCTTCCTCGGCGGGCAGAGCGCTCTTATCGCACAGGTCGTCTCGGATAAGTATTCCGAGATCAGCGCACAGGTCATCAGGCAGATGAACAGGACCACGACGGTCTCCACCGTCGAGGGCGGCTTCTCGCATACGGAAAAGAAGCTCCTTATGTGTACCTTTGCCATCAGCCAGTATTCAACCTTTATCGCCATCGTCTCCTCGATTGACAAAAACGCCTTCGTGACCGTTCACAGAGCGCACGAGATCTCGGGCGACGGCTGGACCTACAACATCGAGGACGAATACGCATCCATAGAAAGGGACGCTTTGCGCATAGAAGAGAATTCTCTCACATCGGACACACCCCTTGCAGAGGGAGCGCAGGATCAGACCGCGCGGGACACCGCAAAGGACGCCTAGATGACTCAGCTTCATAAACATAGGACCAAGCTGCGGCTTCGCAAAAACCAACCAAACCACCCATAAAAAGCGCATATATGCAAATAATAATTGTCAAAAAGGAGGTAAACCTATGCTTGAAAAGTTTATAACCGTTGATTTCTCACGCAGGATGGGAAGGATAAAGCCGCTCTCGGGCGTAGTGCTTGGCCCTCTTTTTGACACCGAAAGGGCGATAGATCTGACCGAGGAATATAGTGCTATGCACCTCCCCGTGGTCAGGACGAGGGGAGCGGAGATGCCAAGGGGCGCCCTCGGCTTTCTCGATATCTGTCGCATCTTCCCCGACCCTATGCTCGACGAGCGCCTGCCCGAGTCCTACGACTTTTCCTACACGGACAGCTATCTCTCGGCCATAAAGGCGTCTCGAGCATCTATCCTGCTCTCCCTCGGCGAGAGCATCCCCGAGCATCCCCTCCGCTATCCCGCACCGCACGTCGGGGCAGAGAAGTGGGCTCGCATAGCCGAAAAGATCATTCTTAGATATACCAAGGGCTGGGCAGGCGGCCCTAAGCTCGGCGTTAAGATGATCGAGATCTGGCCGGGCGCCGATCGCTTCGGCTTTGCCCGAGCGGAGGATTTCTACTCCTTTTACCGCACCGTCGCCTGCCATCTGCGCTCGGTCTTTCCCACGCTGAAGATCGGCGGCTACTCCTCGGGCGGCTTCGCTTCCTTAAACCATTATAACGCCACGGCGAGGGAGCGCGGATATCTCTCTTTCCTCGAGGGCTTCCTCCGCTATATCACCTCGCCCGAAACGGCGGCACCTCTCGACCTCTTCACCTGGGAGTGTCACGCCGAGAGCGCCGAGGAGCTTGCCCTGCACGCAAACTACGCTAAAAATTATCTGATGCAGCACGGGCTTCGCCGCACGCAGTCGGTCGTTTCCTCCTTCCGCTTCGCATCCTCGGAGGGCATTAAATTTTCAAGGGAATATCCCGCCCTCTTGGCATCCGTACTCATATCCGCCGAGGAGTCGAGCATTGATATGATGCTATACGACAACCTCCATCCATATTCGCCACACAACGCCGTCTTTACCGTCGACGACTGCACGAGCCTGCATAGATATGCGGCGTGGGGTGTCCTGGAGGCGTTCGGCAGGCTCTTATCTATGGGGACGGAGGTCTACACGACGGATAACTACCGACGTGAGCTCTATACCCTCGGAGCTATCTCGGCATCCGGCGAGGGTGCGCTGCTTCTTGCTACGGGCGGCTACTCGGGCAGGATAAATCTCACGGTCATGGGCGGCTTCACCTCCTATTCGGTAAAGGGAATGCTCGGCGGCGGCACGAGAGGCAGGGGCTATTCCACGTCAGAGGAAAGCATACCCCTCGACGGCTCGCTCAGCGTCAAGGTCGGAAAGCACGAGGTCTATCTCTTCCTCTTCCGCCAGTAAGCCTCGCACGCATACTATAAAGAGTATTTTAAATAAAATATCTTGACAGAAGGACGGCTCTATGCTAAAATAAGAGCGGTATAGATCCTTGTTACTGACGGACAGGCTTAGCGCCGGCGGAACAGACCGCAAAGGAGCAGGGATCCTATTGATTGTCGACCGTCTGGGCAGTTCTACCGATATGGGGTAGAACTGCCCTTATTTGTTTTTAAGGTCGGCGCTTTCATTTTTTAATAGAAAACTTAATGAAGAAAGGGATGTATTATGAAAAAAGTGGCAGTCATTATGGGCAGCGACAGCGATCTTCCTATTGTTGAGCGGGGCATCGCAGTTCTTAAGGATTACGGCATACCGCACGAGGTCCATATCTATTCGGCGCACAGGAGCCCCGTCGAGTGCAGAGAATTCGTCACGGGTGCTAAGGCGAACGGCTTTGGCGTTATCATCGCTGCGGCAGGCATGGCGGCGCATCTTGCGGGTGCGATAGCGGCGGCAACCACCCTGCCCGTCATCGGCATCCCGATCTCGTCAAAGAATACGGGCGGCATCGACGCCCTCCTCTCCACGGTGCAGATGCCCTCCGGCATCCCCGTTGCAACCGTCGCCATCGACGGAGCGGCAAACGCCGCACATCTCGCCGCCGAGATCCTCGCTCTCTCCGAGCCCGACCTTGCGGCGAGGCTTGAGGAGGTCCGCTCGGCATCGCACGAGAAGGTGCTCGCAAAGGATAGAGAGATATCTGCACGCTTCGCTGACTGAGGGGAGGATATATGGGAATTTTTGGAATATACGGTGAGGAGCAGGGCGACGTCGCCTCGGTGACCTACTACGGCCTTTACGCCCTCCAGCACAGAGGCCAGGAGTCGGCGGGCATCGCCGTAAACGACGACGGAGTTTTCTCGATCCATAAGGGTGCGGGGCTGGTCGGCGACGTCTTTTGCCACGAGACTCTCGCCTCGCTCGGACGGGGCAGTATGGCTATCGGCCACACGAGATACGGCA
The DNA here is from genome assembly GCA_017501245.1 of Clostridia bacterium. Classification (GTDB taxonomy): domain Bacteria; phylum Bacillota; class Clostridia; order Oscillospirales; family CAG-272; genus UBA1740. Next base: position 8,949 of record JAFVXI010000015.1, read on the forward strand.
CCCTCGGCACGAGAGGCACGATAAACGCCGAGCCCCTCGCAGTTAACCACATCAAGGGCAGGCTCGCACTTGCGACCGACGGCTGCCTCGTAAATTCGGGGCCCCTGCGCCGTGAGCTTGAGCTTGGCGGAATGATCTTCCACACCTCATCCGACGCCGAGATCATCTCGGGTGCGATAATCAAAGAGAGGCTCGACGCCCCCTCGATAGAGGAGGCTCTGAAGAGGGCTATGCGCCGCTTCGAGGGCGGCTACGCCATCGTCCTTATGTCCCCATCCAAGATAGTTGCGGCAAGGGATATGAACGGTATACATACGCTCGTTTACGGAAGGAGGCAGGACGGCAGATTCGTCGTCGCATCCGAAACGTCGGCGCTCGATGCCGTAGGTGCCGAGCCCATCCGTGAGCTCATGCCGGGTGAGATAATCGTCTTTACCGACGGCGAGGCAAGATCCATAACGGATAACTGCGCCACCGCCCCCGAGAGGCTCTGTATATTCGAATATATCTACACAGCAAGACCCGACTCAGCGATCGCGGGAGTGTCGGTCCAGGAGGCCAGACGCCGTGCGGGAGAGCTGCTTGCAAAGGCGCATCCCGTCGAGGCAGACGTAGTCGTCGGCGTTCCCGACTCGGGGCTTGACGCCGCGCTCGGCTATTCCGAAGCGTCGGGCATCCCCTATAAGATAGGACTTATTAAAAACAAATATATCGGCAGGACCTTCATCGCTCCCGGGCAGGACAACAGGGAGGATAAGGTCAGGATAAAGCTCAATCCCATCGCTGCGGCGGTAAAGGGCAAGAGGGTAGTCCTCGTCGACGACTCGATAGTCAGAGGCACCACCTCCGCACGCATCGTCAAGCTTCTCCGTGCAGCGGGGGCAACCGAGGTGCATCTTCGCTCCTCTGCTCCGAAGTTCTTAAATCCCTGCTATTACGGCACGGATATAGACTCGCGCGAGATGCTCATAGCCTGCAACTACACCACCGATGAGATCGCAAAGATCGTCGGTGCTGACACGCTCGGCTTCCTCGAGCTCTCCGACGTCGAAAAAATTGCGGAGGGCACATCTGCAGGCGGCTTTTGTAAGGCGTGCTTCGACGGAAATTATCCAACTCCCCCGATGCAGAAATACGTAAGTAAATATGACACCAAGAAGACCGAAAGTGAGGCATAAATGAAGGACTCAAGATCTGAAAGCTACAAGGCGGCGGGCGTAGATATCACCGCCGGCTACCGTGCCGTAGAGCTTATGAAGGCTCACATCAAAAGAACAAAAAACGAGGGCTGCCTCGATGACGTCGGAGGCTTCGGCGGCTGCTTCGGCCTTCCGATAGCCGGTATGAAGGAGCCCGTCCTCGTCTCGGGCACCGACGGCTGCGGCACCAAGGTCAAGCTCGCTATACTTATGGACAAGCACGACACCATCGGCATCGACGCCGTCGCTATGTGCGTCAACGACATCATCTGCGTGGGCGCAAGACCCCTCTTCTTCCTTGACTATATCGCCTGCGGCAAAAACGTTCCCGAAAAGATCGCCTCCATCGTCGGCGGCGTTGCCGAGGGCTGCGTTCAGTCGGGTGCCGCTCTTATAGGCGGAGAGACCGCCGAGCATCCCGGCCTTATGCCCGAGGAGGACTACGATCTCGCAGGCTTTGCCGTCGGCATCGTGGATAAGTCCGAGGTGATAGACAAGACCCGTGTTAAGTCCGGCGACGTCATCATCGCCTTAAAGTCGAGCGGCGTGCATTCAAACGGCTTCTCTCTTGTCAGAAAGGTCTTTGATATAGACAGCAATCCCCCCTCGCTCTACGAGCCCTCCGAGGCGCTTGGCGGCAGGTCGGTCGCCGAGACGCTCCTCACACCCACTAAGATCTACGTCAAGAGCGTGCTTAAGCTCATCGAGGCGGTAAAGGTCAAGGGTATCAGCCATATCACGGGCGGCGGATTCTATGAAAATATCCCTCGCTCCATCCCCGAGGGGCTCACCGCCGTCATCAAAAAGTGCGACGTAGAGGTTCTCCCGATCTTCAAGCTCATCGCAGAGGTCGGAGGCATCCCCGAGCGAGATATGTATAACACCTATAATATGGGCGTCGGAATGACAATCATTGTTGACAAAAACGATGTAGATAAGGCTCTCGAGATCCTGAGATCCGAGGGTGAGGACGCCTACGTGATCGGAAGCATCACCGAGGGTGAGGAAGGCTTGGTGCTTGTAGAGTGAGTAGGATAAGGATAGCCGTTCTCGTTTCGGGCGGCGGAACCAATCTTGAGGCGCTCATCGGCGCCGAGCGCAAAGGACTCATCAAGTCGGGCGAGATCTCTCTCGTCCTCTCAAACAAGGCGGGAGCATACGCCCTGACGAGAGCCGAGCGTGCGGGGATAAAGACCGCAACCGTCCTTCGCTCCGAGTGCGCCTCGGCGGAGGAGTTTGAGGATAGGATGATGGCGCTCCTCGACGGCGAGGACATCGGGCTTATCGTGCTTGCGGGCTTCCTTGCCATTCTCTCCGAGCGCTTCACCTCCCACTACCGTGACAGAATTATCAACGTCCACCCCTCCCTGATCCCCTCATTCTGTGGTAAGGGCTTCTACGGCCTTAAGGTCCACGAGGCGGCTCTCGCTTATGGCGTCAAGGTCAGCGGAGCAACCGTCCATTTCGTAAACGAGGTGCCCGACGGCGGCAGGATAATCCTGCAAAGGGCTGTTGAGGTCAAGGACGGTGACACCCCCGAGAGCCTGCAGAGGCGCATTATGGAGGAGGCGGAGTGGAAGCTCCTCCCCGAGGCAACCGAGCTGGTTTGCCGCCGGATGCTTGAAAATAAGAAAGGATAAAGCGATGAACGTATATAAGATAGATAAGATCGGCGAGCTCCTCGCATCAAATCCCTATCCCGGCAGAGGAATCGTCGTCGGCAAGAGCGAGGACGGAAAATACGCCGTCAGCGCATATTTCATTATGGGCAGGAGCGAAAACTCCAGAAACAGGGTCTTCGTCAAGAAGGATAACGTCCTCTACACCGAGCCCTACGACGCATCCAAGGTCAGCGACCCCTCGCTCATCATCTATGCGGCGGTAAGGGAGCATAACGGCGCCCTCATCGTCACCAACGGCGACCAGACCGACACGGTCTACGAGGCTATGAAGGCGGGCGGCGATATGCGCTCCGCTCTCAGAACGAGGGAGTTTGAGCCCGACGCTCCGAACCTCACCCCCCGCATCAGCGCCGTCAGCTTCATAGAGGAGGGCGAGCTTTGCTACGAGATGTCCATTCTCAAGAGTGCAGATCCCGAGGGCAGCTCTTGCAACAGGTTCTTCTACGAGTATTCCTCGGTTGCGGGCGTCGGTCATTTTATCCACACCTACGTCACAGACGGCAACCCCATTCCCACCTTCGTCGGCGAGCCCGAGAGAGTTCTTATCCCCTCGGATATCGACGCATTCGCAAAGGAAATATGGGAAAACCTCAACGAAAATAACAAGATCTCGCTCTACCTCCGCTACACCTCTCTCGAGGACGGCTCGGTGAGTGAGAGGATCATAAATAAGAATGCATAAAAAGGAGAAAAGGATGAAAGACTTTGAGCTTAAATACGGCTGTAACCCCAATCAGAAGCCTGCGAAGATCTATATGCACGACGGGAGCGAGCTCCCGATAGAGATCCTCTCGGGCAGACCCGGCTACATCAATTTCCTCGACGCCTTTAACTCCTGGCAGCTCGTCAAGGAGCTGAAGGAGGCAACGGGCATGCCCTCGGCAACCTCCTTCAAGCACGTCAGCCCCACCTCTGCGGCGGTTGGACTCCCCCTCTCGCCCGAGCTTGCACGTGCCTGCTTCGTCGACGATATAGAGGGGCTTAACGACTCCCCCCTCGCCTGCGCATATGCGAGAGCGAGAGGCACCGACAGGATGTCCTCCTTCGGCGACTGGATAGCGCTCTCCGACGTCTGCGACGTTACCACCGCTAAGATAATCAAGAGGGAGATCTCGGACGGCATCATCGCCCCCGGCTACGAGCCCGAGGCGCTCGAGATCCTTAAGACTAAGAAGAAGGGCAACTACAACATCGTCGCCATCGACCCCGACTACAAGCCCGATCCCATCGAGCATAAGCAGGTATATGGCATAACCTTCGAGCAGGGAAGAAACGAGTTCAAGATCGATAGATCCCTCTTCGAAAATATAGTAACCAAGAACAAGGAGCTGCCCGAGAGCGCCGTCCTCGACCTTACGATAGCGCTCATAACGCTTAAATACACACAGTCGAACTCGGTCTGCTACGCCTGCGGCGGACAGGCTATCGGCGTCGGTGCGGGTCAGCAGTCGAGGATACACTGCACGAGGCTCGCAGGCACTAAGGCTGACACCTGGCATCTGAGACAGTATAAGAAGGTGCTTGACCTCCCCTTCCTTCCGACCCTATCCCGCCCCGACAGAGATAACGTCATCGACGGATATATCAACAAAAACGAGGAGGACGTCCTCGCAGAGGGCAACTGGCAGAAGTATTTCACCGAGCGCCCCGAGCCCCTCACCGCCGAGGAGGCGAGAGCTTATCTTGACACGGTGTCGGGCGTTTCGCTCGGCTCCGACGCCTTCTTCCCCTTCGGCGATAACGTCGAGAGAGCAAAGAAGAGCGGCGTAAGCTATATTGCCGAGCCCGGCGGCTCGGTAAGAGACGACCTTGTCATCGAGTGTGCCGACGGCTACGGAATGGTCATCGCCTTCACGGGTATGAGACTCTTCCACCATTAAGGAGGCAGCTATGAGGCTTATGGTTGTCGGCGGTGGCGGCAGAGAGCACGCCATCATCAAAAAGCTGAAGGAAAATAAGTCCGTCGAGGTCATCTACGCCCTCCCCGGAAACGGCGGAATGGCAGATGATGCAGAGCTCGTGCCCATCGGGGCAAAGGACATCGACGCTATCGTCGCCTTCGCTAAGAAAAATAAGATCGACTACGCCGTCGTCGCTCCCGACGATCCGCTCGTCCTCGGATGTGTGGACAGGCTCGAGGAGATCGGAGTGCCCTGCTTTGGCCCGAGGGCAAACGCCGCTATCATCGAGGGCAGCAAGGTCTTTTCAAAGAATTTAATGAAGAAGTACGGCATCCCGACGGCAGACTACCGCGTCTTTGAAAACGCCCGTGACGCCTACGAATATCTGAAGGATGCTCCTATCCCCACGGTCGTAAAGGCTGACGGCCTCGCCCTCGGCAAGGGCGTTATTATCGCCACCGAGAGGGAGGAGGCGCTCGACGCCGTCCGCTCCATTATGGAGGAGGGCAAATTCGGCAAGAGCGGCAGCCGCATCGTAGTCGAGGAGTTTCTCGAGGGGCCCGAGGTCTCGGTGCTCGCCTTCACCGACGGCACGTCCGTCGTCCCGATGGTGTCCTCCATGGACCACAAAAGAGCGCTCGACGACGACAAGGGCTTGAACACGGGTGGCATGGGAACCGTCGCTCCGAACCCCTACTACACTCCCGAAATTGCAAACATTTGTATGCAAAATATATTCATTCCTACCGTAAAGGCTATGAAGGCGGAGGGCAGAGAGTTCCGAGGCTGTCTGTATTTTGGTCTGATGCTCACCAAGGCAGGACCCAAGGTCATAGAGTATAACTGCCGCTTCGGCGACCCCGAAACGCAGGTCGTTCTCCCGCTTCTCAAGAGCGATCTCTTAGAGGTGATGATGGCGACGACCGAGGGCAGACTATCGGAGATCGAGGTCGAGTTCTCAAAGGACAGCGCCGCCTGCGTCATTATGGCGTCGTCAGGCTACCCCGAGGCGTATAAGTCGGGCTACCCCATCTCTATCGACCCCTCGGTTAAGGATAACGTCTACGTTGCCGGCGCTAAGCTCGACGCAGATAAGCTCCTTACGGCGGGCGGCAGAGTGCTTGGCGTCTGTGCCACCGCACCCACCCTTGAGGCGGCTCTCTCCCTTGCGTATGAGAGGGTAGAGAAGGTCGGATTTGAAAACGCATTTTACAGGCGCGACATAGGCGCCCGTGCGCTTATGGCCAAAGAGGCTTAACGCATCTATGAGGTCGGCATAAGGCTCAAAAACCCGACACGGGGTGCCACGTCCGACCGCACCTTATATATAGACGTACATTTGGCGCAGCTATAAGCCCACACGGGGTGCGCCATACTAAAGAAAGGATAGTCAATGGTCTACCGTATTTACGTTGAAAAGAAGGAAGGACTTGATAACGAGGCGAGAGCTCTCGCATCCGAGATATCCACCTTCCTCGGCATCAGCTCGGTCTCGGGCGTCAGGGTGATAAACCGCTACGACGTCGAGAACATCACCGAGGAGCTTTTCGATTACGCAATAAAGACGGTGTTCTCCGAGCCCCAGCTCGACAACACCTTTAAGGCTCTCCCCGAGGGGGGCTACGTGTTTGCCACCGAGTATCTGCCCGGTCAGTTTGATCAGAGGGCTGATTCCGCGGCGCAGTGCATCCAGCTTATCTCGCAGGGCGAGAAGCCCCGGGTTGCATCGGCTAAGGTCTACGTCATTTCGGGCGAGCCCTCCGAGGCCGAGCTTGCCGCTATAAAAAAGCACGTCATCAACCCCGTTGAGGCCAGAGAGGCTGAGCTTGGCGAGAGGGCTACCCTCGCCACCGAGCAGCTCACTCCCCCCGACGTTAAGGTGCTTTCGGGCTTTACCGCCCTTGCCGACGGCGACATCCCCGCCTTCATTAAGGAGCACGGACTTGCGATGGACGAGGGCGACGTAGCCTTCTGCCGCGAGTATTTCAGGGGTGAGAGAAGAGACCCCACCCTCACCGAGCTTAAGATGATCGACACCTATTGGTCGGATCACTGCCGCCACACCACCTTTAACACCATCATCGATTCGGTCAGCTTTGAGGACCCAATCATCGAGGATGCATACAAGAGCTATCTTGCGGCAAGGGAGTCGCTCGGCAGGACGAAGCCCGTCACGCTTATGGACCTCGGAACGCTCGCCGCTAAGTGCTTAAAGTTGGCGGGCAAGCTCGATAAGCTCGACGAGTCGGAGGAGATAAACGCCTGCACGGTCAAGATGACCGTCAACCACGACGGAAGGGAAGAGCCCTGGCTCCTCCTCTTCAAAAACGAAACGCACAACCACCCGACCGAGGTCGAGCCCTTCGGCGGTGCGGCAACCTGCATCGGCGGTGCGATCAGAGACCCCCTCTCCGGCAGATCCTACGTCTACGGTGCGATGCGTCTCACCGGTGCGGCAGATCCCCTCAAGCCGATAAACGAGACCCTCAAGGGCAAGCTCCCGCAGAGAAAGCTCGTGACCACGGCGGCGGCAGGCTATTCCTCCTACGGAAACCAGATCGGCCTCGCCACGGGCATCGTTGACGAGATATATCACGACGGCTATGCCGCAAAGCATATGGAGGTCGGTGCCGTTATTGCCGCCGCCCCCGAGGAAAACGTGCGCCGTGAGCGCCCCGAGGCAGGCGACCTCATCGTCCTTCTCGGCGGCAGAACGGGCAGAGACGGCTGCGGAGGCGCGACCGGCTCGTCTAAGTCGCACGATCTTCATTCGCTTGAGACCTGCGGCGCCGAGGTGCAGAAGGGTAACGCACCCGAGGAGAGAAAGCTCCAGCGCCTCTTCAGAAACAAAGAGGTCAGCCGTATGATAAAGCGCTGCAACGACTTTGGCGCGGGCGGCGTCTCGGTCGCTATCGGCGAGCTGGCTGACGGACTTGACATCTATCTTGACAGAGTTCCTAAGAAGTACGACGGCCTCGACGGCACCGAGCTGGCTATCAGCGAGTCGCAGGAGAGGATGGCAGTAGTTATAGAAAAGGAAAACGAGGAGCGCTTCCTCGCCCTCGCTGAGAGCGAGAACCTTGAGGCGACCGTCGTCGCCACCGTCAAGGCTGAGCCCAGGCTCACTATGACCTGGAGAGGCAAGACCATCTGCGACATCAGCCGTGAGTTCCTCAACTCTAACGGTGCTGAAAAGCACATAAATGTTTACACAAAGAGCGCAAACGACTACAAAAAGCCCATACCCGAGAGCTTTAAGGACGGCATGATAAAAATCATCTCCTCGCTTAACGCCTGCTCGAAGAGAGGCCTCAGCGAGCGCTTTGACTCCACCATAGGTGCGGGAACCGTGCTGATGCCCTTCGGCGGCAAATATCAGCGCACGCCCATCCAGGCGATGGTCCACGAGGTGTCAGTCGAGGAGGGTCACACCGACACGGCGTCCTTTATGTCCTGGGGCTACAATCCCGAGGTCACGGAAAAGAGCCCCTATCACGGAGCGTATCTTGCGGTCGTAGAGTCGGTCTGTAAGCTCGTAGCCACGGGTGCTGATTTTAAGGACGTTTACCTCACCTTCCAGGAGTATTTCAAGAGGCTTGGCAAGGATGGCGAGAGATGGGGCGAGCCTATGGCGGCTCTGCTCGGCGCCTTCCGTGCGCAGATGGATCTCGGCGTTGCCGCCATCGGCGGTAAGGACTCTATGTCGGGCAGCTTCGAGTCGCTCGACGTCCCTCCCACGCTCATCTCCTTTGCCGTAACCACAGATCCGATCAGCAAGGTCGTTTCCCCCGAGCTTAAGAGGGCGGGCTCACGCCTCGTGCTTCTCTCTCCCGAGTATGGCGCTGACGGACTCCCCGTCGTCTCCTCTCTGCTCGGCATCTTTGACCGCATAGCTAAGGTCAGAGATGCAGGCAAGCTCCTCTCTATGTATACGCCCACCTACGGCGGCGTCGCTGAGGCTCTCGCCAAGATGATGATGGGTAACCGCATCGGAGTTAAGCTTGACGATGCTATAACGCCCGAGCAGCTCTTCGGCTATTCCTACGGCTCGTTTATCCTTGAGATCGCCTGCGATAAATGCACCGACCTCACCACCCTCGGCTACACGACCGAGGAAGCATCGATCGTATACCGTGGCGAGGAGGTCTCGCTCGACGAGATCGAAAGGGTATACGAGGATAAGCTCGAGAGCGTCTATTCCTGTAATATTTCCTCACCCGTGATGCCTATTTCCACGGTTTCCTACACCGGTGAGAGCGTCAAGGCTCCCGCCGTCAAGTGCGCTAAGCCTAAGGTGCTGATCCCCGTCTTCCCCGGCACTAACTGTGAGTACGATTCCGCAAAGGCTGTAACCGATGCGGGCGCCGAGGCTGAGATCTTCGTCGTCAACAATCTCACCGCCGACGGCATCAAGCGCTCGGCTGAGAGCTTTGCCGAGAAGATAAAGGCGTCGCAGGCGATCTTTATCCCCGGCGGCTTCTCTGGTGGCGACGAGCCCGACGGCTCGGGCAAGTTCATCACCGCATTCCTTCGCGGCGGCGCCATCAAGGCAGAGATCACGAGGCTCCTCGAGGAGCGTGACGGCCTTATGTGTGGAATCTGCAACGGCTTCCAGGCTCTTATCAAGCTCGGCCTCGTCCCCTACGGCAGGATCATCGACACCGACGAGACCTGCCCGACCCTCACCTTTAACAACATAGCACGCCATCAGTCCAAGATCGTCAGGACACGCATAGCCTCGAATATGTCCCCCTGGCTCTCCGCCACCTCCGTCGGCGAGATATACAACGTACCGATCTCCCACGGCGAGGGCAAATTCCTTGCCTCGGACGAGGTGGTTAAAAAGCTCGTCGAGGGCGGCCAGATCGCAACGCAGTACGTTGACCTTGACGGTTTCGCAACCTACGACGTCGACTTCAACCCCAACGGCTCGATAATGGCGATCGAGGGCATAACCTCCCCCGACGGCAGAGTCTTTGGCAAGATGGGTCACTCCGAGCGTATCGCCCCCGGCCTCTACAAAAACGTGCCCGGCGAATACGACATCAAGATGTTTAAGTCGATGGTCAAGTACTTTAAAGGTTAACCTTTATTGACAAAATCGCATATTTATTGCATAGAGCGAGCTGCTTTTGCTTCGTTTCTCCTTGTGGGAGGCGCTGTAAGGCGGCTCGCTTTGTGCTTTTGCCGTGGCCCCGAAACTTAACACGGGTATGGCTTTAGCGTGATACTCTTAACGGAGTATCACGCTAACTAAGTTTGCCCTCCCGGCAAGTGAAGTTATCTTCGATAGTGAAGTTATCTTCGATAGTGAAGTTATCTTCGATAGTGAAGTTCACTTCGTGAGTGAAGTTTCGCCTGATGGCGAAGTGTGGGCAAACTTAACTTCACTGCGAGCTTTTGCGAGCAACTTCACTGTGTATAACACAACTTCACTTTTGCGACAGCAAAAACTTCACTAACAGAAAAAAAGCAGACATATAAGATTTTCATGCGTATTCCTCCTGTGCATCGCCGATGCGCAGATATCTTTAAGAGGGACAACATAGTTCAGTGTGTCGATTAATATTGTGCAAGCTACACAAAACGGGGAGGGGGGATTTGTTCGTTAATCGACTTGACGAAAGTGGGGATATATTGTATAATGAAGTCGTACAGTATAGGATGTGTACAAAATCATCAAAATATAGGAGGGACACATGCCAAGATTTAATTTTCAGAATCAGTCGGGCGGCGGCTCGAATAACAAGATCAATTCTAACAGACAGTCCGAGCCCGAAGAAAGCTACGAGAGTGACGAGTATTACGGCGACGACGTGATGCCCCAGGAGGAGTATAACGCCGGGCTGAAGCAGCTTTGGACGCTCATCGGCTTCTGCATCGTGGGATGGATCGTTTTCTGCGTTGGAAACGCAATGATGTACTATAACGATATTGGCTTCATCCTGATGCTCGTCGGTGTCCTCATCGTCGATCTGCCCTGCTTCAAGATCCTGCTTGCGGGCGGCTCGCTTGCTGCGGTGTTTGGTGCGTATATCGGCGCAGAGAGGATCATCTATTATACCGACGGAACGAAGAAGAGAGATAGCTCCGGCTGGTCTGCGGGCCTTGCGGCAGGCATCTTCATCTGGCTTATCACGCTTGTTGTCGGTGCTGTGGCTATGGCTGTCAGAATTATCAAGACCTTCTTCTATCTCCTCTCCATAAAGCGTGAGGAGTCGATCCACACCGATGCAAAGTCCTCTCCCTGGCTGCCCATCCTGATCGGTATAGCAGTTTTCGTCGGCGGCTTCATCGGCATTAACGTCGTTACCGGCATCATCGATCAGCAACAGAGCGTTCAGGACGACTACACCGACGAGGAGACCCGTGAGATGCTCGCCGAGCTTAAAGAGGACATGGCGGCAAGCCACTGGCAGGTCGTCTTCTGGAAGGGCACTGAGGTCTATCTCACCATCGAGCACGACTATTACCCCGACTATGACGAGGACGTCATCGTAGTTGACGTGGCTGAGATCGGAGCTGAGGAGGTCGGACTTGCGGCAGGAAAGTATCTCATAGATAAGACGGAGGGCGGCACCGCCTACGGTCTGCTGGTCAGCGGCACGCAGTTTGACCCCATCGTCGACGAGGCTATCCTCGCAAAGCTCAAGATGTACGAGACCGAAACTATGATCTCTGCGGACGCTATGCTCGCCGATATATCTAACGTAAACGCCTATGCCACCGACTATACGCAGGGCTTATACGACGAGGGCGAGATCATCTTCACGCTCAAGACCAAGGGCGCCTCGGGCGATGAGACCGTCATCAGAGCCGGCAAAAACAACGGCGAATGGCTCGTCAGAATGGTTGAATCACCCTACACCTGGGAGGAGACCGCATCAGTCGAGTTTAAGTATAAGGGCTTTACCTCCGTTATCCCCTGATAAATTCACAAGCTATAAGTGCGCATAAAACGGCGCAAACAAGGAAAACTACCTAACGAGGCTAAGGCTTCGGAAAGGTAGTTTTTCTTTATGTCAAAGCAAAAGAATAATATGAATAAAAAGGAAGCGCCCCCTCTTGACAGATACGACAAGGGCAGGGAAACGAACTCCACCCCCGGCATAAACTCTCCCGAGATCTCCCTCCCCGCCTTCAATCCCCCCGTGCCGAACAGAGCCTGGACGGCGATGCGTGCGGGGCTTGACATCGACGAGCTGTCCGAGGAGGAAAAGCGAGAGCTTTATTACGGCAAGGACGGCTTTTAATAGTTAATAAGAGCTACGTGAGGGAAGGGAAGCGCACCTTTCCCTCATTTTTTTGTGCTTTGTATGCCGCTTTTGCACCCTTTTTTGATGAATATATGCTTGAATTTTTGGCTTTTAGCTATTACCTCGTCAGCACGGCTTTGCGGCGTCCCGTGGCTGGAAAAGCCCCAAAAATGGTAGAAAATAAAGATAAAGGTACATATTTGCAGAGCAAAAATGGTAGAGATAGCTCTCCCCGCACATACCCCCCGGAAAGTATAAAAAAATAAAGACCGTGATAGAAAAAAGTGCGAAAAAATATAACTTTTCAGGCAAAAATGCCACTGGGGCCCTCGTATTAGTATCTCTGATCGTTTTTTTAGTCGCAGGCAGCCGTCCTCAGCCATTTTTATTAGCTATTGACTTTTCTTTTTATTTATCTTATAATAATCTAGGTAAAATATCCTACAGTGGAGGAAGTATATATGAAAAGAACCTATATCGGAGAGATAGCTCCGGGTCAGCACCGCATCAGCGGCTTTGTTGAAAACTTCAGAAATAAGAAGAGCATGGCCTTCATCGTCCTTCGTGACGTAACGGGCAAGATGCAGGTCACCGTCATTAAGGAGGAGCATCCCGAGATGCTTGAGATGCTCGATCAGCTCACCCCTCATTCGGTCGTCACCTTCGAGGGCGAGGTCGTTGCCAGCGAGTACGTTAAGCTCGGCGGCATCGAGATGTATCCCACCTCGATGAAGATCGAGTCGATCGCCGACGCTCTCCCCATTAAGGACGACTCCGACATCGACGTACGTATGGATTACAGATGGATCGACCTCCGCCGTGAGAGAAACCATCTTATGATCGCCCTTCAGACCACCCTCACCGCCGCTATGCGTGAGTTCCTCCTCGAGAGGAATTTCGTCGAGATCCACACGCCTAAGCTCATTGCCGCTGCCAGCGAGTCGGGCTCCGACGTCTTTGAGGTCAAGTATTTTGAGGGCAACGCCTACCTCGCTCAGTCTCCCCAGTTCTATAAGCAGATGGCTATGGCTTCAGGCCTCGAGCGCATCTTCGAGACCGGCCCCGTCTTCAGAGCTGAGAAGTCCTACACCAACAAGCATGCGACCGAGTTCTCGGGCTTTGACCTTGAGTTCTCCTACATAGATTCCTTCGAGGACGTCATGAAGATCGAGGAGGAGCTTCTCACCTATGCTATAACCAAGGTAAAGGCTGCCCACGGCGAAAAGCTCAAGGAGCTCTTTGGCATGGAGCTTGAGATCCCCAGCCTCCCCTTCCCCCGTATGAAGCTTGCTGACGTCTACGCCGAGCTCGAGGCGAGATACGGCTACAAGGTTCCCGACGAGCTTAAGGGCGACCTCACCACCGAGGCAGAGCGTATGACCAAGCAGCTTTGCCGTGATATGTTCGGCCATGAGTTCCTCTTCGTCACCGACTATGCTAAGGAGGAGAGAGCCTTCTATCATATGAGAGACGAGCAGGGCATCCCCCAGGGCTACGACCTCATCTGGCGCGGCGTTGAGATAACCACGGGCGCTCAGCGTGAGCATAGATACGACGTGCTTAAGGCTCAGGCAGAGGAGAAGGGCCTCGCAGAGGACGTCAAGTTCTATCTCGAGTTCTTCAAGTATGGCTGCCCGCCTCACGGTGGCTTCGGCCTCGGCATCGACCGCCTCACAATGCTCTTCCTTGATATTCCGATCAAGGAGGTTCAGTTCCTCTTCCGTGGTCCTAACCGTCTCACTCCGTAAACTATTATTAGCATTCCCGCGCTAATTTCCCCTTCGCATCATAAAATCATCACAGTAAAGGAAAATAAAAAATGAAAATTGCACTCATAAACGAAAACAGCCAGGCTGCAAAAAACAGCCTCATCGAAGCCACCCTCCGCTCGGTGGTTGAGCCCCTTGGCCACGAGGTCTACAACTACGGTATGTATTCTGCCGAGGATGAGGCTCAGCTCACCTACGTCCAGATCGGCATCCTCTCCGCCATCCTCTTAAACTCCGGCGCAGCAGACCTCGTCATCACCGGCTGCGGCACGGGCGAGGGCGCTATGCTCGCCTGCAACGCCTTTCCCGGCGTGCTCTGTGGCCACGTCGTTGACCCCACCGATGCTTATCAGTTCACCCAGGTCAACAACGGAAACGCTATCTCTATGCCCTTCGCAAAGGGCTGGGGCTGGGGCTGCGAGCTCAACCTCCAGTACGTGTTTGAGAAGCTCTTCGTCTCCGAGTGGGGCCTTGGCTATCCCCGTGAGAGAGCCGTCCCCGAGCAGAGAAACAAGAGGATCCTCGACGAGGTTAAGAAGGTAACGCACAACGACATCGTCTACATCCTTGAAAACCTCGATCGTGAGCTCGTTAAGGGCGCTATTGCCGGCGCTAAGTTTGAGGAGTATTTCTTTGCAAACTGCAAGTGCGACCGCATCAGAGACTGCGTAAAGGCTCTCCTCGCATAAGCGTCAAACATATATTTACTTAAGGTAAACTTTTGTTTTACCGCAGAGCTATGGGAAGCGCCGCCTCGGCGCTTCCTTTCTTTTTTGTTGCTTTTGCCCAAAATTAACAACTTTCTTCGGCTAAAAGGGAGATTTTTTATTTAAGATTTATTAAAAGAATATTGAATTAAAAAGATTTTAGATTTATAATGAGTAGGCTATTAAGCTGCCGCAAATCGGTATAGCGGCAAGGACATAAACGTACCGAAAAAATATTTTTTACATAAAGGAGAAAACACAAAATGAGAAAGCTCACAAAGGCTCTCGCAGCCCTTCTGCTTATCGCACTCGTGCTTAGCTGCTTTGCTATGTTCAGCGCGTTTGCAGAGGAGGCAGCCGAAGAGCTTGTTACCACCTCCGAGAGAGTAGTCGTCTACGATATGGACGCGCTCGAGGCGGCTACCCTCTCTAACGCTGAAGCGGGTGACTCGATCACCAAGGTCACCGACGAGCTTGGCAACACCTATTGGCAGATCAAGAAGGATTCCGCAAAGTCCGGAACC
>JAFVXI010000001.1 GCA_017501245.1 Clostridia bacterium
ATCGAACCGCTGTTACAGCCGTGAAAGGGCCGTGTCTTAACCGCTTGACCAACGAGCCGCGAGTGGTAGCGGATGTCGGATTTGAACCAACGACCTGCCGGGTATGAACCGGACGCTCTAGCCAACTGAGCTAATCCGCCAAATAGGGTCTCACGAAATCTCGCTAGAGTATTATAGCATAATAAAATATGATTGTCAAGAGGAAAGATGAAAAAAGTTTATCTGTAAGATGCTCGGGCGTGGGGACGCTTGACAAAAGGCGCCTCGGGTTGTATAATGTCCATATATAATAAAAAAGGAAGGGCTGTTCCGAATGAAAAATAAGCTCCTAACCGCACTCCTCGGCGTCGCCGTCGCTGTGCTTATCCTGACCTTTTCGATAGGGCTGCCAATATACGTGCGCCCCTTCTACTATATGCACGTCGATATGCTCGACCTGCCCGGCAGAACCGGCTTTGACCGTGAGGTCATCATCGAGGCGTATGACGAGATGCTCGACTTCTGCACGATCCCCTGGGCGGAGTTTGGCACGGGCGAGCTGAAATACTCCGAGTCGGGAGAGAGCCACTTTGCCGACTGCAAGGGCCTGTTTCTCTTAAACGGCTTTGCCCTCGTCATCTCCCTCGTCCTGACCGTGGTGCTTCTCGTCTTACGGAAGAAGGGAGTATTCGAGCTTGTGCGTCCCTTCGGCTTTGACGTCAGCTTTTTCTCTGCCGTGGGACTAAACACGGTGTTTATCCTCATAGCCGCACTCGCTTCGATAGACTTCGACAAGGCTTTTACCATCTTCCACACCATCTTCTTCCCCGGGAAGGATAACTGGCTATTCAATCCCTACACCGACCAGATCATCCTCGTCCTGCCGCAGAACTTCTTTATGGACTGCGCAATTCTCATCGCATCGTCTATTATAATCATTTCTCTCGTTCTTATTATCACGGGCATAGTAAGGCGCAAAAAGAGAGCGTAAATGTAAATAATTGTGGGCATAATCGCTGGATTATGCCCTTTTTCTTTGCCGTTTTTGCTGATGGGGAATAGGTTTTGATTTCCACGGATCGCATCTGCCTGCGGTGTTACGCCGTGAGGTGCGCATACCTTTTGGCGGTGTGGAAGATGCCGAATGCCCCCAGTAATCAGAAGAGGTTGGATGCCTCGGTCATCGGAAGAGACCGAACGCCCCCGGTTATCGGCACTATCTTTTAATGAAGTTGGTGTAGATCTTTGGCTCGAGCTCGGGCAGGCCGAGCTTCTCCTTTCCGAGCCTTATCGACTTTATAAGAAAAGCCATGTTTTTGCCGAGGGTGCGCATGGTGTGCAAGCCCTCGAGGTCTCCCTCCGCATCCTCTGCCGAGGAGCCGTGGATCTGATTCCAGTAGCTCGACGATGCTATCGGCATACCGCTGATGGTGAAATACTTATTAAGTGCGTCAAAGGACGCCGTGCAGCCGCCGCGCCGTGCAGCAACCACCGACGCGCCGACCATCATATGCTTCATCTTGCGTGAGGAGCTGTAAAAGAGCCTGTCGAGCAGGGCAAGAAAGTCGCCGTTCGGCGAGGCGTAATATACGGGCGAGGCGAGCACAAGACCGTCAGCATCCGCAAGAGCCTCGGCTATCTCGTTTACCCCGTCGTCAAAGACGCATCCGCCGCCACCCTTGCAAAAGCCGCAAGCCGTGCAGCCTCTGTGACCCGTGGCGCAGGCGTGGATCACGACCGCCTCGAGCCCCTGTGCCTCGAGAGTGCTTGCAATCTCCTTCAGCGCTCTTGCCGTCGTTCCGTTTTTGTGCGGGCTGCCGTTAAGAAGTATGACCTTGCCCTCCGTTTCGTTGCTTTTCACCTTCGTTATCCTCCTTTTAGCCGTTTTTTTCATTATATACCCATATGGTAAAAAATGCAAGCGTCGGTATGATCTGCCGGAGGATTTTTATGCGGTTTTTCATGGAAGGGTGGCACCCGTGTCGTGTTTTCGCCACTTTTCGGGCACATTTTCGGTCGGATCTCACCGCATGACCCTGCCTGCCCTTGCCCTGCCCGATCGCTCCTGTAAAGAACTTTTGTCATAAAATGTAATTTACCACTTGATATTATAATTCGGGTGTGCTATAATATTAATAAATATTTATTACTTAATGCGAAAGGAGGCGCCGCCATGTCGGAGAAATTCATCAGTCTGCTCTATCCCACGGTAGAGTCGCAGTCGTATCACGAGCTTCGTGCAAACCTTCCCGAGATCTCCGACGAGGTCTGTGAGGAGCTGGGCCTTAACGAGATATTCGGTCTGAGAGCATCGAGCCTCTCGGATTTCTTCACCGAGGATATAGAGGTCATAAGGTACAGACAGTCCACCCTCCGCGATCTGTGCGCCATCCCCGAGCTGCTTGAGACGCTTTCGGGCATTCATCCCATCCTTGCCGACATCAGGGAGCTGCGCAGGCTCGACGACAGCAAGATCTCGGCTGCCGAGTCCTACCTCTATTCGATCACCGAGATCGAGCTTTACGTCTCTGCGATAGAGGCGCTGAGGAGCGGCTTTTCGGGTGTTAAGGACCGTGTCAAGGGTACGGCGTTTACCTCGCTTATGGACTTCGTCACCGAGCTCTCGGAGTCGGAGTATTACATAGACTTAAACAAAAAGCTCAAGGCTCTCGCCGAGAGGGTCAACGAGGTCAAGAGCATCACGATAGGCGTAAACCTCGATGCGCAGATGCGCCCCGAATACGCCGGCGTCATCTCGGTAAACTCCGAGCGCTTCAAGTCGGGCAAGCTGCTTGACAAGATCCTCAGGATGTCCTTTAAAAACGACGCCTACACCTGCATCGCACCACTCTCTCCCGTTGCTAAGGGGCAGAGCGAAAACAAGCAGGAGGCTCTCGTCGGAGCATTCTCCACGGCGATCGAGGAGGTCTTCCGCTCGTCGGTAAAGGGCTGGCGCTCTATCGTCGCCGACTACGTTATAGAAAACACAGATTTCCTTCTCCGTCTTTTACCCGAGATAGAGTTTGTCTCGAGGGCGGCGGAGCTGATAGGCAGGCTTGAAGCACGCACGGGCTGCTCGGTGGTTTACCCCGAGCTTAAGCCGAAGGAGGCTAAGGCCTTTGCCGCCCACGGACTGTATAACCCGAGGGTCGCCCTTGCGGTTGAGGACGATATGGTGCTTAACGATCTCGTCTTTGATGAGGATGCGGGGCTGTACGTTTTAAGCGGACCGAACAGAGGCGGTAAGTCGGTCATCACGGTGGCGCTCGGCGCAGCGCAGGCTATGTGTCAGCTCGGTCTGCCCGTGCCTGCCTCGGATGCGGTCATCTCTCCCGCCTCGGGCATCTTCACTCATTTCCCCGAGGGTGCTGACGACACGATAGATAAGGGTAGGCTCGGCGAGGAGTGCTCGAGACTCCGTGAGATCTTCGACTCGGTCGACGAGTATAGCCTGATCCTGCTTGACGAGTCGTTGTCCTCGACGGGTGCTTACGAGGCGTCGTATATAGCCTCCGAGATCCTTACGGCGTTTGCAGTGCTTGGCACGAGGGGTATATTCTCAACTCACTTACACGAGCTTGCGGCGGCTATCCCCGAGATCAACAGGCGCTCTCATGAGTCGGGCGGAATTAAGATCGACACGCTCGTTGCGGGCATTGAGGAGGGGCAGCGCTCCTTCAAGATACATAGGATGAAGCCCGATGGAAAGTCCTACGCCAAGGATATTGCGGATAAATACGGTCTTTCGTTTGAGAGCCTGGTAGGAGGTAGGAGCTGATGGGCATCGTTATCGGCATTGACGTCGGCGGAAGCACGACGAAGATCGTCGGCTTTAAGAAGTGCGGCGAGGGCTACGAGCGCATCGAGCCCCAGTTCGTCAGGGCGAACGACCCTGTCACGGCGACCTACGGAGCCTTCGGAAAGTTTACCGACGAAAACGGGATTGCCATCCCGGATATCGAGAGGGTCATGATGACGGGTGTCGGCTCCTCTCACGTAAAGCATAATTTATACGGCATAGACTGCATCAGAGTCCCCGAGTTTGACTGCATCGGCAGGGGAGGCCTCTTCCTCTCCGGGCTTGACCGAGCCCTCGTCGTCAGTATGGGAACGGGAACGGCAGTCGTCCACGCAAGGCTCGGCCACGAGACAGAATATCTCGGCGGAACGGGCGTCGGAGGCGGAACGCTCATCGGCCTCTCCAAGCTTCTTGTAGGTGCGGAGGGTATAGAGCATATAACCGAGTTTGGCTCGGAGGGCAGCCTCGCAAACATCGACTTAAGGATAAAGGATATCTCATCCCCGGACTCAGCACCGCTTAACCCGGAAATGACCGCCGCAAACTTCGGAAACGTCTCTGACGTAGCCTCGAAGGGCGACGTCGCTCTCGGCATCATGAATATGGTGTTTGAGACGATAGGCATGGTCTCGGTCTTTGCGGCCAGGCATGCGGGAGTTAAGGATATCGTCCTTACGGGAAATCTCACCAGGCTTGGCTTCTGCCACGAGAAGTTTGATGAGTTTAATCATATGGGCTACGGCGTTCGCTTTGCGATCCCCGGGCAGGCGCAGTTCTCGACGGTCATCGGTGCGGCGCTCCTCGGGCTTGACAGATAGCCCGACAAAATAAATACCGAGAGGTAAAAATGAATATTCTGAGGTTTATTATACCGAAGAGCCTGGTCGAGCATATCAGCGAGACCAGCACGGTCAGGCAGGCGCTCGAGAAGATGCGCTTCCACCGCTACGTCGCTATCCCCGTTATTGACGATGAGGGCAGATACGTCGGTACGCTCAGAAACGACGATATCTTCAGGTATTTCCTCGACGGAGGCAGCTTTGACACGAGGTCTGCCGAGAGGGATACCGTCCGAGAGATACTCGACCCCTCGTACTCACGCCCCCTGCTTCACAGCGAGAGCGTTGAGGAGCTCTTTGAGCGTGTAAAGGAGCATAACTTCGTGCCCGTGGTCGACGACCGTGGGTGCTTCATTGGAATAATATTGAGAAGAGACGTGATGAACTATCTTCTGAAGTTTTATAGAAAAGAGGGCGACGAGGCTTGAGCCGACTTGCCGACTTGACAAAATCTTAATTACATTACAGGCAATCCCGCCCCGAGGGTGAGATTGGAAAGGAGGAACCTTGGCAGACCAGAGATCCTATGAGGAGCAGCACATGGCAGAGCTCAACAGTGCCGAGGATATCGCAAGGGAGGCTGACTCCCCGAAGAGCAATACACAGCCCGAGGGCGGTGTAGGAGGGGAGAGCACAGGCTCGCCCACTAATAACGAAAAGGCGGCGGAGGCATCACCCCCTGCCGACACTGAGGCTCGGGGAGGCGAAAATGCACCCGGGTCGGCTGCGGCACGCCCCGCGGCACCGTCGAAGGGCGGATTCAGGATCAAGCTTGAGGGCATGACCATAGATCCGACTCCCCCAAAGAAGGAAAACAAACCTAAGGATTAAGGAGCAGAAAAGCCCGCTCAGGCTAAGGCAAGCGCCGCGCCTATGCCCGCATCCGCTCCTGCCTCACCTGCGCCCGTGGCTCCTCCTGCCACACCTATGGCACCCGCTCGCCCCACATCGGGCAGGCAGGCGCCCGCCCCCAAGCAGGGAGGCGACGACAGTGAGCATAGAAGAAACGTCACGGATAAGGACGCTCCCTTGACCAGGAGCTATCCCGTCGACAGTATTGCCTCCGTTCCGGTTGACAGCGGAGCTATACTCCACGATGGAGAGGCGTCCTTCCCCGCAAGGCCTGCACCCGTTGCGACCACTGCGGCAGGACTTTCCTACGCTCTTGACGCTATGCTCAGTAAGATGCGTTCCTCTGCCGGCGCAGGAACCGTTGCCACCACCGGCGTTTCGGGCTCTGTGCCCTCATTCGTTTCTACCGCAGCTGCTGCTACTGCGGGTGATGCAAGAGGTGAGACCGAGAGAGAGCGTGCGCTCCTATTCAAGGAATACTACGACGAGCGTGACAGAGAGGTTGCTCTTGAGGAGCAGAAGAGACGTGACGAGGTCGAGCGTATGCTCCGTGAGGACGATATGCCCGGCGAGACCCGCGGCGTCGTGCTCGAAGAGGATAAGGAAGAAAATAAGAAGGCTCAGGGCGCCGACGACGAGCGCATCAAGGAGTACGAGAAGAGAATTTCCGAGCTTGAGCGCCGCATAGATGAGGTCTCGGAAAAGGAAGAGACCCGTGAGGACGACGCTGAGAGAAGAGCCGAGAAGAGAAGGATCGCCGAGCTTGAGAGAAGAGTCGACGAGCTTTCCTCCGAGCGTGATGAGCGCGAGGAAAAGGAGCCCGAGGATAAGAGGGCAAGGAAGGCCGAGAAGGCGGAAAAGACCGTCGAGGAAAAGCCCTCCAAGAAAGAGGAGAAGTCCTCTAAGAAGGAAGAGAAGTCCTCTAAGAAGGAAGAGAAGTCCTCTAAGAAGGAAGAGGAGCCCACCAAGACGGAGAAGCCCGCTAAGGAGGAGAAGCCCAAGAAGGAAAAGGGCGAAAAGTCCGAGAAGAAGTATTACGACGACGAAGAGGACGATGCACGTCGCTTCGCAGAATATAGCTCCGAGAGGGACGAGGAGGCTCGCGAGGCATCCAAGTCCGAGAAGAGCTCCGAGCAGGAGGAGAAGCCCTCCAAGGAGAAGCCCGCAAAGGCTGAAAAGGGCGTAAAGGAAGAGAAGCCTAAGAAGGAAAAGAAGGCTAAGGACGGCAAGGCCGAGGAGCGTGAGGTCGACGACAGGCTCGATAAGCTCGAGGAGCGCATAGAGTCGCTCGAGGCAGAGGATAGCGAGGACGAGGTCGAGGAGTATCGCCCCGAGAAGGAAGAAAAGAAGCCCTCTGTGCGCGAGGAGCGCAACGACGCACTCAGATTTGCCGATTATTCCAAGGAGCGTGACGCCGAGATCGCCGAGAGACGTGAGGCAGCCGAAGAAAAGGAAGAGCCCACCGTCGAGGAGGAAAGCGTCGCAGAGGCTGAAAAGCCCTCTAAGAAGGAGGAGAAGTCCTCTAAGAAGGAAGAAAAAACCTCTAAGGAGAAGCCCGCCAAGGAAGAGCCCAAGGAGGAGGCGGCACCCGTCGTTATCGTCAGTGACGCTGAGCCCGAGGACGAGATAGAGTATAAGGCTGAGGAGGCTAAGCCTGTCAGCCGCCGCGACGAGGTCAAGGACGCTATCGCCTTCAAGGAATATAGCGATGCGCGTGACGCCGTTATCGCAGAGAGGGTGGCTGAGGCCGAGGCGGCAAGGGTCGTGCCCGGAAAGTCTTACGGCGAGCATAACGTCGACGAGGTCATAGCTCCCATCGTCATCGGCTACGATGCCCCCGGCAAGGCGGACGAGGTCAGGGATGCCCTCGCCTTCAAGGAATATAGCGATGCACGTGACGCAGTCCTCGCAGAGAGAGCGGCTGAGGCCGAGGCGGCAAGAACCGTTCCCGGTCAGTCCTACGATATAGAGGACGAAAAGCCCGGCACAAAGGGCGCAAAGGCGGCAAAGGGCGTTAGCCACGGCGCCGAGGTCAAGGACGAGAGAGCTTACGCTAAGTACGACAAGGAGCGTGACGCCCTTCTCGCCGAGAGAGCTGCGCAAGAGGCGGCAGGTGCTGCCCCCGATCAGTATGCGCCAGACGATGAGGTTAAGCCCGCAGTCAGCGAGGCTAAGCCCGTTTCCAAGTCCGAGCAGATGAGGGACGCAGTTGCGTTCAAGGAATATAGCGATGCCCGTGACGCAGTCCTCGCTGAGAGGGCGGCTGAGGCTGAGGCGGCAAGGACAATTCCCGGTCAGTCCTACGACGTAGAGGACGAAAAGCCCGGCACAAAGGGCGCAAAGGCGGCAAAGGGCGTTAGCCACAGCACCGAGGTCAAGGACGAGAGAGCTTACGCTAAGTACGACAAGGAGCGTGATGCGGTTCTCGCTAAGAGAATGGATGATGCCGAGGCAGGCGTCGTCGTGCCCGGAAAGAGCTACGGCGAGCATACCGTAGACGAGGTGATTGAGCCTATCGTCATCGATCCCAAGACCGTCAGCGAGGCAGAGAGGTCGCACGACGCACTCGCATTCGCAAGATATAACGCCGAGCGTGATGCGGTTCTCGCTAAGAGAATGGAGGATGCCGAGGCAGGCGTCGTCGTGCCCGGCAAGTCCTACGGCGAGCATAGCGTCGACGAGGTGATTGAGCCTATCGTCATCGATCCCAAGACCGTCAGCGAGGCAGAGAGGTCGCACGACGCACTCGCATTCGCAAGATATAACACCGAGCGTGATGCGGTTCTCGCTAAGAGAGTGGAGGATGCCGAGGCAGGCGTTGTCGTGCCCGGCAAGTCCTACGGCGAGCATAACGTAGACGAGGTAATTGAGCCCATCGTCATCGATCCCAAGACCGTCAGCGAGGCAGAGAGGTCGCACGACGCACTCGCATTCGCAAGATATAACGCCGAGCGTGATGCGGTTCTCCTTAAGAGAATGGAGGATGCCGAGGCAGGTGTTGTTGTGCCCGGCAAGTCCTACGGCGAGCATAACGTAGACGAGGTAATTGAGCCCATCGTCATCGATCCTAAGACCGTCAGCAAGGCTGAGCAGGATAAGGATGCGGTTGAGTTCCTGCGTTATAACGAAGCACGTGACGCCGTTCTCATAAAGAGAATGGAGGATGCCGAGGCAGGCGTTGTCGTGCCCGGCAAGTCCTACGGCGAGCATAACGTCGACGAGATCATAGAGCCCGAAAAGACAGAGGCTCCTATTAAGATAAGCGCGCGCGAGCAGGAGAAGGATGCCCTCGCATTCCACAAATACAACGAGGAAAGAGAAGCCTTCCTCGACGAGCACGAGGGCCTTAAGGACAAGGGCGCCATCGACGACCTCTCGAACGAAGAGGCGTATATGCGCGGCTACACCGCAGGTCAGCGCTCGAAGGTCGGCGCCGTAACCGTTTCGGGCGGCTCGGGCAGCGGCTGGAGCAAGGGTAGCGACAAGGGTCTTGAGTTTAAGATCGACGCACCCTTCGAGAAGTTCCGCGGTCTTTCCATCGACGGCAAGAAGGTCTCCCGCAAGTATTACGATGCTAAGGCGGGAAGCACGATAATCACCATCAAGCCCATTTACCTCGCTTTGTTGGCTGTCGGCTCTCACGAGATGAGCGTCGTTTACACCGACAGAAGGATACCCGTCGTTTTCGACGTCGCTGAGGATCCTAAGAAGGCAAAGGGCAGAGGCGAGAGCACACCCAAGAGCGACTTCTCCGTTGAGGAAGAGGTAGAGGAGACTAAGGCTGCGGCACCCAAGCCCTCCGAGGTCAAGCGTGATGCCCTTGCATTCAGTAAGTATAACGAGGAGCGTGACACCGTCCTCGAAAAGAGAAGAGAAGATGCCGAGGCGGCTCGTGTCCTGCCCGGTCAGTCCTACGGCGACCACGACGTAAACGAGGTAGTCGAAGCACCCGAGGCTGAGGCACCCGTAAAGGTTTCCAAGAGCGTTGAGACCAAGGATGCGCTTGCGTTCGCAAGATATAACGACGAGCGTGACGCCGTTCTCGCCAAGAGAGCCGAGGAGGCTGAGCTTGGCAAGGTCCTGCCCGGTCAGTCCTACGGCAACCACGACGTAAACGAGGTGGTCGACGCACCCGAGGCTGAGACGCCCGTGAAGGTGAAGAAGGGCGACGAGATCAAGGATGCGCTTGCCTTTACCAAATATAATGAAGAGCGTGACGCCGTTCTCATTAAGAGAAGAGAGGATGCCGAGGCAGGCGTTGTCGTGCCCGGTCAGCCCTACGGTCAGCATGACGTAAACGAGGTCGTTGAGGAAACGACAGCACCCACCGCCGCACCCGCAAAGGTCAGCGGCTCGGCAGTCAAGCGTGATGCGCTTGCGTTCCAGAAGTACACCGAGGAGCGTGACGCCGTTCTCGTTAAGAGAAGAGAGGATGCCGAGGCAGGTATAGTCGTTCCCGGTCAGCCCTACGGTCAGCATGACGTAAACGAGGTCGTTGAGGAAACGACGGCACCCACCGCCGCACCCGCAAAGGTCAGCGGCTCCGCCATCAAGCGTGATGCGCTCGCGTTCCAGAAGTATACCGAGGAGCGTGACGCCGTTCTCGCAAAGAGAGCCGAGGAGGCTGAGGCAGGCGTGGTCGTTCCCGGTCAGCCCTACGGCAAGCACGACGTAAACGAGGTCGTTGAGGAAACGACAGCACCCACCGCAGCACCCGCAAAGGTCAGCGGCTCCGCCATCAAGCGTGATGCGCTCGCCTTCCAGAAGTACACCGAGGAGCGTGACGCAGTTCTCAGAGAGAGGGCGGCAGAGGCCGAGGCGGCTCGTTTCGTGCCCGGTCAGTCCTACGGAGAGCATGGAGTAGACGAGGTGGTCGAGGAGGCTATGCCCATCACCGCCAAAGCTAAGCCCGTCAGCGCTGTCGACGCCGAAAAGGATGCTATCCTCTTCGATAAGTATAACAGAGAAAGAGACGAAAAGGTCTCTGACACCGTCCGTGACAACGGACCCACTCTCTCCGAGCGTGACTACTCGGAGATGGAGCTTGCAAGAGATGCCATCAGGTTCAAGGAGTATTCCGAGAACAGGGACGACGCCATCGCATATGAGGAGGCTGCCGTAGACCGTGCGATCGGAAGGATACACATCGACGGCATGATCGGCGACTCGACGGTCATCGACGCTAACGGAAGGATCGTCTTAAGAGACGCTCCCACGAAGGTCGGAACGAAGAGAGAGGGCGTCCTCGCAAGCGAGCTCGTCGACGATGCTCTCGCATTCGAGCAGTATTCCAAGGAGCGTGACGCCCATCTCGCATCCAAGGTTCTCACAGGCGACGGTCACATCGTTATCCACGAGGAATATGAGCTGAACGCTGCTAAAAAGCAAACTAAGGTTGGCGAAACCTCGGATATGCTCGCATTTGAGAGATATTCCAAGGAGCGTGACGAGCTTATTGCCCGTGCGAAGATGGAGAGCAACGACGACCTCGAGATCAGAAGAGAGCACGAGGAATACGACCCCGACCTGCTTCTTGAGCGTGAGCTCTATATGCTCTCTCCCGAGATCACACTCGCTAAGTTTGAGGGTGAGGACGAGGCTAAGAGAGCCGAGAGAGAATACAACCTTATCCATCAGATAAACGATCACGAGGACCGTGTCAGACGTGCCCGTGATATGGAGCGCTTAGTACGCAAGGAGGCTATGACCGAGCGTGCTATCGAGCGCCTTGAGCGCAGACGCATAGAGCGCCCCGGCAGTGAGCAAAGGCTCCCCGCAGATGCTCTCGTGCTTAACCGCGGCGCACTCAAGAAGGAGATCAAGCAGCTGATGAAGCGTGATCTCAAGTATATGAAGACGAGGCTCTCTGCTGAGCTTTCGATGCTTGAGGTCGAGAGCGAGGCTTATGCTCTTGAGTTCACCAAGCGTTCGTTCTCCGAGCGCCGTGAGATCGCCCTTACTAACAAGGATCTCAGAAGCGCACGCAGGGATATGCCCCGCATCATCAGGCTTGAAAAGCGCGATAACAAGAGATACACCTCCTTTGCGACGAAGGATCTGCTCTCCAGGGCTCCCAGAGGCAACATCGACGTTGAGGCTCTCGCAGAGCTTCGCATCGAGCTCGTCGAGCTCTTACGCAGAAGAGACGAGATAAACGAGAGGCTCACCGCCCTCTATATCGGCAGCGAAAAGGGCAAGAGGTTTGCCGCTAAGAAGGATAAGATCGATCTCAAGGCACGCAACAAAGAGCATAGAAAGCAAAGAAGTCTTTACAATAAGCTCAAATATGCCCGCATCAGCAAGAAGCACAGCGAGATCCTCACGGGTCTTATGGATGAGCAGACCGAGCTTAGCGCAACGATTGCTAAATGCAAGTTCACGCTGAGGAAGGAGAAGCCCACAGGCCGTGCTAAGAGAGAATGCAAGGAGCTGCTCGCAAGGAGCAAGCGCACCTACAGGAAGAACAAGGGCGCCATCAAGCGCATCACGAGGCTCGCTATCGCTGAGGCTAAGGTCGAAAGACAGCTTGCTGACCAGGCTCTTCTGAGCTGGGCTATGCTTTTACTCCTGCTCGGCGCAGTCTGCGCAGCTATATGGAGGCTCGACGATCTCGTCGCCCTCGCACAGCAGTACATACCCTTTATCGACAAGCTTTTCCCTCAGGGATAAGTAGTAGGTAAGGCTCGGCTATTTTAACACGGGTGGCGGCTCTCGCCAATGTAGAGCCGCCCTCCAATGAAAGACAAGGAGACCAAAATGGCAGAAAAATTCAGCGACAGAGACGTCTTTACAAAGCCTATCGAGTCTATGACCGAGGCTGAGCGCCTTCGCGCCATCGAGCGCCTCGAGCTTTTGCGTGACGAGGTTACCTACCAGATCGAGGACGTAATGTCCGAGGTTGCGGCAGAGACGGGCAAGCGTAAGTATAAGAGCAAGAGAAAGGATATTTAAGGTGGGAATGCGGCTGACGCTTCGGTGACGGACTTTAGCGTTTTCGGGCGTTGATTTGCATTTTTCTATCCTTAATATATCGCATAGGCGTAAATATTTTAAGAAAATATCTATAAACTATTGATTTTTTAAAAATATATGCTATAATAATAGCGTGAATAGATGAAAAGAGGAGAGAGTGGCTGAGAGGTCACTCTCTCTTTTGCGGAATGACTGAATTTGTTTTTTGCGGCTCATCCGCCAGAAAACGACCGAAGAAACGGAGGACTAGGCATTGAAGAAAAACGTCAGAGACACAGTAAGAGAGGCTATCGAGCCCACCGTCACCGAGCTTGGCTACACCATCTGGGACGTCACCTACTCAAAGATCGGAGCAGACTACCATCTTGAGATAACCATCGACCACGAGCGAGGCATCAACATCGACGACTGTGAGCGTGTCCACCGTGCCATCGATCCCATCCTCGACGAGTGCGACCCCATCGAGGGCTTCTACTATCTCGAGGTTTCCTCGCCCGGCATCGAGCGTGAGCTGCGAACCGACGAGCATATCCTCGCATCGCTCGGCGCCGCCGTCGAGGCAAAGCTCTTTGCGCCCAAGGACGGCAGAAAGAGCGTCATCGGCGAGCTTGTGTCCTTTGAGGATGGCAAGGTCGTAATTGCGGAGGGCGAAGGCGAAACCGTCCTCCTCCGCTCGGAGATCTCGAAGCTCTCCACTCTCTACGTAGAGGAATGATATCTACCATAGCTTATTATTAAATTGAGATAAATAGAAAGGAAGCCTTCGGTGCGCTGTGCGTGCCGTGGCTACGGTAAAACCGAAACAATGAACGCAGAACTGTTTAACGCCCTCGACCTGCTCGAGAAGGAAAACGGCATCTCCAAGGAGTATATGCTATCGAAGATCGAGGAGGCTCTTGCAAACGCATGCAAGAAGGAGGTCGGTCAGACCGCCCTCATCAGAGTTCATCTCGACCCTGTAAAGTGCGACATGAAGGTGTTCCAGCAGCGCCTCGTCGTTCCCGACGGGGAGGTCATCGACCCCCACTGCGAGATCGCTCTCTCCGACGCTAAGGCCCTCTCGAGGAGAAACAAGCTTGGCGGCTTCGTCGAGACCGAGCTTAAGACCAAGACCTTCCGCCGCCTCTCCGTCCAGCCCGGAAAGCAGATGATCATCCAGGCGATCAGAACGGCTGAGCGTGAGATGCAGACCCGTGCATACGAGCAGATGCGCGAGGAGATAATAACCGCAGTCGTCGACAAGGTGGATATGGTTAACGGAAACCTCATCCTCGACACAGGCACAGGCCGTGCGACGCTCATCAAGTCCGAGCAGATCCCCGGCGAGGTGCATGACGTAGGCGACAGAATAAAGGTGTTCGTTTCCGAGGTAAACTCGGGCGAGACGAGAGGACCTATCGTAAATCTCTCGAGAGTACATCCCAATTTCGTCAAGAGGCTCTTCGAGCTTGAGATCCCCGAGATCGCTGACGGAACGATCGTCATCATGGGCGTTTCCCGTGAGGCGGGCAGCAGAACGAAGATCGCCGTTCAGTCAAGAGATGAGAACGTTGATCCCGTAGGCTCCTGCATAGGTAAGAACGGAATGCGTATCGGCGCTATCCTCGACGAGCTCGAGGGCGAGAAGGTCGATATCATCAGATATAGCGACGTCATCGAGGACTATATAGCAGAGGCACTTTCTCCCGCTAAGGTTCTCTCGGTCGTTATGGAGGATGAGCGCACCGCCCGCATCACCGTTTCTCCCGACCAGCTCTCGCTTGCAATAGGCAGAGAGGGTCAGAACGCTAAGCTTGTTGCCCGTCTGACAGGCTGCAAGATCGACATCAAGGCAGACTGATCACGGAGGTGACGGCGTGGCAGAGGCAAAAAAGGTTCCCGTCCGCAGATGCGTTGGATGTGGCGAGCATTTCCCGAAGAATACGCTCATAAGAGTGTTAAGGACGCCAAGTGGCGAGATCGTGCTTGACCTCCACGGCAAGGCGTCGGGAAGAGGGGCATACGTTTGTAAGAGCGCATTGTGCCTGAGGCGCGCCAGAAAGTCGGGCAGGATCTCAGCCTCGCTCGAGTGCCCGATACCCGAGGAGGTATACGACAGGCTCGAAAGCGAGATAGCGGAAAATGAGTGATAAGCTTAAAGGGATGCTCGGCTTAGCCATGAGAGCGGGAAAGCTCATCATCGGCACGGAGCAGGTCTGCCTGGCTATGGCAAAGGGGCGCGTGATGCTCCTCGTGGTCTCGGCTGAGGCATCCGACCAGACGAAGAAGAAGCTTCGGAATAAATGTGAGTTTTACGGTGTAAAAATGATTACACCCGACATAGAGATAGGAGAGCTCGGCAGAATGCTCGGCAAGACGTATGCGCCTGCATGCGTCGGTGTAACGGATGAGAACTTCACCCGTGCCGTGCTAAAGCTCGCCGAGGACACCTAAATATGACGAAAGGGAGTTTGCCCCGAGGGGCAGACGGTGGAATATATGGCAAAAAATACTAAGATCTCGGAATTGTCCCGTGACTTCGGCATGAAGGCGAAGGACGTTATCGAGGGATTTAAAGAGCTTGATATTGATAAGAACAGCGGTGCTACGGTCTCTGACGAGGAGTTTGAGATCTTTATGCAGCATATGACCTCCAAGCATCAGATAGGCGATCTCGAGGCTTATACCTCGGGCAAGGTCACTATCCGCTCGGAGGCTAAGAAGGCTGCTAAGGCGGAGCCCAAGGCCGAGAAGAAGCCCGAGGTCGAGGCAGCACCCAAGGCAGAGCCTAAGGTGGAGAAGAAGGCCGAGCCTAAGGTCGAGGCCGCACCTAAGGCGGAGCCCAAGGTAGAAAAGAAGGTCGAGCCCAAGGTGGAGGCACAGCCCGCACCCAAGGCTGAGGCACCCAAGGCGGCGCCCGCACAGCAGGCTGCAAGACCCGAGAGAGCGCCCGAGAGAAGGCAGGAGCAGAGACCCCAGCCTCAGGGACAGAGACCTCAGGGTCAGCAGGACCAGAGGAGAGGCCAGGGTCAGCAGAGCCAGCAGAGACCCTATCAGCAGCAGAATGCGAGATACGGTCAGAGACCCTCGGAGGATCCCTTTGCAAAGCGCCGCGAGGCTATGAACAGAAACGCAGAGGGCAGACCTCAGCGCCCCGGAGCGCAGGGTCAGGTTCAGCAGAGGCCTATGCAGCCCCGCCCCGGACAGGCGGCGCAGAGCGCGCCTATGCCCCAGGCAGTAAGGCCGAAGGAGGTAGAGGAGGCAGCTCGCCAGGCTACAATGCAGCGCCCCGCACAGCAGG
Source organism: Clostridia bacterium (assembly GCA_017501245.1). GTDB lineage: Bacteria > Bacillota > Clostridia > Oscillospirales > CAG-272 > UBA1740. Next base: position 15,722 of record JAFVXI010000001.1, read on the forward strand.
CGCAGCAGGCTCAGATCGAGAAGAGAGCAAAGGCGCAGGAGGCGGCAGCCGCTGCTACCCAGCAGGCACCCAAGCAGCCTAAGCGCGAGGAGAAGAAGGCTCCCGCTCAGCGTCAGCAGTTCAAGACCATTACGGTCGAGCGCGGCGAGGTCACCGGCGGAGTCAACATCGGTGCAACCGCTCCTACTACCGCCCCCGGTAAGAGGGTCGTAGACACGAGGACGAGCGACGTCGACCTCTCTAAGTACGACGATCGCTTCAACGATCAGTACTACGCCATCGCAAACGGCGGCTCGAGAGGCGGAGCGCCCACGCAGTCCAAGACCAAGCTTAAAAAGCAGGATAACCGCGGACAGAACCAGAAGTCCGCAAAGGATAGAGAGAGGGCAAACCAGGAGCGCATCAAGCGCATGGAGGCTGAGCGTGCGAGAGCTAAGCAGCTCGAGATCACCGTGCCCGACGAGATCACCGTCTCCGAGCTTGCCACGAGGATGAAGAAGACCTCCGCCGAGGTCATCAAGAAGCTGATGATGATGGGCGAGATGAAGAGCCTTAACGACGTCGTCGACTTCGCAACGGCTGAGCTTATCGCAGACGAGTTTGGCGTCCTTGTAAAGAAGGAGGTCGTCGTCACTATCGAGGAGAAGCTCTTCACCGAGGCTGAGGACAGTGAGGAGGATCTCATCGAGCGTGCGCCCGTCGTATGCGTTATGGGTCACGTCGACCACGGTAAGACCTCTATCCTCGACGCTATCAGACACACCAGCGTCACCAAGGGCGAGGCAGGCGGAATTACGCAGGCTATCGGTGCTTACAGAGTTAAGGCAAACGGCAAGGACATCACCTTCCTTGACACGCCCGGCCACGAGGCGTTTACCGCTATGCGTATGCGCGGAGCAAAGTCCACGGATATCGCCATCCTCGTAGTTGCGGCGGACGACGGCGTAATGCCCCAGACCGTCGAGGCTATCAACCACGCTAAGGCGGCAGGCATCGACATCATCGTTGCTATAAACAAGATGGATAAGCAGCATGCTAATCCCGACAACGTTCTTAATCAGCTCACTCAGTACGAGCTTGTTCCCGAGGCTTGGGGCGGCGACGTTATGACCGTTCCGGTTTCTGCGCTCACGGGTATGGGTATCAGCGATCTGCTTGACAGCGTGCTTCTGCTCGCTGAGGTCAAGGAGCTTAAGGCTAATCCCGCAAAGAGGGCGAGAGGTCTCGTTATCGAGTCTAAGCTCGACCGCGGCCGCGGTCCCGTTGCTACCGTCCTTATCCAGAACGGAACGCTCCATCAAGGCGACTACGTCATCGTAGGAAACTCCACCGGTAGAGTAAGAGCAATGATAGACGACAAGGGCAAGTCGGTTAAGGTCGCAGGACCCTCCGTCCCCGTTGAGATCATCGGTCTTGACGACGTGCCTCAGGCGGGCGACGAGCTTAACGCCGTTGAGGACGAGAGAATGGCACGTGACCTCGCAGAGCAGAGAAGAGAGAAGCAGCGCCAGGAGATCCTCGCAGCTAATGCGAGAGTAAACCTCGACGATCTCTTCAGCCGTATCTCCGAGGGCACGAAGACGCTCAACATCATCGTTAAGGCAGACGTTGCAGGCTCGGCAGAGGCAGTTAAGGCCTCGCTCCTCAAGCTTTCTAACGAGGAGGTCAAGGTCAACGTCATCCACAGTGCGGTCGGCGGCATCACCGAGAGCGACGTTATGCTCGCTGCGGCGTCCGACGCTATCATCGTCGGCTTCTCCGTCCGTCCCGACAAGAACGCTCTCGACTCCGCAGAGCGCAACAACGTAGATATCAGAACTCACCGCATCATCTATGAGATCATAGACGAGGTCGAGGCTGCTATGAAGGGTATGCTCGCTCCCACCTTCAAGGAGGTGCTGCTCGGTCATGCGGAGGTTCGCCAGACCATCAAGGTTCCGAACGTCGGCATCATCGCAGGCTGCTACGTCCAGGACGGAAAGATCACCCGTCAGGCCTCTATACGTATCGTCCGTGACGGCATAGTTATCTTCGAGGATAAGATCTCCTCTCTGCGCCGCTTCAAGGATGACGTCAAGGAGGTTGCCGACGGCTACGAGTGCGGTGTCGGAATTGAAAAGTTCAACGACATCAGAGAGGGCGACACGCTCGAGGCGTTCATTATCGAGGAGGTCGCAAGAACCTAATAGGCGGGCCCGGGTTATGGATGCCCGAAGGGGCAAGCGATGAGTTATGATTGCCTAAAGGCGAGTTATGAGTTATGATTGCCTAGAGGCAAGTTATGAGTTATGATCGGACTTTGCCGAGCTCTGGTCGGCTTGCGGCATAGCTCGCATCACAAAACCAAAACCAAATAGAAAAGAGCGCTTCGGATGCTTCCGAAGCGCTCTCATTACTTTAAGTCACGCAGGAGCTAGTGCGTGACTTTTTGCTTTGCCGGGGATTTTCTTGCGATATCCCCGGCTTTTTCTTTAATTTGTCAATGATTGTTTGCAAAAATCTACTCAAAATGGATTTTCCGTGTGCTTTGATCAGCGATCGATGCACTGGGTCATGATTTATTCGGCGTTGTGTGTTACCAAAGAACGATGCTGCCGTCCTCTGCGTAGTGCCAGTGCGTGCCGCTTGAGGCGGGGTCGCTCTCGCTGTAATAATAGACCGTCGCGGAGGAGAAGGGCGAGTTTTTGATCTCTATCTTGGCGAATGCCTCGGCGTCACCCGCATAGTATACGGACTTGAGCCTCGTCGTGCTGCTGAAGGCGTAGGAGTCGATGCTCGTCACGCTGTCGCTAAGGTGGATCGCCGTGAGCTTTGAATCATAGTAGAAGGCGTGTTTGCCGATCGTCTTAACGCCGCTTCCGATATAGACGAAGTCAAGGCTCGTGCAGTTGCTGAAGGCGTATTCGCCGATAGCTCTCTCGCCGCCGTCCTCTATTCTGACCGTCTTGAGGCTTGCGCACTGTGCAAAGGCATAGGAGGGGATGCTGCCCGCCTCGGCGGGGATGGTCACGCTCGTTAATTTAGTGCTGAGGAAGGCGCAGGGCGTGATAACGTAGCTCTTGCCGTCGATGCTCTCGGGCAGGGTGATATCCGTAGCCGTGCCGACGTAGCCCGTCAGATAGATAACGCCGTCCCGCTCGCAGGTGACGAAGCCGTCGGGAGTGATGACCATCTTGCTCTCACCCTCGGTGGGCGTGTAGATATTGATGGCGGCCTCGGCGAGGTAGCCGTAGCTCCTCGAGCCTGCTACAAGCTCGAGCGAGGACTTGTTGTAGATCTCGGTGATCCTGTTGTTGACGGGGTAACTGCTTGACTGGAAGCAGAGGAAGGCGTTGTTGCCGATAGATTTTACGGACTTGCCGAGCGTCACCTTAGCGAGGCTTGAGCAGTAGCCGAACGCCATACCGTCGATCGTGATCAAGCCGTCGCCGATAACGACCTCGACGAGAGAGGAGCAGCTGTTGAACGCACTTGAGCCAAGCTCGGTCACGCTGTCGGGGATGACGATCTCGGTGAGCGAGGAGCAATACGCAAATGCGCTGCCGCCGATCTTCTTAACGCTATCGGGGATAGCTATATCCTTAAGGTAGGTAAGACGGGAGAATGCGGAATATCCGATGCTCTCGCAGATGCCGCCCTCCTCAAATGCGATGGAGGTGATATAGGGGGGAGAATAGCTGCTCGATGCGATGAAGTAATCGGGGATATACTTAACGCCCTTGCCTATCCTGAGCACAAGACCGCCCGAGTCCTTGCCTGCTGTGGCAAAGCTTGCGCCGTTCATCACTCCTGCGTTCAGCTCCTCTGCCTCAACGAGGACGTCGGTCAGCATAGTGCAGTTGCGGAAGAGGTAGCTTGAGATGATCTTTGTGTCCTTGTGGATTGCCGCCGTGGTGACGTCGGTAGAAACTGCCGAGATGGCGACGAGATATCCGTTGGATTTAGGACCGATATAGATGACGTTGCCGTATACGTTGCCCTCGATGGAGGTAGAGGTGGCGAATGCGGCGGGGTCTATATTCTCTATGCACTCGGGGATGCTCACCTTCTTCAGCGATGCTACCGAGAAGGAGCCTGCGCCGATGGACTTACACTGCGTGCCCTCCTCAAAGGAGATCTCGACGACGTTAGCTGCAACGGTATAGGTGTTTGAGGAATAAGAGAACATACGCTCGGGGACTGCCGTGATGTCCTTGCCGATAACGACCTTGACGCCCTCGCCTGCCGTGCCTATCGAATCAAAGACGCCCGTATTAAGCTTGCCCTTATAGTTGAAGTAGAGGCTCTCAAGCTCGGTAAGGCCCGAGAAGGCGTAGTAGCCGATGGAGCTTGCGTTAACGTCGCCGATGATGAGCGAGGTAGCAGCGTTAAAGCCTAGGAGAGCGTGCTTGTAGATCGAATAGCTCTTGCCGTCGTAGCTCTCGGGGATGGTGATGGTGTCGGAGGTGCCGCGGTAGCCGACGAGATGGATGACCTCGCCGTCAACGTAGTAAACGAAGCCGTCGTCCTTATAGACGAGCTTGCTCTCGCCCTCGGTGTCGGTGTAGACGTTGAGTGCGTATCTTGATGCGTCGCCTACGGTCGTCTGGCCTGCGACTATCTCGATCTCGGAGCGGTTGTAGATCTCGAGGACGCTGTCGGTGCTTCTGAAGGAGCTGTTGTTAAGGTTGGTGAGTCCCTTTCCGATTGTGAGCGAAACGAGGTTTCTCAAGCCGTCGAAGGCGTAGTTTGCAATATACGTCACGCTGTCGGGGATAACGAAGGTGAGCACCGAGGTGTAGGCAAAGGCGCGCTGACCGATAGAGGTGCAGACGCCGCCCTCCTCAAACTCGATGGAGGTCACCCTCTTTACGTTGTAGAGTAGATAATCGGGTACGGAGGTGACGTCCTTGCCGATGATGACCTTAAGCCCCGAGGACTTCGTCGCCATATCCTTAAAGACGGTGTCGTAGGAGCCGTTCGGGAAGGAGGTCGCATTGAAGTATAGCTCCTCAAGGCTGACAAGACCGGTAAAGGCGTCGCTGCCGCCGTTAGAGATGCTGCCGCCGAGATTAAGCACACGAAGCGAGGAAAGACCCGAAAAGGCGAGAGAGGCGACGCTCGAGACGCCCGAGCCGATGGTCAATTCCTCAAGCTTATCACAGCTCAAGAAGGCGTGCGATCCAACGATGGTGACGCTGTCGGGGATAACGAAGGATCTGATGCCCGTGCGATAGAACGCCTTGTCGCCTATGAGAGTGAGTGCTGAGCCCTCCTCAAAGACTACCTCGTCGAGGTAAAGCGTGGTGTCGCCGTGGACGTCGTACATAAAGTGATTGGGAATGACGGTAACGCTCTTACCCACGTGGACTCTCATGCCCTCCTCGGCGTTGCCCGAGCAGGTGAAGGCGCAGGGGGTGTAGTAGGCGCTCGTGAGCTTTGCCGCATCGAGGTAAATATCGCGAAGAGATGTGCAGTAGGTAAAGGCGGTGTTGATGCTCTTTACGCTCTCGGGGATCCATACCGTGCGCAGGTCCTGACAGTGAGAGAAGGATGCACCGATAGACTCGCAGACCGAGCCTGCCTCGAAGTTTAGCGAGGTCACCTTGGGGTAAAGGCTCACGTCGTCGCTCGAAGGGACGAAGAGGTAGTTAGGAACAGACGTGACATCCTTGCCGATGACGACCTTGATGCCCTCTTTAGCTCTGCCCGCATTACTGAAGATGAGGTTATTCGTTTTGAGCGAGGGCTTTGCGGTCACGTTATAGTAGACCTCCGTGAGCGACACGGCGTCGGCAAAGGCGGAATTTGAAATAGTGCTGACGTTGCCGACCAAATGTAGCTTTTTAAGAGCGGAGCAGCCGCGGAAGGCGCCCTCGCCTATCTCGGAGGCGTAGACCGTCAGCTCCTCAAGGGCGTAGCAGCTCTCGCACGCACCTGCCTCAAGCTTTATGCCGTCGGGCAGGGTGAGCCTCTTGAGATATGCGTTGCCAGAGAGGGCGCCGCTTGCGATAGTAGTAACCTTAAAGTCGCCGATATACTCGGGGATGATAAGCTCCTCGAGGGTGCCGGAGTATGCCGTTATCGTAGCGTTGGTATTGAATACCGAATAGGTGAAGAACTGCGTGACGTCTATCCACTTGGCGTAGACGGTGATATCCTTATATACGTTAACGTCGATGATGCTGATCGGATCTTCAAATCCGCTGTCGGTGTACCAGCCGTCGAAGGCAAAGCCGTCTCTCGTGGGTACGCCGAGCACTATGATGCCTGTGTTGACGTTAAAGCTCGTGGGGTTGTCCTTGGAGTTTATACCGCCGTTAAGATTGTAGGTGATGTTATAGACGTTGACCTTCCACTTTGCGTAGAGGGTGACGCTGCCGAGCACGTTGATGTGCGTGACCTGATTTTTGAAGTCGGGGTCGGTGTACCAGCCGTCGAAGCTGTAGCCGGGGCGGGTGGCAGAGCCAAGCTCAAGCGTTCCGCTCTCTACGTCAAACTCTCCGGGGTTTGCCTCAGCGTTGACGCCGCCGTAAAGCTCGTAGGTTATGTTGTAGATATTCTTCTCCCACTTCGCATAGATGGTGATATCCGCAAAGATATTCACGTTGATGACGGTGATGGGGGTCTTGAAGTCGGGGTCGGTGTACCAGCCCGCAAAGGTGTAGCCGGGTGCCTCGGGCTTTCCGAGGGTGATATCGCCGGTCTCAATATCGAAGCTGCCGGGGTTTTGGTTGGTGGCTCCGTTAACGCCCAGCTCGTAGGTCACGTTGTAGACGTTGAGTATCCAGCTTGCATAGAGGGTAATATCGCCATAGAGGTCGATATTTACCGTGGTGACCTTGTTTTCCGGATCAACGTCGGTGTACCAGCCGCCAAAGAGGTAGCCCTCCTTGGTGGGGGTGCCGAGCGTAACCTCACCTGCCTCTATATCAAAGGTAGGGGGATTGTCGGGGGAGTTCGTTCCTCCGCCCAGCTCGTAGGTTATGTTATAGACGTTGAGCGTCCATCTCGCATAGACGGTAACGTCGGCAAGGACCGAAGGATCAATAGAATCGATGCTCTCGGTGAAGTCAGCATCGGCAAACCAGCCCGAGAAGGTGTAGCCCTTTCTCGTGGGCGCATTAAGCGTGATATTGCCCGAGGTAACGTCAAAGCTCTCGGGGTTCTCCTCGGAGTTTACGCCGCCGCCCAGCTCGTAGACGAGCTCGTAGGTTATAAGCTCCCAGCCTGCCACAAGCGACAGGTCCTCCGTAACCTTATCGGTGGCAAAATCCCATTTCCTCTCTCCGTCGAAGAAGCCGAGGAAGGTGTAGCCGGGGCGCACGGGGGTATCGGGCTCGGGGATGAGAGAGCCCTCCGTGAGCGATAAGATCTCGGTGTCTAAGTCACCGTTGCCGTAAGATATGGTGACAGAGTGCGTTACGGGATCCTCAGGGTCGTCGGGGTCATCCGGGTCGTCCGGGCCGTTATTATCGTCAAGTCCGAAGATGCTAACGATGATATCTCTTAAGCCCTCGGGCAGGACGTCGAGCAGAGCGCAGGAGCTGAGCAGCATCGCCGAGGAGAGAAGCATCATCACACAAAGAAGGATGGAGATGATCTTTTTCATTGTTTTGCCTTTCATATTGTTATTATCGTATGCGCACGCAGGCGCAAAAGAAGATAAATAAAATATAGCACAACCAATGGCGAAAATCAAGAGCATTTTTTATCCGGGTTACGGAAGGGAGATCCGAGTTACCCTCGTAAAGGCGGCGAGAGGAAGAAAAAACAAGAGCCAAGGGAGGGCAAAATCAGCGCTCCCGTGGCTCTTATATAGAGATAAATGACTATAACTATTTACAATTTCAGCTAATTTTTCCGCTTTTGGCGGCTATGTATAGCCGGCTTTTTCAATGGAAAAAGAGTAGCTTATTTTGCCTCGGAGAGGCTCCTCACGTAGTGGAAGATATACTGCTGCGCAACGCCAGCGTATTTGCCGAGGGTGGTGGGGTCGAGCGAGCCGCCAAAGTACTCGTCTATCGCACGCTTCATCCAGACGTCGATGGGGAATGCCTCGAGGTTTGCAAAGCCGAAGAGAGCAACGCAGGAGGCAACCTTGTCGCCAACGCCCTTGATGACCTTGAGCGCCTCGAGCGTCCTTTCATAGCTCGCCGCCTCGGAGATAGCATCGAGATCGACCTCGCCCGAGTAGACTCTCTGTGCCGCATCGAGGATATAACCGTATCTGAAGCCGGGGCGGGAGGGTAAAAGCCCCTCGGGTCGCGCAAGGATATCGGCAGAGGATGGGAAGCTGTAGCAGACGCCGCAGCGCTTGCAGATCTCTTCACACGGGGTGCCATTAGCGGGGTCAAGAGGGCAGAGCCTCTCGCCCTGTCCGAGTAAAGAAATGTTTACACCGTATTCGATCGCGATCTGCTTGATGATCTTCCTGATGCGCGGGATATTGTTGTTTTGCGAGATGATGAAGGAGATGAGCGTCTCCCACGGATCCTGCTTGAGTATGGCTATACCGCCCGCCATGCCTGCCGCCGCCCTCAGCCACTCGGAGTCGGTCCTCGAGAGGATGTCATCCCTGATCTCGGCAAGGCTCGAGCCGAGCATAAAGAGGCTGTCTAACTCTTCTATGCTTAGCTCCTCTCCGACGAGGCGCACGGTCAGCTCGCCCGGCTTATCCTGCCCGACCCTGATGACCGTCCTCCCGTAGGTGAAGAGGTATTCGTCGGCAAAGCGTCGCCCCGCCTCTATCCTCTCGTATCTGAAGCACTGACCGCATTCGAGCGTGTCCTTAAGCGAGTATTCTCCGAGACCCTCCGCCCGGTATTCGACCGAGCCGTCGGGGAGTGTAATTTTATTGAACATTTTGTGATATCACCCCTTGAAAATGGCGTCAGTATAATGTATAATAATACTGATATAGTCTATTTTCAAATATTTTAACATATTTATAGCGAAATTACAAGTACATTTTTCTTTCGCTCACGGATGGGCGGAGGAGGAGAGGCGAGAGCGTGGAGCAGATATATTCAATTCCCGTCAACGAGGCTTTTGACAAGTGCCGAGAGCAGACCGAATGCGGCTGCCCGATGTGCGTGCTTTACAAAAAGCTACAGGAGGACGAGCTTGACATCATTCTCGGGGCTTCGATGATGGAGCCCGATATAAGAATAAAAACGAACGAGCAGGGCTTCTGCCTCACTCACTACCGCATGATGCTCGGCAGGAGGCGTATGCTCGGCATCGGGCTTATACTCGAGAGCCATCTCGCCGAGGTGGAAAAGAAGCTTGACGGCCCCGTCATCCTCGGGGATAAGAGAAAGGCGGCGATCGCCGCACTCGGCAAGCTCGAGGGCGACTGCTACGTCTGCTCGAGGATAGAGCGGAATATGAACGCCATGATCGGCACGGTGGTCTATCTCTACGAGAGCGACCTCGAGTTCCGCCGCAAGCTAAAGGCGCAGCCTTATTTCTGCCTGCCGCACTACCGTGCGCTCGTCGACTATGCGTCAAGGAGAATGGCTAAGCGCAATTTCGCCGATTTCTATTCGGATATCTATTCGCTCGAAAAGGAGTATCTTAAGACGCTCTCGGGCGACGTTTCCTGGTTTTGTAAGAAGTTTGACTATCGCTATGACGACGAGCCCTGGTATAACTCCAAGGATTCGGTCAAGAGGGCGATAAAATTTCTCGGCGGCAGCTTCGGCGAGGAGGATTCGCCGAACGTCTCGGGGCAGTAGCTCCGCAGTCAAAAGGGAGGTATAAATGATAATTGAGAAGATCGACATAAAGAGCTTCGGCGGGCTATCGGATATGACGCTTGAGTTCACCGAGGCGGTGAACGTCATTGAGGGACCTAACGAGGCGGGCAAGAGCACGATAGCGGCGTTTATCCGCTATATGCTTTTCGGCTTCGGAGCAGACGAGGAGGCGGAGGTCTCCGAGAGGAAAAAGAGGATAAGCTGGGCGACGGGCGTTGCTCAGGGCTCCATGATCGTCAGGGTCAAGGACAAGAGATATCTTATAAACAGAACCACCATGCCGCTCACCGACGCCGCAGGCAGAGAGAGCTATAAGGAGGATTCCTCTATCATAGATCTCGAGACGGGAACGACCTCCTTCGGTAAGTTCCCTGCAGGCGAGGTGTTCTTCGGCGTTTCCTCCGAGCTGTTTTTGAACACGGCGTTTATCGGTCAGATAGGCGACAGCGCAATAAACGGCGGCTCGGTCAAGGAGTCGATAGAGAATATCCTCTTCTCGGGTAACGAGAGGATGAACACCGAGAGAGCCGCTATGCGTGTTGCCGAAAAGATCGACGGCATCGCAGGCAGAAACGGCACATGCGGTGTAATAAACGATCTTATAAGGCGCCGAGAGGAGCTTGAGATGAGCCTCGCACGCTCCAACGAGGACAACAAGCAGATCCTCGCAAAGGAGACCGAGCTTCATTCCATCAGGCAGGAGCGCAAGGAGTCTGAGGAGAGGCTCGCAAAGCTTCGTGATCTTGACGAATGCTATAAGAACGTCATGATCATCCAGACCTTCGATAAGCTCCACGAGCTCGGCGAGGAGAGTGCGCAGAAAAACGAGGCGTACAATAACTTCATAGCTGAAAACACCAGGTCGGGCTACGTCCCGACGGAGGAATATCTCACCGACATCGCCGTCGCAAGAAGGGCGATAGGCGACAGCTACCGTGCCTTACTCGAGGCGGAGGACGGCTACGAGCGTGAGAGGAGCGCCCTCGGCATCACCAACGAGATCGAGAGTATGATCGAGCTTGCTGACAGGGAGGGCGGCGAGGAGAAGATCCTCGAGCGTGCAAGGCACTCTAAGTTCTCCTTCGTCAAGAATATCGCTCTCGGAACGCTTGCGGCGCTTATTGCCATCGCCGTTATCGTCTACGAGATAGTTGCGGCGGGCGCTCTCGCAGAGCCCGTGTGGCGTATAGTGTTCGGCGTTATCGGTGCCGTTGCCCTCGGCTTCGGCGGCTCTCTCGCCTTCCTTGCCGTTAAGGAGAATTCCTCGGTTGCGGCTCTGGCAACGAAGTTTGGCGTTACTACATACGCCGACCTCGTCGGAAAGGTCGCTCTCGTTGGCGAGGCACGTGCAAAGCGTGACGGAATGAGGCGCTCGCTCGAGCTTGCAAAGGCGCATCTCGACAGATGCCGCTCGGCTTACGACGCCGCAAAGGCGGAATTGACCCGTGTTATCGTCCGCTGGGGCGAGGAGCCGCCCATCTCGGGCCTCGAGGACTTCCTCGACAGGCTCTCGGCAAAGGTCTCGGCGTTTATCGAGCAGAGAAATATCCTACTTGAGGAAAAGAATTCCGTCGAGATGACGGTAAGAGAGATCAGGCGCACCCTCTCGGATAAGTCCGAGGTGGACATCCGTGCGCAGGTCTCGCCTATGAAGCGTAAGGTGCTTCAGGGCATCAATCACGACGACATCGTCAGCGGCATCGAGGCTCTGCGCACGAGGATAGCAGAGTGCGAGAGGGAGGAGTTTGCGGTTGAGAGCGAGCTTATCTCGCTTCGTGCAAGAGCCGGCGACCCCAACGACGTCTATACAAGACTTGATATACTTAACGAGCAGATCTCCGAGCTTGAGGCCAGGTATAAGTCCTATAACCTTGCGCTCGAGGCGATAGAGGCTGCAACCGGCGAGCTCCGCCAGGGCATCTCCCCGAGGCTCGGACAGTATGCAACCGAGCTTATGAGCGTGATGACCGACAAGCGCTACGGCGCCTTTGCCGTTTCGGACGGAATGAAGGTCAGCTTCGAGCGTGAGGGTGCGGAGCGCCCCGTCGACTTCCTCTCGGGAGGCACGAGGGATCTCGCTTACGTCGCCGTCAGAATGGCGCTCATCGATATGCTATATTCCGAAAATCCGCCTATCGTCTTTGACGAGACCTTTGCGCACCAGGACAACCTGCGTGCACGCTCGCTTATGCGCTCGCTCGCAAAGATCTCGGGCGACGGCTATCAAAGCTTCGTCTTTACCTGCCGTGCCCGCGAGGGCGCTCTCGCAACCGAGCTCGTCAAGGGTGCGGGCGTCTTTAAGCTCGCAGGGGCTGACGACGGTGCGCTCTGATAAGATCACTTAAAGGTACGCTTACGTCCGTCGCAGCTCTGACTAGATTGCGCCGGGGGCTTGCGCACAGACGCAGCTTCGTTAGGCTACTGCCGCACACGCTTGCACAGGGTCGCAGCTCTGCCCGGGTGATAACGATAAGTAAATTCTTGTTGTCATTTTGATTTAATACAACTTAAGTATCCGACGTAATACCCGTGAGGGCGGCATACGCCCGAAGGGAAAACCACGCACCTCCATCGGGGAGGAGAGAGGACGGCTATGACCGAGAAAAGAGTTCTGATCATCGGCAGGATGTCGATGAGCCTGATAATGAATATGTTCAAGCTCCCCGAGCTCGGCGAATACGCCGTTGACGACGGAGGAGTTGCGTATATGCCCGGCGGAGAGGGTGCGGGGGTTGCCATGGCTTACGCCAGGCTTGGCGCAGATGCGCTCCTTTCCGGAAAGATCGGTGCCGACGCACACGGTCAAAGACTTTATAAATACTACAAGGATCAAGGGGTAAACACCTCGCTGATCAAGGTCGACAGGGAGGAGCCCACCGCCCTCTCGGTCATTATGCGTGAGGCTGCGGGCGAGCGTACGCTCGTCTACCCGGGGGCGGGGGCGAAATACTCGCCCGAGAACGTCTCCGAGGCGCTCTCGCATTCACCCGATGCGCTACATATCAGCTTCGGCCTGCCCTGGGGGCTCGTGGTAGGGGCGGCACGCTCCGCCGCTTACCGAGGCGTGCCTATTATTGCGCACGCCACCGAGGCTTCACCCGAGCAGGCGCTCGAGGCTCTGCCCGAGCTTGAGCTGTTTCTCCTCGACGACAAGGAGGCGCTCGCTTACACGGGCATTATGCCCGAGAGCTCGGAGTCATCTCTTCGCTGCGCACTTGCCCTCTATAAGAGGATCAAGGCGAAATACGTCGTCATCAGACAGGGCGAGCGAGGAGCATTTATCTACGACGGAAAGAAATACTTTATAATCGGCGCACCGAAGGCGGGCAAGATGGTTGACACCTCCTCGATGCCCGAGGCGTTCGTCGCCGCACTGACCCTTGAGTTCCTCCGCACGGAGGACATCAGAGCGTCGGTCAGATTTGCGCTTTCGTCTGCCGCCCTCACAGCCGCTAAGGAGGGCTCCTTCAGCACGGTTCCGACCGACGGGGAGGTAAGGCAGTTTATGCTTAAGAGCGGCTTTGGCTATTGATGCCGAGAAAAAAAGGAAGGGCTATTACAATGAACTATAACGTAACAGAGATATCCTATCCGTCAGCCGACGGAGTGCATACCATATACGCCGAGATATACACGCCGAGGAGCGCCACAGCAAAGGGCGTCATCCAGCTCGCTCACGGAATGATCGACTATACGGCGAGATATACCGGCCTTGCAGACTACCTCACCGAGAGGGGCTATATCCTGGCGGGCAACCATCATCTCGGCCACGGCAAGAGCGTGCTTTCCGACGATGACTTCGGCTATTTTGCCGACAAGGGCGGACTTGAATACGTCCTTGCGGATATGCACACGATGAACAAGAAGCTCCGTGAGACCTTCCCGGCTCTGCCGATAGTTCTTTTCGGCCATAGCATGGGCTCATTCCTCTCGAGGCTCTACGTCGCAAGGCATCCGCACAACGTCAAGGCGTTTATTATCAACGGCACCGGCGGCAAGAACCCCCTCGTCGGCATGGGCATGACCGTCGCAAAGCTCGTCAAGGCTCTCTACGGCCCCCGCCATCGCTCGGGGCTCATCAACACGCTCGCCTTCGGCTCTTATAACTCGAAGTTCCCGAAGGAGGAGGGCGCAAACGCCTGGCTCACCCGTGACGTTGCGGCAGTGGCAGGCAGGGATAGCGACAGATTTACTAATTTCAAGTTTACGGTTTCCGGCTATATAGATCTCTTCACGGCACTCCGTGACTGCAACTCGAAGAAGTGGTATCAGGAGTATCCGAAAGAGCTTCCCACTCTTATCGTCAGCGGCGATATGGATCCCGTGGGCGACTACGGCAAGGGCCCGAGCGAGGTCTATAAGGGTCTTATGCTCGCAGGCGCATCGAACGTTACGCTCAAGCTCTACGAGGGTGCAAGACACGAGCTGTTTAACGAGACCTGCAAGGAGGAATACTTTGCCGACCTCGTTGAGTGGCTTGGGAGAAGCGTAAGGTGATACGTGCGCTGGCTCTGACAGGCCCCACGGCATCGGGAAAGACCGCACTCTCCTTAGCTCTCGCCGAGCGGCTCTCGTGTGAGATCATATCATCGGATTCGATGCAGATATACCGCTATATGGACATCGGAACGGCAAAGGCGACTCCCGAGGAGCGCTCGAGAGTGCCGCACCACGTCATAGATATGCTTGAGCCCTCGGTCAGATACAGCACAGAGGATTACAGGCGTGATGCTCTCGCCGCCGCACGCGATATCGTGGATAGGGGAAGGCTTCCTCTTTTCGTCGGCGGAACCGGGCTTTATATAGACACGCTCAGGCGTGCGGAGCCCGTCGGCTCACCCCCCTCTGACGAGGCGCTGAGAGAGCGGCTGATGAATGAGGGTCGGGACGATGAGGGCAAGCAGAGGCTATGGCAGAGGCTATACGAGGTAGACCCCGCATCGGCTGAAAAAACGCATAAGAACAACCTCAGGCGTGTCGTGCGTGCGCTCGAGATATACGAGCTTTCGGGCAGGACCAAGAGCTACTTTGACGCACTTTCAAAGGACCTTGTGCCCGATATAGCGATAGATATGATCACCCTCGATTTTCATAACAGGGACAACCTCTATGAAAGAGTTGATAAAAGGGTGGATATAATGATGTCCGAGGGGCTGCTCGACGAGGTAAGGGGGCTACACTCCCGTGGGCTGCTTATGCCCGAATACACCTCCTACCAGGCGATAGGCTATAAGGAGCTGAGAGAATATCTCGAGGGCGAATGCGACCTCGCCTCGGCAATAGAAAATATCAAGCTCTCCTCACGCAGATATGCAAAGAGGCAGTTGACCTGGTTCAGGCATACCGACGCCGTGCATCTTTTCGTAGATACGGAGGACGGCAGAATGAAGGGGGCGGACGAGCTGCTCTCTGAATGTGTGGAGATAGCCGAGGGGCTCGCTCTGCGGATGAATGGCGATTCGGACGTATAGAGGCGGCAAAGCTGCTCGCTCTGCGGATGAATGGCGCCTCTCTTATATGACGTCGCCTTTATGAGTGCTTCGTAAATCGACTTTCAGACGCTCCGCATGAGGAGCGTGGTTGTAAACAAAACTATACTTTTGGCTCTTTTGTGAGGTAAAAGAATGAATTTGAATGAACTGAGATCGGGGATACTTCGTTTGGATCTCTCGGATTATTATCCGGTAAGGGACAGGGCTACGGCGAGGCTCATCTCGCTCGTTGAAATGTTCCGCGAGCATTTTGGCACGAGGGACGAGGTTATGCTCCTCTCGGTGCCCGGGCGCTCCGAGATCTGCGGAAATCACACCGATCACAACAGAGGCAGCGTTATTGCCGCCTCGATAGACAGAGATATACTTGCGATAGCCTCAAGGCGCTCCGACGGGGTAGTAAGGCTCAAGTCGGAGGGCAGGCGCGAGGACAGCTTCAAGATCGACACGGCAATGGACGAGACGGCTTTTCCGAAATTCAAGTCCGTCGCACTGATAGCCGGAGTCGTCAGAGGCTTTGTCGAGAGGGGATATAAGGTCGGCGGCTTCGACGCCTATACGATAACGGAGGTGCTTTCGGGCAGCGGTCTGTCATCATCTGCGGCGTTTGAGGTGATGGTCGGAAATATTTTAAACCATCTCTATAACGGCGGCAGGATCGAGGCTAAGGAGCTTGCGAAGATAGCTCAGTATGCCGAGAACGTTTATTTCGGCAAGCCCTCGGGGCTTATGGATCAGATGGCCTGCGCACACGGCGGCTTTATCCATATAGATTTCTCGGGCGATGAGCCGGTCGTCACGCCGCTCTCGCTATCTCTCCCCGAGCTTGGCTACAAGCTCTGTATAGTCGGCACGGGTGGCAGCCATTCAGACCTGAACGAGGACTACGCATCTATCCCGAGGGAGATGCGCTCGGTCGCCGAGGCGCTCGGGCATTCCTATCTCTCGGAGGTCACAGAGGAGGAGCTTATGCGCTCGCTCGCCGATATCAGAGGTAAGGTCTCCGACAGGGCGCTCCTACGGGCTATGCATTTCCTGTCCGAATGCAAGAGGGTCGGAAAAATGAAGGAAGCCATCGAGCGAGGGGACATCGAGGCGATGCTCGATATCCACAGGGCGTCGGGTCACTCTTCGTTTGAATATTTACAGAACGTATATACGACCAAGCACAAGGAGCAGGAGATGTCCTTGGCGATAGCGGTCAGCGAGAGCATTTTGGGCGGCTCGGCCGCCAGCGTGAGGGTCCACGGCGGAGGCTTTGCGGGCACTATACAGGTCATACTGCCCGATGCCGCGGTCGGGGAATACGTTAAGAGGATAGAGGAGATATTCGGCAGGGGCTCGGCAATGGTTATGAACGTGAGACCCCACGGCGCCGTCAGACTACTTTGAGAATAAATTTTAAGGAGATATAAAAATGGCAAAAAAGGCACAGGCCGCACAGGAGAGTGTGGCAACCAACGATAAGAAGGCTGCGATCGAAACCGTTATGGCACGCATCGAGCGTGAGTGCGGTAAGGGCTCGATCATGCGCCTCGGCGAGAACAGCGCTATGAACGTTCAGGCCGTTTCGACAGGCTCGCTTTCTCTCGACTTCGCTCTCGGAGTCGGAGGCATTCCCAAGGGCAGGATCACAGAGATCTACGGTCCCGAGTCCTCGGGTAAGACGACTATCGCTCTGCACGTTATCGCAGAGGTGCAGAAGCAGGGCGGAGATGCGGCGTTTATCGACGCTGAGCACGCTCTCGACCCCGTATACGCAAAGAAGATCGGCGTAGACATAAACAACCTCCTCGTCTCCCAGCCCGACTGCGGCGAGCAGGCGCTTGAGATCGCCGAGACGCTCGTTAATTCCGGCGCTATCGACGTCATCGTAATCGACTCGGTTGCGGCTCTCGTCCCCAGACAGGAGATCGAGGGAGATATGGGTCAGAGTCACGTCGGCGTCCAGGCAAGGCTTATGTCGCAGGCTATGAGAAAGCTCTCGGGCTCTATCGCTAAGTCTAACTGCATCGTCATCTTCACTAACCAGCTTCGTGAGAAGGTCGGCGTTATGTACGGAAACCCCGAGGTCACCACGGGCGGTAAGGCGCTCAAGTTCTACGCCTCCGTCAGAATAGACGTGAGAAAGACCGAGGTGCTTAAAAACGGCTCGGAGGTCTACGGCGCACACACCAAATGCAAGATCGTTAAGAACAAGGTCGCTCCCCCCTTCAAGGTAGCCGAGTTTGACATCCTCTACGGCACGGGCATCTCCAAGTCCTCCGAGATCATCGATATGGCTATCCAGCTTGAGATCCTCGAGAAGAGCGGCGCATGGTTCTACTACGACGGCGACAGACTCGGCCAGGGCAAGGACAACGTCCGCAAGTATCTTGAAACCGACAGAGAGCTTATGGACAAGATCGAGGCGCAGGTCCGTGAGAAGGTTGCAAAGAGGGATGGCAGCGAGGAAGCCGTAAGCCTCGACGACGACAACTTCGAGATCCTCGACTTCGACGAGAACTGATAAAGTAAAACGGCAAAGAATATGCACCCGAGCGTGAGAATTGCCGCTCGGGTGCAAACAATTATTGACATAATTTGAAGAAAGGAGCGAAGATGAGGCTTTCGTTTATACGCGAGATGCAGAACGGGCGCATCAGGCTCGGCATAGAGTCGGGCGACGGGGTAGAGAAGTATACCCTCTCACGCGCACAGTACGAGGCTATGGGGCTCATCCTCGGGATGGAGCTTTCCTCCGACTTATACGGCGAGATCCTCCGTGCCGACGGCGAGCACAGGTGTATGCAAAAGGCGCTCTCGCTCCTCTCCTACGGTGACAATACCGCAAGCATGCTCTATATGAAGCTTATCCGCTCGGGGCATCCTAAGGATATAGCCTCCGACTGTGTGAAGGAGTGCGTCCGCATCGGCTACGTAAACGAGCATAGGCAGCTTGAGCGGCTTATCCTGAGCGAGGCAAACACCGCCCTCAGGGGCAGGCTGCACATCCGTGCGAAGCTCTCGAAAAAGGGATATAAGCTGTCGGATATCGACCTTGTGACCGACCGGCTCGTCGAGCGTGGCGAGATAGATTTTAAGGAGAGCCTTGAGAGGCTTTATTTGAAAAAGGGAGCCGCAACGGATGAGGAAAGGCGTGCTCTTGCGTTTAAGCACGGATACAGATCCTGCGATTTTGAGTGAGGTAAGATGTTCAGAAAGTTTATAAGCTATTATAAGCCGCATCTCTTCCTGTTTACGGTGGATATGATAGCGGCGGTCATAGTTTCGGTTTGCAACCTCGTTTATCCTACACTGGCTAAGGACATTATCAACGATTACGCCCTCAGGGATACGCCGACGGCGCTGATCATCGGCGCTCTCGTCCTTCTTGGGGTCTACGTTCTCAAATGCGTGTGCAACTACATAGTCGGCTACCACGGTCACGTCGTCGGCGTAAGGATGCAGGCGGATATGCGTGCGGATCTTTTCAGAAAGTATGAGTCGCTGCCCTTTTCCTATTTTGACGAGCATAAGACGGGCGATCTTCTCTCACGTCTGACCGGCGACCTCAACAGCGTTGCCGAGCTTGCGCACCACGGCCCCGAGAACGTATTTTTAGCCTTTCTTATGCTGATCGGCTCATTCTTTATGCTCGTGGGGATAGACCTGAGGCTGACGCTGATAATGTTCGCCTTCGTGCCCTTTATCGTGCTGTTTGCGGTGCTTTCCCGACGCTCTATGTCCACGGCGATGAAGAACTCACGCAAGCAGATGGCAGAGATCAACGTTGCGCTTGAAAACTCCATAACCGGCGTCAGAGAAACCAAGTCCTACGCCATGGAGGCGGGCGAGATCTGCAAGTTCGACAGGGTAAACGGCGTGTTCCGTAAGTACAGATGCGACGCTATGAGGTCGCTCGGCTCCTTCCACGCAGTTATGACCCTTTTGCAGGACGTGCTTTATCTCGCGGTCATCTTCTTTGGCGGTCTGTTCTTTATGTGGGGCGAGATAGATGCGGGTGAGTTTGCCGCATTTATCCTCTACGTCAGCATGTTTTTAAACCCCATCCAGCGCTTCGTCACGCTCTTTGAGCAGCTGCAGGAGGGCATGGCGGGCTTCTCGAGGTTTTACGACATTATGATGACCGAGGGCGAGGAGGATAACGGCACGGTAGTGCTTGACGACGTCAGAGGCGAGATAGTTTTCGACGGCGTTACCTTCGGCTATGCGGCAGACGACGGAAGCGACAGTCGACCTGTCATCAGCGATTTTTCGCTCAGGATAGAGGCGGGCAAAACGCTCGCTCTCGTCGGCCCCTCGGGAGGCGGAAAAAGCACGCTGTGCAATCTCATTCCAAGGTTTTATAACATAAAGGAGGGAAGGATAACCCTCGACGGCACCGACATCAGGGATATCAAGCTATCCTCTCTTCGCTCGAGCATAGGCTCTGTGTCGCAAAACGTGTTCCTCTTTGACGGAACGGTAAGGGAAAATATCGCCTACTCGCGCCCCGACGCAACCGACGAGGAGATCATCGACGCCGCAAGGCGTGCAAACATCCACGAGTATATCACGACTCTTGAAAATGGCTATGATACCGAGGTCGGCGAGCGGGGCGTAAAGCTCTCGGGCGGCCAGCGCCAGAGGATAGCCATCGCAAGGGTGTTCTTAAAGGATCCTAAGCTCCTTATCCTCGACGAGGCGACCTCCGCCCTCGACAACATCACCGAGATGCAGATCCAGTCCTCGCTTGAGGAGCTGTCGCTCGGCAGGACGGTGGTCGTCGTCGCACACAGGCTCTCAACCGTCAAAAACGCTGACAGAATAGTCGTGCTCGGCGAGGGAGGAATCATCGAGGAGGGAACTCACGAGGAGCTTATCGCCAAGGGTGGCGAATACGCAAGACTTTACGCTTATCAGTTCAAGGAGAGCTGAAAAACTCCGAGATTATGATAAAAGAAAACAATAGTTTACAATGGGGAATAAGGGACGGTATGCCGATAGCTCTCGGCTACCTTGCCGTTTCCTTCGCTTTTGGTATATCCTCTGTTATAGCGGGATTATCCTGGCTGGAGGCGACGCTTATATCCTTGCTTAATTTAACCTCTGCGGGTCAGCTTGCGGGAATGCCTATCATAGCTATGAGGGGCTCGCTCCTTGAGCTTGCGGCAACGCAGCTCGTCATCAACTCGCGCTACTCGTTGATGTCGGTGTCGCTCTCGCAGAAGCTCGGCTTGTCGGTCAGCCTCGCCGACAGATTTTTCGTCGGATTTTGCAACACCGATGAGATCTATGCGGTCGCAACCTCTTACGGAGGCAGGGTTGGCAGGCGCTATATGATAGGTCTCGGCATACCGCCGATAATCGGCTGGACGCTCGGAACTTTACTTGGCGCGATAGCGGGTGATATTCTCCCCGCCATACTCGTCACCTCGCTTTCGGTCGCTATGTACGCTATGTTTATCGCCATCGTAGTGCCGAGGGCTAAGGAGGATATGCCGACGCTCTTATGCGTTGTTATCGCCGTTGCTCTCTCCTGTATGTTTGCCTTCGTTCCTATTTTTAAGGTCGTTCCCTCGGGCTTCGTCATCATCATTATCGCATTGACTGCGAGCCTCTTAATGGCGCTCGTTCATCCCGTCGATGACGAGGAGGACGCCGACCCGTGTCGGGAAAACGGGCAGGGAGATGCCAAAGGGGCCGTCGATCCCGCCGTCAGCTTGGTTGACGATGCCTCGGCTACCGACCCGGCGCCCGACTGCTCGTGCGATGCCACATCGGATGCCACCTGTGCGAGAGAGGAGGCGACGAGATGACCGTATCACCTCACTTCTTCCTCTATCTTGCGGTTATGGCAGGAGTAACCTATCTTATCAGGCTTCTGCCGCTCCTCTTCGTCCGTAAGAGGATCAAAAACCGTTTCATCCGCTCCTTCCTTTACTACGTCCCCTACGCCGTACTTTCGGCTATGGCTTTCCCCGCTATCTTTTTCGCAACGGGGAATATCATATCCGGTGTTCTTGCGGCTGCCGTGTGCATTACGCTCGGACTATTTAAGCGAGGGCTGGTAACCGTTGCGGCGGGAGGCGCACTCACCGTGCTTATCTCGGAGCTTGTCATTATGCTTATATGAAGCTTCCGGAAGTATCATAAGCTTCCGGCGGTATCACAAGCTTCCGGCGGTATCACAAGCTTTCGGTAGTATCACAAGCTTTCGGTAGCATCATCGGTAGTATGATAAAAAATATAAAAGCAGCCATGCCTGCGTGTCCTCTCATAGGATATCCCGGGCTATATGGCTGCTTTTGTTTTTTCTATGCGGTGTAGCTATTGATATTTCTTGTAAATAGCGAAAAATGCAAAAGATAGTTGTCTTTATCTTACGCTGAAGAGGATATCTCCGTAGGTAGGCACGGGCCAATGCTCCCTCGCCGTGAGCGTTTCCATCTCGTCGACGATGGCTCTGAGGCTGTCCATCTTGGGATTTACCGTCTTTATGAAATAGAAGGATGCCTCGGGGCTCGACTTCTGCTGAGCGAGCTTTTCAACCCTCTCAAGCTCCTTTGCCCCAACGAAGGCGCGGGAGAGAAGGGCAGAGAGGCGCTCTATGAGCTCGACCTCTACCGACGTGTCGATAGCTGCGGATATCGCTCTTCTTGAGTTGACGGCATCCGAAAGCTCGCTGACGTAGCGGCTGACGGCGGGGATGAAATCTCTGAGGGTCATCTCTACCATCGTGCGCGCCTCGATGTTCTTCGTCTTGCGATAGCTTTCGTACAGGATCTCGCGGCGGGAGAGCATCTCCGCCTCGCTCATAACGCCAAAGCTCGTGAAGAGCTCTACGTTCTTTTCATCGGTGAAATGCTCGTATGCCTCGGGCGAGGTCTTGTAGTTTGAGAGGCCTCTTGCCTTTGCCTCCGCCTCCCATTCCTTGGAGTAGGAGTTGCCGAGGAAGAGGATGCGCTGATGCTCCTTGAGGGTCGTGCGGATGAGCCTGCTCAACTCCTTGTCGAAGTCCTCGACCCCCTCGAGCCTGTCGGCAAATTCTCTGAAGGATGCCGCAACGGCAGTGTTTAAAACTATGTTGGCGAGCGCAATATTCTGCGCCGAGCCGATCATACGGAACTCAAATTTATTACCCGTAAAGGCAAAGGGCGAGGTCCTGTTTCTGTCTGTCGTGTCCCTTCTGATCGAGGGTACGGTCGAAACGCCGAAGGACATATATTTCGACGACTTTTTGGAATACGCCGAGCCGTCTATGATCGAATGAACGAGGGCGTCAAGCTCGTCGCCGAGGAACACGGAGATGACCGAGGGGGGAGCCTCGTTTCCGCCAAGGCGGCAGTCGTTGCCCGCAGTTGCCGAGGAGAGGCGGAGCAGATCCTGATAGTCGTCAACAGCCTTGATAACGGCGGAGAGCGAGAGGAGGAAGAGCTTGTTTTCCTCGGGGGTCTTTCCGGGCTTTAAGAGGTTTACTCCGGTGTCGGTGCCGAGCGACCAGTTGTTGTGCTTGCCCGAGCCGTTGATGCCCTCGAAGGGCTTTTCCGCAAGGAGGCACTCCATGCCGAAGCGGGGCGCAAGCTTTTTCATATATTCCATTATCAGCTGGTTGTGGTCAACGCCGATATTTACCGTGCCGTAGATGGGCGCAAGCTCGTGCTGAGAGGGGGCAGACTCGTTATGCTTGGTCTTTGAGCAGATGCCGAGCTTCCATAATTCGAGGTCTAATTCGTGCATATATTCGGCAACCCTCGTGGGGATGGCGCCGAAGTAGTGATCCTCCATCTCCTGCCCCTTTACAGCAGGCGCACCGAAGAGCGTCCTGCCGCAGAAGGCGAGATCACGCCTCGCCTTGAAATGCTCGCTGTCGATGAGGAAATATTCCTGCTCGGCGCCTACGGTGGTGATAACACGCTTAGTCGCCGTGTCGCCGAAGAGGCGCAGGATGCGCAGTCCCTCACGGTTGATTGCGTCCATAGAACGCAAGAGGGGCGTCTTAGTGTCGAGCGCCTCGCCGGTGTAGGAGCAGAACGCCGTCGGGATATAGAGCGAGCCGTCCTTGATGAAGGCGTAGGAGGCAGGGTCCCAAGCCGTGTAGCCGCGTGCCTCAAAGGTCGCACGCAGGCCGCCCGAGGGGAAGGAGGAGGCGTCGGGCTCGCCCTTGATGAGCTCCTTGCCCGAAAACTCCATTATCGCCTTGCCGCCGCCAACCGGCGAGAGGAATGCGTCGTGCTTCTCAGCCGTGACGCCCGAAAGAGGCTGGAACCAATGGGTAAAGTGGGTTGCGCCGTGCTCTATCGCCCAGTCCTTCATAGCACCGGCAACGACGTCGGCTATGCTATTGTCGATCTCGCTGCCCTCGGCTATCGTATGTAAGAGCGAGCGATAAACGTCCTTGGGCAGCCTCTCTCGCATGACGTCCTCGCTGAACACCTGCGAGGCAAACAGCTCGGGGATATTGTGATTTGCCATGGTTTTTTACCTCCTCGTTTTGCGTCTTCTAAATTAATAAAATTATTATACTGTATTGTTCTCCCGTTGTCAAGAAGAAAAAAAGCAGGAAGTAAGAGGGAATAATGGAGGCGCATCTATTGACTTTTGACGTGCGAGGTGGTATACTGTAAAATGGAAAATAACGCAGAAATGCGAGGATAGTAAATGTATTATATAACGCTCGACCTCGAGTGGAACCAGGCGTATGCTCAAAAGGCTATGGCTGTTCAGAGGCAGCTGTCACTCAGGCTGCGCGGAGAGGTCATTCAGATCGGAGCGGTGAAGATGGATAAGAATATGCGCATCTGCGGCTCTTATCAGGTCATCGTCAAGCCGAAGTTCTTTAAAAAGCTACATAGACACGTATCTACCCTGACGGGAATAACGCAGGAGCAGATGGACAGCGGAATGATGCTCCCTGAGGCTGAGAGATCCTTCCGTGAGTGGTGTGGAGATGATTTCGTCTTTCTCACCTGGGGTCCGGACGACATTCCCATGCTGAAGGAAAACTTTAACGCCCACAGGCTCGACAGCTCCTGGCTCGAGCGCACCTACGACCTGCAGAAGATCTTTAATATGCAGACCGACGGCGATATGAAGAGGCAGAGGTCGCTCGAATACGCTATGGAGTATTTTGAGCTGCAGCAGACCCTCCCTGCACACGATGCGCTCAACGACGCATATTTCACAGCCCTCGTAGCGAAAAAGCTCAACGTGCCCGAGGGGGTAAAGAAATACGACGAGGAGAAGGGCGATTATCTTGAGGAGTCGGTGATAGGCGACGCAGATGCCGGCGACGACGGCTACGTAACCATCACGGAGATGCTCGAGGACGATGTAGTCAAAAATCCCGAGTGCCCCATATGCCATAAGCCCCTTAAGCTGATGGAGCAGGCTCTGCACACCAAGGGGCAGAGATACACCTTCTATTTCACCTGTCCTACCGACGGAGATATACTTGAGACGCTCAAGCTCCACAGAAACTTCAACGACACCTGGCGTGCAAAGCGCACGATGGCATATGCCACCGAAGAGGATATAGAGGGCTTTAAGCGTGGCCTCGAGAGGGCGACCATCAGACGTAAGTCAAGACCCCGTAAGGGACGTAGACCCAGAAGGGCGGAAAAGCCTGAGGTTAAGTGAAAAAAACTTAACACGGGGTGGCACTTAAAGTCATATTTTGAATGCTAAATCAACTGAATAGAGCTTTATTGACAAAGGGCTTGCATAGCCGACCGAGCGCTCGGTGCGGCAGAGTGTGCAGGCCCTTTGTCTTTTCTTTTTTAGCGAAAATAATGATAATATGACAATAATAATTTACATATATTTGCAGTTTTCGGCATATTAATTCGTGTAAAGACGGCTTGGGCAGCATAAAAAAACGGCTCCCAGCCTGCGCTCTCGCACCTGCCTCGGCCTAGGTCCCGGCGTGCGCGTAAAATATTTCCGCATGCGCACTTCGCGAGAATTTAAAATATTTATGTTGCAAACGGTCGCAGATAGTGATACAATAGACTTGACTAATTATATTTTGCGCATGTGCACGCATATAAAGGAGGAGACGGCATGGAGCTTTCGGAGCTTAACCCTTGCGTTTATTACGCCAGACGCTATGAGAAGATAAACAGAAAAGAGGAGTGCGCCTCCTATGTGCCGAGGCTCTTTTATATCGTTTCGGGCGACGTCAGCTTTACCGTCGGCAAGGAGAATATCGGTCATCTCGGCGCAGGCTCGCTTTTGCTGATCGGTGCGGGAGTTCCTTATAAGATGAAGGGGCAGTATCTTGATATGGTCGCCGTGGCATTCTCGCCCGTAGCAAACGAGCTGCCCTACGCCGCTATGCCATCCTCCGAGCTTGACCATTCGCTCCTCACAGATCACGGGCTGTCGCTTTTCAGTGGCTATAAGCTGCTCTCGGATATGGAGAGTGAGCGAGAGGAGCTATGCCGCATGTGTGACGTTTTTCTCACTGCTGAGGGCTTTTATCTCGCCGAGCTTTCCGCCAGGCTCAAGCTCATCCTGTGCCGCATAGCCGAGGCTGTCGACGAGCATAGCCTGCCCTCGAGGATGACGGTTGCGCTCGGTGAATATATACTTGAAAACATCGGCGAGGAGATCTCAAACACCGAGGTTGCGGCAACCTTCGGCTATCACCCCTTCTATATATCTAACGTCCTGAAGAGTGCAAAGGGTCAAACGCTCAGGCAGTATATCATCTCCTATCGCTTAAAGCTGGCAAAGGCTATGCTTATCGCTACCTCTAAGAGCGCTGCGGAGATCGCCGAGGAGTGTGGCTTTACCGACGCATCCTATTTTACCAAGATCTTCAGGCAGAATTTCGGCAGGACGCCAAAGGACTTCAGAAACGAATTTAAGGACGAGTTTATATAGTGAAAAAGCTGTTTAAGAAAAACGAGATCTATACCGTAAGGATAGAGGACATAACCGACCTCGGCTTCGGCGTCGGGCATATAGAGGGCTGTGCGATCTTCGTCGCCGACACGGTGATGGGCGACCTCGTGCGTGTGTCGATCATCAAGGTCAACTCGGGCTACCTCGTCGGACGCATGATCGAGCTGATCGAGGCGAGCGAGGCGAGATGCACGTCGAGATGCACGGAGAGCGGCTGCCGCTCCTGCGCCTACAAAAACATCTCTTATAGCGATGAGGCTCTCAAAAAGGAGGAGGGCGTGCGCCGCCTCTTCTCACGCCGTGAGCTTTCCGTCCCAGTGGCTAAGATCATCACCTCTCCCGCCGAGACGAGATACAGAAACAAGGCTCAGTATCCGATAGCGAGGGTCGGCGGCAGATATACCGTCGGCTTCTATGCTCCGAAGAGCCACAGGGTCTGCCCGATAGAGGACTGCCCCCTGACGCCCGAGGTTTTTTCCGAGATAGTGGCACTCTGCCTCTCGCACTTTGAAAAGCACTCGCTCAGCGTCTATAACGAAGAGTCGGGCGAGGGTCTCCTCAGGCATATCTATCTGAGGCGAGGCGAGGTTACGGGCGAGATATTGCTAACAATAGTTGTCACATCCTTTGCTTTTCCCCACGCTGATGAGCTTGTAGCCTCTGTGAGAGAGCGCTTTCCACAGGTCGTCGGTATACTCCTTAACAAAAACTCCGAGGCAACAAACGTAATCCTCGGCGATGAATATAAGACGCTCTATGGCGTGCCTTACATCTTTGACGTCCTCGCCGGCGTCAGG
Organism: Clostridia bacterium; assembly: GCA_017501245.1. Lineage (GTDB taxonomy): Bacteria > Bacillota > Clostridia > Oscillospirales > CAG-272 > UBA1740. Next base: position 42,641 of record JAFVXI010000001.1, read on the forward strand.
CTGAAGATAACGGCACAGTCCTTCTATCAGGTAAACCGCACTGCCTGCGAGCTTTTGTACGCCAAGGCACGTGACCTTGCCGCTCCCACCAAGGCGGACACCGTCCTTGACCTCTATTGCGGAGCCGGTTCCATCGGTCTTTCCATGGCTCGTGATGCGGGCGAGGTCATCGGCATTGAGATCGTCGAAAGTGCCGTCGAGTGCGCTAAGGAAAATGCAGTGGCAAACGGCATCACCAACGCAAGCTTCTTCACCGGCGATGCGGCAAACACCGAGCGCCTGCTCGAGGCGGCAGAGCGTAAAATAGGCAAAAGGATCGACCCCGACGTCGTCATCCTCGACCCGCCACGTGCGGGCTGCGCTCCCGAGCTACTCAGCTTCGTCGCTTCAAGAGAGCCTAAGCGCATAGTATATATATCCTGCAATCCCAAGACCCTCGCAAGAGATGCGGAGCTCCTCGCCGCCCTCGGCTATAAGGCGGATACGGTGTATCCGGTGGATATGTTTCCGATGACGGGGCACGTCGAGTCTGTCGTGTGTCTCACACGATGACTCGACAACTAAGTTCGCCTGCGGCGAGTGAAGTTTTCCCAGGAAAGTGAAGTTGCCTTCGGCAGTGAAGTTTGCGCCACGAGTGGCGCAAGTGATGATTAGTTTAGGGCGAACTTAACTTCACTTTGCGACGAAGGAGCAAAACTTCACTGTGAGCGTAGCGAACAACTTCACTACGAGCGAGAGCGAGTAACTTCACCCAATCTGACTTCACCAAACACCAAAAAGGAGAACAATAATGAAAGATTCCGAATTGCGCACAAGAGCAAAAGCTCTTGCTTTAGATATCATTTCTGTCTGTGATGAGGTGGATACACGCAAAGGCAGAGGTGTACTTGTCAATCAAATTGTAAGGAGTGCAACCTCTATCGGCGCAAATATTTACGAAGCGAACTATGCTGCAAGTAAAGCAGATTTTATCAATAAATTTCATATTGCCCTTAAAGAGTGCGGTGAAACTGAATATTGGATTGAAATGCTTGTTGGCTCCAATGCAATTAGCGAGCAAATCGCAAAAGACCTTTTGCAGGAATGCGGTGTCATTCGCCGTATGCTTGTCAAATCTATCACCACCGCAAAGGAAAACGCATAGGGACAAATAATGATTTTTGAGCATATCTCAAAATACGTTTTACAGCAGTTTAGTAAACAAGACGAAAGGAGCAGCACATTGAAAGAAGAAAAGAACATTATAGAAGCAATATCTGAAACCATTGCAAATGCTGTCGGTGATGAAGCTTTTACTCTGCCGCTTGCAGCTTGGCAAACAAACGGCTTGCAATCGGGCGAAATCAATGCTGCTTATGTTGAGGAGATCAAGGAGTATCAAGCTTCGCCCACTTCGCCTTGCAATAAGGCTACTGCACTCAAACTCTTAAAGCGTTTTGCTCGCAAGGATTTTCGCGACTTTTGGACTACGCCTGTTCTCGAATACCTTCCTGCCGTTAGTGAAGGTACGATGAAGCTGTGCGAAACTGTTTATCCGCACGATGAGGCGATATGCTATGCAAAAAAGTTAATTGCAACGCTTTCGGTTAAAGAATTGGCAAAAGATTTTCTCTACGGTGTCGCACATAATGCGCCCGAATACAGAACAGCACTTGCTTGCTACTACTATATTAAAAACTTACCCGATCATGAATTTGAGAAAAAATACGTCGGATCGGTAGTCGGCAAGGACGGTGAA
>JAFVXI010000016.1 GCA_017501245.1 Clostridia bacterium
CCCTTTTCTTCCTTCATCTTGTCGATGAGCTCCTCGAAGTACTTCTTACCGACCTCCATAACGACGTCGGAGTACATCTGGATAAATCTTCTGTAGCAGTCCCAAGCCCATCTGGGGTTGCCCGAGCTCTCTGCCATATACTCAACAACGTCCTCGTTGATACCAAGGTTGAGGATGGTGTCCATCATACCGGGCATGGACGCTCTCGCACCGGAACGAACCGAAACGAGAAGGGGGTTCTTCTTGTCGCCAAACTTCTTGCCGGTCACCTCTTCCATCTTAACGATGTACTCGTTGATCTCAGCCATGATCTCGGGGTTGATCTGTCTGCCGTCCTCATAGTACTGAGTGCAGGCCTCGGTAGTGATGGTGAAGCCCTGGGGAACGGGAAGACCGATGTGGGTCATCTCAGCGAGGTTTGCACCCTTACCGCCGAGGAGATTACGCATGTCCTTGTTTCCCTCGGAAAACAGGTAAACATACTTCTTACTCATTTTTCTTTTCCTCCAATATTATAGTTTTATAAATAATCAAAACAAAGCTGCCGACAGTCGGCATCAAGGTATTATATCACGAGGACGGAAAAAAAGCAATAGTCTCGTCAAAAAAATGTCAATTTCCCCATATTTTAAACGCAAAAATAGCCTGCATAAGTAAAAATGCAATAAAAATCGAAGCCAATATTGTTTTTGCCCGCCCGATATGCTAGAATTGAAATATAAATCAAACCATTCCTTCGGAGTACAGCTATGAGTGAATATCTTAGAAATCTTACAGAAAACCTCGAGCGCATCGAGCGTGAGGAGGAGCAGCAGCTCTCGCGTGCCATTCGCCTCGTCGCCGACGTCATCAAGGGTGACGGACTGATCTATGTTTTTGGCTGCGGCCATTCGCATCTGCCGGGGCTCGACGCCTTTTACCGTGCGGGCGGGCTCGCAAACGTCTCCCCCATCCTCGACACCGATCTGATGCTGCATAACGGTGCGGCAAAGTCCTCAAGGATGGAAAAGATGCCCGGCATCGCCCAAGAGGTGCTCCGCAGATATAAGCCGACGGGCAAGGATATGCTCTTCGTCTTTTCCGCCTCGGGAAAAAACGCCGTGCCCGTAGAGATGGCAAGGGCGGCAAGGGAGCTCGGCATCCCGACCGTCGGCGTCAGCTCCTCCGCCTATTTTGATCACGGCGCAACCCTCCACACCTTAGTCGACGTCCCGATCGACTCCAAGGTCCCCTACGGGGATGCATCGGTCAGAGTAGGAGAGGGAATGATGGGCGCTCTTTCTACCTCCGCCTCCTGCTTTATCCTTAACACCTGCCTTATCGAGGGTGCAAAGCTCGCTTACAGCGAGGGCGCACAGCCCCCGATCTTCAAGAGCGGAAACATAGAGGGCGGCAAGGACTTCAATATTGCCCTCGAGGACGCATATTTAGGAAGGGTGAAGCACTTATGATGAGGATAGCCGTTATCGGCCTTGTCGGCGAGTCGGTCTTTTTGCGTGTTTCCCGCCATCAGGCAGTCGGCGAAACCGCTCACGCCTCGGATATCCACCGAGAGTGGGGAGGCAAGGGCTATAACCAGGCGGTCGCCGCCGCACGCTACGGAGCCGAGGTCGCCTTTCTCGGTGCGGCTCACTCCGCCGATGCCGACAGGATAATCGACGCCGCCCTCGCTGACGGTGTCAAGGCGACGGTGATCAAAAAGGACACGCCCACCGCATACGGCGTTATAGTCACTGACGACACGGGCGACAACCGTGTGACCGTCTATGGCGGCGCCGCACTTTGTGCGTCTGACGTCGAGCTGTTCAAGCAGGAGATAGAGGCGGCTGACGTTCTGCTTTTAAACAACGAAGTTCCCGAGGAGGTCAACCTCGCCGCCTCAAGGCTCGCCGCCGCTCAGGGCGTCAGAATAATCATCAATCCCGCCCCGGCAAGGGAATTATCCCCCGAGCTTATCTCCCTCGCTGAGCTCCTCACGCCAAACGAGCATGAGGCAGGGGCGCTCCCAAAATCGGACAAGCTGCTTATCACGCTCGCTGGAGAGGGAAGTCTGATCACGAAGACGGGCGAGCGCATCCCCGCCTATAATTCAGGCGAGGTCGTTGACACCACCGGTGCTGGCGACACCTTTTCGGGCGTTCTCGCCGCCGCACTCTCGGAGGGCAGATCGCTTGACTCTGCGGCAAGGATAGCGAGTGCCGCCGCCTCGATAGAGGTCACGAGACGCTTCGTTATGCCCGCTATCCCGACGAGGGAAGAGATAGAGAGCATGATGATATACACGGCAGAGCCGTGATGAGATACAGCCCTTTGGGCTGATGAGATACACGCCGATGGCGTGATGATATACACTCACAGAGTGAGTGATGAGATACAGCCTTTGGCTGATGAGATACACGGCGGAGCCGTGATGATATACAGCGACGGCTGTCGCTGATGATATACAACACTTCGTGTTGATACAGCCTACGGCTGTTAAACGCTGCGTGCCTGTCCGCATAGGACGGCACGCACTTTTTTTACGCCTATCTGAACAGGCGAAGGCGAAAAATGATAAGGAGGGTTGACAAAAAATTCCTCCTATGCTATACTTGGGTTGTAATTACAACAATAATGGAGAAATATGAACGATAGCTACATCAGGTTTACAGGACTAATCTCTGAGGTTGGCAGGAACGTGAGGAGGGTAACCGGCGAGGTCATAGCCGGCTACGGCTTAAAGCGCTCCTACGTTACGCCCATCTATTTTCTTTACCGTAGCGGCCCTATGACGGCGTCAAGGCTGTGCAGGCTCTGCGGCGAGGATAAGGCTAATATTTCACGCACTCTCAAGGCACTTGAGGAGGACGGCTACATCCGCAGTGAAGCCCCGCCCTCCCCTCACGCACGCATACGCCACAGTCTTACCGACGACGGCATAGCCGTTGCCGAGTTTCTCGAGGCCAGGGTCAAGGAAGCGGTTATGATATCGACGAGGGGACTTGGCGACGACGAGATCGAGTGTATGTACCGTGTTCTCGAGCGCATAAACGAAAATCTTTCGGGCATCCTTTCGGAGCTCGATTAGTATATCGCCCGACGGACGGGCAGAATAACTATTAAAACCATCCAAAACAAAAAAGGAGACGACGTTATGTCATTCAAAATAATCACCGATTCAAGCTGCGATATCAAGAGAGAGGTTCTTGCCGAGTGGGGCATCGATATGCTTTCTCTCTCCTTCCGCTTCACCGATTCCGAGCAGAATTACACCGAGGCTGATATGTCCATCGGCGACTTTTACGAGGCTATGAGGAGCGGCAGAGTTGCAAAGACCGCAGCGGTAAACACCGCAACCTTCAAGGACGAGTTTGAGAAGCATCTCAAGGAGGGCAACGACATCTTCTATATCGGCTTCTCCTCCGGACTCAGCTCCACCTTCTCCTCCGGCTATCTCGCTCTTGAGAGCCTCAAGGCTGAGTATCCCGAGCGCAAGATGCGTGCGGTAGACACCCTTGCAGCCTCCGCAGGCGAGGGTCTGCTCGTCTATCTCGCTAAGGTAAAGCGTGACGAGGGCGCATCTCTCGACGAGCTCGCTGACTATATCGAGAGCATCAAGCTCAATCTCTCTCACTGGTTCACCGTCGAGGATCTCGTTTACCTCAAGAGGGGCGGCCGTGTAAGCGCAGCTGCTGCCTTCTTCGGCAACCTCCTCGGCATCAAGCCTGTACTCCACGTTGACAACGAGGGCCATCTCATCCCCGTCTCCAAGGTCAGAGGCAGAAGGACCTCGCTTAACGCCATCCTCGATAAGTATGGCGAAACGGCTATCGATCCCAAGGCGGGCCCCGTCTTTATCTCTCATGCAGACTGTCAGGCAGACGTCGACTACTTTGCCGCAGAGCTTGAGAAGAGATACGGCGTTAAGGTGGATCACATCACCGACGTCGGACCCGTCATCGGCTCTCATTCCGGCCCCGGCACCTTTGCATTCTTCTTCCTCGCAAAGGAAAGATAAGTTGATAAAAGCTTACCAAGGAGGATAAAACCTTATGGCAGAGAAAAAGGAAAAGACCGCAGCTCCCAAGGAGGAGAAGGGCGGAAAGAAGGCGGCTCCCAAGAAGGAGACCCCAAAGAAGGAGACCCCCAAAAAGGAAACCCCAAAGAAGAAGGAAACACCTAAAAAGGAAGCTCCCAAAAAGGAAAAGCCCAAGGCAGAGCCTAAGCGCGAGGGCGAAAAGAAGGGCAACTTCTTCACCGACAGCATCAAGTTTATCAGCGGCCTCTTCTTCAAGAAGATGGCGACGGGCGGCGCAGGCGAGCTTCGCTCGAACGCTGAGGAGATAAACCAGCTTAACGTATTCCCCGTTCCCGACGGTGACACGGGCGACAATATGTCCATGACCATCGACAGCGGTGTCGCCGCTATCGAAAACATTGAGTCCGACGACATCGCAGAGGTGTCCGAGGCTCTCTCGAGGGGAATGCTCCTCGGCGCAAGAGGAAACTCCGGCGTTATCCTCTCTCAGTTCTTTGCGGGCATCTCCGCAGGCCTCTCCTCGGTCGAGAAGGCTGATGCCAAGACCTTCGGCCACGCACTTGAGCTTGGCGTTGAGAAGGCTTACGCCTCGGTTATGACCCCCACGGAGGGAACTATCCTTACGGTTATGCGAGAGGCGGTAGAATACGCCGTTTCACGCATCACGAAAAAGAGCACTATCCAGACCCTCTTCGACGACCTCGTCAAGGAGATGAACTCCTCGCTCGAGAGGACGCCCGAGCTGCTTCCTCAGCTTAAGGAGGCGGGCGTTGTTGACAGCGGCGCCGCAGGTCTGCTTTATATAATGGACGGCTTCAACCGTGTTCTCGGCGGCGAGCAGATCGAGTCGAGCGCTCCCGTCGTCGCACCCAAGGCGTCCTCCGCTCCCTCGCTTGCAGGCTTCGACGCTGACACCGATATGACCTACGCTTACTGCACCGAGGTCATCGTTCAGCTCACAAAGCGCAAGGGCGATCCCGATAAGTTTGACGTCGACGTCCTCAAGGAGTTCCTCAAGGGGCTCGGCGATTCCATAGTCGCTATCAAGGCGGACACCATCGTCAAGATACACGTACACACCCTCACTCCCGACAAGGTGCTTGGATATATGCTCGGCCACGGCGAGTTCATCTCGGTAAAGATCGAAAATATGTCGCTTCAGCACACCGAGCTTGAGTCGGAGGGCAAGGCGCCCGACCGTAAGGCGGCAGACTCTGCCGAAAAGGCACCCGAGCAGCCCAAGATCAAGAATGCCGTCGTCGCCGTCTGTATGGGCGGCGGAATAGAGCAGATATACCGTGACCTCGGCTGTAACTACGTTATCCGCGGAGGCCAGACTCAGAACCCCTCCACCAACGATTTCATCGAGGCGTTCAAGACCCTCAATGCAGAAAACATCTTCGTATTCCCCAACAACGGCAACATCCTTATGGCTGCCGAGCAGGCACGTGATATCTACGAGGACGCAAGAGTCATCGTCCTTCCTTCAAAGAGCGTGGGCGTCGGCTATGCCGCACTCGCCGCAACCGACATCACCGCCGAGCCCGACGAGGTCAAGGCGCAGATGGAGGACGCAATGTCGAGAGTTACGGCAGGCTACGTTTCTCCTGCGATCCGTGACACGCAGATCGAGGGTGTAAACATCAACAACGGTGATATCATGGGCATCATCGGCAAGGAGATAGTTATCGTAACCAATAAGCAGATCTCCGCCGCAGTTGCTCTTGCGGACGCACTCCTTTCAAAGGAGAACACCTTCATGCTCACAGCCTTCGTCGGCGAGGGAGTTGACGAGGAGGAGCAGGCGACCGTCGAGGAGAAGATCAGGGCGCTTCATCCCCAGGCTGAGATCTATTTCACCTACGGTGGCCAGTCCATCTACCCCTATATTTTTGTGGTTGAATAAGGATGATAAAGGCGATACTTTTCGATCTCGACGGCACGCTTTTGCCGATGAAGATGGATGAATTTATCAAGTCCTATTTCGGACGTCTCGCACGCTATCTTGTGCCGCACGGCTTTGAGCCCGACGCTCTCGTCCCCGCTATCTGGCAGGGAACCGCCGCTATGGTAAAAAACGACGGCACTATGACCAACGAGGAGCGCTTCTGGCGCACCTTTGCAGGCATATTCGGCGAGGAGGCGAGGGCAAAGGAGCCCGTGTTCGAGCGCTTCTATCACGATGAGTTCCCTAAGGTGAAGGAGTCATGCGGCTTCGACCCGGAGGCAAGGGCGGCAGTCGACGAGCTGTCGGCTATGGGCTATCGCCTCGTCCTTGCGACCAATCCTATTTTCCCCTCCGTCGCAACCGAGGAGCGGATCAGATGGGCGGGTCTTGACGAGAGCGCCTTCGAGCATTTCACCACCTATTCAAATTCGAGCTTCACTAAGCCAAACCTCAATTACTACCGCTCCATCCTTGATAAGCTCGGCTTATCCCCCGAGGAGTGCCTCATGGTCGGCAACGACGTCGGCGAGGATATGGTAGTAAGAGAGCTTGGTATGCAGGTCTATCTCGTCGGCCGCGATCTTATCAACAAGGGCGGCGAGGATATCTCCTCTATCCCGGGCGGCACGCTCGGCGAGCTGCCGGCTTACGTACGAGGACTCATGTGATATATTCGCGGGTGATATATCTGATTTTTGCTAACTATTATTTGCAAAATCTGTACTATCAATAGTTAAAACATCATATGGGCTAAACCCAACCCCATATACGTGAACCCCCAAAGCTCATATTTCGCTTCGGGGAACCCCTACACGTGAACCCCCAAAGCTCATACTTCGCTTCGGGGAACCCCTACACAAGCAGAAAGAGAGAACAAAACGGTGTAATCCGTAATGTTCTCTCTTTTCTGTTGGTGAAGTTTTTGCTAAGGCAAAAGTGAAGTTGCACCGCGAACCCCCAAAGCTCATTCTTCGCTTCGGGGAACCCCGTTTCAGTGAAGTTTGTGCTACGCACAAGTGAAGTTAAGTTTGCTCACTTTGCCGAAGGCAAAACTTCACTATCCGTAGGATAACTTCACTTACGCAGTAAACTTCACTTGCCCGTAAGGGCAAACTTAGTTATTATCAGTCGTGCCTCGTGTCGTCGGCGAAGCATTCGCAAAATCTTGCCGAAAACGAAGGCTCAAGCCCCGCCGCATAAAGATGCGAGAGATCTCCGATAGCCGACGCCCTCATTAAGGCTACGCCCTCCCTGCGCTCCTCGGTGTAAACCGTCGTAACGGAGGAGGGGAGCAAAACGCTATGCTGCCATATGCTGTACGGCGAGCAGTTCAAAAGATGCGACAGAAGCACAGCACCCACGCCAAAATGGCAGAAAAGTGCGATAACGTCGTGGTTTGGTCTGACCGCCTTGTAGTTATATCCGTCACGCACGTAGCCGTGCTTGGCAAGCAGGCCGTCCAGCTCACGGCAGACCTCGTCGTAGCATTCGGCGACGTTTGAGTCCTTGATAAAGTCCTCCTCGCGCCAGCCCTCGGGGTCGTAGAGCCTTCTTTTTTCGTTTGCGAATTCGGGCAGGAGGTCCCAGCAGCATTTAGCCTTTTCTACGTAGGGCAGCTTCACCTCTGCGTAGCTGAATTCACGCAGCCACTCAAAATGCTTGACCTCTATGCCGAGCGCATCTGCCGTCGGCTGTGCCGTAAGCCTCGCACGCCCGAGAGTGGAGCAGTAAATCGAGCTTATCCCCTCGGGGCATAATCTCGGAACCAGCGCATCAGCCTCAAGCCTGCCTATGGGGGTCAGCCCGTCTATCTCATAGTCGGGGTCAGCGTGTCTGACGATAAGAATTTTCATCTTTCGGTCTCTGTCCTCTTATCTGAGCTTCGAGAGCATATCGAGCGCCTCGTCGATGATGCGCTCGGCAACGCCTGCCTTGAAGTTGGAGCCTCTGGCCTCGTAGCCGCCCTCGTCGTAGGAGTCCTTCATAGGGAAGTAGCCTCTCTTGGCGTTGGTGTTACAGGTGGGGAGCACCATCTTCCAGCCCTCGGCCTCCTTGATGCCTCTGCCAACACCGGTAAAGGGCTCGCCGGGTATGCCGAAGAAGGCGACGTCACCGATAGCGATAGAGGTGAAGGACATGGGGAAGGCGTCGGGAGCGTTCTCAAGCCTTACCATTCTTCCCGCCTCGGCAACTACCGTAGTCAGCATCATAGCCTTGTAGGGGATCTCGTCGTCCCTGCCTGCGAGATGCAGCTCGTGATACTTGTGAGCGAGGGGAAGGTCCTTAGGGTCTGCTTTATTCGAAGGAATGTCAACAATTCTTTCCATATAGCGGAGGTTAGTGTTCTCAAGCCACTCAACCTTGTCGTAGACAGACATCACTGCACCGGTCACAACTCTTGCGATGTGCCTTGCGTGTCCGTAGCCGCGAGAGCAGCCGTCAAAGTCGTTGAACATATCGTTGAAGTCGCCCGCCTTAGGATGCACGTTGACGTGGTTTACGTCGCCCTGTGCGCCGTTAAATAAGATGCACTTCGTATTGTCGATGCACTTCTCAACCGTGCGGCGGGTCATACCCGGCCAGTCGGAGGAGATCTTCGTGCCGCCGACGACGTCGGGGTGGTTTCCGAAGTTGACGATAACTACGGTCTCGCCGCCCTCACGGTCAAATCTCACGACGTTGACTCTCTCGTCGGTGTCGCCGATGGAGTGGAGGATGTCGGGGTTGTTTACACCGGGGTTGGTCTTAGCCGTGCCGTCCTTCATACGGTAGCGGCGGATGAAGGCAACGTTCTTCGCCTCTCCGACTCCGATGCCCATCTTAGCATCCTTAAGGTCGCCGAGCGCAAGGGTGCAGACGTCGATAACTCTGGATCTGAGGAAATCAACGTATTCAACGTTCTTGGGGTTGGGATGGTTTGCAAAGCAGGCAGGGCCCTGATGGGTGTGCGTCGAGTGAATGTAGATCGCATCTCTCGCAACTCCGGTGCGCTCTGCGATCTCGGTGCGCCAGGGGTCAAGGAAATCGTGGGTCAGTCCGCAGTGGTCAACGGTTGCGAAAATGGCTCTCTTATCGCCCGACTCTACCGCAACTGCGCAAGCCTCAAGCTCGTCGAGGACGCCGTCAGCGATCCTCTCCTTGTAGTAGCCCGCAATGTTTACTCCAAGAGGGGGAGTTATGTTCACCCTCGCATAGCCTACCTTAAAGTTGTTTTTCATTTTAATTCCTCTCGTCAAAATATGATCATTAATCGTTTATTTGCCGCCTCTATGGCTTTTTGCACTGAGATGCGAAGACCTCGCACGGGGTGGCGCATAAGCCCGTCTTGCTGCGGCTTTGTGCTGATATTTCAGTCTGTATAAATTAAGCTTTTCGGCTCTCCGAGGCTTATCTCAGCTCGTCTAAGATCTTAGTGCCTTCCTCGATGATGCGCTCTGCGGTGCCTGCCTTGAAGTTTGAGCTTCTCGCCTCGTAGCCGCCCTCGTCGTAGGAGTCCTTCATCGGGAAGTAGCCCTCTCTTGCGTTAGTCTGGCAGCAGGGAAGGATCATTCTCCAGCCCTCAGCCTCCTTGATGCCTCTGCCAATGCCGGTGAAGGGCTCGCCGGGTATGCCGAAGAAGGCGACGTCGCCGATAGCAACGGCGCTGAATCGCATCGGGAAGGTGTCGGGAGCGTTTTCAAGTCTTACCATTCTTCCCGCCTCGGCAACGACAGTAGTCAGCATCATAGCCTTGTAGGGGATCTCGTCGTGCCTGCCTGCGAGGTGCAGCTCGTAATACTTGTGAGCGAGGGGGAGATCCTTGGGGTCTGCCTTGTTTGCAGAGATCTCAACGACCTTCTGCATATAGCGGATGTCGCATTTGTCAAGCCATTCTACCTTATCGTAGACAGACATGATAGCGCCGGTGACGACTCTTGCGATGTGCCTCGAATGGCCGTAGCCGCGAGAGCAGCCGTCAAAGTCGTTGAACATATCGTTGAAGTCGCCTGCCTTAGGATGCACGTTGACGTGGTTTACGTCGCCCTGCGCACCGTTGAAGAAGACGCACTTAGTGTTGTCTATGCACTTCTCGACCATACGGCGGGTGAGGCCGGGCCAGTCTGCCGAGATCTTAGTGCCGCCGACGACGTCGGGGTGGTTTCCGAAGTTTGCGATAACGACGGTCTCGCCGCCCTCACGGTCAAATCTTACGACGTTGACTCTCTCGTCGGTCTCGCCGATGGAGTGGAGGATGTCGGGGTTGTTTACACCGGGGTTGGTCTTAGCAGTGCCGTCCTTCATACGGTATCGGCGGACGAAGGCGACGTTCTTTGCCTCGCTCTCGCCTATACCCATCCTGGCGGGCTTGAGATCTGCTACGGCAAGCGCCGCAACGTCAACGAGCCTCGTGTGGAGGAGATTTTCAAAGAGTACGTTAGCAGGGTTCTTAGAGTTCTTAACGAGCTCGGGGCCCTGGTGAGTGTGGGTGGAGTGGACGAAAATAGCGTCTGCCTCGGTGCCTGCCGCCTTTGCCATCTCGGGGCGCCATTCGTCAAGGAACTCCTTCGGGATGCCGAGGTGATCGACTGCAACGAGCAGAACGGTCTTTCCCTCGTTTCTTATAGCAACGGCGCAAGCCTCAAGCTCATCGAGAACTCCGTCGGCAATACGCTTAACAAAATAGCCGCTGATGTTAACGCCGAGTGGGGGGGTGACGTTGACTCTGGCGTAACCTACTTCAAGCTTTGACATGTTGTTTACCTCTTTCGATTTTATTGATTTCGGTTTATTTATTGCTTTCGGTTTAATTGTAGCACGCACCCTCTGGAAAGTCAACAGAATTTATATTTTTATAAAATATATTTCATTTTGTGCTTTGCATACACCCCCCTTGCATTCTGGGCACGCATATGCTATAATTGCGGTGAAAAACAAAAAAGCGAGGTGCATTATGCAATACGCAAAATACAGAAAGACCTCATCCGAGCTTATACCCGTTTACGTTTCGCTCGGAGATATGGAAACTCCCGTCTGGATGCAGCAGCTCTGGGAGGAGGGCGAATATGCGCTCTACGTCAGGAAAAACGGCTGTGGCCACTGCTGTGCCGCAATGGCTCTTATGATGCACGGCGTAGATATGGACCCACACCGTGAGTATGCTCTTTGCCGTGAGCTGTGGGGCGCCCCGAGAGACGAGGGCGAGCGCAGGCAGGGCAACTTCCAGTCTATTGCAGGTATCTCGAAGATCCTCGGTCGCTACGGCGTGCCGACAAGGGTCTATGGAGTTAGTGACAGGGAGGTGGCGATAGCCAATATCCTTTCAGCGCTGGAGGATGGCAAGCAGGTCATCTTCGAGTCACACCCACGTCCAGACTTCCCAGAGAATCCCTTCTCCCCGGGCGAGCACTGGGTCATGGCGATAGGCTTCGTCGAGGACGGCAGGATCCTCGTGGCAAACAGCTCCCTGCGCGCCACCGCCGAGGGCTATCAGCTGGTTGACGCCGCTACGATAAGAGATGCGCTTTACCTTGGCGCCGCCCCTGAGGACGACCTCACATGGGGCGAATGGTCAAACGAGCATATCACCGGCGTCGGCTATATCATCGTCGGATAATCTGCCAAAAAGCAAACTATCATTGTCATATCTTGCATAATTTTTAGAAAAAAACGTAAAAATCAAGCGCCGAGGCATAGATCAGCCTCGGCGCTAATTTAATGGGAAGAGAGCCATTACGGGTGTGGCGTGCTTCTTCTTAAAGGTGTGTTTATGAGTGCTGCCCGGAGCCTTCGGCGTGTGATATTTGCTTCCCGAAAGCCGATAAAAAACGATCCTTTTATCAGCCGATCAATCGTACTTAATGCGGAAATAATCTAACAGCGCTCTGTATGTGTCCTGTCCGTCAAGGCAGGTGTCTATGAGGTAGCCTGGCTCGCTGTCCCACTCCTTTAGCCCCCGGTAATAGAACATTTTTTTGCTATCCTCAATAATGAATGGAACGATGTTATTACGGAGGCATTCCTTAAAGGCTATCAGCCTTCCTACTCTGCCGTTTCCGTCCTGGAAGGGGTGTATCACCTCAAAGCTGCGGTGGAAGGCTACGATATCCTTAAGACTGACGTCCTTGATGGCGGAATATGTCTCGATCAGACGTGTCATCTCGTCAGCAACCTTTTCTGGCGGCGTCGTTTCACGTCCACCAACGACGTTGGGCATCGTTTTGTATTCTCCCACCTTAAACCAGGAGAGATGCGAGTCCTGCGTTCCCGTCTTTATCAGCCTGTGCAGCTCCTTGATGATTCCGGCACTGAGCGGCTCCTCGGCGCAATCTATGACGTAGTCAATGGCTCGGAAGTGATTTGCCGTTTCGATGATATCGTCAACCGGAACTCCGTCTGCTCCGCCGACCGTATTCGTCTCAAAAATGAAGCGTGTCTGATCCTCTGAAAGTCGGCTGCCCTCGATGCGGTTTGAGTTGTAGGTGAGGCGCACCTGCGTTTCGTGGTAGATCCCGCCGCTCAGCCTTGCGCTCTTTTCCTCTCTCAGCGCCCTGAGCACTCCGCTCTCGCACACCCTCATGCAGATGTCGCTCTCCGAGCAGCCAAAATAATCGCAGATCCTTGCCAAAACGCCCCTCGCCAGCTTCTCACCCTTTGCGAGCTTAGCTATCGTGCGTGAGGAAATGCCGAGCCTTTCTGCAAGCTCGGATCTTTTTATACATTTCGCCTTGAGCAAATTAAATAAGCCGTCGTAGGAATACATAGCGCACCTCCGTTTTCTTTACTTATTATATCATATATTTCGCAAAAAGTAAAGATATTAACCTAAAAACATAAAAAAAGTAAAGAAAATTGCTTCATCACACACCCTCACCCACCAACAATTATTACCGATCCGCAGCGTGCGCATAACCCACGGAGGGGTAAAAGCAATCTGCAAAAAAAACGATGCCACACCTGCCAACGTCATCTCTTACGCCCTATCAAAAATGTTTTTCTCCTTTTTGTTTTCCCTATGTTGACTTTCTTAAAAAAGTGTGCTAAAATATATAAGCTTGAATTTGAGCAACGCAAAAAGCTTATAAGCCTGCATAGTTAAATGTAGCAAGGAAAAAACAACTGAGTGTTGTTTTGACGCAGCGAAACCGCCCAAAGCAAGGAGTTGGCGAAGCGAGTTTACGAGCGACAATCACAATTAAATATCATGCCTGCATAGTTAAATGGATATAATAAACCCCTCCTAAGGGTTAGTTACAGGTTCGATTCCTGTTGCGGGTGCCAAAGAAGGCGGAGTCACATACGCGGCTCCTCCTTCTTTCTTTTTGGCACCCGCAACGAGGAATCGATTCTGCTCCGCAAGCGTCAGCGAAGCGGAATCAGGTTCGAACCCCTGCCCATCGTCTCGCCGCGCGAGACCTCGCAAGATGGGCAGATTCCTGTTGCGCCGCAACATCAAAACCAAATACGCCTGGCAAGTTCACATGGATATATAAATCCCTCCTAAGTTTCTGTTGTGAGTTTGATTCTCGCCGGGGAGGCCAAATTCAACCTAAATCGAACACTTAAAGCGTGTTTGATTTGGGTTGTTTTTATTTTTGCTCTGCACATCACAAAGAATAGAAAAAATCAATATTATGTGTTATAATATATTAAAGTTCTAATCAAGGTGGTCAACATGTCCGAGAAAAAAGAAAAAAAGTATTTAATAGATAACCCTACCTTAATGGCTGAATGGATTTGGGAGAAAAATAGTGAATTGGGTTTAAATCCTAGTTCGCTAACTCTCGGGAGTGGCAAAAAGGCGTGGTGGAAATGCAGTAAAGGACATGAGTGGCAAGCAATTTTGAATAATAGAAGCAAAGGGAGCAGTTGTCCTTATTGCGCCGGCAAATATGCTATTATAGGCGAAAGTGATTTGGCGACAATCAATCCCAAATTAGCAAAAGAGTGGAATTATGCTCAAAATAGTGATTTAACACCCGAAGATTTCACCGCCAACAGTCATCAAACTGTATGGTGGAAATGTAATAAAGGGCACGAGTGGCAAGCTGCAATATATAGCAGAAATGCTGGATACGGCTGCCCTTATTGTGCTGGTAGAACTGTTGTAAAAGGTAAAAATGATTTAGCAACACTTAATCCAAAATTATTAGAAGAGTGGAATTATGATAAAAATGGGGATTTATCACCTGAAAATTTTACTGCAAATAGTGGTAAAAAGATATGGTGGAAGTGCAGCGTAGGACACGAGTGGCAAGCGACCATAGGCGATAGAAACAACGGGAGAGGATGTCCTATTTGTTCTAATCAAAAAGTTTTAAAAGGTTATAATGATTTAGCGACTATTAATCCCATACTTGCAAGCGAATGGAATTATGAGCAAAATGGCGAATTAAAACCGGAAGGTTTTACTGCAAATAGCGGTAAAAAAGTATGGTGGAAATGTGATAAAGGACATGAATGGCAAGCAACAATTGCAAGTAGAAATAAAGGGCGTGCTTGTCCTTATTGTGTTGGGCTAAAAGTTGTAAAAGGAGTAAACGATTTAGCGACTATTAACCCAATATTAGCAAGCGAATGGAATTATAAAAGAAATGGCGACTTGAAGCCAGAAAATTATATGGCAGGCAGTAACCACGCGGTATGGTGGAAATGTAAAAAAGGGCACGAATGGCAAGCGACAATTGTTAATAGAAATAAGGGGCGCAGCTGTCCTATCTGCACTTCTGAACGCAACACTTCTTTTCCTGAGTATGCTATTGCTTATTACTTAAAGAAATATAATATTGAAGTATTACATACATACAAAGAAAAAGGCTATGAATTAGATATCTATATTCCCACTCTAAAAATAGCAATTGAGTATGACGGATATTTTTACCATAAAAATAAAACAAAAAAAGATCTAGAAAAAAACTCGAATTGCAAAAAAGATGGAATAAGGTTATATAGAATAAGAGAAGGATTGCCATTATTAAATGACAGTTCAATAGATTATTTTGTTGATAAAAATCAAAAAAATCTAGCAGAGGTTATACAAAAAGTTTTAAGCGAAATTATAGGAAC
>JAFVXI010000017.1 GCA_017501245.1 Clostridia bacterium
CATACTTCGCTTCGGGGAACCCCTACACGTGAACCCCCAAAGCTCATACTTCGCTTCGGGGAACCCCTACACGTGAACCCCCAAAGCTCATACTTCGCTTCGGGGAACCCCTACACAAACAGAAAGAGCAAGAATAAAAGGAGAAAATCCTTATATTCTTGCTCTTATTTTTTCTTTCAATATGTCAAAAGCCGATGAGATGAGTCGCTCGGCTTGGCTGAGAGCTTTAGTCGTCGACCACGGTCAGATGCGTTTTTCCGTAGTAGGAGAGAAGCTTGACATGTTCCTCGCTGATCCTCTCACCGGGGAACAGGATCGGCACTGCGGGAGGGCAGGCTGCATCGGGGGCTGCAAGCACTCTGCCTACGCATTTTTCAACCCGTGTCCTAACTGACGGCATCATCATTGCCTCTCTGATGGACGTTATGCGCTCGGCTCCGATAGGCTTCGGGGGAGTAGACTTACTCCTTTTTCCTCTCGGAATCTCCAAAAGCGCCGCCAAAAGCTTGTCTACGGCTTCGATATCGCTCACCGAGGGCATCAGCGTTAAGCTGTCGCGGTCGGCAAACTCGCACTCGATAGCTCTCCCTCGCAAAAGCTCGGCAAGCTCTTCACCCGTGTAGCCGTATGCTGATGCATCTATGCTGATCTTCATCGGCTCGTCACCGATGAACTCGTAGCCGATTTTGCTAAGCTCTGCCTTGAATGAGGCGATTTTGCTAATTATTATTTGCATTTTTCCCCTCATTTCGGTAGCGAGGAAGATGTTTGCAAGATCGAGAGATCGCAGGATGAGATAGGATGGGCTGGTGGAGCCGAAGAGCGCAAGAGCCGACCTGACCGCCTCGTCGGTGATATCCCCGAGGCGCTCTCCGAGATGGAGATATGCGCCGCCCGTAAGCACGGGCAGAGTTTTATGCGCTGAGTCGGCGCACATATCTGCGCCGAGGTCGATCGGATGGAGCGACGGCTCTATGAACCTCAAGTAAGCTCCGTGAGCATTGTCTATAAGTAATAGGATGCCCCTCTCGTGGCAGACGTCCGCCAGCTCCCCAACGTCAACGAGGCTTCCAAGATAGTCGGGCGAGGTGAGGTAGACGGCGTCGGGCTTTCGGTCAAGCTCGTCAAGCCTTGCCTTAAGGCTCTCGCCGTCAACGTGGCAGGACAGGTAGCTATCCTCGCATAGGAGCCATTCAACGTCGAGGTCGAGCAGAGCTGCCGCACTTACGAACGCCCTGTGCGCATTTCTGCCTGCGAGGACGAGCGGCCTTCCGCTTCTTTTTTTGGTGAAGAGGGCAAGGTAGAGCATCGCCTTTATCGCAAGCGAGGAGCCCTCGGTGGAGTAGTAGGTGCGTGCGCCGAAAAGCTCTGAGGCGACTGCCTCACTCTCCTTGATTATGCCCTCGGCGTCATAGAGAGAGTCGGCGCCCTTGATCTCGGTTATATCGTATTTTTCAACACCCGTGGTGCCCTTATGGCCGGGCATATGCAGGCGGACGGTGTCCGAGGCTGCGTATTTATCCAAAAATTCTGCGATAGGAGCCCTCATCACTCCCCAAGCTCCTTGGCTATCGCAAGCATGATGGCACATTCCATTCTCTTTTTAAAGAGCTCGCAGCCCTTTTCGTAAACGCCCTTTACGCTGCCCGTTGCGTGGTATGCGTTTGCGGCGCAGCCGCCCGAGCAATAAAGCCTCGCCCAGCAGTCACGGCATGCCTCTCTTGCATAGACGTTACACTCACGGAATTCGTTCTGAGCCGCCGTGTTGGTGACGCCCTCGTAGATCGAGCCGAGGCGGTATCTCTCCTCACCGACGAACTGATGGCAGGGGTAGAGGTCGCCCCAGGGGGTAACTGCCATATATTCCGTACCCGAGCCGCAGCCAGAGATCCTCTTATAAATGCAGGGGCCGCCGGTCAGATCGATCATATAGTGATAGAAGGTGAAGGGCTTACCCTCCTTATGCCTCTTTAGCATAAGCTCCGCAAGCTTTTCATACTGCTCCTTGACGATCTCCATATCGGCGTCGGTCAGCTCTGCGGGGTCGCCGGGTGCGCATACCACGGGCTCCATCGAAAGCTCGTTGAAGCCGAGGTCGAGCATCACCTTGATATCCTCGAGGAAGTCGGGGTTTGCGTGGGTGAAGGTGCCGCGCATATAGTAGCCCTTGCCATCCCTGGCATCAACCAGCTTTTTGAACTTAGGCACGATGCGGTCAAAGCTGCCCTTGCCGGCGTAGTCGACTCTGAATCTGTCGTGGATCTCACGCCTTCCGTCAAGGCTGAGCACTACGTTATGGCATTCACGGTTTGCAAAATCTATAACGTCGTCGTCGATGAGCATACCGTTAGTGGTGAGGGTAAAGCGGAAGTTCTTTCCCTTTTCCTTTTCGATCGATCTTGCGTAGGCAACGAGCTCCTTGACCACCTCGAAGTTCATAAGCGGCTCGCCGCCGAAGAAGTCTACCTCAAGGTTACGCCTCGTCCCCGAGTTCTCAACGAGGAAGTCGAGCGCCCTCTTTCCGACCTCGAGGCTCATCACGGCTCTCTCACCGTGATACTTTCCCTGGCTGGCAAAGCAATAGGAGCAGTTGAGGTTGCAGGTATGGGCGATATGTAAGCAGAGCGCCTTGATAACGCCCGAGGTCTTTTCCTTGAGCGTGCCCGCCATGGGCATAAAGGTGTCGGGGGAGAAGAGCTTTCCCGATCTCTCAAGCTCCTCGATCTGGCCGTAGCACTCCTCGATCTCATCGGGGCTGGCGCCCTCTGTGCCAAGGTATTTAGCCTTGATATCACGGAGCAGCTCCTCGCGGCTCTTAGCCTTAAAGTCGGCGATCATATCGTACGCCACGTCGTCGACCACGTGGACGGCGCCCGAGCAGACGTCGAGCACTACGTTAAGCCCGCCAAGCTTATACTGATGTATCATAATTATCTCACTTTCAGACGTTTATTCATAAAAAATGCCGCCCGAGGGCGGCAATTTATTACTTGCTCTTGCTCTCGCACTGCTGGTTAGCAATGCCGCAGCTGGTTTTGCAAGCAGACTGGCAGGAAGTCTGGCACTCGCCGCATCCGCCGTTCTTTGCGCTCTGGCAAAGATTCTTAGTCTCGATAGTCTTGATATGCTTCATAATATCAACCTCCCGAAAAAGATTTACTCCTTGATTATATCATAGTAATATTTTATTGTCAAGGTGGGGGATAAATATTTTTTGTCAAGTTAAAGCAAGCTAAGATAGGTCAAAAGTGCTTGATTTATTCGGACTCTTATGCTAGAATGAGTTTGTATATAAAAAATGCGCATATGCGTACGGGAGGAAAAGGTATGATCAAGAGAATAGACGAGGCCGTAGAGCGCCACCGCGAGCTGATACTGCGTGCGGAGAGGGACATCTGGGGCATGCCTGAGACGGGATATAAGGAATATAAGACGACGGCGTATCTTGCCGAGCGCTACGAGGCCCTCGGATATAAGCTCGTAAGGCCCGAAAATATCACCGGCTTCTATACCGAGATCGACACCGGAAGAGAGGGACCTACCCTCCTTATCCTCGGCGAGCTCGACTCAGTCATCTGCCCCGGACATCCCGAGTCGGATCCCGAGACGGGCGCCGTTCATTCCTGCGGCCATCACGCACAGTCTGCGACGCTGCTCGGCATCGCCGCCGCCCTCACCGAGCCGGGGATGCTCGACGGGCTCTCGGGTCGCATCAAGCTTTGTGCCGTCCCCGCAGAGGAGCTGCTCGAGATCGGCTTCAGAACCGAGCTTCGCAAAAAGGGCATTATCCGCTATCTCGGCGGCAAGAGCGAGTTTATGTCAAGGGGCTTCTTTGACGACGTCGACTTAGCGTTTATGGTCCACACCTCCAAGGTCAACACATCGCTGCTCGGCTCGGTCGGCTGTATAGCAAAGACCGTCACCTATAAGGGTAAGGCGGCCCACGCAGGCGGCAGCCCCTGGAACGGAGTAAACGCCCTCTACGCCGCAACTGCGGGCATCAATGCGGTCAACTCCATAAGAGAGACCTTTAAGGATGCCGACCTCATCAGATTCCATCCGATAATCACCGAGGGCGGCTCGATGGTAAACGCCATCCCCGAGCGTGCCAAGATAGAAACCTACGTCAGAGGCTTAAGCTATGACGGCATTAAAAATACTAACAAGCGCATCAACCGTGCGCTCGTCGGTGCGGCTCTTTCGCTCGGCGCAAACGTCGAGATCGAGGACTCCCCGGGATACGCTCCGCTCCACAATTCTCCCGAGATGATCAAGGTTTATTGCGATGCTTATAAGGAGCTGACGGGCGAGGAGATAAAACCTACGAACGAATATTCCACCGGCAGCACCGATATGGGCGATCTCTCTGCGGTCATGCCGGTCGTGCATCCCTACTGTGCGGGCTCCGTCGGCACCTCTCACGGCGCTGACTACTATATCAATGATCCCGTCGCCGCCTGCGTCACGAATGCGAAGGTTCAGCTCGTTATGGCAAGGCTATTACTCTCCGACGGCGCAAAGCGCGCTTGGGAGATCGTCGAGGGCTACGACGCACCCTTTAAATCCATCGCCGAATTCTTAGAGTATCAGGACTCGATCCTCGACTCGGGTGACAGAATAGAGTATAACGAGGAGGGAGCCAACGTAAGGCTCTGATCTCCTAAGACAAACAAGGAAAAAGACTAAATGTGCAAAGAAAAGTTGACAAAATACGATAAATTATGCGATCTGCACGTTCATTCTCACTTCTCGGACGGAACGCTCTCGCCGACAGAGCTTGTGGAGCTTGCCGAGGCGTCGGGGCTATCCTCGATCGCCCTGACCGACCATAATACGATCGGCGGCGTGCCCGAAGTGCTCAGTGCTGCCGAGGGTAGCGCGGTTAAGGCAATAGCAGGCGTTGAGCTTTCCACCGACTATAACGGAGTGGAGCTGCACGTCCTGGCTCTCGGCTTTGGCTGTGGCGCCTACGGAAGGATAAACGAGCTGACCGAGGATTATATGAAGAGAAAGAGGCTCGCTAACAAGAAGCTCATCTCGGATCTTATCGAGGCCGGCTACGGGATATCGCCCGAGCGCATCTACGAGGGTGCTATGGGCGAGGTCAACAGAGCTCATATCGCTATGGAGCTTGTCAGATGTGGCTACGTTGAATCGAGGAAAGAGGCGTTTGACGACATCCTCGCCTCGGGCGGCAGGTTCTACACTCCGCCGAAGAGAATTTCCACCCCGGAGTGCATTGATTTTATCGCATCTATCGGAGCGAGGAGCGTGCTTGCTCATCCCTTCTTAAATATCGACGAGGCGACGCTACGAGGGCTGCTCTCCGAGGTCGGGGACAGGCTCGACGGCATGGAGGTCATCTATTCCGAGTACGATGAGGAGACGACGGCGCTCTCGTATAAGATCGTAGAGGAATACGGGCTTCTGCCCTCGGGAGGCAGCGACTTCCACGGCGGGAACAAGCCGGATATATCTCTCGGCACGGGAAGGGGCTCACTCAGAATTCCCCTCTCCTTTGCAGAGGGTCTCGGGCTTATCTGATAGACGCTGAATTGACACCCGTGTCGGCAGTATCGGTGCCGATCCCGTTTTTTGATCATTTACTTGCTTGGAGCTTGGTATGAAGGTTGTTATAGCTATTGACTCGTATAAGGGCAGCCTTACGGCGCTTGAAGCCGCCGAGGCGTGCGCTGAGGGCATAAGGTCTGCCATTAGGGATGCGGAGTGCGTTATTTGCCCTATTGCCGACGGAGGAGAGGGGACGGTGGATGCCGCCGTGCTTGCTACGGGCGGAGAATATCGCAGTGCTACCGTCAGCGATCCCTTAGGCAGGCCGATCACGGCAAGCTACGGGCTTTTGCCGGGAGGTGTGGCGATAATAGAGATGTCGGCGGCGTCGGGCATAACCCTCGTTGATAAGGACGAGAGAGATCCCTTCAAGGCTGACACCTACGGCGTCGGTGAGCTGATCCTCGACGCTTACGCTAAAGGCGCAAGGCGCTTTATAATAGGCATCGGCGGCTCCGCTACCAACGACGGTGGCTCGGGAATGCTGAGGGCGCTCGGCTTCTCACTCCTTGATAAAGACGGCAAGGATATCGGCAGAGGAGCTGAGGCTCTGGCCAAAATAGCCTCTATTAACGCCGATAATGTTAAGATCGATTTACATTCCTGCAACTTTTCCGTTGCCTGCGACGTTAAAAACCCCCTGCTTGGTGAAAACGGCGCAACCTATATATACGGACCTCAGAAGGGTGTTTTACCCGAGGATAGAGCGAGGCTCGATTCTATCTTAGCAAAATTTGCCTCCGTTTCGGCACTCAAGTTCCCTGCGGCTGACCCCACCCTTGAGGGCGCAGGTGCTGCGGGCGGGCTCGGATTTGCCCTCGTCGGAATGCTCGGCGCTAAGCTATGCTCGGGCATTGAGCTTATAATGGACATAACCGGACTTGAGGAAAAGCTTGCTGACGCAGATATTGTCGTCACGGGCGAGGGCAGGATGGATAAGCAGAGCGCTATGGGTAAGGTGCCCGTTGGCGTTGCCCGCCTTGCAAAGATGCATGGCAAGCCCGTCGTCGCTCTTGCGGGCTCTCTCGGTGAGGGAGCAGAGGCTCTTTCGGATTACGGCATCGACGCCTGCTTTTCGATCTTAAATAGGCCCGCAACTCTCTCGGAGGCTATGGACAAGTCTTGTGCGGCTGAAAATATGCGGCTTTGCGCATCTCAGGTCTTTTCGCTTATCGCTGCGATAGGAAAATAGCTTAGCGTGAGCATCCGCCTTGTTGTGCAATATGCTTCGTTTATCGGACGTCAGGGGTTTATCGGCACGAAAACTATCTTTATTTTAAGGAGATCTACTTATGGACGCTAATGGAAGAGCGCCGCTCGAGCCACTCAGAATAACTCCAAAGAGCTTTCTTATGGATATGCTTGCGGGCGTTGGCATAGGCACAGCGTTTATTATCCCCGGCTTTTCGGGCGGCTCGATAGCGGTCATCTTCGGAATATACGACAAGCTCATCGGGGCGATAGCGGGGATCTTCAAGGACTTTAAGCGCAGCACACTTACGCTTTTGCCGATAGGCATCGGGCTGATCATAGGTGCGTTATCACTTCTATATCCGATCAAGCTCGGGCTCGAGGCGTTTCCGCTTCCGACCGTTTCGCTCTTCGTCGGGCTTGCGCTCGGCGGCCTCTTATCGGTAAAGGATGAGATATGCGGCAGGTTTTCGCCTGTTTATATTGCCTCGCTCCTTCTTCCGTTCGCACTCGTGCTTTCGATCTCCTTCCTGCCGGGCGGCAGTGACGTTGATCTCTTCGGGCTTGAGTGGCAGGGCTACGTCGTCCTGTTTTTGGTCGGTGCACTCGGCTCTGCGGCGCTCGTCGTGCCCGGCATCTCGGGCAGTATGATCCTGCTCATCCTCGGCTACTATAATCCCATCGTGGCGGTCATAACCGATCACTTCTTCCGGGGTGTCGATCTTCTTGAATCCTTCCTTATTCTGATGTCCGTCGGCCTTGGAATACTCACGGGCTTTATCATCATTTCTATCATTATGAAAAAGCTTCTCACACGGTTCAGGCGAGGGACCTTCTACGCCATCCTCGGCTTTATCGTCGGCTCTATCCCGAGCGTATATATCTCGGCAGCTAAGGATGCGGGATATTCCGACGGGCTTCCGACCGATCCCATCCACTGGATAGCCTGCGCCTTGCTTCTGTGCCTTGGCTGTGCGATCTCGGTATTTCTTATTTTAAAGGCGGGCAAAAAGTCCGCTCCCCAGTCCGCCAACGAGGCAAAATGACGGGATATGCCCCTACCCGTGTCGGATCTTCGGGCTTTTCCTAGTTTTGCGTCGTATGACTGCTGAGAGGCGGCGGTTTTTGAAAAACAAAATAAAAGGGAATAATAGCGCCCACACGGTAATATCTTTAAGTAAGAAGATTATCGGAGGGCGCTATGTTTATATATTCGGTGAGGGGCTCGACCCTTAAATTTTTCGTTCTGATAGCGGCAACGCTCGCACTGCTTATCACTCTCGTCAGTCTCGGAGGGCAGGATGCGGTCTACGCCTCGGTCGGTGACCTGAGGGTGAACTACGGAGGTATGAAAACAAACGAGGATAGGGTAAGCTTCATTGAGTCGCAGGGAGTTTTGGTCAAGGATGAGCCGACGAGCGAGAGCGTTTTTAATTCGCCTGATAGCTTCGACCGCATCATCTCGGGCTACAACGAGATCCAGAAGGCGCAGGGGCTCGACCTTACTAAATATAAAGGGAAGAGAATAACCCACTACGTCTACGAGGTAGAAAATTTTGATCACGACGGCAAGGTCGAGGTCAATCTCTTCGTATACAAAAACCGCATCATAGGCGCCGACGTTTCGAGCGCTGACGGCAAGAGCTTCGTTTTGCCCCTCGTGGGCATAGATGCGTCGAGGCTGAAGCAGGGAGCGTAACGGCTTTCGGCGATGGGCTTAGCGATGCCCCTCGTGTGCATAGGTGCGAAGGGGACCTTTCTGCGAAGGGGAGCGCAGAGATAGCGCCGCCGCATCTGACGCCTCTTGTATATCGGGAAAAAGAAAAAAGCCCGAGGTGGACAGAGCTATGCTATCCCCCTCGGGCTAATGCGTTAATTAATTAAAAACGCTATTATTGTAAACAATAATTGTCTTTAGTTGTTACAGCAGCAACAGAAAACAACGACGATGGCAAGAATGATCGCCCAGGTGCAGTTGTCGTCGAAGATGTGGCAAAGACAGTTATTCATATGTTGTTTTCCTCCGGATCGTTACTATGGCGACTTGTTTATCGCTCATTTACATAGTATGCTCCGGGGGATATTTTTGTGCCGTCGGCTTGAAAAACTGTTTTTTTTGACTGCCTCCCCCCCCGGGCTGCACTCTCGGAGAGGTAAGACGGGTGAAGCATATCCTGCCGTCAGCTAAAGTCGAAGCCGACCTTATCTCCATCGAGCTTGAGCCTGCCCGAGAAGAGCTTGCCCGTCTTGGAGATGAAGCCGTCAAGACGTGCGGTGCGCCCCTCGGCAAACATCCGCTTGATCTCCGAGATGGGGACGTCCCTCTTACAGAAGGTCGAGCCTAAGCGGAAGCTACAGCCCTCGGTATAGCCCATACAGCCGTAGCCTCGTCTGCCTCTGACGACGTTTTTGCCGCAGATGGGGCAGGCTCCGACGATCTCGCCGAGGCTACCCGTGTCAACCTCTATCGGCTTATGACCGGCAATCTCACCGAAGATCTTTGCGATCTCGCCCTCGGCGAGCTTAACGCTCTCGGCGACGGTCATATCTCCGTGGTAAACACGCTTGAGCGCCTTGCCGAGCTCGCTCGTCTTGTATTTATCCATATTGATGCCGAGCTGCTCTATCGACCGTACGAGATGTATTCCGCCGTCGAGGATGGAATATACATCCTTTTTGAGGTCGATATAGCCGCTCTTTTTTGCGTTGTCGATAATGCCCGTTCTCGTCGCCTCGGTGCCAAGCTCAAGTCCCTCAAAGATGGCGCGGTAGTCCTCAGCGTCGTCGACCTCGCCCGCCTCCTCAAGCTCCTTTGCCTTCGCCTTGTCTGCCTTGAAGGGATTTTTGAGGTAATTGTTAAGCGTTTCGATGGTGTAGTGCTTGGGGGGTGTGGTCTGCTTTTCCTCGGGGCGGAAGTCGATGACGACGCTCTCGCCGACCTCAAGCTTAGGCAAGAGCTTATCCTTTGAATTATAATCGTCGTACTTAGTCCAACCCGGCTCTCTGATGACCGTGCCCTTAAGCACGAAGTCCTCGAGCTCTCCCACCTTGATGTGGATCTCGCTCTTCTCGGCGATGCAGTCCTCAGCGCAGAACACCGCAACGAAGCGGCGGAACACCGTGGAATACACCTGGCTTTCCTTTTCCGACAGCTTGCCCTTTTCGGGTATCTTGTAGGTCGGGGTCAGGGCGGAGTGCGACTCTATCTTGGAGTCGTCAAAGATCTGCTTCGTGTCCTTGAAGCGGACGGAATAGCCGAGCTTCGCCACGCTCGCAAGAATGGTTTTCATCTTGTCCTTTTCGGCTGTGGCGAGATATTCGGAGTTGGTTCTCGGATAGGTGAGGTAGCCCTCCTCGTACAGCTTCTGAACGATGGCAAGGCTGTCTGCCATAGACATCTTGTAGCGCTTGCCGAGCACGTTCTGGAGGGTGGAGAGTGAATAGAGCTTACCCGGGTGGATCTTGTCCTCCTTGCTCTTCGAGGAGACGACGGTGGCGCCCGCCTCGTTATACCTTTCGGCAAGCTCCCTTGCCGCATCGAGCTCGTTCTCCTTGAATTTGGTCTTGCCCGTCAGCTCGACCGTCTCGCCGCCCGTCGCCGCCTTGGAGGATATGACGTAGTATTTTTCGGGCTTGAAATCCCGTATCTCCATATCTCTTTCGTAGATCGCTCTGACGATAGGCACGATGACTCTGCCGACGCGCAGGAGCTTTCCCGTCATTATGGTGGCGTATCTCGTGAGGTTAACGCCGTAGAGCCAGTCGATGTAGGTGCGTGCAAAGCCCTCGTCTGCCAGCCTGTCGTAGGCGCTCTCGTCCTTCATCTCGGCGAGCGCACGCCTGACCGTCTCGGGCGTCTGGTCGGGGAGCCAGAGCCTCTTTTGCACCTTTTTGGTCTTTAAGGCGTTGCTGATGCAGAGCCTGACGATGATCTCTCCCTCGCGGTCTGCGTCTCCCGCATTTACGATGGTGTCAACGTCGGGGCGGTTGCACAGCTCGGTGATAATGCGGAACTGCTTCCTTACGCCGGGGTCAACGCTCTTTTTGCCGTCCTTGGTGCGCCGCTCGTCGGCACGAAGCTCAAATTTGAACTCCTTCGGGAAGCAGGGGAGGTTAGACAGCGTCCATCTGCCGCCCTCGCCGCCCGTGTAGCTCTCTATATCCACAAGAGAAAACAGGTGACCGAACGCCCAGGTAACGATGTAGTCTGAATTCTCAAAGTATCCGTCTTTTTTGTCCATTTTTCCGATGCCTGCGACGATGTTGCGCCCGAGGCTCGGCTTCTCGGCTATGATGAGTACCATGCTTCCTCCTTTTTTCGATAGTTAACTACTATTCTAACACACCTTGATCGAAATATCTACCCCTTAGGGCGAATAAATATCAAATTCTTTTTTCATTATTCACAAAAAATCTCGCATCGCCCCTTTTCTTTTGTTTATTTTTGTGCTATAATAGATAAACTGACAAGAAAAAACCAAGGACGGTGAAAAAATGGCAAAGCTATACTTCAAGTACGGAGCGATGGGCTCGTCAAAGACCGCTCAGGCTCTGATAACAAAGTTTAACTACGAGGAGCGCGGAATGCGCGTCTGGCTTATCAAGCCCTCGACCGACACGAGGGACGGAGAGACGATCCTGCGCTCGAGGATAGGCCTCGCCGCCGACTGCACGCCGATAGCAGAGGATCAGTCGATCCTTGAGCTGTTCCGCAGCGAGCATATGGACGCCGACGTTATCATCTCCGATGAATGCCAGTTCTTCACCCCCGAGCAGATCAGCGAGATGAGGGCGATCGTCGACGAATACGATATCCCCGTCCTTTGCTTCGGTCTGCGCACGGACTTCTTAACGGCGCTCTTTCCGGGCAGCCGCCGCCTCTTCGAGCTTGCCGACTCGATAGCCGAGATCAAGACCATCTGCCGCTGCGGCAGAAAGGCTACCGTAAACGCAAGGATCTCCGAGGAGGGAAGGGTCGTTACCCAGGGCTCGCAGGTCATGCTCGGGGGAAACGACGCCTACGTCGCAATGTGTCACAGATGCTATATGCAAGAGATAAAGAAAGGATAAATCAAAATGGATATCAAGGAAATTTTATCAAAGGTTGATCACACCCTACTCGACAGATGTGCGAGATGGGAGGATATTAAGCTCGTTCTCGACGACGCTATAAAATTCGGATGCGCATCTGCGTGCATCCCCGCATCCTTCGTGCGCCGTGCCGCACAGTACGTAAACGGCAAGCTCCCGATCTGCACGGTCATCGGCTTCCCGAACGGCTATTCCACCTCTGCGGTAAAGGTCTACGAGGCTGATATGGCTATCGTCGACGGCGCTGACGAGGTCGATATGGTCATCAATACCAATGATGTCAAGGACGGAAGATGGGAGGAGATCGAAAACGAGATCCGCGCCATCAAGTCCGTAGTAGGACCTAAGATCCTCAAGGTCATTATCGAAACCTGCCTCCTCACCGACGAGGAGAAGATCGAGATGTGCAAGATCGTCACCCGTGCGGGCGCCGACTTCATCAAGACCTCGACGGGCTTCTCCACCTCGGGCGCAACTCCTCACGACGTTGAGCTGTTCGCAAAGCATGTGGGCGAGGGCGTCGAGATCAAGGCGGCAGGCGGCATCTCCTCTCTTGCCGACGCTGAGGAATTCCTCCGCCTCGGTGCGACCAGGCTCGGCACGAGCAGGATCGTCAAGCTCGCAAAGAACGAGCAGGGCTCGGGGTACTGAGTTATGCCGCTATGCGGCGTATGGAGTAGATTTATGTGCTGACGCACGTGATATGTTGCTACGCAACGTGATATGCCGCTATGCGGCGTGATATGAAAGCCGCAAGGGCTTTCGTGATATGTTGCTTTGCCACGTGATATGAAAGCCACAAGGGCTTTCGTGATATGTCGCTTCGCCACGTGATATGAAAGCCACAAGGGCTTTCGTGATATGTCGCTTCGCCACGTGATATGAAAGCCACAAGGGCTTTCGTGATATGTTGCTGCGCAACGTGATGATAATGCGCCAGAGAGCGAATAGGCGGGCGCAGAAAAAGAAAGGATAATAGTTATGGCAACACCTCATATAAATGCTAAGGTCGGCGACTTCGCCAAGACCGTTCTTATGCCCGGAGACCCCCTCCGTGCTAAGTTTATCGCAGAGAATTTCCTCTCGGATGCAAGGCTGGTAAACAACGTCAGAGGCATCCACGGCTACACCGGAACCTGGAAGGGTACGCCCGTTTCGGTCATGGCGAGCGGAATGGGTATGCCCTCGATAGGTATCTATTCCTACGAGCTTTACAACTTCTTCGAGGTTGACAACATTATGCGCATCGGCTCTATCGGCGGTATGTCCGAGAGGGTCAAGATCCGTGATATCATCATCGGGATGGGCGCCTGCACAAACTCTAACTACGCAGTTCAGTACGGAGTGCAGGGCAGCTACGCTCCCATCGCCGACTACGGCATGATGAAGACGGCTATCGAGGAGTGCGAGAAGCTCGGCGCATCCTACGTCGTAGGAAATATCCTCTCCTCCGATATGTTCTATAACGCTGATCCCACCGTCACCGAGAGGTGGACGAAGCTCGGCGTGCTCGGCGTTGAGATGGAGGCTGCGGCTCTTTACATGAACGCCGCTTACTCGGGCAAGAGAGCTCTCGCTATCTGCACGGTCTCCGACCATCTTCTCACCGGCGAGGCAACCACCGCAGAGGAGAGACAGAACTCCTTTACCGAGATGATGGAGGTCGCTCTTAACACCGCCATCAGACTCTGATATTATTCAAGGCGGCAAGCATATGCCGCTATCCCGAAAGGTCCTGAAAATGAAAAAAGCAAAAAGAGTATTCGTTATAGTGCTTGATTCGGTTGGAATCGGCGCTCTGCCGGATGCCGCCGACTTTGGCGACGAGGGAGCAAACACCCTCCGCAGGATCTCGGCATCCGATAAATTCAATATACCTAACCTTATTTCGCTCGGCATCGGCTCGATCGAGGGCGTTGATTATCTCCCCTCGCCAAAGCCCCTTGCCAAGGTCATGAGACTCCGTGAGATCAGCCGCGGAAAGGATACGACGGTTGGACACTGGGAGCTGATGGGCATCGTGTCAAAAACTCCTATGCCCACCTATCCCGACGGCTTCCCGGAGGATCTGATAGCGGAATTTGTAAACAAATGTTCGCTTCCGGGCGTTCTTGCAAACAAGCCCTACTCCGGAACCGTTGTTATCGACAAGTTTGGCGAGGAGCATATGAGGACGGGAAAGCCCATCGTATACACCTCGGCTGACAGCGTATTTCAGATAGCCGCTCACGAGGACGTCATCCCGCCCGAGCGCCTATACGAGCTTTGCCGCGCGGCAAGAGAGCTGCTCGTCGGCGAGCACGGCGTGGGCAGAGTTATCGCAAGGCCGTTCGTGGGTGAGCCCGGCTCCTTCAAGAGGACGGACAGAAGGCGTGATTTTTCGCTTATGCCACCCGAGCCCACCGTGCTTGACAAGCTTTCGGACGCCGGCTACGACGTTATCGGCGTCGGTAAGATCAGCGATATCTTCGGGGGCAGGGGAGTGACCGAGTCTATCCCCACGCACGGCAACACCGAGGGAATCAAGACCACCCTTCTGCTTATGGAGCGTGACTTCAACGGCTTCTGCTTTATCAATCTCGTTGATTTCGATATGCTCTACGGCCACAGGCAGGACGTAGACGGCTATGCGGCGGCTCTTTCGGAGCTTGACGCCGCTATCCCCGCTATGCTCGAGCGCCTTGGCGAGGACGACGTGCTTATCATAACGGCCGACCACGGCTGCGACCCCGGCGACGACTCCACCGACCACACCCGTGAGTATATCCCCGTTATCACCTACAGAAAGGGTGAGGAGGGCGCAAGCCTCGGAACCGCTGATGGCTTCTATACCGTCGGCAGAGCCGTGATGGAGCTGCTCGGCGCCTGTGAGGGCTGATCTATGAAAAAAGTGAATGAAAAGTATCTTGAGCTGGTCGAGATCGCCGAGAGGGCGAGAGAGCTATCCTATTCTCCCTATTCGGGCATCTCGGTCGGCTGCGCTCTGCTCACATCTTCCGGCAGAGTATATACCGGCGCAAACATCGAAAACGCCTCATACACCCCCACCGTCTGCGCCGAGCGCACGGCAATCTTTGCCGCAGTTCTTGCGGGCGAGCGTGAGTTTTCCGCTATTGCCGTTGCGGGAGGCAAGAGGGGCGAGGGCGTGACCGACGGATTTTTCCCCTGCGGAGTTTGCAGGCAGGTCTTGTCCGAGTTTGCGAGCCCCGAGCTCGTCGTGCTGACCGCCAAGGAGGGCGGCTACGACGAATATACCCTCGGTGAGCTGCTCCCTGCAGCCTTTACCAAGGATAAGGTTTAAGCCTTAATAACTTGACACGGATGGACACTTATGCACATTTATGATATAATTACGAAGAAAAAGCACGGTGAGGAGCTATCCGACGAGGAGATAGTCTACTTCGTGCGTGAATACACGGCGGGCAACATCCCCGACTATCAGGTCTCGCCGCTCCTGATGGCTATATGCCTGTGCGGCTGCACTGACAGAGAAACGGCAACACTCACGCAGGCTATCTGCGATTCGGGCGACGTGGTCGATCTCTCGGAGCTTGGCGACGGAACGGTTGACAAGCATTCCACCGGTGGCGTCGGTGACAAGACCACGCTCATTATCGCACCCGTGGTGGCATCCATCGGCGCAAAGGTCGCCAAGATGTCGGGCAGAGGCCTCGGTCATACGGGCGGCACGGTCGATAAGCTCGAATCCTTCCCGGGGTATAAGACCTCTCTTTCTCCCGAGGAGTTTATAGAGCAGGTCAAGGATATAGGCATAGCAGTTATCGGCCAGTCGGGAAATCTCGCCCCCGCAGACAAAAAGCTCTATGCCTTAAGGGACGTCACCGCAACGGTCGACTCCATTCCTCTTATCACCTCCTCCATCATGGGCAAGAAGCTTGCCGCAGGCACAAAGTCAATAGTTCTTGACGTTAAGTACGGCTCGGGCTCCTTTATGAAGACTGCCGAGGCCTCGACGGATCTCGCTAAGTGTATGGTGGAGATCGGCTATAAGAGGGGCAGGAGAGTTTCCGCCCTCATCACGAATATGGACGTTCCGCTCGGCCACGCCGTCGGAAACATCCTTGAGGTCAAGGAGGCGCTCGAGGTCCTCTCGGGCGGCGGCCCCACAGATCTTAAGGAGGTCGCACTTTCTCTCGCGAGCGAGATGGTGAGACTATCGCTCGGCAAGGAAGCCCTCGAGGCGAGGAGGCTCTGCGAGGATGCGATCAGCTCGGGCAGAGCTAAGGCTAAGCTCGTTGAGTGGATATCCCGTCAGGGCGGAGATGCAAGCTACGCCAAGGATCCCTCCCTCTTCCCGAAGGCTCCCCTCGTGCGTGAGGTAAGGGCGCCGAGGAGCGGATATATCACCCATATGGACACCGAGGCGATAGGCCTCGCATCCGTCGCTCTCGGTGCAGGCAGGGTAACTAAGGATGACGTCATCGACTTTACGGCAGGCATCTATATCGGCAAAAAGACCGGTGAGTATATCGAGGCGGGCGAGGTAATAGCCACGCTCTATTCCTCGGCTGAAAAGAGGCTTGACGAGGGCGAGGCGGGCTACCTTTCGGCTATCACCGTCGGCGACGAGAAGCCCGAGGAGCTGCCCCTCATCCATAACGTTATCGGCAGATAATCCGACTTTTTGACAATAATTATTTACATCTTTTGAAACAGGACAGCTGTGCGACCTGCGCTTGTGGCAGGGTGGTCCCGTTGTCCTTTTTCTTTTTTTTGAATGTACTTAGTCGGCGGCAGAGAGCGCAAGGGAGCTGTGGGACGGAGCGCCGAAGGGCGGCTTTTTTCCATCTGTGAGCTTTGCTTTTTGTTTTGAATATCTTTTGCTTTATCTTTGCTTCTTTGTTAATATATTAACTTATGCCTGAAGCCTTGATTTTGAAGGGTAATTATGGTAATATGATAAATAGGAAGCTTTGCGGAGGTGGCGGTATGAAGGGTCGTTATTTCAGCTTTTTATACGTCCTTAACATTGCTATGCAGGCTCTGTTTACGCTCCTTTTCGACGCCGCCCTTTTCTTTGGCGTCGGCTATCTGTTAACCACCTACGTTGGTGCGCCGAGCTGGATATATATCCCTCTTATTCTCGTGGGACTTACGGTCGGCGTCATCTCAATGGTGAGGTTCATCCTCTCGGCTATGGCGGGGCTTGAGCGCCTCGATAGGTCGAAGAAGGATGATAAGTGAGGTTTTATGAAATTAAGTAAGGCTATGCGCGATACGCTCGTTGAGGCTCTGCTCATCCTCGTCGGTGAGGCTATTTGCTCGGCTATCGTTTCGCTAATATTTTTTGCTTTTGGCAGCCTTGATCTCTCGGTATTTCTTGGCTCGCTGCTCGGTATCGCCGTCGTCCTGGTAAATTATCTGATCCTTGCGATCAGTGTCAACCGTGCCGTCGACAGGTATCTTGAGAAGAGAGGCTCCGAGGATATGACCGAGGAGGAGGCGAGTGCCTTTGCCGCTAAAAACTCGGCGTCCGTCTCGCTTGCGGCGGGGGGAACCTATATACTCAGGATGCTGCTTATGCTCGGCGTTCTCGTCGGTGCGTTTTTGCTTAAAGGGGTGTTCAACGTTATCGCAACGCTCGTTCCCCTCGTGGCTTACAGGCCGGTCATCTTCGTGATCGAGCTTATCCGCTCTAAGAGTAAGAAAAAGAAAGGGGAGGTGGAGTGATTGGATCTGTCGATAAACGGTCCTAAGGAATTTATAACCCTTTATATCGGTAATTTCGAGCTTCCGCTCGTCACGCAAACGACGATTACGCTGATCATCACGACGGTTGCGCTCATTATCCTCTCATTAGTCGTATATAAGAACGTCAAAAAGCGCCCGGGCGGCTTCCAGGTCATCGTCGAAAAGCTCGTCACGATGCTCTACGATATGGTCGAGGAGACTATGGGACGGCACAACTTAAAGTTTGCCCCCTTTATCGGTACGCTCTTCGTCTCGTCCTTCTTCGGCAGTATACTCGGTATGACGGGCGTGCTCCGCTCCTCGACCGCCGACCTCTCGGTGACCATGGCGTGGGCTCTTGTCACCACCGGCCTCGTCTGGTATCACTCCATAAAGGCGAAAGGCTTCGGCGGCTGGCTCAAGGGCTTTACCGAGCCGATAGTCGTTATGACACCGATGAACATCGTCTCGGAGATAGCACAGCCGCTTTCTATGGCATTCCGTCATTTTGGAAATATGGTGGGCGGCTCGGTTCTTACCGCTCTTATCTACGGTGCGCTCTCGGCAGTGACTAACATCGTTTTCGGCTGGCTGCCCGAGGCTGTGCTTTCGGTCTTTCCGCCGATATTCCAGGCGGGTATACCCGCTATACTGTCGATATACTTCGACGTCTTTTCCGGCTTTGTCCAGGCGTTTATATTCTGCTTACTTACGATGGTATACGTCGGAACGGCTTGCCCCCCACCCGAGGAGAGCGAGCAGCTGCCCGATGCGGCAGAGCCGAGCACCGAGTCAGGCGACTGACGGGGCTATAACATTCCCAAAATAAAAAATTAAAAAAGATAAACGATCCTTAAGGAGGAAACAAAAATGGAATTAGTAATGGCAGCAAGAGCTCTTGGAGCGGCACTTTGTATGGGTATCGGCGCAATCGGCCCCGGTATCGGTGAGGGACAAGCAGTCGGTAAGGCGCTTGAGGGCATGGCACGCCAGCCCGAGATGGCGGGAACCCTTCGTGTAAACATGATCCTCGGATGTGCTATCACCGAGACCACGGGTATCTATTCTCTCGTCGTATCTCTTCTTCTTATCTTCATGGGAGTTCTCTGATAAGATAGGATATCTAAAACAATCACAAAGGGAGAGTCGCTTTGGAATTTGCAGTTAAATTTTTAGATGGCTTCGAGAGCTTTGTCGGAGTCAATTTCTGGACGATGATCTTCGCGTGGTGCAACCTGCTTATTCTTTATATCCTGATGAAGAAGTTTCTCTTCGGACCTATCAAGGGCATGATCGACAAGCGCCAGAGCGAGGTAGACGAGATGTATACCTCTGCCGAGGAGGCAGAGCGCCGTGCACACGAGCTTGAGGCGGAATACACCGAGAGGCTCTCGACTGCTAAGGAAGAGAGCGAGGAGATCGTCAGAGCCGCTCAGCGCAGGGCTCAGCTCCGCTCCGAGGAGATCATCAAGGAGGCCGAGGCTGACGCAGACAGGATCAAGGAGCGCGCCGGCGAGGAGATCGAGCTTGAGCGCATCCGTGCCGTAAACGAGATCAAGGACGAGGTCTCCGAGATGGCTATCAGCATCGCTGAGGCGGTCATAGAGAGGGATATCTCCGAGGAGGAGCATAGATCGCTTATAGATTCCTTTATTGATCAGATGGGGGATGAAAAATGAGCGAGATCTACGGCGGCGCAAAGGAATACGGCCGCGCACTGTTTATGCTGACCGAGGAGCTTGGCACCACGGAAGCCGTCAGGGCTGACGTAAACGAGGCTATCCTCGCCCTCGAGGCTAATCCCGAGTACGTCAAGATGCTCGACACGCCCGCCCTCACGCCGAGCGAGAGGCTTGCTCTTATCGACGAGGCGTTTGCCTCACTTGATGAAAATCTTGTGAACACGCTGAAGCTGCTCGTAAAGGGCAGGAGAGCTCACGCTATCGTTAAGGCTCTTTACGCCTTTCTTGACGAATATATGGAGTCAAGGGGCATCATCAGGGCAGAGGTCGTAAGCGCCGTAGCACTAAGCGAGGCGCAGTGCGAAAGGCTTAAGGAAAAGCTGGTCAGGATCACGGGAAAGACGATCGTGATAAATAATAAGGTAGATCCCACTATCCTCGGCGGTATTAAGCTGAGGTATATGGGCATACAGAGTGACGGCTCGATACGCACGAGGCTCGAGGGCTTTAGGGCTGCGCTTGAGGGCACCGTCATTCAATAAACCTACGCCACGCGGCGTGCTATTTTAAAAAAGTTGGTGAAAACGTATGCAGTCTAAAATTGAAGACATCAGCAAGATCATAAAAGAGCAGATACGTAATTTCTCCTCCAAGGTAAGGGAGGATGAGGTCGGCTACGTTATCTCCGTCGGCGACGGTATAGCGAAGGTCCACGGCCTCGAGAAGTGTCGTGCTAACGAGCTCGTCGAGTTTGTCAACGGCTCCTACGGCATGGCGCTCAACCTTGAGGAAAGCTACGTCTCCTGCGTTCTTCTCGGCTCCGACGTCGGCATCTCGGAGAGCAGCCTCGTTAAGAGGACGGGCAGAGTCGTTTCCGTTCCCGTCGGTGAGGCTCTCATCGGCAGAGTCGTTGACGCTCTCGGTCAGCCCATAGACGCCAAGGGCCCGATCGTAAACGACGGTTACAGCCCTATCGAGCGCCGTGCTTACGGAATTATAGAGAGGAAGTCGGTTTCGGTCCCGCTCCAGACGGGCATCAAGGCGATAGACTCCATGATCCCGATAGGAAGAGGTCAGCGAGAGCTTATCATAGGCGACAGGCAGACGGGAAAGACGGTCATTGCGACCGATACTATAATCAATCAGAAGGGCAAGGACGTCATTTGCATCTACGTTGCGATAGGTCAGAAGCAGTCCACGGTCACGAACGTCGTTGAAACGCTCTCGAAGGCGGGAGCTATGGACTACACCATCGTGGTTGCCGCAACGGCGTCAGACCCCGCACCCCTTCAGTATATCGCACCCTATTCGGGCTGTGCTATGGGTGAGTATTTTATGGATAAGGGACGTGACGTGCTTATCGTCTACGACGATCTTTCAAAGCACGCAGTCGCCTACCGTGCGCTCTCCCTGCTCATCAGAAGGCCTCCGGGCAGAGAGGCTTATCCCGGCGACGTATTCTATCTGCATTCAAGACTTCTTGAGCGTGCGGCAAGGCTCTCCGACGAGTGCGGAGGCGGCTCACTCACCGCTCTACCCATCATTGAAACGCAGGCGGGCGACGTCTCGGCTTATATCCCCACTAACGTAATCTCCATAACCGACGGACAGATCTTCCTTGAGTCCGAGCTTTTCCATTCGGGCGTCCGCCCTGCGGTAAACCCCGGTATCTCGGTTTCGAGAGTTGGAGGAAACGCTCAGATCAAGGCTATGAAGAAGGTTGCGGGAACGCTCAAGCTGCTCTACTCTCAGTACAGGGAGCTGCAGGGCTTCGCACAGTTTGGCTCGGATCTTGATGCCGACACCCGTGCAAGGCTTGCTCAGGGCGCAAGAATCGTCGAGGTCCTTAAGCAGGACAGAAATTCTCCCATTGAAGTCGAGCTTCAGGTCGCTATCATCTATGCGGTAGTCAATAACATGCTCCGTGAGATAGCCGTCGAGGACGTCAAGGCGTTTGAGGCTCATCTTTTCGAATACCTCACGGCATCCTGCCCCGAGCTGCTCGCATCTATCAGAGATGAGGGCGTGCTTTTACCCGAGAGGGAGGCAGAGCTTAAGGAGGCTATCGCTACGGTCAAGAATAAATTCTTTGCTTGATCGGACGTGCTGATTTTACTAAAGGAAAAGAAGTTATACCAAAAAATGAAAGCTTAAGTTGTCAAAACGCTGCGTTTTGACGCTTTGGAAAGGAGGGCGTATGGCAGGCGCCGGAATGAATAATATCAAGGCTCGCATCAAAAGCGTGAAAAGCACGATGCAGATCACGGGAGCGATGGAGCTGGTTGCCACCTCTAAGCTCAGGCGCTTCAAGGAGCGTGTTGAGCGCACGCGCCCGTTCTATGAAACTCTCGGTGGCGCTATAAGCGAGGTCATCGCCGCTGCCGAGCTGACCGACTCGCCCTACGTTAAGAAAAAAGAGGGGAGGCCCCGCCTCATCGTCGTTATTGCCGGCGACAGGGGTCTTGCCGGAGGCTACAACACTAACGTCTACCGCCTGGCGGCAAGCCTTGCGGGGGAGGGCGACGTAATTCTCCCCATCGGAAAAAAGGCGTGCGAATACTATAAGCATAAGGGTGCCAGTGTCTTTGGCGCATCGGTCAGCGACGTCACCTCGCTCGGCGTCGGCGACGCTCTTGCGCTCGGCGAATGCATAACCGAGGCTTATCTGTCCGGCGAGTTCGGCGAGGTGCTGGTCATCTATACGAGGTTTGTGTCAATGCTGACGCAGTCGCCTGTATATGAAAGGCTGCTGCCGCTCTCTCTTGATGAGGAGCGTGAGGATGCCTCTTTGCCCGAATACGATATGGAGCCCGAGGAGATGCTCGACTCCATCGTGCCGCGCTACGTCGGCGGCGTGCTGTATGCAGCTATCTCGGAGGCGCTTGCATCCGAGTCGGGAGCCAGACGAACGGCTATGAATTCGGCAAACAAAAACGCAAAGGAAATGATCGACGGCCTGATGCTCAGCTACAACAGAGCAAGGCAGGCTATAATAACTCAGGAGATCACCGAGATCGTCTCGGGCGCCGAGGCGCTCTCTACGTGAAAGGAATAATATCAGAATGAAAGAAATTCACGGTAAGGTAATACAGATCATCGGACCGGTCATCGACGTCAGATTTGAGGCGGGCTCTCTGCCCGATCTTCTCGGCGCTATCGAGATCGTACACGAGGGTAGGAAAATCGTTGCGGAGGTGGCGAGCCAGCTGGGCGACGACGTTGTCAGATGCATCGCTATGTCCTCGACGGACGGCCTGCCCAGAGGTGTAGATGCGGTCTATCGCGGAACGGGCATCACCGTCCCCGTAGGAAAGGAAACTCTCGGCAGGATCTTCAATCTTCTCGGCGAGCCGATCGACAATCGCCCCGCACCCGAGACAGAGGAGCGCTGGTGCATCCACAGAGACCCTCCCTCCTATGCAGAGCAGGAGGGAACCACCGAGATCCTCGAGACGGGCATCAAGGTAGTTGACCTGATCGCTCCTTACGCAAAGGGCGGTAAGATAGGTCTCTTTGGCGGTGCCGGAGTCGGCAAGACCGTGCTTATTATGGAGCTTATCAACAACGTAGCCAAGGAGCACGGCGGCATCTCGGTGTTCACCGGAGTTGGTGAGCGCACCCGTGAGGGAAATGACCTCTATATGGAGATGCAGGAGTCCGGCGTTATCAACAAGACGGCGCTGGTCTACGGTCAGATGAACGAGCCCCCCGGGGCGAGAATGAGAGTTGCGCTCTCCGGCCTTACCATGGCGGAGTATTTCCGTGATAAGGAAGGGCAGGACGTGCTCCTCTTCATCGACAACATATACAGATTTACTCAGGCGGGCTCGGAGGTTTCGGCTCTTCTTGGAAGAATGCCCTCCGCCGTCGGCTATCAGCCCACCCTCGCAACCGAGATGGGCGCCCTCCAGGAGAGGATAACCTCCACCAAGCGAGGCTCTATCACCTCCGTTCAGGCGGTCTACGTCCCTGCGGACGACCTGACCGACCCCGCACCCGCAACAACCTTTGCGCATCTTGACGCAACCACCGTCCTCTCCCGTAGCATCGCCTCTCTCGGCATCTACCCCGCAGTCGATCCGCTTGAGTCGACCTCCAGGATCCTCTCGCCCGACGTCGTCGGAATAGAGCATTACGAGGTAGCGCGTGAGGTGCAGAGGATACTCCAGAGATATAAGGAGCTTCAGGATATAATCGCCATCATGGGTATGGAGGAGCTTTCCGAGGAGGATAAGCTGCTTGTCAGCCGTGCGAGAAAGATCCAGCGCTTCCTCTCCCAGCCCTTCTCGGTCGCCGAGCAGTTCACGGGTATGGAGGGTCGCTACGTCCCTGTTAAGGAGACCGTCCGCGGCTTCCGTGAGATCCTTGACGGAAAGCACGATGATCTGCCCGAGTCGGCGTTCCTCTTCGTCGGCACCATCGACGAGGCAGTCGAAAAGGCAAAGAAGCTTACAGCCGCCGAGTGAGGATAGCCTATGAAGGAGTTTTTACTGAAGGTAGTAACGCCCGACGGGCTTGAGTTCGAGGGGATGGCTGAGAGCCTACTCATCAGAACCGACGACGGCGACGTTCAGATCCTCGCAGGCCACGTCGACTATATGGCGTCTCTCGGCACGGGCAGAGCCAAGATCGTTGCAGGGGGTGTCGAGCGCCTCGCATCCTGCTCGGGCGGCTTCGTGACCTGCTCGGCATCCGAGGTGAAGCTCGTTGCCGTAACCTTTGAATTTGCCGACGAGATAGACCTCGAGCGTGCAAGGCGTGCCAAGGAGCGTGCCGAGGAGCAGATCAGGATAGCCACCGACAACAGAGAGATAACTATGGCAAAGGCGAGGCTCAGACGAGCTATGAACCGTATAGATATCGCATCGGACAGATAGGTAGGATGGAGACTTTGTAGAGCTGATGATTTGCAGATTATAGATGATATGTAAATATTTGTTTGCATAATCCGCATTACTTCACCGAAGAAAAGCCGACGGATCGGCTCGCTTAGCATCCGATAAAGAATAATAAATATGGCAAGGGCTGACCGCACGTGCGGTGACGCCCTTGTTTTTTCGTTGCCCCTGCGCATTTATCTCACGGCGCTTGGGCGTGGCCTTATCTCGGTCGCTCGGGAT
Source organism: Clostridia bacterium (assembly GCA_017501245.1). Classification (GTDB taxonomy): domain Bacteria; phylum Bacillota; class Clostridia; order Oscillospirales; family CAG-272; genus UBA1740. The sequence goes on from JAFVXI010000017.1 coordinate 24,347, forward strand.
AAAAGGCGAGGGAGCGGACGGGGGCAGGGGAATTCCCATACTAAAATAGAAATAAATACTTGATATGTTTATAAAACTGTGGTAAAATGGATAGGTATGTAAAAATGCGAAGGGAAGTATAAGGATGATCAAACACGTTTTCCTCGATCTTGATGATACTATACTTGATTTTCATAGGGCTGAGAGGGTCGCCATATCCTCAACCTTTTCGGAGGTGGGCTGCCCCGCGGATGACGCCACACTTAACAGGTACAGCGAGATAAACCGCTCCTGCTGGCAGAGGCTAGAGGCAGGGGAGTGGACGAGGGAAGAGGTGCTTGTCGGCAGATTTCGCATCCTGTTTGACGAGCTTTCGGTAGACGCCGACCCCGAGAGGACGCAGGCAATATACGAGGACAGGCTCTGCAATTATCACTTCTTTATGGATGGAGCCGAGAGGCTGCTTGACGAGCTTTACGGAAGGTATAAGCTCTATATCGCATCGAACGGAACTGCCAGAGTGCAGGACAGCAGGATCGCCGCATCCGGCATAGCTAAATATTTTGACGGCATTTTCGTTTCTCAGAGGGTCGGCGCAGATAAGCCGTCTGCCGCCTTCTTTGAGCGTGTTTTCTCCGAGATAGAGGGATTTGATAAGAATAGCGCAATTATCGTCGGCGACAGCCTGACCTCGGACATCCTCGGTGGAAGAAACGCCGGAATTCTGACCTGCTATTTTAATCCCGGGGGACGCAAGCCGGCTTCGTATATTTTCCCCGATTACGAGATAGCGTCCTTGGATCAGCTCCTGCCGCTTTTGCAGGGAATTAATAAGCTCTCGCCCGAGAGCATAAACGAGGTGTAAAATGTATTACGGATATAAAATAAGCGACTATACTGCGAGCCTCGCAGAGCGTGCGGAGGCAGACTGCCGCGAGGTGTTTAAGAAGATAGATGAAAATGCGCTCAGATGCTCGGCAAAGGTGCTTTCCGCCTTTCAGGATGCGAGGGTCTCGACTGCGGATTTCCTCGAGGTAACGGGCTACGGCTTCACCGACTCGGGCAGGGATAAGCTCGAGGAGGTCTTTGCTCGTGTTTTTGATGCGGAGGATGCGCTCGTCAGACCTCAGCTGATGTCCGGAACTCACGCACTTTGGGTTACTCTTGGCGGTCTACTAAAGCACGGCGAGACGCTTTTATACGTAACGGGTAAGCCCTACGACACTCTCCAGAGCGTTATCGGAACCTCGGGCGGAAGCAGAAACTCGCTTATTGCAAACGGAGTGAGGTACGAGGAGATCGACCTCATTGGCGACGACTTTGACCTCGAGGCGATCAGAAGGAGATGTGCTAAGGGCGACATAAAGGTTGCGGCAATTCAGCGCAGCCGCGGATATGCGCAGAGGAGGAGCCTCACGATAGATAAGATTGCCGAGGCGATAGCCGCCATCAAGGAGGTAGCGCCCGAGACGGTGGTTATGGTAGATAACTGCTACGGTGAGTTTTGCGAGGATAGGGAGCCGACGGCTGTCGGTGCCGACGTTTTCGTTGGCTCAATGATGAAAAACCTGGGCGCAGGCCACGCCGTCAGCGGCGGCTATTGCGTAGGAAAAAAGGAGATCATCTACGATATCGCAGAGAGGCTCACCTCCCCCACCATCGGCAAGGATCTCGGCGCAAACTACAATCAGCTGACGTCCTTCTACAAGGGCTTGTTTATGGCGCCTACGACGGTCGCCGCAACGCTCAAATCCATGGCGTTTGCCGCAAGGCTGCTAGAGCTTGCGGGCTATACCGACGTCAGCCCGAGATACGACGAGATAAGGACAGACATCGTGCAGACCATCAGCTTCCACTCTGCGGACAAGCTCATCAAGTTCTGCAAGGGTATACAGATGGGCTCGCCCGTCGAGGCCTACTGCGTGCCCGAGCCCGGCGATATGCCCGGCTACGAGCATCCCGAGATAATGGCGGCAGGCACCTTCGTCGTCGGAGCGACCAACGAGCTTTCCTGCGACGGACCTGTCATCGAGCCCTACACGGCATATATGCAGGGCGGCCTTACATACGACTACGGCAAGCTCGGAGTTATGAAGGCTCTCGACACTATGCTCGACCTCGAGGGGTAAATAATACTTGTCATTTCTCTGCTTTTCGCCATCATTCAAAGCTTTTTGCCTGATATGATAAGGATGAGGGCGATGCGAGCGCTATCGTGTGTTGACATTATTCTTTTTTGAGAACAACGCCGAAAACTTCACACGGGTAGCACCAAAGCTCGCAAAGAGCATCCGAAAACGTCCGGAAAATTGAAAATTTGATAAAATGTGGTTATAGCACTTGACAAGCCTTTTGTCGGGTGCTATAATTGTCTCACCGAACAGAATATGAGAATCAGGGGTGCCTCTGGCTGAGACGGCGCGTGCCGAACCCTTTAACCTGATACGGATAATGCCGGCGTAGGGAGATTTTTTATCGAGAGTAGAATCTTTTCGCACGGATCTTGTATCTGTGCGGAATTTTTATTTATAGGAGGTTTCTCGCTATGAGAAACAAAAAGCTTTTATGTCTCGTTGAGTGCGCCGTTATGATCGCACTCGCATTCGGTCTCTCGTTCGTCAAGCTCTGGCAGATGCCGCTCGGCGGCTCGGTTACGCTCTGCAGCATGCTTCCGATCCTGCTTATCGGTCTTCGCCATGGTCCGCTTGTCGGTCTTGGCACGGGCTTCGTTTATTCGCTCACGCAGCTTGCGCAGGGCTTTATGGAGGGCGATATCGCCTATGCGGCAGGTGACGAGGTTGTCTTTATCGTCGCTATGCTCTTCGACTACATCCTGCCCTACACGCTCATCGGTCTTTCGGGCATTCTCGGCAAGAAGAACAGATGGATGCCCATCGCAGGCATGTCCGTTGCCGTTGCGCTTCGCTTCGTCTGTCACTACCTCACCGGCGTCACCATCTGGAGCCAGTGGACGCCCGACGGCTGGGCATCCTGGATATATTCCGCAGCTTATAACGGCGGTTATCTTATCCCGGATCTCGCTATCACTCTCGCCGTTGCCGTCTTTATGCTCTCATCACCCGCAATGCGCCGCCTTTTAGGCATCAAAGAGGAAGCGTAACGCACAATAGCAATAAAGCGCTTCAAACAAAGGGGCGCTTGCCCTTGCAGGCAATACGCACGCAGAAAAAGGACGAGATGCCTCTCGTCCTTTTTGATTTCTGAAAAAGCAATATGAATAGTGCTTGCGCCGAAACAGTTTGTTTACATACTGGCACTTGACACAGGTGCGCATTAATGGTAGTATATTTATATCTGAAGATGAATACAATATAAAGGAAAGCCTATGAAAAGGATATTGATTTCTGTTTTGAGTATAATTTCTATGCTGCTTTGCTCCTACAGCCTTGCATCCTGTCAGTCTGATAGAGCGGAGGATGACGGTGGGGATGATATCGGGGCTTACGCCATCTTTGGCACGGTTGCCGAGGTTGGCAGCGACACGCTTCTCGTTGAGGACACCAAGGGCGTTGCCTATCGCGTTGCTCTTGCGGATGATGCTAAGTGCTATGATACGAGTGGGAGCGAGATCCCCTTTGGCGACATCGCCTTTAACAATAAGGTAAAGGTCTATTATAACGGAATGGTGACCAGGAGCATCCCGGCAGGGATAACCGCCGGCCGCATTGACCTTATCGCGGATGATGAGTTCTTCGATATTGTAAAGGATATGAATCCCGTCTCGGACGTAACCGACAGCTTTTATATGACCGCAAGGGTCGTTGAGGTTGGAGAGAAGCTTGAGGTCGAGGTCATCGCCTCGGAGTATGCAGTCGGCACCTATCTCGTTAACTACTCCTCCGCAACTCCAGTTATCGGAGTCGACGGAGAGAGGATATCCGCAAGCGACATCAAGGTCGGTGCCACCGTCGAGATCTCCTACACGGGTCAGACCATGATGAGCCTTCCCCCTCAGATCATCGCAACACGCATCGAGGTCAAGTAAATATATCCCGGTTGAGTTAATTTAATAATAAATGAAAACACCGCCCACAGCGTGACGTCCTTGTCGGATAGGTCGCACTTTGGGTGGTGCTTTTTGTTTTGCGATTGCCTGTCGGCTTTCGTATATTATCGTTTGTTGGCGGCACTTGCCGTCTTTTTTCTTTTGAGTCGATCAGCCCTTTTTGTCAGCTTTCCTCGACGTGCGGAGCGCTTCGCATTTTATCAGAAGGGCCGGCGCCCGCCCCTCTTTTACGGTAGATACGTGATCACAGTCCGATCATCCTATACAGCTGTCTGTACTTTAAGGGGGAATGCCCGACCCTCTCTCGAAAGGTCTTAATAAAGTAGGTATAGGAGGCGAAGCCGCAAGCCTCGGCTATCTTCGTCACGCTGTCCGAGGTGGTCAAAAGAAAGCTCCTTGCACGCTCGATGCGATAGTCTGTCAGATAGTCGTGCAGTGTCCTGCCGGTGTGCGCCTTCATAATGCGTGAGAGATAGTAAGGATGATAGTGCATATCCTCGGCGATGGATTTATTGGAGAGCGTCGGGCTGCCGTAGTGCTGCCGTATATGCGAGATGATCCTCTCGGCGAGCCTCGCCTCCGCACCTGCCGCCGTCGGCACCCTCAGCATCGAGATCAGAGCCAGCTTGCAGGCTGCCGACGCCGTCTCGCGAAAATAAGCCTCTCCTGAGAAAAAGCTATCGACCGCAGAGGCAATATGCTCTCGCACGCCGCTCGCACCTCTGATTACGATCGGAGCGGTGAATGGCTCAATTACGTCATATTTTGGAACCTTTTCTTTACAAAAGCTCTCCTCCGTGGCTGTAGTGAGCGAGCTTTCAAGCATATGACTGCGATCGGTCAGATCAAGGTCGATAACGTATATCCTGACGTCCTTAGGGCTTTGAAAGTTGAAGCGATATCTTGTTTCGGGCGGCAGAAAAACGGCGGTCTCCTCTCCCACGGGGTAGCTGACTCCGTCAGCAACTATGCTGCCCTCGCCAAAGAGGACGAAAAAGAGGCGGCAGTCGTAGCAGACGTTATAGGTCGCGGGGGGAGTGTAAGTCGTATGCATAGCTGCATAGCGAAGGAATGGATTTAAGGCGCTCAGCATCGCTATTCTCCTTGTGGATTATTGTGTTTATTATAGCATTTTCTCGGAAAATATGCAAGAGTAAGTTTGTTTTGTTATGCTTTCCGTTCGGAATGCTTATATTTGCCGCCGACCACTCCGTGCTATAATGATGGTGAAAACAAAAGAGAGGCGGATCGATATGCGTTTTTCGGTTGGATACAGCACGGGATGCTCGCCATCCTTCGTTGACGAGATCATCAAAAGGCGAGAGAGTATATACGAGGTTTATTTTTCCTGGGGCAATTTTCCCAGCGGCCGCAACGATCAGACGAGAGCGGCGGGGCTGACCCCCTGGGAGGCTCAGGCGAGGCAGATCCGTGACGTCTCGAAAATCGCCGAGGCGGGCATTGGGCTGAACCTGTTATTTAACGCCGCCTGCTACGGCGAGCGTGCGCAGTCCAGGGCTTTGTTCAACGAGGTGGGAGACACGGTCGATTATCTCCTAGCCTATAATTTGAAGAGCGTAACGACGACCTCGCCCCTGATCGCAAAATTCATAAAGCAGAACTTTAAGGACGTTGAGCTACGAGCCTCTGTCAATATGGGCATCGGAAGCATCCTTGCCATGGAATACGTTGCCGAATACTTTGACAGCTTCTACGTTAAAAGAGAACTGAATCGGCAACTCGGCGCACTTGTGAGGCTCAGGGAGTGGTGCGACGGATGCGGCAAGGAGATGTATATTCTTGCAAACAGTGGCTGCCTGAACGACTGCTCCTTACATAGCTTCCACGATAATCTCGTTGCCCACGAGACAGGGATAGCCGGGATGGATAACGCCTACGCCTTTGAAAGCTCCTGCTCAAAATATCTCTCGCGTCCGGACGGCGCCCACCGCCTCCTTGATGCGACCAGCTATATCCGCCCCGAGGACGTCCATCTTTTCGAGGGGCTCGTGCCGGCGATGAAGCTTGCAACGAGGGTGCACAGATCGCCCGAGGCGGTGCTGCGGGCGTATATCGACAGGGCGAGATACGTCGGAAATATAGCCGACCTTCTTGAGCCCACACACACGGCAGCCATCTACCCCTACGTCGTTGAAAACAGCAGGATAACGAGCGAGATGGCGGGGGGCGTGCTGAGTTATACGAATGAAAATCAAGCAATCATAAGATTGGAGGAGGATTATGCTTACCAGCAAAATGATCAAGGAAGCGGCCTTTGAGGCCGGCGCAGACCTTTGCGGCATAGGACCGCTCTCGCGCCTTAAGGGTGCCCCCGACGTAATGAATCCTCGTTTTCTCTTTCCCGAGGCTAAGAGCTGTATTGCACTTGCCTTCCGTATCCCGAGGGGAGTGCAGAGAGGAATAGAGGAGGGAACGCAGTTTTATCAGTATCCATCGATGGCATACGGCGGCATCAATGAGATCCACGCTCCGGCAGTCCTCTATCACGTAGGAAAGCTGATTGAGGACGAGGGCTACGAGGCCTTCGTTTACCGCAACACGGGTGCGAGGGGCGCCGTCTCGGATATGGACGGCTCGCCCGGAAATTCGCTCTCTCCCGAGGAGCAGATAGAGGTCAGCCGACATGCAAAGGGCAAGACGGCGCACCACAGGAGCGTGCAGTTTACAAGACCTACGCGAGAGGGCAATCAGCCGCCCGACCTCCAGTTTCAGTTCAGGCTTGCGGCAGTGGCGTGCGGACTTGGCGAGATAGGATACAGCAAGATGCTTCTGACGCCCGAGTTCGGGCCCTTGCAGAGGGTGGCGTTTATTTTCACGGACGCCGTGCTTGAATACGACGAGATGTATTCTGGCGAGCCGCTCTGCCGTAAGTGCGGCGCTTGCGTCAGGGAGTGTCCCGGCGGTTGCATCCCCCCTATCGGATCGGGCAGGACGGTAAAGGTCGACCTCGACGGAAAGCTCTGCGAGTGGGGCGACATAGATATGTGGCGATGCTATGCCTTCTACACTCACGGCGGCAGATATTATAATCCCTTCGTGCCTAAGGAGGTCTTTGACAAAAACGAGGGCGGATGCGTGGATCTTCTCGAGGGTGTCACAGACGTGGCAAACGAAAAGGAGGTCGTGAAGGTATATACCGCACTCGAAAAATACTTCCCGAGCTGGGTCGGCTACAATATGGCAAAATGCGGCGGCTGCATCCGCGGCTGCGTCAGCATGCTTGAAAAAAAGGGCGGCTGCATGGAAGGTAGGTTCGTCTCACCCCTTCGCCGCGAAAAAAAGCCATGGAGGATGGATAGATGAATAAAGGCAATAAGGATAGACCCGTGCTGACGGCGGCTATGATCAAGGAGAGGGCGCTCGCCCTCGGTGCAGGCGCCTGCGGCATCGGAGATATAAGGCATTTCGTCGGCGACGACATCCAGCATAACCCCCTCTCCATACTCCCGAATGCTACCGCCGTTATCGGCTTCGGAATCCCCGTGCCGAGGGGGCTCTATTTCGCAATGAGGGATAAGCGGCAGTACTTCAACTATACGAGCCTCGGAGTTAAGTATACCGACGAGAGCTTCGCCGAGATTTTCCTCCTTAAAATGGGAGCTATGATAGAGGATGCGGGCTACGACGCCTGCCTTCAGCGCAGCGTGCCCGGCTTCAGGGTGAAGGGAGATAAGTCCACGAATCCCGAAACGGCGAGGACCTACGAGCTGGAGTTTGCCTCCTCGGTCGGCGATGGTAAGGCCGTGCCCGACGTTATTATCGACTATAACAAGGCGGCCGTCGTCTGCGGCCTCGGCGAGATAGGCATGCACGGCAGGGTGATAAATCCTAAGTACGGCAGCTTTATGCGTTACGTATTTATCATCACGGATATGCCGCTTGAGTGTGACGAGCCGTTTTCGGGGTCGCTATGCGACAGGTGCGCTAGATGCATCGATGCCTGCCCCGGCAGGGCCATCGGTGAGGAGGGTGTCGACAGCTGGCAATGCAGCGTTTACTACCGTGGCGCACACAGGTCAAACCCCTTTATGACCGACGAATGCCTTAAAGATCATCCCGACAGAGAGGCTATACTTAACGGCGAGATGAGGTTTGATAAGGCGTCGGCCGAGGCGATCTATCCATATCTTGATTTTTTGCCGAAAACGCATTTCGGCTACCTTGCCTGCCTTTGCGCAAAGGCGTGTGAAATTGCGTGCTACGAGCATCTTAAGGAGGTGGGAAAGCTGTGAGAGAAAGAATAATCTCGCTTGCTAAGACCTGTGACGCGGATATCGTGGGCTTTGCCCCCGCATCGAGGTTCGATAAGGATGATGCGATCTTTAAGATCCTCCCCGAGGTAGAAACGGTCATCGGCCTCGGCTTCCGTGTGCTGAGAGGAATCTACCGAGGAGTAGAGGAGGGAACGACCTACTATCAGTACACCACGATGGGCGTTGAAAACCTTGAGGAGACGGTTATGCCCATGGCGCTTTTGCGTATCGCAAATCTCATCGAGAGCGAGGGTGCGATAGCGATACCCCAAAGGCGCTCTCCGCTTATTCGTAGCGATGAGGACTCGACCGACCCCGAGGTGGACTATACCGACGTTTACAGAGGCGTCACGGCGGAAAACCAGCTCGACTTTCTCGACTGTGCCATAAGGTGCGGACTTGGCGAGCGCTCGATGATCGGCAGCCTCCTGACGCCGGAGTTCGGACCCTTTATCCGTTATTGCTTCATCTTGACCGATATGAAGCTTGAGGCAACGCCCGTGCAGGAGCCCACACTTTGCGACGGGTGCGGAGAATGCGTAAGGGCGTGCCCCGGCGGTGCGATAGGCAAGGACGGAGTCATCGACAGCTGGCGCTGCGCCGTCTACTATAACGGTGCAAACGGCTCGAAAAATCCTTTTATGCCCCCCGACGCCTTCTCATCCTTTGATGATGAAAAGAGAATGGCTATCATCGGCGGCAGCTACCCCTTCGATAAGGATGAGGCGCGTGAGATCCTCGACAATATCTATTTCTATCCGCCCGCCAAGCACTTTTACAGGACGTCGATATGCGGCAGAGCGTGCGACAGAGCCTGCTATGCACATCTTGAAGAAAAGGGCTTGATAACCAAAAAATATAACCGCCCCTTCAGAGTGCGAGAGGAATGGAGTCTGCCTCTCGATCAGTTTGAAAAGAAGGGAAAGGAGAGCTGAAAATGAACGAAAAGCTAAGAATAGTTGTCATAGGATGCGGAAGATTTGCAAAAAACTTCGTTCCGCTCTTTAAGGCGCACCCCGTCGTCGAAAAGGTTTGGGTCTGCGATCTGATAAAGGAGAGAGCAGAGAGCTACTCGGAGGAGTTTGGAGTTGAGGTCTTCAAAAGCTTCGAGGAGGCGCTCGCCTCCGACGAGGTCAACGCCGTTGCGATCTTTACGCAAAGATTTAAGCACGGGCAGATGGTCATCGACGCCCTCAAGGCAGGAAAGCACGTTTATTCTTCGGTGCCCTGCGCTATCTCCGTCGACGAGATAAGGGAGATAGAGAGGCTCGTGCGAAAGACCCGACTGACCTACTCAATGGGAGAAACGGGCTTCTACCGTGCCCCTGCGATCTTCTGCCGCGAGGAATTTGAGAAGGGCAGCTTCGGCAGGTTCGTCTACGGCGAGGCGCAGTATAACCACGATATAAGGAATATGGAGGAGAGCTTTAAAAGCTCGGGCGGTGACGAGTGGCGTCGTTTTGCGGGCATTCCGCCATTCTTCTACCCCTCGCATTCAACGGCTATGATACTCTCGGCTATGCCCGGCGTATATGCAAAGAGGGTAACGGCTCTCGGCTTTGGCGGCAGCCCCCGCACGGATATCTACGGACGTGATGGTCAGAACAACTACGATAATCCCTTCGCCGCCGAAACGATGCTGATGGAGCTGTCAAACGGCGGTGTCGCACGCATCAGCGAAAACCGTTGCCTCGGCTGGGTCTCTCCCGAGACCTATATCAGCCAGTTCTACGGCACCGACGCAGGCTATGAGTTTTCGGTAGCGCATCACCATATGGCAAAATGGGATCCCGAGCGCCCCGGCAAGGTGAAAATGACGGACGTGACCGACCTGCTTCAGCCCGACACCGTCACTGCCATGATAAAGAGTGACTACTCCTCGGCGATCCAGGCGATAGCCGATTCAGCCGGCTTCAGCGAGACCTCGCCTATCCAGCCTACCGAGCGCATACCCAAGGAGTTCGAGGGCGTACCCAACAGGCATAACGGAACGCACCACTTCCTGATCGACGACTTCTGCCGCGCCTTTGAAACGGGCAAGCTCTCGCCCACGAACATCTGGGCTGTGGCAAGGTTCAACATCCCCGGCCTCGTAGCGCACGAGTCGGCTCTGCTTGGCGGCGTTCCGCTCGAGGTGCCGGATCTTGGCGACCCGCCCTCGGATTGGCCCGTCCTCGATTACAGAACGATGGATAGGTAGATCGCTAGGGTAAGCGGCTTGGTAATGTAAATAGTTATTATCATTTGTTTATAAAACCAAATAAAAGAAGAGGACGTTTCGGCAAACCGATCCGTCCTCTTTTTTTATTAAATGAGTGAAAATGCAGCTGTTAATAATCTGAATTTGCCCAAACGGCAACATTCGCCGCGGGTGATAACCGGAGCTGCGTATCAATTCACTTGATGCTGATCGTGAATGTGCCGGTGGCGGTTGATGCGTACAGCTTAACGGCTATATAGTAGGTGTTGCCTGCGGTGAGTGAATACGAGATAGAGAAGTCCCTGTCTCCGCCATTATCGTCGCTATGGGTCAGCTCGCTATGGCTTGCGCTGTATAGAGTGCCATAGGTGTCGAGGCTGCTCGCCGAGCTGATGGTATAGCTTTTCGTCGTCTCGGGGACGAATACGTAATATACGACCTGGCCGACGACGGAGACATTGACCGTGTAGGTTTGACCCGCCGTTGCTATGATCGCTCTTTCAAAGGACGAGCCGTCGTGAAGAGCGTTGTATTCCTCCTCTGTCATCCACCCGGCGTAGAGCGTTACGTCTTTTCCGGCGTAGAAGATTGAGGGAAGAGCGGCACCCTCGAGCAGCTCGTTGTCAAACCAGCCTAAAAATACGTAGCCATCTAAGGTCAGCTCGGGGAGGGCAATCGCTGTTGAGCTCGTTATGCTCTCCGGCTCCTCTCTACCGTTTGAAACAAAGGTGTAGACGTATTCCTCACCGATATAACCCCAATAAACCGGTCGGTTTGAAGGATTCCAGCTTGTGCTCCATGCTTCGGGCTGAGCTGCCGCCTCACAGTAAATAATAAGCGACGTACATCTCGAAAATGCGCTGTCTTTCACGGTGGCGACGCCCTCGGGAATAACTATGCTCACAAGAGCCGTGCAGCCGGAGAATGCGTAAGAGTTAATGGTCATAAGACCTGCGGGCAGGCTTATATCCGTGAGAGCCGTGCAGCCGGAGAATGCGTAAGAGTCAATGGTCGTAAGACCTGCGGGCAGGCTTATATCCGTGAGAGCCGTGCAGCCGGAGAATGCGTAATAGCCAATGGTCGTAAGACCTGCGGGCAGGCTTATATCCGTGAGAGCCTTGCAGCCGGAGAATGCATAAGAGTCAATGGTCGTAAGACCTGCGGGCAGGCTTATACCCGCGAGAGCCGTGCAGCCCTGGAACGCCGAATAAGGAATAGACGTTATTCCGTCGCCAAGAGCTACCGACGTAAGGGTTGTGCATCTCTGGAATGCGCTTGAGCTCAGCTTCGTCGCTTGGTCTGAAACTATGACCGTTCTGATCGATTCGGGGATCGAATAAGTGTAGTAGGTGGTGCTGTAGCTGCCGGCGACCGAATAATGATATCCGCTCGTCGAGGACGTGCTGCTCTTATAGCCGAAGATATATCCGAAATGAGCCTGATATCCCGTAGCGGAGGGGGTTGCACCGATGAAGGGCAGCGTTATCTTTTCTAAGGCGGAGCAACCCGTGAAGACGCCGTCGCCAATGCTCGTAACACTGGCGGGGATGCTTATCTCGGAAAGAGACGAGCAATTACGGAATGCATAGCTGTTGATGGCGGTAACGGTGGAGGGAATGCTTACCTCCTTAAGAGCCGAGCAGCCCGAGAAGGCGTAGGAGGGTATAGTCTTGATGCCGCTGCCTATGACGACGCTCTCGAGCTTCGAGCAGCCCGAGAAGGCGTAGGATCCCAGGGTGGTAACGCCATCGGGAATAACTATGCTACGAATAGACGAGCAGCCCGAGAAGGCGTAGGAGCCTATACCGGTCACCTTATCTCCGATAACCAGGTCGGTAAGGGACGCGCAGGATGAAAAGGCATTGTCGCCGATGCTCGTGATGCTATCGGGCAGGGAAACAGAGGTGAGACTCTTGCATCCGTAGAAGGTGTATTTTGCAACCGTGTTGCCGCCCCTGACTGTAACCTCGGTCAAGGAAGCAGGGATCAGAGTCGAGTTGTCGGAATACGTGCTTGCGCCGAAGATATATCCGAGATGAGTCTTGGTTGAATTAGCCGACTCTCCGGTGAAGGGGAGGGATATGGACTCAAGCGAGGAGCATTTTGAGAAGGCTCCGACACCTATCTCCCTGACGCTGTCGGGGATAAAGACCTCGGTAAGCGCCGCGCAGCCTCCGAATGCGGAATCCTCTATCTTGGTAACGGTGGTGGGAATAGCTATTTCCTCAAGAGAACTACAATTGTAAAAGGCGCGTGAGGGGATAGTGGTAATTCCGCTGCCGAGGGATACGCTCGCAAGAGCCGAGCAGCCCGAGAAGGCGGAGCCTCCGAGCTCGGTGACGCTGTCAGGGATGTCTATTTCAGCTAAGGAAACGCAGCCCAAGAAGGCGCACGCTCCGATGGTCAGGACGCCCTCGCCGATCGTCACCTCCTCAAGTGCTGTGCAGCCCCGGAAGGCGTCGAGATTGATTGCTTGAACGCTGCTCGGGATAGCTATGCTCTCGAGCATAGAGCAGCCCTGGAATGCACAGTTGCCGATGCTGCCTATGCCCTCATCGAGCGTTATGCTCTTCAGAGTGGCGCATTTATAGAAGGCGTAGTTGCCGATGGCTGTCGAACTACCCTTTACGTTAACTTCTTCGAGCGACTTAGGGATCGCAAAGGTATAGTACGTGGCGCTACTGCTTCCGGAGCCGGAAACAATATAATGATAACCGCTCGACGAGGAGGTGCTTGTGGAATAGCCGAAGATAATGCCGAAGTGCGCCTGATAGCTGCTTGCAGAGGGGCTCGCTCCGACAAACGGCACGGTTATCGAAGAAAGAGAGGAGCAATTAGCGAATGCATAGGGGGCAATGCTTACAACGCTCTCGGAAATAACGATATCACCGAGGGCGGAGCATCCGTAGAAGGAATATGAGCCTATCTTCGTGATGCCGTCACCCAGCGATACGTCACTGAGAGCCTCACAGCCGTAGAACGCATAGCCGCCGACCGACTCTACGCTATCCGGGATAATAACCGAGGTAAGGCTCTTGCAGTTATAGAACGCATAATCGTTTACGGCTGCTACGCCTTCGGGAACTGTGACGTCGGTCACAAGCTCTCCGTTAAGATAAAGCCCGTGAGCATGATAGAGAGGATTTGAAGTGGAATTACCAAACGTGATGGCGCACCAGGCGTCGATATCCGTGATATGCACCGCCGAAAGAGACGAGCATCTAGAGAATGCATATGCACCTATGGCAGAAACCTTCCTCGGGATGCTGATCTCTGTGATACCGGAGCCCGAAAACGCATAGTCGCCGATCGACGTGATCTCTTCGTTGAGATTTATCCTCGTGATGCCCGAGCAATTCTCGAAGGCACCGCAGTTTATGTATCCGCCGGTTACGGTAACCTCTCTGAGGCTTTCGGGGATGACGTAGCTTTTCGAGGTGGTGGTTGATGTACTTGAGCCATAGTAGCGCTGAGAGACCGTGACGCCGCCCACGTAGATCTCTTCGCCGAAAATGTAACCGAGGGGATACTGGTACGTGCTACTCGGAGTCTTTAAGCTGCCTCCTATGAAGGGCAGGGTGATAGACTCGAGCGAGCTGCATCCGAAGAATGCGGCGGAGCCGATGCTCTTAACGCTATCGGGGACGGTAACGCTCTTCAGCCCACGGCAATAGTTAAACGCTTCGCCGGCTATATGTGTCAAGGTTTCGGGGAGCGATAGCTCGGCGAGGGCATAGCAGCTGCCAAACGCCTTGCTTTCAATACGGCTGACGCTCGCACCGAATGAAAGCTTCGTAAGCGAAGAGCAAAGAATAAATGCTTCGGAATTGATGGTGGTAACGCCGTCGCCGATAACGACCTCGCTTAAGGCGCTGCATGAGTAGAAGGCGTTACTGCCGATCGCCTTGACGCCGTCGCCGATAACAACCTTCTTGAGATCCTTGCAATTTCTGAAAGCCATATCAGAAATGGACGTTGCGTTATCGCTGATGATCACGGTGTTAAGCGACGAAGGTATTTTGTAGGTGTAGTAGGTGGTGCTGTTGCTGCTGGCGACCGAATAATGATATCCCGTCGTGCCGGAAGATGTAGTGCTTGTATAGCCGAAGATATAGCCGAAGTGCGAGGCGTACGACGATGCGTCGTTGCGCGATCCGACGAAGGGGATGGTGATCTCGGCAAGAGAGGAGCAGCCCTCAAACGCACCTGTGCTGATCGATGAAACCCCGTCGGGGACGGTGATGGCCGTGATGCCCGTGCAGTTCAGGAATGCCTGAGCGCCTATGCTCGAGACGGCATCGCCGATCGATATATTTGTGAGAGTATTGCAATTCTCAAAGGCTTTTCCGAATATTGTACCGCCGTTAATATTGACGGACTTGAGGTTTTTCGGTATATAGTAGGTCTTGTTTTCGCTGGCGGTCTGGTATATGGGGTCGCCACCGTCGTATTCGTCCGTGCCGAAGATATAGCCGAATCGAGCAGTGTAGGATGAGCTCGTATTCGTTAAGCTGCCTCCCACGAAGGGGAGCTCTATCTCCTCAAGCGAATAGCAGCCGCTGAAGGCGCCTGTTCCTATAGCTTCTACGCTGTCCGGTAGCTTAGCGCTCTTAAGCCTTACGCAGTTCTTAAACGCCTCGGCTGCGACGACCCTTACGGGGAGGGAATTATATTCGTCGAGGATCTCAATTTCGGTGGCGTATCTGTCGATCAAGCCGTCTGCTATGTAATAGGTGCCGTCATACGAGAGGGAATAATGAACGGTGGTTTCCCATTCTGCCACCAGGGTGATATCCTCGGTAACGACGTGACCCGCAAATGACCACTTCTCACCGTCAACGAACCAGCCGAGGAAGGTGTATCCCTCGCGGGTGGGAGACTCGGGTCTTGTCGCCTTCTCCCCATCCTCAACCTCCTGGCTATCATAGGTCTCACGTCCTCCGTTCGTATCGAAGGAAACGGTAAACCTAGCGACGTCAAGAAGCTCGGCAACCTGTGCCTCAAGCACTGCGATCTTAGCGACGTTAGTCGCATCGGCAGTTTGAAGTGCGAGGATCAGAGCGTTGATGGCATCTACGTCCTTTGCGTGGTTTTCGGTCAGAATGTTAATATTAGTTGTTATTTCGCTGTTGATCTGCTCGATCCTTGATGTATTGTCGGATATCCGAAGCTCAAGGTCTGCGACAGAGGTGATGTGCTCGCTTTGAAGAAGGGTGAGCTCATCTGCGAGCTCTTGTCCGTTAGCTTCGAGAGCCTCGACCGCTGCCTTGTAGTCGGCTTCAACCTTTGCGATAGCGTCGGCGTTGTCTTTGTCAGCCTTGTTCAGCGCCTCGAGATCCTTGGTGCGCTGAGCGGCAAGCTCGGCGAGAGCCTTTTCGTTTGCGGCGTTGGTAGCTTCGAGAGCCTCGACTGCCGCCTTGTAGTCTGCTTCGACCTTCGCGATAGCATCGGAATTCTCCTTGTCAGCCTTGTTCAGCGCCTCGAGATCCTTGGTGCGCTGAGCGGCAAGCTCGGCGAGAGCCTTTTCATTAGCGGCGTTGGTAGCTTCGAGAGCCTCGACCGCTGCCTTGTAGTCGGCTTCAACCTTTGCGATAGCATCGGCGTTGTCCTTGTCAGCCTTGTTCAGCGCTTCGAGGTCCTTGGTGCGCTGAGCGGCAAGCTCGGCGAGAGCCTTTTCATTAGCAGCGTTGGTAGCTTCGAGAGCCTCGACCGCTGCCTTGTAGTCTGCTTCGACCTTTACGATAGCATCGGCGTTGTCCTTATCAGCCTTGTTCAGCGCCTCGAGATCCTTGGCACGCTGAGCGGCAAGCTCGGCGAGAGCTTTTTCGTTTGCGGCGTTGTCTGCCTCAAGTGCCTCGACTGCCGCCTTGTAGTCTGCTTCAACCTTTGCGATAGCATCGGCGTTGTCCTTATCAGCCTTGTTCAGCGCCTCGAGATCCTCTGTGCGCTGAGCGGCAAGCTCGGCGAGAGTTTTTTCGTTTGCGGCGTTGTCTGCCTCAAGTGCCTCGACTGCCG
>JAFVXI010000018.1 GCA_017501245.1 Clostridia bacterium
GCAAAACACCTTGGCAGGTGTTTTTATCCAAGCCGTAGGCTTGGCATATCATCAGCCCTTTGGGCTGTATATCATCACGCAACTTGCTTGCGCGCATATCATCACGCATCTGCGTGCATCTCTCGTAGGCATCCCTTTATTTTTAGGCAGGCACGGACGAACCCGTCTTGCGAGCCTTGGCGAAGCAAGGGCGGGGTTAGGATATACAACACTGCGTGTTGATGATATACAATTCCTGCGGAATTGATGAGATACAATGCTTTGCATTGATGATATACCGCAACGAGTTGCGGATGATATACAAGGCTTTCGCCTTGATATAATTATATAAGCCCTGCATATTGATGATATACCGCAACGAGTTGCGGATGATATACAAGGCTTTCGCCTTGATATAATTATATAAGCTCTGCATATTGATGATATACAATTCCTGCGGCTTGATGGTATACAACACTCTGCATTGATGATATACAAGGCTTACGCCTTGATTTATGTTCCTTATTTTCTACTATCTCTTAAACCTTTAACCTTTTCCTTGCTTTTCTTCGCCGCTTGTGCTATTATTAATGAGTAAAGAAAAATGAGCGTCAGGTTTCAGGACGCCGAGGGCAAGGATCGTGTTTTGAGGAGGATAAAAAATGAGTAATGCAGTCAGACTCTCAAAGGAAAATATAAGCGCCTACGTCGGCGAGGTTTTGCCGATAGAGCTCGTGGGCTGTGAGATCGACGCAAGCTCGCCCATCACGTGGGGTGCTGACGGCGCCGTTGCAAGGGTGAGGAGCTTCTCCGTAGAGGCTCTCGACGAGGAAAAGACCGAGCGCTTGAAGGCTTACGGCGATGCGACATCACCGAAGAACGTTGCGCTCATATCCGTATGGGATGAGGGCTGCGGCTACGTCTATGCGGAATATAGGGGCAAGAGGTACGAGGCTCGGATCTCGGCTCGTCCGATGCTCTCTGCCGATGGCGAGCTAAGCTACTACCGAGGCGACCTCCACGTCCATACCTCCCAGAATCACAAGACCGAGACCTTCCCCCTCCACGAGACAGAGGATATCCCCGACTGCCTTGACACCTTTATCGAGGACGGAGGGCTTGACCTCACGGTCCTTTCCGACCACGCAGGCGTTACTAACGACAGAGATTTTTACCGTGGATTCAAGCTCGCCGAGGAGCTTTCGGCGCCCGTAGTTTTAGCGGGGGCTGAGTCGGAGGTCATGTTCGTTGATCCCGACCGCTTCGGCATTGGGCACAGGCATTCGGGCGAGATAGTTACGCTCTGCTCTGCCGGCTACACCGATTCAAGCAGCTGGGAGGCGTTTGAGGAGGAGATGAAATACTCAGGGCTGCCCGTCGCTATTTTTGCGCATCCGCACGTCGTAGGCTTCAGCACGAAGGGCATATGGAATTTCGACTTTAAAAACAGGGCGACCGAGCAGATGCTCCACACCGTGAGGGGCATCGAGATGGGCAGCGGAACGCCGTTTAAGGAAAATATACTGCACGAATATGCGATATCGCAAGCGCTGGACGCAGGCTTTAAGCTTTCTACCACCTGCTCGGGCGACTGCCACGGTCCTAATTGGGGCTTCGGCTTCTGCCCCGGCAAGACGGTCGTTATCGCTAAGGAGAAGAGCCGCGAGGCATTCCACGAGGCGCTTCGTGCCTGCCGCTTCTACGCTACCGAGTCGGGCAACGTTAAGCTGAGGTATTCGGTCAACGGATGCACCGCCCCCGCAGAGCTTGCCCTCACCGAGAGCTATCGCTTTAAGCTAGAGCTTGACCTCTTTACGCCCGACCCCTCGACTATGCCGACCTATCTTGAGGTCATCTCGGACTACGGCAGGGTTGCTTACAGCACCGAGATCTCGGGCGGGGTGACGGAGTTTGAGCTTTGCTCGGACAGCGCAAGATACTTCTACCTAAGGCTGATCGACGAGGAAGGACGAAAGACCTGGTCGATGCCCGTTTGGTGTGGAAGAAAATTTGACGAGGCTGCCGACGAGCCTATGCTTACGCCTGTCGATATGACCGGCTTTACTGCCACGGCTGACGGCAAGGACGCCCTCGAGCTTATCGACGGTGATCCGCTCAACAGCTTCACCTCGGATAGAAGAACGCCGAGGATAGTAATAGATATGAAGGCGAGCCGCAGGATCTCTGCGATAGGCTACTATCCCCATCAGATATACAGGAGCCTAGACAAGGGCCCCGGCTGGCTCACCGCCGATGAAACGCCGAGCCTGCTCTCTAAATACAACATCTACCTGAGCGCCGACGGCGAAAGCTATTCGCTCGTCAAGCAGGTGAACTGCCGCATCCTCGGCGAGGAGAATATCGAGCGCTTTGCACCCACCGAGGCGAGATATATTATGCTTGAGGTGACCGAAACCGTCGGAATGAACTCCCGCCGCAAGGAGCACATTGACAAGTGCGCAAGGATAGGCAATATATCCGTATTTGAGTAGATCTCACCCGCCTTGAGCGATATATGCAAAAGCAACCGCCCACCCGAAAATAAAAAAAGATCCCGCTTTCACGAGATCCATTAATAAGCATACCCAAAACCAAGAGTCACCACCAACACTCGGGATATCTCATTTTGGCTGAGCATTTCCGCCCTCGACAGAGATACTTTTCCGGTGACCTGGTGAAACATTGGCGGGAGCGTAGCGGAGCCAAATTACGAAGCAGCCGAGCATCTCCGCCATACTCCGGAACACTTGCTTCTACATACCAAACTCCAAAGTCGCTGAAGTTTGAGCGTTTTTATTGGGGCTGAGCATTTCCGCCATCGACAGAGATACTTTTCCGGTGACCTGGTGAAACATTGGCGGGAGCGTAGCGGAGCCAAATTACGAAGCAGTGTTGCGGATGCAACACATTGATGCGTGATCAGAGGTCGACGGCGGCTGAAAGCTCAGCCCCAATAAAAAGCGAAGATCTCGTACTTTCGTACGAGATACATAATCAAAACCTATCGCTATCCGAGCATCTCCGCCATACTCCGGAATACTTGCTTCTACATACCCAAAACCAAGAGTCACCACCAACACTCGGGATATATCATTCCGGCTGAGCATTTCCGCCCTCGACAGAGATACTTTTCCGGTGACCTGGTGAAACATTGGCGGGAGCGTAGCGGAGCCAAATTACGAAGCAGTGTTGCGGATGCAACACATTGATACGTGATCAGAGGTCGACGGCGGCTGAAAGCTCAGCCCCAATAAAAAGCGAAGATCTCGTACTTTCGTACGAGATCTTGGAGCTGGTGACCGGACTCGAACCGGTGACCTGTTGATTACGAATCAACTGCTCTACCAACTGAGCCACACCAGCGGATAGCCGCTTAATTATTTTATCACTTATAGTGTGATTTGTCAATAGCAAATTTTCTTTTTTGGAGAGAAAAAATGGATTTATGCAATCTCTCGGTCATAAGAGAGCTAATGAATGATGCGGGTATCAGCTTCCGCAAGGAGTTCGGGCAGAATTTCCTTATAAACAGGATGATCCCCGAGGATATCGCAGACGCCTGCGCCGACGACGCAAATATGATGATCCTTGAGATCGGACCCGGCATCGGCTGTCTGACGCAGGAGCTGGCGCTGAGATATAAAAAGGTCGTTGCCGTGGAGATAGACAAGGGGCTTATCCCCGTGCTTTCACGCACGATGGCAGACTACGACAACGTTACGGTCATTAACGCCGATATAATGGAGGTCGACCTCCCCGCCCTCATCGAGGAGTATGCTGAGGGGATGCCCGTCGCCGTTTGCGCAAACCTTCCCTACTATATCACAACGCCGATACTGATGCGCCTTGTCGAGAGCGGAGTTGACTTCCGTGCGATAACGGTCATGATACAAAAGGAGGTTGCCGACAGGCTTGTCGCAAAGGCGGGCTCCTCCGACTACGGTGCTATAACCGCCGTGCTTGGCTACTACGGCGAGGCGAAGAAGCTCTTCCGTGTTTCGGCGGGCTGCTTCACACCTATGCCGAAGGTCGACAGCGCCGTCGTGAGGATAGACCTCTACCGTGAGCCGAAGTATGCGCCTAAGAGCGAGAGGCTGATGCGAGAGGTGATAAGAGCGGCGTTTGAGATGAGGAGAAAGACCCTGCAAAACGCCCTTTCGGCTAAGCTCGGCGGCTACACGAAGGAGGAGATCAGCTCCGCCATCCTGAAGGTCGGAAAGCCCTCCGACGTGAGAGGCGAGAGGCTCTCTACCGAGGATTTCTGCCTGCTTGCAGATGCGCTCTACGAGATAAAGCACTGAGTTTAAGTTTATAGATTTAAAAGTAGAATGACAATGCGGCGTACTCTTAAGGACAGTTTTTAAGATTAAATAGAATAAGCTACCTACCGACAGGGAAAGGACAGAGAAAGCAACTGCAATCTCTGTCCTTTTTCTTTGCTTATGAGAGCTTTTTGACAACTCTTCTTAACATATCGAAGGCTAAAACGGTTGAAGCAACTAAAAGCACGAGCATAAAATCCGAAGCCGCTAAAGGAGATGAGCGGAACAGCTCGCCCCCAAAATAGACGATCAGCACCTGCACCGTAGAGATCAGCGCCATGATAAAGAGAAAGGGCTTGTTTTTCGTGACGCCGGAGAAAATATACAGCCGCTCCGAGCGAGCCGAGAAGGAATTGAAGATGCCCGCAAAGATAAATAGCGCAAAGAACGCCGTGAGGTGCGACACGCCGAGCGCGCCGCCTAGCCGCTGCGCAAAATAGGGATGGATGAGGAAAATGAGCAGGAGTGCGAGCGTAAAGAGCCCGTTAGAAAGTATATGCGCAAGAACGGGCGCCGAGAGGATCGGCTCGTCTCGCCGCTTTGGAGGCTCGAGCATATAGTATGGCTCGGGATGCTCGCCCGAGAAGGCAAGGCCGCCGAGGGTGTCCATTATGATATTGACCCAGAGCATCTGGATTATGGTTATCGGATTTTCGATACCGATGAGCTGACCGAGGAGAGTTATGCCGCAGGCGGCAAGGTTCATAATGAGCTGAAAGGTTATAAACTTTCTTATCGACTTGAAGATCGTTCTGCCGTATAGGACGGTTTTGGTGATAGAGGTGAAGGAGTTGTCGAGGATGACTACGTCGCCCGCAGCCTTTGCAACGTCTGTTCCGCTCCCCATAGCGAAGCCAACGTCGGCGAGCTTTAAGGAGGGTGCGTCGTTTACGCCGTCGCCCGTCATGCCTACGACCAGCTCCTCTTCCTCGGCGAGGCGGACGAGCCTTGTTTTGTCCTTAGGGAGGGCTCTTGCGACTATGCGAAGGCGAGGGAGAAGCTCCTTTACCTCGGCGTCGGAGAGAGCGGCGAGGGCGTCGCTGGTCAGGGCGATATGCCCCTGCCTTTGCTCAAAAAAGCCGCAGTCGGAGGCTATGGCGGACGCCGTTTCTATTCCGTCGCCCGTGAGCATAACGATCTGTATGCCTGCCGCCATCGCATCACGCACCGCCTCTCTGACCCCTCCCCTGATCCTGTCCTTAAGCACGATGAGACATAAGAGGGTGAGCGATGCGTCCTGTCGGCTGCCGAGAGCTACGGCTATCACACGCTCGCCGCGGCTGATCGCCTCCCTATACTGCTTCAGTAGATATTTATGATCTGCGGCAACAGCCCCCATATTCTCTCTGAAGGCAAAGCCGCACCTCGGGATGATGATCTCGGGCGCACCCTTGAGTAGGGTTATGCCGCCCTCGAGGGTGACCTCGGAATATTTGCGCTCCGAGGAAAAGGGTATGCGCTCGATGACGGCGAGGCTCTCGTCACTCCTACCGAAAAAGTCGGCTAAGGCTCTGTCGGTCGCATTTCCGCCGATGGCGCCGCCCTCGGTCAGCTCAGCCGAGCTGTTAAAGGTTGCCGAGAGGGTGAGATAGCGGCATAGCTCGGTGGAGGAGGCGAGCGAGGCATAGCTCTTATACGTCCTTGTGTCGGTTATCACAGCACCGACCGAGAGCCTGCCCTCGGTGAGCGTTCCCGTCTTGTCGGTAAAGAGTATGTTGAGCGATCCTGCCGTTTCTATGCCTACGGGCTTTTTGACGAGGATGTTGTCCTTAACCATCCGCTTCATATTTGCGGACAGGACGACGGTTATCATCATCGGGAGCCCCTCGGGCACGGCAACGACTATGACGGTTATCATAAGCGTCAGTGTGTGGATGAGGGTCGAAAAAAGATACTTTGTATCTTTAAGAGCGGCGAGGATAAGCGAGGAAGAAAAGGAGTTGTCAACGACGAGGGTGCGGAAGAGGTAGGTTACGCCGACGAGCAGGGCGGCTACGTAGCCTATGCGGCTGATCGCCTTAGCGAGATTTGAGAGCCTTAGCTTCAAGGGGCTTTGCCTGGCCTCAGCCTGCACGCCCTTTGCGACCTCGCCGTAATAGGTTTCGCCCCCTATACGCTCTGCACGCATCACCCCCTCGCCCGAGGAGATGACCGATCCGCGGTATACCCTGCCCTTGTCGGATAGCTCCCAGCCCTCGCCGTCCGTGCCTCGGCACTTTCTGATCTCGGCGCCCTCGCCGTTAAGACCCGACTGGTCGACCTCTATCTCTCCCTCGAGCATAATTCCGTCAGCCTCGATCCTCTCGCCCGCACCGATGAGTATTATATCCCCGACGACGATCTCGGAGGGAGGGATAACGACCGTCTCGCCCCCGCGCCTGACCCGAACGCCGCTCGAGCCCGAGAGAGCCTCAAGGCGCAAAAACGCACGCTCGCTCGTGCATTCCGAGAGGGTGGAAACGAGGGTCGCAATCAGAATTGCCGCAACTATGCCAAACAGCTCGACGAGATCGCACCTGCCGAAGGTAAAAAGCAGCTCAAGCCCGAGCGCTATTAAGAGTATGCGGATTATCGGGTCGCCGAGATTTGCAAAAAAACGCCTGAAAAAGCCACGTGAGGGCTCTCTTTTCAGCTCGTTCGTGCCCCATTTTGCCCGTGAGCGCTCGACCTCGTCGGCGCTGAGCCCCTTATATATCCTCGCCATTTTTCCCATCTCTCCTTTTTATCTTTTCTTATAGGAATATATGCGCCGAGGTGGCGGATAATGAGCGAGGACGGGCAAAGATGCTAAAGATAGGCAGTTTGGCGTAAAAAATGTCAGCAAGGATATAGCGGATAAGCGGCGTTCCCAGAACAAAAAGCGAAGAAAGACACCGAAGATCGGCTGCATAGACAAAAAAAGAGCGGGCAAGCCGCCCGCTCTTGCGCAAAGGTAGCTGCCCTTTACGCTTTGATGGCGATCTGCCCACTCTTTTATAAAAATGAAAACCCGCGTTGGCCGTGTAACACCGGATTTAACCCTAAGGTTACAGGTGGGTGCTCTCTCTGCCGCTTTGCGCTTCCAACGTCTGAGGCGGGAGGGTCTAAGACAGCTCCCCTCAGGAGGCCTGCATCCCACGGCGGAAGCCCGAGCTCCCCGGCTTTGTGTGTCGGTCCAAATATAGCGTTATCACGCACCACGCAGGAAAAGATCCTTAGATCAGTTTTCGTCGTAGTCGACCTCGTTGAAGAGCAGATCGTTGAAGTAGTCCTCAACCTTTTCAAACTCCTCGTCGTCCTCGATGGTCTCAAAGAGGATGTCGTCGCCGTCCTCGGTAGCTCTGAGGATGACGTACTCGTCGCTCTCCTCATCGCAGGGAACGAGAGCAAAATAGGTCTTTTCGTCGATGGTCGCTCTTGCGTAAAGCTCGAAGTCTACCTCCTCGCCGGTCTCCTCGTCGGTAAGGGTGATGACGCTGGACTCAAGCTCCTCCTCGTCGATCTCTTCTACGTTATTCTTATCAAATTCAGCCATGATATTCTCCGTTTTTCTTTTTTATTTTATTGTACTATATTCTTTATCTGTTGTCAATAGATAGGCGCTATCTGACAATATCCGCCATTACGGAATTAGAGAGATAGAACCCACGGTCGGTGAATGCGAGCCTGCCCTCCGCCATAGTCATAAGCCCCATAGAGATAAATCTGTCGAGCCTATCCTCTATGCCGTCTGTAAAGCTCCGACCAAAGAGGCGCTCGTATTCCCCGAGGTCTATGCCCTCCTTGAGCCTCAGTGCGAGCATAGCGTATTCAAAACGATGGGCAGCCCGGTCGACAGCCTCGACCTCGCACCGCAGATCCCCCCTAAGATAAGCCTCGAGCGAGCGAGGGTTGCCGTAGCGCTCACCCTCAAAATAGGAATAAGCCGCACAGCCGACGCCGATATATTCTCCGTCCTTCCAGTATATAGAGTTATGCTCTGCTCTATATCCCGCCTTCGCATAATTCGAGATCTCGTAGTGGGAGTAGCCGGCCTTGCCGAGCATCTCGATAGCGAGAAGATACATCCTGTATTCCGCATCCTCGTCGGGCAGGGGGAGGCTGGCTTTTATATCAAAGAACGGTGTCCCCTCCTCGAGGATAAGCCCGTAGACCGAGAGATGCTCGGGAGAGAGGGCTATGACGGATCTCAGCGTTTCTTCAAAGCTTGCCTCCGTCTGCTCGGGTATACCGTACATCAGATCGACCGAAATATTGTCGAAGCCGACCTCACGCGCCGCAGTGTAAGAGGAGAGAAAATCCTCGTAGGAGTGAATTCTGCCTAGGAATTTCAGCTCGTTTTCGTGAATTGATTGAAGCCCGAGGCTCAGCCTGTTGACCCCGAGGGCGTGATAGGCGGCGAGCGTGTCGGCGCTCACGGTGCCGGGGTTTGCCTCGAGGGTGACCTCGGCGCCCTCCTCGATATCAAAGCTTTCCCTCAGTGCATCAAGTATGCATAGGAGCTGTGAGGGGGATAGGAGCGAGGGGGTGCCGCCGCCGAGGTAGACGGTCTTTGCCCTTATCCGCTCTTCTCTTTTATAGCCCTTGATCTCAGAGGCAAGAGCGTCGATATAAAGGTCTATATCAGCTCCCGTCTTACCGCCATAGGATGCGAAATCGCAATAGCGGCACTTCGAGCGGCAGAAGGGGATATGGATATATAAGCCGACGGCATCAGTTGTCATCGTCGAGCCTGAGAACTGCCATAAACGCCTCGGGAGTCACCTCGACCGAGCCGAGCTTACGCATCTTCTTCTTTCCTTCCTTCTGCTTTTCGAGCAGCTTCTTCTTTCTGGTTATATCGCCGCCGTAGCACTTTGCGAGGACGTCCTTACGCATAGCCTTGACCGTCTCGCGGGCGATGATCTTTGAGCCGATCGCCGCCTGGATGGGTATCTCGAAGAGCTGGCGCGGGATGTTTTCCTTGAGCTTTTCGGCTATTCTTCTCGCTCTTCCGTAGGCTCTGTCCTCAAAGACGATGAAGGAGAGAGCGTCGACCTGCTCGCCGTTTAGCATAAAGTCCAGCTTGACGAGCTTCGAGGGCTGATAATCCTTAAGCTCGTAGTCGAGCGAGGCGTAGCCCTTCGAGCGGCTCTTGAGTGCGTCGAAGAAATCGTAGATGATCTCGTTGAGGGGCAGCTCGTAGTGTAATTCAACTCTCGTCGTGTCGAGATATTTCATATCGATAAAAATGCCGCGCCTGTCCTGGCAGAGGTCCATAATTCCGCCGACGTAATCGGTGGGGGTTATGATAGCCGCCTTCATCATAGGCTCGTACGCCGTGTCTATCTCGTCAGGCGAGGGGAACTTCGAGGGGTTGTCGATGGTGATCATCTCGCCGCTGCGGAGCTTGACGTTATAGATGACGGAGGGGGCGGTGGTGATAAGATCGAGATTAAACTCTCGCTCAAGCCTCTCCTCTATGATCTCCATATGCAACAGGCCAAGGAAGCCGCAGCGGAAGCCGAAGCCCAGAGCTATCGAGGTCTCGGGCTCGAAAACGAGCGAGGCGTCGTTCAGCTGGAGCTTTTCAAGCGCCTCACGGAGGTCGCCGTATCTTGCGCCGTCTGCGGGATATATTCCGGAATATACCATTGGATGCACGTCACGGAAGCCGGGGAGGGGCTCGTCTGCTCCGCCCTCTGCCGTGGTTATCGTATCTCCGACTCTCGTGTCGCCGACCGTCTTGATTGACGCCGTGAGGTAGCCGACCTCGCCGGCTGAAAGCTCCTCTGCCTTGGCGAGTCCGAAGGGCTCGAGCGTTCCGACCTCTACGACCTCAAACTCACTTCCCTTCGCCATAAGGCGGATCCTGTCGCCCGCCCTGAGCCTTCCGTCCATTATACGGACGTAGACGACGACGCCGAGGTAGGAGTCGTAATGCGAGTCGAATATGAGCGCCTTGAGGGGTGCGTCGGGGCTGCCGCCGGGGGCGGGGATGTCGGTCACTATCTTCTCAAGCACGTCCTTGATGTTGAGGCCGACCTTTGCCGAAACGGCGGGACAATCCTCTGCGGGGATGCCTATGATGTCCTCGATCTCGGCTCTCGTTCCGTCGATGTTAGCGGAGGCGAGGTCGATCTTGTTAATAACGGGGAGGATCTCAAGGTCGTTGTCTATGGCGAGATATGCGTTTGCAAGCGTCTGAGCCTCAACGCCCTGCGTCGCATCAACGACGAGAAGTGCGCCCTCGCATGCCTGCAGCGAGCGGGAGACCTCGTAGCCGAAGTCGACGTGGCCGGGGGTGTCAATGAGGTTGAACTCATAGTCCTCGCCGTTGTCGGCTCTGTAATTGAGCTTTACCGCCCTTGCCTTGATGGTTATTCCGCGCTCACGCTCAAGATCCATATTGTCGAGGATCTGCGCCTCCATATCACGGGTAGCAACCGTGCTGGTCGCCTCAAGCAGACGGTCCGCAAGAGTGGACTTTCCGTGGTCTATGTGCGCTATAATTGAAAAATTTCTTATATGCTTTTGCTTTTCTGTCACTTTCGTTTACCGAGGCTTCCTGCCTCCGTCTTTCTCTCAAATCACGGCTCTCGCCGTGTATAATCACTCACTCTGTGAGTGTATCTCATCTGGGGCGCTAGCCTTGCATCAAACCGCCGTCATTCTCCTGCCGTCGCGCTCGTATGCCTCGAGCTTCTTTGCGAGGGTGCATTCGCACTCGTCGTGAGCGAGGATGTAGATCTTGATCTTGGGCTCGGTGCCGGAGGGGCGGACGATGACCTTGTCACCGTTTTCAAGCGTGTAGTAAAGCACGTCGGAGGAGGGCTGACCCGTGGGGCTGACTGCGCCCGAGGTCATATCCTTTACCTCACCCGACTTATAGTCGCCGACCGACGCTACCTTAACGCCGCCGATCTCAGTGGGTGCGTTATCTCTCAAGGACTGCATGATCCTCTTGCGGCGCTCGATGCCGTCAAGTCCCTCCATATAGATGTCGATGACGCCCTCTTTATAGAAGCCGTATCTCTTATAGAGCTCTGCGAGAGCGTCAGAGAGGGTCATTCCCTTTTTCTTATAGAATGCCGTCATCTCGAGGATCATCATAGAAGCCTCGACAGCGTCCTTATCTCTTGCGTAGGAGCCGAGCAGGTAGCCGTAGCTCTCCTCAAAGCCGAGGATAAAGCCGCTCTCCTTGCCCTCCCTCTCGTAGTTTTTGATGACCTCGCCTATAAACTTGAAGCCTGTCAGCACGTCGTGGAGCACGACGCCGTTATCCTTAGCGATCTTATACGCCATATCGGTGGAAACGATGCTCTTGACGCAGAAGGCGCCCTCGAGCCTGCCCGCCTTGCGGCGCTCGGAGATAGCGTAGTCGAGAAGGAGCGCACCCATCTGGTTTCCCGTGATGGTGGTAAAGCTGCCGTCGGGCGTTCTCGTCATTACGCCGACTCTGTCGGAGTCGGGGTCGGTTGCGATAATGAGGTCGGAGCCTACCCTGTTTGCGATCTCGATGCCGTCGGTAAAGACGTCGGGATACTCGGGGTTAGGCTTCTTTACGGTGGGGAAATTGCCGTCTGCCTGCATCTGGCTCTCGACGAGGTAAAGATGCTTGAGGCCGAGGCGGCGGAACACCTCAGGCACGAGAACTCTGCCCGCACCGTGAAGAGGCGTGTAGACGACCTTGAGCTCGTCGGCGACCTCCTCGACGAGCGAGGGGTTTATAGCCGTGCCAAGAACTGCGGCGAGATACTTCTCGTCAAACTCAGCGCCGAGGACGGTGATGAGCCCGGATCTTACAGCCTCGTCGAAGTCGGCGATGCCCGAGAGGTCAAGCGGATCAAACTCCGCCATAGCCGCGGCAACTATGCTTGCATGCTCGGGGGCGAGCTGTGCGCCGTCCTCCCAGTATGCCTTGTAGCCGTTATATTCCTTGGGATTATGCGAGGCGGTGATGTTGATGCCCGCAAGCGCACCGCACTCTCTGACAGCGAAGGAAAGCTCGGGAGTAGGGCGGATATCATCGAAGATAAAGGCTCTGATGCCCTCGCCCGCAAGCACGCATGCGCAGATCTTGGCGAAGTCCATAGAGTTATTACGGGAGTCGCAGGCGATGGCAACGCCTCTTTTCTCTCCTCCCTCCTTCTTGACGAGGGCGGCGATGCCTCGGGTAGCCGATGCAACGGTAAAGCGGTTCATACAGCCGATGCCCATAGACATCGTCGAGCGCAGGCCTGCCGTGCCGAAGGACATGGGCGAGCCAAAGCGAAGCTCCTTTGCCTCCTCGTCATGGGCGATAGCGACAAGCTCGGCACGCTCGCAGTCGGTCAGGCTCTCGGATGCGAGCCATCTCTTATATTCGATCTCGTAGTTTTTCACGGTGTTTCTCACTTTCTTGCCGCTCGTATCCGTTGGCGGCTGTATTTTTTATGTGGGATGATAGCGTAAACAAACGGTGCGGGGATCCGTAACTAAATAATAATGCGCACGGGCGCAAGCCGCCTCCCGGGACGCGGTCAGTCCTCAGCCTTCAGGGATGCGAGGGAGCGTCAAGCCGGGTGTAAAACCTCAGCCTTCGGGGATGCGAGAGCGCCGCACGCCGGGGCAAGACGGTCAGTCCTCTGCCCCAAGGGATGAAAGAGCCCTTGCGAGCTGATCGGGGCAGGAGGTGTTCTTGAAGCCGCACTTGATGCCGCCGAGCTTGGCGATAGCCTCCTCGACCTTCATACCCTTGACGAGGGCGCTGACGCCCTGCGTGTTTCCTGCGCAGCCGCCTACAAACTTACAGCCTACGACTACGTCGTCCTCGACGTCGATGATGATGGCTCTCGAGCAGGTGCCCTGAGTTTTGTATTCAATGTGCTTGGTCATGGTTTCTTCCTTTCGTTATTCAAGGTTTTTATAGACGCCGACCGTAATGACGTCGGGAGCATATATAGCCAGATAGAAGAGGAGTGGGATTATTTCCCTTCCCTCATCACGCAAGACGAGCGAGAAATAGGACTCGGGCTCGCCCTCCTCCATATGCGTGAGGGTGCTGATGCGGTAGACGCTCATTCCGAAGGCTCTGCCGACCGTGAGTAGCTCCTCGAGCGTGTCGCTGTCCTCCGCCGAGAGCCTCAGCTCAAGATATCTGTCGTCGTCCTTGTGTAGCCTCGTGCGGCGGAAGCGCGTGGAGATCAGTGCGTAGCGCATATCCTGCGAGGAGTCGAAGCCCCAGACGGGTGTGACGCCCGTGATCTTAAGATCGCTTCGGTATATCAGCTCGGACACCGTCGGCAGCCTTACGCCTCCCCTCTCCTCGATGGGTAGAAGGATATAATCGACCTCGCCCGAGGTGAGCAGCTTAACGCAGTCCTTGAAATCGCCTGCGTACCTGACCCTGGGGTCACGGAAGTCAACCGAAAAGACGTCGTACGCCTCGTCGGAAAACTGATTTCTCACGTATGCGAAGCGCTCGCCCGAGAGGGGCTCGCCGAGGAAGTCCTCCTCCGTGAGCGTCGTCCCCCGCCCCCTTAGAGATGAAAGCACCGAATAGGCGAGATGCGCCCTGTCGACAGCCTCCATACTGCGTGCGAGGCCGATAAAGGCGTGGCGCAGCTCAGAGCGCACGCTCTCCTCTTTAGGATAGGAGCCGAGCGAAAGCACCTCCGAGATGACCGAGGCGATGCCGAGAGCACCAAGCTCCTTACCGCCCATGGAGATCGCAAGAGCAGCCATCTCGTCGGCAACGTCGTCTATCTCAAGCGCTCTCGCCTCGCATAGCCGTGAGGCGTCCTTAGCGAGCTTATCGAGGTTGTCGGCATAGACGCCGAGGATATCTTCTCTGTCGCTTGACGGCATAGCTCTCTCCTTTCCATACTTTATCAGTATAATTATACTACACCCGCACGCAAAATACAATAGTTTTTTATATAGGCTATGCGACTTTCGGAAGGTTTTTTTGCAAAGGCACGCCAAAAGGAGGTTGATCGAACAAAAAAGCACACGTTGCCCTGATAGACAAGCGTGTGCTTTTTTCTGCCTTAAACGAGTGAAAAGGTCAACTTGGGCAGGTAAAACTGAAAAAAAGGTCAATTTTGATGATTATGACAGTCCTTTTTATCGTCATACTGTTTACGGTAATTCATCTTGTTTTGTAAACCCACAGAAAACGTCGCCATTAAAATAAAGTGTTATTCGATCACCAACGGAAACGGCAAGATAGCTCTCTTCATCGAGCATAATATCAAATGTTTCGCCGTTACTTGTGAGATATGTTATGTAAAATTCTTTAACCGTTTTTGGAGACTTTATTCCATAAAGTGCAACGCCGCAACGCATATCTTGAATCGTCGCGTTTACTTCGGTATATTGAATTTCGGAATCATCCTCGAGCATGGCAATTCTTTTGGCTTCTTCCTCGGCTAAAAACTCCTTGAGCGATTTTCCGCCTCTTCGAGCTTTCTCTGCTTTCTCCTGTTTTATCGCAAGAACAAACATAATAACAAAGAATGCTATGATTGCTAAAGCTGCTATGACAATCAAGATTTTTTCAAGTATTCCCATATACCCACCGCCTCTCTTAGCTTCATTATACCACACTTTCGCAAATAAAACAAGGCGTAGCCTTGTATCTTTAATGAAATAGTGCGTTGCACGATGAAATCCGCCTCCCCCATCCCGACGAAGTCGGATTTCATCGCGAAGCGATTTCATCCACCAAAGGTGGATTTCTTCCGCCAACGGCGGATTTAACTGAAAAAAGACGATCGCTTCCGCAATCGTCTTTTTTCTTGGTGCCGGTAGTCGGGGTCGAACCGACACGGTATTGCTACCTTCGGATTTTGAGTCCGACGCGTCTGCCAATTCCACCATACCGGCGTGATATTCATTGTATCACACCACGGGCAAAAAATCAAGCCCTTTTTGCGAAGTTCTTTGCCGGGACGTCACTTTTTTAAAGCTCGTAGAGAGATGTGGCGGATTTACGGATCTCTTTCGTTTTTATTCACTTTCTTTTTCGCATTCTTTTTTCGCAAAAGCATTGACTTGACTCGTCCGCCGTGATATAATGACCTCGAAAAACAAAAAAATTCTGCCCTATGGAGGACAAAACAATGAAGCATTTGGTTTACGACCGCTATCCCCTTGGCAACAAGCGCTTTAAGTGGCGCCAGAGGGATTACGCCCTTTCAAACTTCGCCGCTATCGGCCGCACCGTCGAGGGCGACCCTGCGGAGGTTCTTGATAACAATATCCGCATACTCAAGGAAGCGGGCTTTAATATGACCGAGCTTGGCTGGGCTTGCCACGAGGGTGCGTGGGCTGCAGTCGACGCCTGCGAGAAGTATGGGCTTGACCTCATCTTCCAGGATATGACCATTATGGGCGGTATGCAGCATCACTGCCTTGAAAACAAGGTGTCGCCCGACGTGCCAAAGAAGCTCGCCGAGACGCTGAAGGACAAGAAGCACACTATCGGCTACTACGTATGGGATGAGCCTCACTCCGACGAGCAGCTCGCAGAGGCGAGAAGGCAGATGGATATGCTCGAGGAGTTTGACCCCGAGGCTCTGCTCTTCACCGTTGCGCTCCCCAACTACAACAACGCCGGCGAAAACAGGGAGGGCCTCAACTGGCAGAACGGCAAGTTTGTCCCCTACGTCGACAGATTCCTTGAGAAGATGGATCCCCCCGTGCTTTCCTTCGACTACTACCCCGTAGGAAACTACTTTAACGTCTGGCCCGGCCACAGATACGACTATGAAAAGCAGATGGACGACACCTATATGTGGCTCGACCTTGCGCTTTACAGAAGAAAGGCGCTTGAGAAGGATCTTCCCCTCTGGTTCTACTATCAGGGCTGCCAGCTCTACAAGAGCGAGGACCCCGAGATGTTCATCTTCCCGATGGTCAGAGTTTGTATGTATGCGGGTGCGCTCTACGGCGCTAAGGGTCTCCAGCACTACGAGGCATGCTTCCGTGACGACCTCTCGGTCTGCAACCCGAAGGGTGAGAAGGGACGCTTCTTCGAGGATCAGAAGGCTATACACAAGGAGTTTGCCGCACTTGGCAACACGCTTATGGCATTGACCTCCACCCTCGTCTACCACTCCGACGATCTCCTCCCCGGCGACGAGCATATGGCAGTATGGTGCGATAAGCTATCCGACTCCACGCTCTTCTCCGCTCTGCCCCGCCGCACCTCCGTCGGCGAATTCTCGGATCAGTACGGAAACAAGTATATCATGGTGCTTAACCGTGACTATATGACCGCACTTGAGACCTCTATCGAGATGAATGGCAATTACAGAGTATACGAGGTTTCTAAGGTTGACGGCAGCCAGTCGGTCAAGGCTGACGCCACCTCCACGCTCGACCTTAAGCTCGCTCCCGGCGATGCGGCTCTCTTCCGCATCCAGGATGCTAAGGACGAGGCGTTCACCTGCGAGTATAAGCTTGCAGAGTGAAGGATTAATTGACAGTTTCGGGGAGCGCTCTCGCTCCCCGTTTGCCTTATTCACCCCTATATAGGGGTGGCGACTATGAAAAGGAGCAGATATGAACTATTTATCGAGGGCTAAGGACCCTGCATTCTGGGCTACGGTAAGAGAGTCGGAGGTCTATCGCCCCTTGCGTGAAAAATATCTCGCACGCTGGGAGGAGGAGTGTGAAAACACACCGCCCATCGGCATCCGCTTCTCGGACTGGAAGAAATTTTTCGTGACGGGAGAGCGCATCGAGCGCAACTACTTCGGCGCAAGGCAGCAGATGATGGCGGCGGCGTTTCTATCCCTTATATACCCCGAGGAGGAAAAATATCTCTCACGCCTCGAGGATCAGATCTATCAGATCACGAACGAATATACCTGGGCGGTGCCTGCTCACTACCGCAGCGTGCTTGAGGGTACGCCCCCTAAGCGTGTGATCGATCTCTTCTGCGCCGAGACGGCGTTTGCTCTTTCCGAGATCATCGAGCTGCTCGGCGACAGGCTGCACCCCTTTATCGTAAGGCGTGTGAAGGAGGAGCTGGAGGAGAGAATCGTCAGGGCGATGGATGAGGTCGAAGCCTTTGGCTTTGAGTCTATGAGCAACAACTGGTCGAGCGTTTGCGCGGCGTCGGTCGCTGCCGTTTATATGCTCGTTTTCCCCGATCTGTTCGGGAAGGTGAAGCCAAGGATAGATGCGGCAATGGCGCTCTATCTCACGGGCTACCACGACGACGGCGTTTGCCTCGAGGGGCCGGGCTACTGGGGCTACGGCTTCGGCTTCTTCACCTATTACGCCGATATGCTCTACGACTACACGGGGGGCAAGGAGGATCTCTTCCTTTTGCCGAAGGTCAGAAATATCGCAACCTTTATGCAAAAGACCTTCCTCACCGGCTCGACGATAGTCTCCTTCTCAGACGGAGGGCGCACCGGCTCCTTTAACGTCGGGCTCTTACACTACTTAAAGCGCCGCTTCCCCGAGGATATGATCCTGCTTAGCACGGAGTTCAAGACCGGGCGTGACGGATGTGCGAGGTTTGCACCTGCTCTGCGCGAGTTCATATGGTTTGACGAGGATATGTATATGCACCCCGAGGAGGGCTCGGCTGAGTTTGAGTTCCTCGGCGAGGGTGCGGGCTGGTATATAAAGAGATGCCCCTCCTACGGCTTTGCCGCAAAGGGAGGACATAACCGTGAGCCGCACAACCATCTCGACGTCGGCAACTTCATCTTTGCAAGAGATGGCGAGCAGCTGATAGTTGACCTCGGCCCCGGCGCGTATACTAAGCAGTATTTCTCGGCCGAGAGATATAAGACCTTCCAGGCGTCGGCGTGGGCTCATTCCGTGCCATACTTTGGTGAGGGTACGCAAAAGCCGGGTAAGGAATATGCATCGACTCCTCCCGTCCTTGAAGGCTGCAGGCTCACTATGGACATCTCCGGAGCCTACGGCATGGAGGAGCTTAAGAGCTTGAAGCGCAGCTTTGCGATGCTCCCAGATGGCGTCCGACTGACCGACAGCTTCGACTACGTCGGCACCGAGGTGATAACCGAGCGCTTTATCACTCTCACAGAGCCTAAGGTCGATAACGGGTCGATAGACCTCGGTAAATGCCGTATGGAATACGACCCCGATGCGGCAACCCCCGAGATCAAAACCGAGGAGCTGAAAAACGGCTCGATATGCTATTTGATCGACTTTGAGCTTAAGAAAGGTAAAGATATATTTACAATTCTTATAAAATAGTGCGGCTTTGAGCCGGGAAAGCTATATAAACGAAAAGAGAACGAAACACGCTTTCGTTCTCTTTTTTTGTGCTTGTTATTCGTTTAGTGGGGGCTGCGGAAGGTCAAAGCTCTGCATCCGTGCCAAAAGCGCCGTCATTGACCTCAGCGTCAAGTGAGTAGCCTTCGTGGGGCTCGCCGTCAAGTGCGTATCCGAGCGCTCCCGTGGATGCGCCGTCTGCTTCGGGGGTGCAGGCGTCGGTGTCATCATCTTCGGCAGCACAGGCGTCGGTGTTATCATCTTTAGTAGCGCAGGCGTCGGTGTCGTCATCTTCGGTAGCGCAGGCGTCGGTGGCGTCAACTTCGGCAGCGCAGGCGTCGGTGTCGTCATCTTTAGTAGCGCAGGCGTCGGTGTCGTTTCTTTCGCACGGGCATTGCTTCTCTCCCGACCCGTCCGTCGCACGGTTTTCCTCGGCGTAGCGCATAGCCCGCCTTAAGAAGCGGGAGATCACGCCCTGCTTTTTATATTCCGAGCGATAGAGGAAATAGGTGAAGACGACGAGGATCAGGGGCATCAGCGTTATGCCGCCGACGACAAAGGATTGAACGAGAAAATATATGCAGAAGGCTATCAGGGCGAGATGATATATCGGGGCTGTGAGGATCACGCCGCCGAGCCTCGTCCTGCCGTTTTTTTCGGATATGCGACCGAGGAAAAAGGTCCCGATGAGGAAGCCGTTGTCCTTGCCGCCCGAGCCGCCAACCATCTCGCAGGAGATATAGGTCAGCCCTCCGAGGGGCTTTCTGTGCATTACGGGTCTGCCCTGCCCGTCGGGGAATTTTACGCCCGCGTTTACACGCTCGGCGTTGTCGATCGCCGAATGTAGCCTATCGGACGTTGTGTCGCCCGAGAGCGATACGAAGCGCATATAGGTCTGCCTCCTTTGCTTATCTCTTCAGCTCAATGACAGTAACGCCTGCATCGCCCTCGCCGTATTCTGCGTGCTTATAGGACTTGATGCGGCGATCCGCCTTGAAATACTTCCACAGGGCGGCACGAAGAGCGCCGGTTCCCTTACCGTGGATGATGCGTACGGTGGAAATGCCTGCGAGGGTCGCATCGTCGAGATATTTATCTACGACGAACCAGGCGTCGTCGCCTATCATACCTCTGACGTCGATCTCGGTCTTGAAGCTCGAAACCACAGAGCGCTTTACCCTGCCCTCTCTCGGTGCTGCGGGTGCGCTCTCGCCCTTGCGCTTATAGCTTACGCCGTCCTCGACGAGCCTTATCTTATCCTCGGTGACCTTGGTTTTGAGTATGCCTGCCGTAACCGAGATAAGTCCCTTTTTATCCTTAAGAGCGGTGACGACGCCCTCCTTGCCGACTGTGACGAGATAGACCTTGTCGCCAAGCTTTAATTCCCTCGGGAGCTTATATTCATCCTCGAGAGAAACCTCCTTGATCTCGATGCCGTCGAGGAGCTTGCCGGATTCTCTCAGCCTCTTCGAGAACTCCTCGCGTGCAAGGCGTGTCATCTCGGACTGCTTCTCACGGTTTTCCTCCTTCTTGATCGCTTCAAGCTGGCGGAAGATGAATTCGCTTGATGCACGTGCGCTGTCGAGGATCTGCCTTGCCTTAACGACCGAGCGCTCGATCTCCTCCTCGCTCTTTGCCACACGGCGGCGAAGCTCCGCCTCGGTGGTGCGCTTATACTCCTCAAGCTCACGGCGAAGCCTCTCTGCCTCGTCTCTTTCTCTCTCCATCTCAACTCTTGAGGTGTCGAGCTTATCGATGACGTCCTCAAAGCGCTTACTGTCACGCTCGATGAGGGATGCTGCGCGCTCGATTATACGGGCGTCAATTCCCAGCTTTTCGGATATAGCAAAGGCGTTTGATCTGCCGGGTGCGCCTATCATAAGCCTGTATGTCGGGCGCAGGGTCTCGACGTTAAACTCGCAGGATGCGTTGGTAACCCTCGGGGTCTCGAGGGCGTAGATCTTCAACTCGGCGTAGTGCGTGGTGGATGCGCTCTTAGCTCCTGCCGCCTTTACTCTCTCGAGGATGGCGATAGCCAGAGCGGCGCCCTCGGTGGGGTCTGTTCCTGCGCCTAACTCGTCAAACAGAACGAGCGATCCCTCGCCAACCTTATCCAAAATGTCAACAACTGTTACCATATGAGAGGAAAACGTGGAGAGCGATGCCTCGATAGACTGCTCATCGCCGATGTCGACCAGGATCTCGGAAAAGACGCCGACACTGCTCCCCTCGTCTGCGGGGATATGCAAGCCCGACTGCGCCATCAGCGCAAAAAGGCCGAGCGTCTTGAGCGTTACGGTCTTGCCGCCGGTGTTGGGTCCGGTGATTATCAGCGTGTCAAAATCCCTGCCGAGAGATACGTCGATGGGGACTACGGTGTCTCGTGGGATGAGGGGATGGCGAGCCCTTTTCAGCTCTATCGATCTGTCGGGGCTGATGGCGGGCATCGATGCCCTCATAGAGGTAGCGAGCGTGCCTGCCGCAAAGGCAAAATCAAGCTCGACGACGTTATAATAATTGAGCGATATAGCGGAGGAAAACTCTGCGACCGAGGCAGAAAGGGCGGCAAGAATGCGCTCTATCTCCGCCTCCTCGCGAGAGGCTAGCTCACGCAGCTCGTTGTTGGCGTCGACGACTGCCATCGGCTCGACGAAGAGCGTAGCGCCCGTCGAAGAGGTGTCGTGGACGAGACCCTTCATCTCACTCTTATACTCCGCCTTGACGGGGACGACGTATCTGCCGTTTCGCATCGTGACGATGTTTTCCTGGAGGTACTTAAGGCGCACGCCTCCGATATAGCTCTGGAGGGTGTCCTTTATGCGGTTGTTGGTCGCTCTGATCTTGCGGCGTATCTCGGCAAGCTCGGGGCTAGCCTCGTCGGCAATCAGATCCTCGGAGATTATAGCCCTGCCAATGCTCTCCTCAAGCGCCCTGTTCGGTAAGAGGCGGCGGAAAATCTCGTCA
This sequence comes from Clostridia bacterium, assembly GCA_017501245.1. Taxonomy (GTDB): domain Bacteria; phylum Bacillota; class Clostridia; order Oscillospirales; family CAG-272; genus UBA1740. Next base: position 21,468 of record JAFVXI010000018.1, read on the forward strand.
AGGGTGGTCTCAAAGAGCTTGTCCGTCTGTATATAGTCGAGCAGCAGCCTCGATGAGCGCAGGAGTGAGGCGACGTCGAGCAGCTCTCTCGGGGAGAGGATCGAGCCCTTATACGCACGCTCTGCAGCCTCGGGTGCCGAGGTGGGCGCAGAAAAGGAGGGATAGCCCTTTGCGCCGATGAGCCTCTTTGCATCGTCGGTCCTGACCAGCCTTGCCTTCACCTCGTAAGGATCGTCGGATGGCATCAGGCTCCTCGCCCTCGCCTTGCCGCCCTCGGTGTGTGCGCTGTCGACGAGCATATCGAGAATTTTATCAAATTCAAGTGTTGAAAGCGTCTTATTTGTAAATATCATTATACATTTCTCGCTTGTTTTAAGAACTCAAGCGCATTGAAGCTGCGCTCAAGGTGATGCTGTATGTAGACCTCGGCGGCGTCCTTAAAGAGCCTCATATCCTCGTCGGCGAGGCTGAAGGAGAGTAAGCGCTCCTGGGGCGCATACAGTGTATAGAGCATTGCTCTGCGTGCCGACTCGGAGAGCGGAGTTATCCTGGTGAAGGCAGACGCCTCCTCCCTTTCGGCGCTTGAGAGGCGCTTGCGGCAGGCGGGGCAGGTCAAGATACCCTCGGATATATCGAGCATCATCTCGCCGTCCTGCCTCTCGCAAACCGAGCAGGCACTCACCTCGGGCATAAAGCCGAGGATCGCCGAGCATCGCATCTCGAACGCCGCCTTGATCAAGAAGGGATCCGCCTTACGCTCTCTGAGTGCAAAGAGGCAGTTCAGCGCAAGGCGAAACAGCTCGGGGTCGGGCGAGGCTGTCGCCGCCGCCAGAAGCACCTCGGCTATGTAGTAGGAAACTCCGGACGTCTCAAGGTCGCAGCATATATCGTAGAGGACCTCCTTGGGCATAGCCTCTCTGACGTAGTGCTTGTCCGCCCTCTCGGCGATAACGAACTCCGAATAGGCGAATAGCTTCGTGCCGTGCAAAAGGGCGCTATGCGCTTTTCTGGAGCCCTTTGCCATAGCTCCGACTATGCCGCACTCGCTCGTGAAAATTGTTATCATCCTGTCGTGCTCGCCGACGTTCGTCTCGCCTATGACGAGCCCGGTTACGTTGTAGATCATTTGTCCTCAGTAAAGCCGAAGTTAGTTATGTTGAAGTCGCTCTCGCGCCAGTTCTCCTTGACCCTGACATAGAGGTCGAGGAATACCTTGGTGTCGAGCATAGCCTCAATATCCTCTCTCGCACGTGTGCCGATAAGCTTGATGGTAGCGCCTCTCTTGCCGATGATGATACCCTTATGCGACTGCTTTTCGCAATAGATCTCGGCACGGATGGCGACGGCGTTCTTCTTCTCCGTCCACTCCTCGATAGTAACCGCCGTGCCGTGGGGGATCTCCTCGTCGAGGATGCGAAGGAGCTTCTCTCTGATGATCTCCGCTGCCACCTGCCTCTCGGGCTGATCGGTAAACATATCGGGCGAGAAGAGCCACTCCGACTCGTAGAGATACTGCTTGCACTCCTCCATAAGCACGTCAACGCCCTTGCCGCTCTTTGCGCTGATCGGGACGACGGCGTCAAAGTCAAACGCCTCGGCGTAGGCGGCGATGGTCTTTGCTATATTTGCGCTCCTGACGGCGTCGATCTTGTTGACGGCTAGGATGGCACGCATTCCGCTAGCCTTCATCGTCTTGATGATCTCCGCCTCGATGTCGCCGACAGCCTCTCTCGCCTCTACGACGAGGATGGCGCAGTCAACGCCGCCGAGCGTGTCCTTCGTGGTCTTGACCATAAAGTCACCAAGCCTCGTGCGTGGCTTATGCATGCCGGGCGTGTCAAGAAAGACGAACTGATCCTCGCCCTCGGTGAGTATGCCTGTTATGCGGTTTCTCGTGGTCTGCGGCTTCTTTGAAACGATGGCGATCTTCTCGCCTACGATGTGGTTTAAGAGTGTGGATTTGCCGACGTTGGGTCTGCCGACGATGGCAATAAAAGCGCTTTTAGTCATTTTTCCGTCCTTTGCTTTATACGTGTCTTGGATAGTTTTTTTCGTTAGTGTGGATATATAAAACCTAGTGATAGCCTATGCCGAACAGCCGAAAGGTGCCAAAATGTAAATAATAGATAGCAAATATCGGCTACAATGCTCAGCACCGCTCTCCGTGCTTTAGTTTTCCGTGGGTTATCTTTATCACTCGGGCAGCTCGATCAGCTCGATGATCTCACGCTGGAGGCGGCACTGCTCCTCGTCGTCCTCGGGCGAGCGCTCGTGGTCGTAGCCTAAGAGATGTAAGGTCGAATGGATGGCGAGGAAGGCGCACTCACGCAGGGTGCTGTTTCCAAGCTCCTTTGCCTGCTCTCTGGCACGCTCTAAGGAAAGCACGACGTCACCCAAGAGGAGGGGCTCGTCCTCATCCATAGCGGCGATCTCCTCACCCTCGTACATCGGGAAGGAGAGCACGTCGGTGTGGCGGTCGACGCCTCTGTGGGCGAGGTTCAGCTTGTGGATATACCTGTTATCGGTGAGGGTCACGGACAGCTCAACGGGGTTCATTACGTCGAGATGCACGAGGGTCGCCTCAACTGCCGAGCGGATGACCGACTTGAGTAAATAGAGGTCGCAGTCAAGCTCGCAGGTCCTTGTAAAGCGTATTAAAAGATCCGTCACTGCTGTGTCTTCCTTTCTCTTTTCTGCGCCTCCTGGCGCTCGTAGCTCTCGTATGCGCTGATGATGCGGCGCACGAGCCTGTGTCTGACGACGTCCCTTTCCGAGAACTCAAAGATGGATATGCCCTCGATGCCGCCGAGGACACGCTTTGCTATCGCAAGTCCGCTCTTTTTGCCCTGGGGCAGGTCGGTCTGCGAGAGGTCGCCCGTTACTATCGCTTTAGAGTTAGTGCCAAGGCGTGTCAGAAACATCTTCATCTGCTCGGGGGTGGTGTTCTGCGCCTCGTCGAGGATGATGAAGGAGTCGTCGAGCGTTCTGCCTCGCATATAGGCGAGAGGTGCGATCTCTATCGTACCTCTTTCACGGTGGCGCTGATAATTCTCGGGCCCGAGCATCTCAAAGAGCGCATCGTAGAGCGGGCGCAGGTAGGGATCTATCTTCGAGGAGAGGTCGCCCGGCAAAAAGCCGAGATGCTCGCCTGCCTCAACTGCGGGGCGTGTGAGGATTATCCTCGACACCTGCTTTGCCCTGAGTGCCTCAACTGCCATCGCAACGGCAAGGAAGGTCTTGCCCGTGCCTGCGGGGCCGAGGCCGAGAATGACGGTGTTATTTTTTATAGCCTCAATATATTTGCGCTGACCGATGGTCTTTGCCTTTATGGGCTTTCCGCGGTTGGTCACGGCGATGATCCCACCAGTGACAGACTCGTTGCCCTCCGCCTCGATGCCGTCCTTGACGAGGCCGATAACGTATTCAACGCTCTCCTCCGAGAGTCTCTCTCCGTCGCCGATGATGCGCTTCAGATATTCCAGCACTCTGACAGCGTGCGTGACGTCGCCTGCCTCGCCCGTAACCGAGAGGGCGTCGCCCATCTCCTCGCTCTCGCCCCTGTTTCCGATACGGACGTCAAAGGCACGCTCTATCATACGGACGTTTGAGTCAAATGCGCCGAAGAGCGCAGCCGTCGCCTCGTGCGACTGTGTTAAAACGATCTTTTCCATTTATTCTCCTTTGCCAGAGGGCAAATAACAAATTAACGTTAGGTACAGGATGCCTTAGCGGTCCACAAGCCCGATCTCGACCTCTTTTCCGATCTCCCTTGCGATAACGTAGTCTGCCGTGAGGGTATAACTCCCGTCGGTTGCCTCCTCGCAGGTGCGCATTTTAATGAGATCTCCCCCCGCCGTGACGTCGGACAGGAGCTGCGATAGGCGCTCAGAGGCGATCCTTGGCAGGTCGGACACAGCGTAAAACTCGACACGGGGTGCCACGTTTACCGAATATTCGTATTCAAGCGAGATCGGCAAGCGCCGCCCGCCGATATATAGACATTCCTCTACATCGTCTATTATATCACATTCGCCCGCCTCTTTGCTATACTTTTTAAAAATATTTATGGAAAATCCTAAAATATTTAAAGAAATGCGCAGGGGGTCGCCACGCAGCGTCACCTCGCTATGCTCCTCGGTCATAGCGGTTGCAGACACGCTCCCTCGGACGTGGGCGACGACGCTGCCCTCCGCACGCGTCAGGACGGTTGTGCCCTCGGTGGTTATCACTCCCGAAATGAGGATATCGCCACGGCGCACGACCTGTCCGGGGCTGACGAGAGCCCTGCCGGAATTAACGGTTATCTCCTCTATAACTCCGTCAAAATCAGCGACGATATTCGACGCCTCAAGCTGCACACCCGGCAGAGGTGCGCCCTCCTTTGGCATCACCGTGACGGTTGCAACCGTGCCCTGACGGTTAATATGCACCCAGGCAAGCTCGGGGCGTGCCTCGAGCAGCGACAGCTCGACCTCCTCAAGGTCGATATTCTCCCAGCGCCGCCCGACCGAAAAGCCACACTCGGCGAGAGCTGCTTCAAGCGACCTATTCTCTTCAGCGTCAGCCCCCTCTATCCTCACCTCCCAGACGAGAGAGGACAAAAACAGAACCAGCAAAGAGCAAAAGATCCCCACTATAAGAGAGGGGATATGACTGCGAAGGAGCGAGAGGCGAGCGGGGAGCCCGAGAGGAGGCGATAGCTCATATCTTACATAGCCGCCGAGAGCCGCTCTCACGCGCAGGACGTCACCCTCACGAATGATCACAAAGCCCTCACCTATCTCTCGACAGGCGACATCCGCACGGAGCAGCCTCGTTATCAGCACCGCTCTTCCCTCCCCCAAAGCCTTGAGCCTGCGGTAGCCAAAGAGGATAGCGTCTAGCCCGATCATAAGACGTCACCATCCTTACAGCAATTAAAAACGTGCATTTTAATTGCACGGTCACCGATCTCGCACACGGAAGCCAGCTTGGCTGAAAATGACGAAAAATCACACAAAAGCGCAAGACTTTGATAATTATTGTTTACATATATCGACCTATTTCGATGCATATGATAGCTCAACCTCCTCGATCCTGCCTCTGATCTCAACCGTTTTACCGGAGTATACCGAGACCAAAAGACCCGAGCCTCGGAGAGTGATCCTCCCCGAGAGCGTACCAAGACTTATAGCATCGTCGGTCAGCTCATATACGCCGACGACGCCCCCGACGGTAAGGCTCGCACCTCTATGCCCCTTCCTTATCCCGATCTCAAGAGGTGCGCTTCCGCCTCTCATATCTTGCATTTTTTCACCTCCGGTATCATAGCCTTAACTGTAAAAAGCATATGCGCAAGCGAGGGATAAAATGATTAAGAGTGGATATCCGAGGAGCGCCTCGTACGAAGTGCGTGACGCCGCAAAAGAAAAGTGCGGCGATAGATCTGACAGAAAGACACGCCGTGAGAGTCTCTTTAAGGCACTTTGTACAGCACTTATAATTGTAGGCTTCGTGTGCTTCACGGCGCTTATGGGAGAGGAGGTAGGCGCACGCTTTAGTGAGGGGCTGATGCTTGCGGTAAGGCGTGTTTTGCCTATAACGATGCCCTTTATGCTGCTCTCCTCCCTCGCCTCACAATACATCTACCCCGAGTGCCTTGGTGCGCCTGCACGCATCTTTGAGCGGATCACCGGGATCTCACGCTCGGCGCTCGGAGCGTATATTATCGGCTCGGTTGCAGGCTTTCCCATCGGTGCGAGGATGACGGCAGAGCTATACCGTCGTGGCGAGCTATCCCCCTCCGAGGCAGAGCGAGCGCTGGCACTGACCGACAATCCCTCGATTGCTTTTATCCTTGCGGTCGTTGGCGAGGGGCTCTTAAAGAGCCAAAGCTCGGGCTTTATCCTGCTTATATCCATCCAGGCGGCTACGCTTGTGACTGCGGCGCTGTTTCGCGGTAAATCCTGTGTAATGACAAGTATTGTTGTCGAAAAGAGGGGAAAATTCGACCTTATAGACGCTATTAAAAGCGCCGTTTCCTCATCTATTAATATGGTAGGCTGCGTTGCGCTCTTTTACGGGGCGGTGGGAATTATCGGTGAGAGGCTGGGCGGTGCGGCGTCTGTATGCCTCTCTCTCTTCCTCGAGGTTGCGGGAGGCGTGCACGCCGTCTGTGCGCTAGACCTCCCCCTCTCCGTCGAGCTTTCGCTCGTCGCATTTGCGCTCGGCTTCGGCGGCTTTTGCGTTATGGCGCAGGTGGCGTCCTTCGCCTCCGACGGCGGCATCTCTATGAGGAAGTATCTCCCCCTTAAGCTCGTCGAGGGGCTCCTCTCCGCCCTCTTTGCTCTAGCGGGGTCGATGATTCTTTGGACCTTTAACTAGCCCACGTCTCTTTCTCTCATTTATCAACGCTACCGCTTCGGCACCATTCGTTGAATAGGTTGAAACCATCCTCCCATAGTGCTCCTCACAGCCTCGGATTATCAAGTTTTTATTCATCAAATCACTGACCGCTCTGCTGACCGAACGGTCACTAAGCCCTGTCATTGAGGCGATATTCCCAAGCGAGCCGTAATAAGGCTTGTCGGTTTCCCTGTTAAAGGAATCCAAGAGAGCGTAAACCAAAAGCTCCGCTCCTACAAGGCCGAGCTCCATTGTGTGCGTTCTCCTCACCATAAAGCCCTGATCAAAGTATTCGATCTCCTTCTGCGTTTCCTCAAATTTGCGACGTCGCTCGATATTTTCGAGCCTAGCTCTCGTTGCCTCACTAAGCCCATCTCTCGAAATACTGCCTATATCTCTATCAGTTTTGTTTTCTACTATATACGACATACCTTACTCCAAGCTATGATATATAAGCACGATGCATATTGTCGGATGCCTGATCTCGCTGCTTACGTCTTTATTTTATCAGACTTCACATATACAGTAAGTAAGGAGTGGTTACAAAAAACTCTCTGAAACGATATCGGGATTTAGTTAAAATGCACAAGTATTTTTGAGGCTGACAGAGCACAAAAACCCGATTTCCCTAGGAAAATCAAGGGATCGCGGGGTATTTGAGGTTAAATGTAAACAGATTGTTAACAGGCAGGTGTTTTGCTACCCGGCGCTGATTACCGCCTTTAAGTCGGTGCGTTTGTCAGATGAACAGTCAAATCTCAATTATCCACTCCATCACACGGCTACGCCCTACACCATAATAAACCAAACATCAAAAGCGTGTTTCCTTCTCGCGCGTATGCGCTAACATAGAATACATACAAAAGACAATATATCTTTTTTGTCTCTTTATATAATATCTTATATATCTTATCTATCTTTTTGTCAGACACGCTGTCGTCCTCGCACGCCAATTTGGCGTAGTCCGAGTACAAAGTGTCATTTCTCTATGGCGTATAACCACGCCAATTTGGCGTGTAGAGAAGACAATTTGTCACTCTGTCGAAAACTCTCAACACAGAGTCCAAGTGTGACAGTTGTGAAGGATATCGCAGGTTGCCTAGGCTATCAGAATTAATGCGGATATTATCTATCCTGATAAGGAGCGCATATTTCGCTCTGACAAAAAACATATGATCCGCTATAAAAAGAAGCATTTACAGTCCTAATGACGAGGGTATAGTTCCTAAATCAAAAAAAGCGTATATAGCGATCCCAACAAAAAAACAAGGCGGCCTCGTGCGAGGTCGCCTTGCTCTTGCTATTAAAGGGGAAGATCTCCCATAGGAGTGTCAAAGGGATCGAAGGGGATCTTGCTGTCTTCCGACGTGCCTTCATCATCGGGCTTCTCATCCTCCTCCTCGCCGCCAAAGAGCGTGCAGGAGAACATAGAGAAGGAAAGAAGGATCGCAAGAAGAGCGAGAAGTATCTTTTTCATAGCTTTCTCTCCTATTATTATTTTTTTCACTCGGCGCAGGATGCGCAAAGCGGTTGTGCGTACGGGTATGCCATCACCTACCCTGCTCGGGCGAGGTGATAAAACGATTACTTGGAAAGGCGTGCCTCAAGAGCCTCGAGCTCGGTGTAAAGCTCTGCGGGAACTCTGTCGCCGACCTGCTTGTAGAACTCTCTGATCGCAGCGCAATCCTCGAGCCAAAGCTCCTTGTCAACCGAGAGAAGCTCCTTAACGGTGTCAAGAGAGATGTCAAGACCGTCGATGTCGATGTCCTCAGCGTTGGGGACGAAGCCGATAGGAGTTTCAACAGCGTCAACCTTGCCCTCGCAGCGAGCGAGGATCCACATAAGAACTCTCATATTGTCGCCGAAGCCGGGCCAGATGAAGTGACCCTCGTCATCGGTTCTGAACCAGTTGACGTGGAAGATCTTGGGAGCGTTCTTGATGACCTTGCCCATGCCGAGCCAGTGTGCCCAATAGTCGCCCATATCGTAGCCTACGAAGGGTCTCATAGCCATGGGGTCGCGACGAACTACGCCGACAGCGCCTGCTGCAGCTGCAGTGGTCTCGGAAGCCATGATAGAGCCGATGAAGGTTCCGTGCTGCCAGCCGGTCGACTGATATACGAGGGGAGCAGTCTTAGCACGGCGGCCGCCGAATACGATAGCGGAGATCGGAACGCCTGCAGGATCGTTGAACTTATCAGAGATGCAGGGGCAGTTAGCTGCCATAGCGGTAAATCTCGAGTTAGGATGAGCGCCGGAGGTGCCGACCTTATCCTTCTTGTCATAGAGTCTGTAATCCCACTTCTCGCCTCTCCAGTTAAGAGCGTTTGCAGGAGGATTGTCGTTAAGGCCCTCCCACCAAACGGTGTTGGTGTCGAGGTCGTGGCAAACGTTAGTGAAGATACAGTCACGCATAGAGGTGTGAAGAGCGTTGGGGTTGGAGTGCTCGTTGGTTCCGGGAGCAACGCCGAAGAAGCCGTTCTCGGGGTTTACTGCCCAGAGTCTGCCGTCCTTGCCGACACGGAGCCAAGCGATGTCGTCGCCTACGCACCAGACCTTGTAGCCAAGATCTCTATACTTCTTGGGGGGGATGAGCATAGCGAGGTTAGTCTTTCCGCAAGCGGAGGGGAATGCTGCGGAAATATACTTAACGTCGCCATCGGGATACTCAACGCCGAGGATGAGCATATGCTCAGCCATCCAGCCCTCTTTTCTACCGAGGTAGGATGCGATACGGAGTGCGAAGCACTTCTTGCCGAGAAGAACGTTTCCGCCGTAGCCGGAGTTAACCGACCAGATGGTGTTGTCCTCGGGGAAATGGCATATGTATCTCTTCTCCTGGCTGAGCTCAGCCTTAGCGTGCAGACCCTTGATGAAATCTGCGCTGTCGCCGAGAGCCTCAAGAACGTTAAGACCAACTCTGGTCATAATGAGCATGTTAAGTACGACGTAGATGGAGTCGGTAAGCTCGATGCCATACTTAGCGAAGTCGGAGCCGACTACGGACATGGAATAGGGGATGACGTACATCGTCTTGCCCGAGTAGGAGCCGCGATAGAGCTTAGAGAGCTTCTCGTAGCACTCCTTGGGGTCCATCCAGTTATTGATGTTTCCTGCGTCCTCCTTCTTAGAGGTGCAGATGAAGGTTCTGTCCTCAACTCTTGCAACGTCGTTGATGGCGGTTCTGTGGAGGTAGCAGCCGGGGAGAACGTCCTGGTTGAGCTTGATCATCTCGCCGCTTGCGCAAGCCTCAGCACGGAGAGCCTCAGCCTGCTCGTTCGAGCCGTCGATAAGGACGATGTCCTTGGGGTTTACGAGCTCGCACATCTCTGCGATCCACTCATTAACAAACTTGTTGCTTGTAACGTTAGTGTTCATTAATTTATCTCCTTAATATTTAATAAGCAAGTTAAGCGTGAAGCCGAGGCACGCTCTGCGCACCGCAGCCGAAGGGCCCTTCTGATGCGCAAAACGCCGGCCGACAGACACATCGGCAGCCGCCGCACCACAAAGAAGCCAACTTATCACAACTACATTATATCACAGTCGTTTTTCTTTTGCAATATATATTTTTTATGATTTTATAAAATACAACGCTTTTAGGCGCTATGCATCCCAACCAAGGCCTTACGATCACGCGGCAGAGAGAAACGCCAGAGGCACTCTGTTACTGCGTGATCAACGCTCGCTCCGAACCGTACGCCTTCCAAAAAGGTTTCGTGCGCTATGCATCCTTACCAAGGCCTTACGATCACGCGGCAGGGAGAAACGCCAGAGGCACTCTGTTACTGCGTGATCAACGCTCGCTCCGAACCGTACGCCTTCCAAAAAGGTTTCGTGCGAGCTTTACCTACTGCGAGCGGTGACGCTCGTTCACTGGGAGTAAAAAAAGAGAGAGCAAATCAAACGAAATGCTCTCTTAAACTAAAGCTATTTAGTTCTCATGGTATTTTGGCGAGGAAGATTTTAGCGCAGAGCACAGGATTGCGGGCGACGCTGTAGTTACCTACTGCTAGCCCTAGCAATCGTGCGCTATGTGCAAAATGGTTCCTTACAAATGCCTTACGATCACGCGGCAGGGAGAAACGCCAGAGGCACTCTGCCATTGCGTGATCAACGCTCGCTCCAAACCGTACGCCTTTTATCAAGGCTTCGGGCGAGCTTTACCACTCATAGTCATCGAAGGGCGAATCTCCCTTCGACGCCGTTATGACATCAGAGGACTCAAGCGTCGTGATATCAAGCTCTGGGGCTACGTATACTTCCATGTTGTGTCCTCCTTTACTGATTAGTTGCCGTCTTATAGGCGAGGGCTGCCTTTGCGTAGTTGTAGATCGCTGTGACCATCATCTGTGCCTCGGCACGCTGCTCGTCGGTCAAGCCCTCGAGAGTGGCAAGACTGTTGTAGTAAGAGACGATGTTCATCTTCGCTTCTCCTACCGTGACGTCGGATAGGAAGTCGCACGCCTTGACGGTGAGGTAGATGAAACCGTTCTCATTAGCCGTCTTGGTGGTTGTGATCTCGTTGCCGTTTACGGTGTATTTTACGGTATAGGACTTCCCTGCCTCGGCCTTGACGATCCAGTTCAGCTCTGGGCCGTAGTTGATAGCTATCGTGAGATCCTTCTCGCTGCCGCCCTCTGCTTCAGCGCCCGAAACAGCGTCAAACTCGACGCCTTCGATGAGCTTAGCGAGGTTTTGTGCATCCTTGCCGTCTACGGTATATGCCGCCTTAAGGTAGTTTACGATCGCACGGACTATCTCGTCGTCATCGGTCTTTGCGTTGGATAGGATGTTGGAGCAATAGTCGTAGATCGAGAAGGTCTTTTCCAGGTTGTAGCTGTCGTTATAAGCGCCGTCAACGTGCATTACGAAGGAGATTATCTTATCCTCAGCCATCGTGGGAGCGAGATCCTTGACCTGGAACTTGTAGTAGTCGGAGCCGTCGATGCTCACGAGCTCGCCGACAAGCTCCTTTTCGTTTACGAGGTCGGTCACGGTGAGGTAAGCCTTGCTGGCATCGTAGAGATCTGCCTTAACGTAGAAGTTAAAGAAGATGTTGTCATAGAGGGTGAGGTTAGACTTAGCGGAGATCTTGAAGTCCTTGTCGATGACGGCTGAATAGAGCTTTCCGTCCTCGGAGATCTCCCACTCGTACTTATATGCGCCTGCCTTGCTCTCGGGGATAATGACTCTGTCGATCTCGACGGGATCTGTGCCCTCGGCGGGAAGGTTCCAGAGGAAGTCGGTGGGATCGAGGTTTCCGAGCTTGTAGGCGTAGGGCTCGAAGGAAGGTGTGACGATAACGTTATACTGATCGTTTATCGAGGTGTATGCAAGCTCAGAGCCCTCGGGAAGGATGAGGTTAATATCAGCGTCTCCATCCTCTACCAGCTTCATCGACGACATCCTTGAGCCATCGCTGAGCGAAACGTTCATGTCATCGTTAGAATTATGATCGATAAGCGAGACGGAGTGATCTATATCGCAGGAATTGAAGTCGACGTTTACCTCATAAACGTAATCAAGATCCTCCGGGACTGATTTTGGAGTGTACTGGTAAAGTGCGTATGCGCCCTTCAAAGTGCAGTTGTTAAAGGTGAAGTCTAAGTTATAGCTGAACTCCTCTGCGGCGAAATAAACGGGATCAGCCTTTGTGCCCTTGTTTGCCGAGTAGAAGGAGTCGACTTTAACTATAAAAACGTTATATGCTCCGGTATCAAGATCAGAGTTGTTGACGACCGTCTTAACCTCGTTTTCGTTGATAGCGTAAGCCGGTGTCTGCGTCCATCCGGTAATCACGCCCGCTTCGTCTTTTATCAGCGTTCCGGTGGAATTCGCAAACGCCGTATACTCTATAACGTTTTCGTTGTCAATAGAGATGGCAGAGTCGTTGATATAAACGAAGTTATGCATTGAACCCTGTCGGCTACCTGAGCTCGCAACGTTGTTCACGAGGAAAGGCGCATTTGCGCAGTTTTCGTATGTTCCGCCCTCGGGGACGCGCTCACTTTCCTTTGTTAGATCGAGGTTAACCGACTCTATGTAAAGCGAAGAACGGTTGTTACCGCTTGATTTAGAGGAAACAATGGTGCAGACCTCGTATGTGGTATCGGTCTCGCCGTACGAATAAGGAGTCCTATACATCCTTTCGATATCATGCAGAATTACCGCACCGCCGCGCTGATCGATAAACGTGTTTGCGTGCTTGAGTTCAAGCTCCTCGAGGCAGTCGAATACGATGAGCGAGGTGGAGTTGGTCATAGCGAGATCGCTGCCAGTGGTAGAGCAGATCGTGAGCTTTCCATTCTTAAAGATAACTCTGCCATTGTGGTCTTTATCTACGTTAAAGGCTCTGACGGCGTGCGAGAGATTCATCTTATATCCGTTCAGGTCGAAGGTTGCCTGATCTCCGTACATACGAACGGATCCGCCATGCTCCCAATCGAAGTCACCCATCAGGATATAGCGATAATCCACCTCGGAGCCTATTGCTGCAGAGCTCGTTCCGACGACGATGGTGTCCTCATTTGTCAGAACGTCGACGAACGAAGGCTCGGGAGCAACTCTTGCACCTTTGAAGTTAGGATTCAGGTTTCTGACTCTCAGGATCTTTCCTTCGGTAAAATCGGCGGTTACCACGGCGGCTATATGAACGAGATCATTCTCACCGTAAACGCCGGGGGTAAGAACGGTTCCAGCAGTGTCCTTGAAGGTAACGGTTGCGTTCGAGTCCATGATAAGCGTGCTGGTGATGGAGCGATAGAGAGTAACGACGTCGCCGTCCTTAAGGCTCGCATCAAGCTCATCAAAGCTGTAAACCTCGATCGGCTCTGCTTCACCTACTCTCTCGATTGTAGCCATAAGCTTATCCTCGGCAGAGGGGGTGTTTGCCTGAGTATATGCAAGATCGGGGAGCTCGGAGAGGTTGATGCCCGTATAGCCGAGCATACCGCTCTCGGTCATGGGACCGGCATAGCCACGACCAAAGGTCGTATAAGTGAAATTCTTGAAGAGGGTTGAACAATCCTTTCCGTATTCTATTCCTGTAGGGGTTGAAACACGGTTAAAGTAATGCTGAACGGCTTTAGCGCTGGGAACGCCTATCGTTCCGCAATATATACCGTCAAAGTATACGTAAGCCACCCACTCGGAGGGAACGGCGTAACCGTACTCATCAACGGCGGAGAAGTCATAGATCAGCGTAACGTTAAGCCATTCACCGGGAGTTTTGGCAGGCTGAACGTAAGCGCCTGAGCTCTGGTAGGTTGATACGGAAAAGTTCGACAGATCGGTGCCGTTAAACATAACGTAATACTGCTGCGAAGCATCGTTGCTTGTCGACGTGGATCCTGACTGTCCGTACCATCTGTTGTGGAAATAGAAGCCTTCAAGAAGAGCTCCGCTCGAAGAGCCGATATCGAAATCTATGACCAGATAGTCGGTGTTCTTATTATTCTTGATAACTCTGTTATCAGTAAAGGTTCCGTCACCGTTGTCGACAAGAGTTCCGGTGTAACGGTTGTTTATGTAGATGGACGATGGTGCAATAGTCCAATATTCTCCGCCATCACCAGCGACGGAGGGGTCTACCGAATCGGGGAAGCTATACTCCCAGATGCCATCCTCATTTTTCTTCATAGTGGGATCCTTAAGAGCTCCGCCGGGTGTACTGATGGTAAGGGATTTCGACCCCAATCCATCCATATCGTATACGACAGTGCCATAATCGCTTGCCTTAGGAGTCGCTATCTCCGCCGCAAACGCAGGGAGAACCGCAAAGACGGATACGACCGATGCAAGTATAAGGGTTAGTGCGAGGAATTTGCTGAGTTTATTCATATTATCCTCCATTGATATAGCGGGCGCAACGCGCTGTGCGCTCGTAAAAATATATTTATACAGTAATATTTTAACATTGTTTTTAAGAAATACAAAAGACTTTAGTCAATTAATATTTTACATCAATGGAGAAAAACGGCAGAAAAAAGGCGACAATCAGCGTCCTGGAGGGCAAAAGACGTAGAGGCGACATAGATCCGAAGGACTCAAAGAGTGTAGAGGATGCGGAAAGGGTGGTGGAGGCAAAAGTGTGGAGGAGGCTAAGTGCGTAGAGGATAGGTAAACGTGGAGGAAGCAAAATCCCACGGGAGCGAATAGTAGTGCGGCTCTTCCCTTTCCTATTTGCGCTTTTCTTCTGCATTCTTGATTCTGCGCCCCTCTTTCCGCATTTTGCCTATTTCTGTCGTAGGCTGGAGAATGCGGTCGGCGGTTGGTTATTTTTACCATTTTATGGAAATTAAGTTTGTAGATCTTTTCACGTTTTTGCCCTTGATTTCAATTGGTAAATTGTGGTAAAATGTTGTTACGCTTTAGAATTTCCATTTTTTACCATTTTTATAACGGAAGGAGTTAACAATGATGGAAGAAGCAACGAAAATATTGATTTGCGACGAAAACAGAGAGGAAAGAGAGATGATAGTCGAGGCTCTGGCGCGCTGCGGCTACGGCTTTGTTTCGGAGGCGGAATCCGGCGAGGAGGCGCTTGAGCTGGCGATTGGCGGCGGCTTTGACCTCATTATGACCGATCTGTGGCTGACAGGCATCGACGGCATCGGGCTGATAAGAGAGGCATCGAGAAGCTATGGCGAGGATAGGCCTGTTTTCGTCCTTATATCTGCGTTAAACAAGCAGTCGCTGCTCGTGGAGGCGAGCGAGGCGGGAGCCGACGTCTGCATCCCCAAGCCCTTTGAGATCTCCACGCTGATCGGAAGGATCTCGGCGGCGATAAAGCTGCGCCGCTCAAGGCTCGAGGGCAAGCGCCCGCTGCTCTCCGAGGCGCCCGACATGGAGGCACAGGTGACGAAGATCATACATCAGATAGGCGTCCCCGCACATATCAAGGGCTATCAGTATCTGCGCTCCGCCATCCTCATGGCAATCGACGATGCGGAGATAATCAACTCGGTGACGAAGGTGCTCTACCCTTCCGTCGCAAAGAAATACTCGACCACGACCTCCCGTGTCGAGCGAGCTATAAGGCACGCCATCGAGGTTGCGTGGGATAGGGGCGACGTCGACACGCTCAATTCCTATTTCGGCTACACTATCCAGAACTCGCGCGGCAAGCCCACTAACTCGGAGTTTATCGCTATGATAGCAGACAACCTGCGCCTAAGACATAAATACGCTAACGTCTGATCAGTGCTGTAAAAATCAATTTAAACCGGTTTTACGACATAGATTGACAATTATTATTTGCATTTAGGCTGATTTTGCAATAAAAAAAGAGCGAGATTGCTCGCACTTTGATAAACAACTCGTCTAAGTTCCCTTTTGGAAAAACAAGGTAAAGCAAGGGAGGGGAGGCGAGAGGAAGGGGGGGTGACGCCCATAGAGACCCCGACAAAAGGAAAAGGCGCAAGCCCACCTTAGAAGGTGTGGGCTTACGCCAAATAACCGTATTTAAATAAATAGGAAGCGTGCCTTCACATACAGCTCGAATAGGAAGCGAGCTTCGGCTTGAGGCTCGGGCGAGGATCAGAAGAAGCGCCTGCCCTCCATAGCACGCATCAGCGTTATCTCGTCGGCATACTCGATGTCGGAGCCGACGGGGATGCCGTGTGCGAGCCTGGACACCTTGACGTCACGGCCCTCAAGAAGCCTTGCGATATAGGTGGCGGTGGTTTCGCCCTTTGGTGTGGGGTTTGTCGCTATGATGATCTCCTCGACGCCGCCCTCGTCTACCCTCGCAACAAGCTCCTTGATCTTCAGGTCAGCAGCCGTCACCTTATCGAGGGGGGAGAGTGCGCCGCCCAGCACGTGGTAAACGCCTCGGAAGCCTCTGACACGCTCCATGGTTATAACATCCTTTGCGGACTCGACGACACATATCACGCTGCGATCTCTTTTCTCGGAGCGGCAGATGTCGCACCCTTCTTCGGAGCCGGCAAGCCCGAAGCAGACAGGGCAGGTGTAGACGTCTCGCTTAACGCCGACGATAGCATCGGCAAATGCCACAGCATCAGCCTCCGAGAAATTGAGCGCAGCAAAGGCATAGCGTGCGGCAGTTCTTGCGCCGACGCCCGGCAGCATGCGAAACTTCTCTATCAGCCTCTCAATAGGCGCAATATATTCACTCATCAGAACAGACCGCCAAGGCCGCCCATACCGGGGATATTCAGTCCGCCCGTGAGCTTGGACATCTCCTCGGAGGCATCAGACTCAACTCTCTTTATAGCCTCGTTAACTGCGGCTACCACGAGATCCTCAAGCGTCTCGATATCGTCGGGGTCTACGACCTCCTCAGCGAGCTTGACAGACTGGATCTCCTTCTTTCCGTTTATCCTGACGGTAACGACACCGCCACCGGAGGAGACCTCGTAGGTGCGAGCCTCAAGCTCCTCCTGCTTAGCTACCATATCCTCCTGCATCTTTTTGATCATGGCCTGCATATTGCCTGCGCCGCCATTCTGGGGAATTCTGACCTTCATAAGTCTAACCTTTCAAAACGTTTTGTTATTTGGATTTCGGGGAAATTTACCCGATATTGTAAACCTTAGTTATCAATCCTTGAGAAAAGATCGTCGGTGACGGGAGAGAGCTTCGATGCGTCGATAGCCTCGACGGTGATCTTGACTGTGTCTGCCGACTTACCGAGCGCCTCTGCTATCGTCGTCCTGACGATCGCCATATCCGACTCAGAGCCCGAGAGCATCTTAGCGAAAAAGGCGTTCATATATATCCTATACCCTCCGTCGGGCATCACCATACATCTCGAGCGTGCAAACTGCACGGCAAGAGGCCTTTTTATCTCGCCTATGCGGTCAAGCACACGGCGCCACTCTGCGAGCGGACGAGGCTCTGTAACGGTGGCACCCGAGGGCTCCGAGGCTGGCTGAGCGGGGCTTGCCTTCGGTGTGGGTGCGCTCGCCGCTGTGGGCTTGGCTACCTTTGGCTCACCGGCTTCTTTCGGTGCAGAACTTGACACGGGTCGGGGCTTCTCCTCTTCCTTGACCGAGATCCTGCCGGAGGTCAAGGCTCTCTCGAGCTCCTCCAAACGCAGGGCCAGAGCCTCGGGAGTGATGGCGCTTTTAGCGTCGCACATCCTCGTTAAGGCGATCTCTGCTATCGCTCTTTTTGAGTTATAAGCCCTCTGCATATCCGCCATAGCGCCTTCAAGCACCGTCGTGTGATATGCTAGGCGTGCGGGGGACAGCTCTCTTGCGATAGCCGCAAGCTCCTCGTATTCTCCCTCAGTGAGATCGAGATAGGAGGCGGCTCTGTCCGTGTTCTTCACTACCATTATGTCACGGTAGGCGTCGATCAGCTCCTGCCAGAAGACGGCAACGTCGCCGCTCTTCTCCACTATCTCGGAGATGGTCTTATATATCTTATCGTAGTTCTTTTCGATTATCGCTCTTATGATGCCGTAGGTGCTGTCACGGTTTCCCGAGCCGACGGTAGAAAAGACGAGCTCGGCGTCGATCCTCTGCCTTGCGCCTGCGCAAAGCTCGAGCAGTGAGATAGCGTCACGCATACCGCCCCTGGCAACCCTGGCGATGACCCTCGCACCATCCTCGGTGAGGTCAATGCCCTCGCTGCCTGCGATCTCTTTGAGCCTGCCCACGATGTTCTCGCCCGAGATGCGCTTGAAGTCGAAGCGCTGACAGCGTGAGACGATGGTGGTCGGGAGCTTATGAAGCTCGGTAGTTGCGAGAATAAAAATAACGTACGTGGGGGGCTCCTCAAGCGTTTTAAGAAGGGCGTTAAACGCCGAGGGCGACATCATATGCACCTCGTCGATGATATAGACCCTGAACTTCAGCTCGGCGGGGGTGAAGGCGATCTCGTCCTTCATATCCCTGACGTTGTCAACGCCGTTGTTGCTCGCTGCGTCCATCTCGATGACGTCAGTCGCCGTGCCTGCGTTTATCGCCTTGCAGGCGGCGCACTCGTTGCAGGGGTTTCCGCCCTTCGGGGAAAGGCAGTTGACCGCCTTGGCGAGGATCTTGGCGCAGGTGGTCTTACCCGTTCCGCGCGAGCCGCAGAAGAGATATGCGTGCGAGAGCCTGTTTTCCGAGACCTCGTATTTAAGGATATCGGTGATGGCGGACTGCCCGACAACGTCATCAAAATCCGTCGGACGCCACTTGCGGTATAAAGCTCTGTAATCAGACATATAACCTCCACGAAAGTTCTCGGGCGCACGCCCGCATTATAGAAAGTCCGTGTGTCGGAAAGAGCCATACACCCCACCGTCGAAAATACCCTTACATACGGTAACCCCCGTCTCTGCTCCGAACAGGCTCCCTCGCGGCACACGCGATAAACCGCTTAATGCTGCTTGGTTCCCCACCTGACATGGTTCACAGCCTCACGTTGCGCAAGACCAATTCCTCAACACAGCGAGCGAAGGTGCAGACTATACAAAAGTAATCCTCGGGCGGGGAATGAACCCCTGCTATAGCGGATTTCAGGTACAAGGCACCGCTAATTCCCCGGCTGGTATGGCTCCGTCCGACACACGGACGCATTATATTATAACAAATCCCTACACAAAAATCAAGTGCTTTGGCGAAAAAATAAATCGACAGGCAGGACTATTCGGACGGTATAGCCACAGATATGGCTATCGCCGTGCAGATTATCAAGCAATTCGCATAGATATGCGCTTCAACCGCCTGCTTATAGATGGGTATCAGACCTTGAAGGCGGCACGGCACAAGGACAAGCTCACACCAAACTCCGCACGCCGGAGGGTCTAGACGATATAGCCGCCCGAGAGATTCATGACATCGCCCGTGATAAAGCCTGCGCCGTCGCCTGCGAGGAAGAGCGCCGCCTCAGCGACCTCCTCCGGTCTGCCCATACGCATAAGCGGCGTTTCATCCTCGAGAGCCCTGATAGCATCGGGGTCGAGCGCCTTGTTCATATCCGTGGCGATGACGCCGGGGGCGATGCAGTTGACGGTGATGCCCGAGGGGCCAAGCTCCTTGGCGAGAGCCTTGGTGAGCCCGATAAGCCCAGCCTTGGACGCCGAGTAGTGCGCCTCGCAGGAGGAGCCGACGACACCCCACATAGAGGAGACGTTGATGATCCTGCCTGAGCGCCTTCTGACCATAGAGGGGATGACGGCCTTAGAGTAGATAAAGGGAGCTGTGAGGTTTACGCTGAGGGTGTTGTTCCACTCCTCGAGCGAGAGGTCGGTGAGGAGGGAGAAGGAGGAGATGGCGGCGTTGTTGATCAGTACGTCGATCTCGCCAAGGGTCTCGGTCGTTTTTTTGACGGCGGCAATGATCTCGGCCTCGGATGCAGAGTCCGCCCGGATGGCAAGGGCGCCGACGTCGTGAGAGAGAGCCTCCGCCTCGGAGGCAGATGACTTATAGGTAAAGGCGACCCTGTAGCCCGCCTTACTAAATGCAATAACGAGCGCTCTGCCGATGCCGCGAGAGCCTCCCGTGATCAGTACGGTTTTCATTTTTATCCCCGTTTCACAAAATAATTTACGCATTAATTATAGACTATGTATGCCCGCTTGTCAAGTGGAGAAGGAGATGGCTTATGCTCTTAGTTGTTGATAAAAACCCCGAGAAGGCGTCGACCGTCGCCGAGATGCTCTACTATATGGGCTACCTCGCCTCGGCGATAGAGCCCGAGGAAGCACCCGGTGCCTGCGAGGAGGGGTTTTCTGCGATACTGTTTACCTCGCCCGATGGCTCGCCCGACGAGGCAGAGCTCGTTGAGCTTGTGAGGCTACTATACGATGCACCGATATTTGCGATGACGCCAAGGCGTGCGAGAAGCGCAGGAGGAAAGTCTGACGCAATTCTTTACGGCAACGAAAAACGCCATAATACGACAACTATACTTAGCATATTTGAGCATTTAAGGCTTTCCGATACGAAGTTCAGCGCCTGCCACGGCGGGATAGACGAGATGAAGCTATGCACACTCGGAGCGCCCGAGCACCATAGAAACACAAGAGTCGGAGCGCCACCGTCGGGTAGCGACCTTGGGGCTGAGGGCTACGACTATTCCCTCCCCTCACCGGGCGACAGGGCCCCCGGATGCGGCTCGCTGTTTGACGGGATAATAGACGGTGAGATCTTTTCGCCAAGGTCGGTAGAGAGGATATGCCTCTCGCTTGCTTTATACGGCAAAGAGCCGCTGGGATCTTACACGGGTGGGGGTATAGACGCCTCGGTTGATGCGGCAGGGGTGTTCTGCTCGGGTGAGCGGATCCCCTTAACGAGGACAGAAACGATGATCGTGCGTTATCTCATCCACCGCTCGCCACGCTCTGCAACGGCAGAGGAGATCCTTGCGCACGCCTTCAGGCAAACGAGAGCCCCCGAGCCAACGAGCGTAAGAACGCATATATCCATCATCAACAAGAAATTCCGTGAGACGGTCGGCAGACCCCTCACCCTCCCCTCCGACGACGGCACCTATTCCCTCTGTCAGCACAGCTGACAGTATCACGCCTCTTTGCGGCAGAGCCGCAGTGAAGTTTGCCGTGGACGGCAAGTGAAGTTTCGCCAAATGCGAAGTGAAGTTTCGCCGGATGCGAAGTGAAGTTTTTGCTCGGGGCAAAAGTAATAGGTTGATGAACTTATCCATCACGTTGCGCAGCAACATATCACGAAGCCCCTCGTGGCCTCCATAACACGCTTGCATAGCAAGCATATCACGTTGCGCAGCAACATATCACGAAGCCCCTTGTGGCTTCCATATCACGCTTGCATAGCAAGCATATCACGTTGCATAGCAACATATCACGAAACCCCTCGTGGCCTCCATATCACGCTTGCATAGCAAGCATATCACGTTGCGCAGCAACATATCACGAATCCCCTTGTGGCTTCCATATCACGCTTGCATAGCAAGCATATCACGTTGCATAGCAACATATCACGAAGCCCCTCGTGGCTTCCATATCACGCTTGCATAGCAAGCATATCACGTTGCGCAGCAACATATCACGAACCCCCTCGTGGCCTCCATATCACGCTTGCGTAGCAAGCATATCACGTTGCATAGCAACATATCACGAAGCCCCTTGTGGCTTCTATATCACGCTTGCATAGCAAGCATATCACGTTGCGCAGCAACATACATATCCCCTCTTCTCCAATCATACCTATATATAAGCGGCAAAGGTTAATGCCGCGGGAGGTGTTTTATTATGAAGGGGCTGATGGGTCTATTTTTAAAGTTTATCGGGCTGATACTCGGCATCGAGGAGGTGGGGAGCTTTCCACCGCCGCTTTGCCGTGAGGAGGAGGATGAGCTTTTCCAAAAAATGAAGGAGGGAGATAAGCGTGCGAGGGAGAGGATCATCGAGCATAATCTCAGGCTCGTGCCGCACATCATAAAAAAGTACTATTCATCCTACGAGTCGCCCGACGAGCTGCTGTCGGTCGGGAGCTTCGGGCTGATCAAGGCGGCCGACAGCTTTAAATCCGGGATGGGAACTAGGTTTGCGACCTATGCGGCGAGGTGCATACAAAACGAGATGCTGATGCTCTTCCGCTCGAGGAAGAAGCTGCGCTACGAGGTTTCGCTCGGGGATGAGATCGACGTCGATAAGGACGGAAATCCGCTCACCTATATGGACATAATCGCCTCGGAGGAGGACTTTGCGCAGGACATAGAGATGAAGGGCTATATCGAGCGGCTGAGGGCGGCGATAGACGAGGTGCTTGACGAGAGAGAGCGTGAGATAATCCGCCTGCGCTACGGGCTCTGCGGCTATCATCCCTTGACACAAAGAGAGGTTGCGGCAAGGCTCGGCATCTCACGCTCTTACGTATCCAGGATAGAAAAAAAGGCGCTCCTCGTCTTAAAGCGACGCCTCGGAGACTGCGGAGGGCTGTTTGAGGATTAGAGTCTGTGGCCTTCGCCACGTCGACGCTATCCTTCTTGGAAGGCTACATAGGAGCTATCTTCAAGCAAACAAAAAAAGAGTGAGCAGGGCTGAAAACAGCCGAATATTGCTCACTCTTATTTACATTTTATGCGTATTCTTGATTTTATGCAGCCAGATCTCTCTCGGGATGGCAGCTACCGCAGAAGGAATAGGACTTGCCCTTCGACTTAAAATACTCTATGACCTCCTCCAGTGTTACGGTGAAGGAGAGCTTGTTTTCCTCCTTCATCTGCGTTACGCTCGAGCAGGAATGGACGTGGATCTTGTTGCCGCTCTTGATATTTACGACGTAGGTGATATCGTCCTCCTCATCCGAGGTGTCGAAGTCGGGGTGGAGCTCGGTCCTGCCGGTTGCATAGTCTATGATGATGCCGGGGTTTACGTTATGGATAAAGACGTTAAAGCATATGCCGTCGCTCTCGGATGCGGTCAGAGAGCCGCCCTTGTCCTCAATTGAGTACGCCTCGATAGTCACCCCTCGGCAAACCAGCTCGTCGCCGACAAATACGGGGACTACACGGTAAAGCACGTGATTGCCCGTTTCCTTAATATAGTCGCGCACCATGGTTTCAAACGCCGTCATACCGAGCTGATTGAAGAATGGCGTGCCCGTGACGAGGTTGAGCTTGCCAGAGTCGCCCGCCAGCGACCAGGCGATAAGATGCGATCTGTTCCAGATATTGCCGCCCGTGACGACGTTGCCGCTATAAGCCGCCTGAACCCAGCCCGTTGGCTCGTAGGTGGGATTCTTTCTGTCTGTCGTCGGGAGAGTCTCTCTGCCGAGGTAGCCCACCGCAAGCCCTGCCCTGCCGAGGCTGTCAAGCTCGGAATAGTAGGCGTAAGCCTCAGCGACAATATCCTTGGCTGTGAAATTCGGCTTATTGCCGTTAAGAACCGTAAAGACGTCACCGACAAACTCGGGGATTTCATCAAGAGGCTTATAGCTCTCGATCGCCTCGGTAGTCTTATCCTCCTCGACCTCCGGCTGACCCGGGGTGGGATCGGGGTCAATGGGATCTTCGGTAGGCGTGTCGGTGCCCGAGCCCGTGCCGCCCTCGCCTGGCTGATCGGGAGTAGGGTCACTTCCCTCGCCGGGCTTCTCGGGCTCCTTGCCGTCGCCCTCCGTGGGCTTTTCGGGGTCGGTGGAATCGCCGGGCTTTTCGGGGTCATTATTGTCGCCGCCAATGTCGGGCTGCTCGGGTGTGGGCTTCTCACCGTCGTCGGGCTGGACCTTATCTCCTTCGCCTCCGTCGGGCTTAACCGTGTCGCCGTCGCCGTCATCGTCGCCGGGTGTCTCGTCGGGATATGCGTCGCCCTTATAGTCGTGATCACCGAAGATCACGTCAAATATCGAGCCGATATCTCCCGTAAGACCGCCAAGGTCACCGTTCGCACAGGATGCAAGCGAGAGCGTGAGCGATATTATCAGAAGTATCAGAAGAGGTAAGCGTAGCTTTTTCATCATTTTGACCTCGTTTTGTTTGTTTTAACATATTATAGCACATAAATATGAACAAAGCAAGACCTCGCATCCATCGGGATAACTTTCATAATAGGCGAATAAATTCCCGCCCGAATGAAAAACTATATCTGAGGCGGCTTGCGCCTTAAGAAAAATGATAGGATGTTTAATATGGTTATGACTGTTGTAAACAAGGTGGCGCTTGTCATAGCGATCATCGGTGCGCTCAACTGGGGCAGCATCGGCTTATTCGGCTTTGATCTTGTCGCCTGGATCAGCGGCGGAGCGGCGTCTATTATGGCGAGGATCATCTACACGCTCGTCGGGCTTGCGGGCATCTGGTGTATAGCGCTTCTTTTCGACAAGGACGAGAGCATGGTCGGCCACAAAGCTTGACCTCCGCCCTCGGGGCTATCCGTGTGGTAGCCCTTTTTCTTTTTGGGGGCTGTAATGCCTCAGCTCCTCGTCGGTCGGCGAGCTTTTCTGCTTTTTTAGTATACTGTACCGCATCGGGTCCTTCGGCATAAAATGGTTATAGGTATAGTTTTAAAAAACGGCTGATTAAAGAGCCGATAAACGGTAAAAATATGCATAGGAAGCACAACTTGAAAGGAATAAAAAAATGAACATAAAGCGTGGCGACATCTACTACGCCGACCTCTCCCCCGTCGTGGGCAGCGAGCAGGGCGGCTTACGTCCCGTACTTATAATCCAGAATGACGTCGGCAACAAATACAGCCCCACGGTCATAGCGGCGGCGATAACCTCCAAGCTCGGCAAGGCGAAGCTGCCGACGCATATAGACATCCCGGGCATCGAGGTCGGGCTATGCAAGGACAGCGTCATACTGCTCGAGCAGGTGAGAACGATAGATAAGCAGAGGCTCAAGGAGAAGATGGGGCATCTTGACGAGGAGACGATGCGGGGGGTGAACACCGCCATATCAGTCTCCTTCGGATTATAGGGAGGTTTGGGTGTAACCGTAAATAAACGGATGTAACCATAAATACGCCTGATCCCCCTGTACGTTCCTTTTTCATATCGGTAAAAGCCAAAGGCTTTTATTTATTTACTATCGCCGCTCCCACCCCTCGACGTACACTTGTACGCCTCACGGGGTGCGATCAACGATTTCCCCTCCAAACCTCCCCCTGCTCCCTGCGGCTACCGAGCTCTGATCTACCCCGACATAATGCGATGGGTTTGGGTGTAACCGTAAATAAACGGATGTAACCATTAATACGCCCGATCTCTCTGTCCGTTTCTTTTTTTGTATCGGTTAAAGCCTAAGGCTTTTATTAAGTAACCGTAAATAAACGGATGTAACCATTAATACGCCCGATCCTCTGTCCGTTTCTTTTTTCCCCCGCAGGATATTCTCGGGACCCAAATCATAAAACTCTCCGTTTGCGCATAGGCTTTAGCATAGATCAAAAAACTATGCAAAGGACGGTTTATCGAGGATGAATAAATACAGACCCGAGGGGATGCTGCTCGCCACACGCTCAAACTATGAATACACGCGTGACAGAGCGGGGCTCGAGGCGGCTATGGTGCGTGGAGCTATCCTTGAGGGGGTTGCCACGATGTGCGACCACAGGCTCGACCTTGAGGTTGAGCTTGGTGGGGGAATTCTCGGCATTATACCGAGGGATGAGGTGCTTATGCCGAGGGATGGCGAGGAGGTTAAGGACATCGCAATTCTCACACGGGTCGGCAAGCCCGTTTCGTTTAAGGTGATGGGCTTTGACCTCTGCAGGGGGCGGCATGTCGCCATTCTGTCAAGGAGAGCGGCGCAAAAGGAATGCCTCGAAAACTATATAAGCACGCTCGCACCGGGCGACATAATTCCCACTAAGATAACGCACCTTGAGAGCTTCGGCGCCTTCGTCGACATCGGATGCGGCATAAGCTCGCTGCTCTCGATCGACACTATCTCGGTTTCAAGAATTGCGCACCCATCGGCGAGGCTTTCGGTCGGCGATATGATACACACCGTCGTCAAGATGATCGACGCACGGGGGCGCATCTACGTTTCGGAGCGGGAGCTGCTCGGCTCGTGGGAGGAAAACGCCGAGCTTTTCTCCGAGGGGCAGACCGTAAGGGGCATAATCCGAAGCGTGGAGAGCTACGGCGTTTTCGTTGAGCTGATGCCTAATCTCGCAGGCCTCGCCGAATACCGTGCGGATGCGAGGGTCGGAATGAGCGCCGCCGTCTACATAAAATCCATCATCCCCGAAAAGATGAAGATAAAGCTGATAATCATAGATATGCAAGAGGCGCCATGCGAGCCGACCAAGCTCGAATACTTCATCGACACCGAGCGTGTGCGCCACATCGACAGCTGGCTCTACTCGCCTAAGAGCTCGAGCAAGGTTATCGAAAGCGTGTTCTGATACCTGTCAGGGGGGGCGTGAGCGATCACGCAGCTATGGTTGACTCCGGCGTGAGAGATCACACAGTCACATCCGTCTACGCCCCCCAAAAAAGCTCGTCTATGCTCGCTTCGGGGATCCTTGGGACGGGAGCTGTCAAGAGAGCTGACTGAGGGATCGTTTTTAAATCTACCACTTTTACAAGCCCTCCGCCACGGCAAGACGCGAACCCCCAAAGCTCGTAACCTCGCTTCGGGGAACCCCGTCGCCGTGCCACCTCCCACAGCACAAGGGAGGCTTGGTTTTATACCCCGTTTGGCGCACGTTTTTTCACTCCTTAATGGCGGTGCTTTCGCATAAGAGAGAATTTCGGCGTGAGTATTGTTTTTCGCCGTGAGAGATGCTATAATAGAGCTAACGAAAATGCACTCATGGAGGCTCTATGGTCAGACTTGGAAACGACTGGGATGAGATCGTCGGCGAGGAATTCCAAAAGGATTATTATCTTTCGCTGCGTGAGTTTTTAAAGAAGGAATACTTCGGCGGCGTGGTTTATCCTCCTATGGAGGATATTTTCAACGCTTTGAAATACACGCCCTACGCCGAGGCGAGGGTGGTCATCCTCGGTCAGGACCCCTATCACGGCGAGGGGCAGGCTCACGGGCTATGCTTCTCGGTCAGGGCGGGAGTGCCTAAGCCGCCGTCGTTAAAGAATATTTTCAAGGAGCTTGCCGACGAATACGGCATGCCCGAGCCGCCTACGGGCGAGCTTGTCGGCTGGGCTAGGCAGGGCGTTTTGCTCCTCAATACGACGCTGACCGTGCGTGCAGGCTCGCCGATGAGCCACAAGGGCAGAGGCTGGGAGGAGCTGACCGACAGCATCATCAGACGGATGAACGATAAGGAGCGCCCCGTCGTTTTCCTGCTCTGGGGAGGACACGCCAGGTCGAAAAAGGCGCTGATAACCAACCCTCGCCATCTCGTTTTGGAGTGCGCGCACCCGAGCCCGCTGTCGGCTTACGCAGGCTTTTTCGGCTGCGGCCATTTCAAGCGTGCAAACGACTTTCTCCGCTCGCACGGCGAAGCCGAGATAGACTGGACGAGGACGGTGTGAATAAAGAAAAGGACGAAGAATGTCGATTTCTTCGCCCTTTTTTGCTTTGATATGATATAGTTTTTATGAATTTTTTAGCCCTGAGGGGGCTTTTTTGTTTTATAGAACATCGGCTTTATGGGATAGCCCGAGGTGGGAATTGAGGCTCAGGCAAAAACGCCAGAAAGGCGAAGCACGAAATAGAGGATGACGAGTGCGCCGAGCGCAATTCGGTAGATGCCGAAGGCGGCGAAGCTGTGCCGCTTGACGAAGCTCATCAGGAAGCGGATGACGAGGACGGACACGAGGAAGCCGACGAGCATTCCGACGAGGAGATAGACGAGATAGGGCAAAAGCGAGCCCTCGGGGATATACTTGGTCGGATCATCCGCCGTGAGATACTCATAGCCGAACTTGAGGACCTTAAGTCCGGATGCGCCGAGCATAACGGGTATAGCCATAAAGAAGGAGAACTCGGATGCCGCCGTTCTCGACACACCGGTGAGCATTCCGCCGAGGATAGTCGAGCCAGATCGAGAGGTGCCGGGGATGAGGGCAAGCATCTGATAGGCGCCGATGACGAGGCAATCACGGAAGGAGAGGTCGTAGACGCTGTCGATGCGGGGCTCCTTATCCTTATTGTGGCGCTCGATGATGATAAAGAGGACGCCGTAGACGATGAGGGCGACGGCGACGATAACGAATGCGTAATCCCAGGATAAGAGCAAGCCGTCGATCAGATCGTCAAGCAAAACGCCGAGCACGGCGCAGGGCAGGACACCGACGATGACCTTGAGCCAAAGTAAACCGATGGCAGAGTTTTCTTCCTTTGTTTTTTTCCTTCCGGGAACCAGCTTATCCCAGAAGAGGATCGGAACGGCGACGATGGCGCCGAGCTGGATGACGACGAGGAAAAGCTCCTTAAACTCCTTCGTAAAATCAAGCGAGATAAACTCGTCAAGCAGGATCATATGACCCGTCGAGGAGATGGGCAACCACTCGGTTATTCCCTCTATAATACCAAACAAGACCGACTTGAGAAGCTCAAATATATCGATCATAAAGCCTCCGAAATGTTAATTATTATTTGCAAATTCGAGGTTATAGCGCCCTGATGATATCTCCGGGCTTCATCCTACACTCGGTGTGCATATAGAAGATCATATAAGGATGCCTTGATGCGTCGATGGGCTCGAGGCTCTCGTCAAGGAGGGCGTCGTAGGCTATCTCGGCTCCGCACTCGCCGGGGGTGAGTCGCTCTACCCTGTCGCCGAGGGTCATCTTGTTTCGCTGCTCTAGCTTAGCGAGACCTCTGCCCTCGTCGTAGGAGAGGCAGACGGCGAGATACGCCTTATCCTTGATGTAGCCGTTGTTGGGTGCGAGGTTTGCATCCGTGTGAGAATCCGAGAAGTAGTAGCCCGTGGCATACTCCCTATGGCTGACGGAGAGAAGCTCGCGGAGCCAATCGGGGTTATAGGCATAGGAGCCCGAGAAATAGCTGTCGAGTGCCATACGGTAGGTGTTTGTGACGACGGCGGTGTAGTAGGCAGACTTCATTCTGCCCTCTATTTTAAAGGAGGAAATGCCAGCCTCGACGAGCTCGGGGATATGCTCTATCGTGCAGGTGTCACGGCTCGCCATAATAAAGGTCTCGCCGTTTATCTCCTCGATGGGCATGCTTCTGTCGGGGCGCTTTTCCTCGGTGATCTCATAGCCTCTTATGGTATAGTTCCATCTGCAGGGCTGAGCGCACATACCCATATTTGCATCCCTGCCGACGATATGCCCCGAAAGCAGGCATCTGCCGCTATAAGAGATGCACATCGAGCCGTGGATAAAGCACTCAAGCTCGATCTCGGGGGGGACATTCTGCCTGATCTCCCTGATCTCGTCGAGCGTCAACTCCCTCGCTAACACGACACGGGTGGCACCTAAGGCACACCAGGAGCGCACGGCGAGAGAGCTGACGGCGTTTGCCTGCGTCGAGATATGGATATCGACGTCGGGCAGTAGCTCGTGGACGAGAGAAAGCACGCCGATGTCGGCGACGATGAGCGCATCGAGCTTTATCGGGCGGAGCTGCTCTATATATTCTTTGAGGAGGGGAAGGTCCTTTTCCCTCGGCATGGTGTTGAGCGTGAGGTAGACCTTGACGCCTCGCTCGTGGGCGTATTCGACAGCCTCTATAAGCTCGGGGATGTCAAAGTTATCTGCTGCGGCACGCATACCGAAAAGCTTGCCAGCGAGGTAGACGGCGTCGGCTCCGTATAGGATAGCCGCCTTCATTTTTTCCATATTTCCTGCGGGGGAAAGTAGCTCGGGTCTTTTCATTATCTTATTTACTGATCCTTCGTTTTATTCTTATGTCGGGTCGAATTATTGCTCGGGGAGGGCTATAACGCAAAGCTCCCAGGCGGGGACGCACCTCTGCCGCCTCAGATAAAGCTTGTAGCCGGGATGCTGCTCGGCGAGGTATAATATCAAGGAATAGATATCACGTGATCTATGGTATACAGACACGAGAAGTGCGGGGGCGTGTCGGATTATCGTCTCCTTTGAGCCTATAAGAGCCTCAAGCTCCGCACCCTCTACGTCATACTTGATATAGTCGGGCGAGGAGGCGAGAGAGTCGGCGGACACGAGGCTGACCTCCTCACACTTATGCTCGTAGGAGGCGGTTGCGCCTATCGAGGAATTTCTGTTTCCGCTTGAGGAAAAGCTGCCTACACTGCATTCGGAATATGCGGCGGCACATATGGGCTTGACCGAAATAGCATCCTCTGCCTCGGCGTATTTAACCAGGCGGCGGAATGTCTTAGGGTCGGGCTCAAGAGCTATGGCAGACCTCAGCGTGGGGATATGCTCCTTCATCTCTCTCAGCGTGTCACCGTTATAGGCTCCGAGGTCGAGGGCTGTGGTGATGCGCCTTTTATTAATTAATGAATAGATCTCTCCGACCTCCGACCAAGCCTCCTCAAGATAGGAGAGCCTGCCCGAGAGCTTGAAGTGTATCACCTTGGCAAAGACTCTCCTTGAGAAATCGTCTGCGAGCGCATCGTAAGCCCTGCATATCTCGCTGTAATGAGCGTTATAAAACTCACGGTCAAAATACTCATCTACGCCTGCTACGGGCATATCGGGGATGTATAGATCCTCTGTTTTGTCAATATTGGTTAGCAAATCAAGTACATCTTCCCTTCTCGAGCCGAAGGAAAGGAGGATGACGGGGTCGGGATATTCAACCTTTATATCCGAGAGCGAGCGCACGGTCATACCCCTGAAGGACTGCCCACGCACGAAGCCGTCGGAGGCAAAGATGCCAGAGGGGCAAACGCCGATGGAAGAGAGCCTGTCGATGAGCTTATCAGCGCCGTTTCCCATACCGTAGATAACTATGGGGCGGCTCTGTGCCTTCAGGCTATCCCACATATCCCCCATACAGGGATACTGCGGCAGCTCGCTATAACCTATGCTCATTTCTGCTCCCTTCCGCCCGAGCTGCTTCGGGCTTTTATGCTTTTATGACTTTTTCATTTCTCTGCTTGATTTGTGGTGCGAGGTGTGCTACAATTAAAGAAAAAACGCAGGAGAGATGAATATGGACTGCTTATTCTGTAAGATCATCAAGGGGGAGATCCCCTCATCTAAGGTTTACGAGGACGAGGCGTGCTACGCCTTTCTCGATATTGCGCCGCAGGCACGCGTGCATTGTCTTGTGATACCCAAGGAGCATATATGCTCTGCGGATGCTATCGACGGCGAGAGCGCAAAGGTGGTTGCGCATATCTTCACCAAGATCCCCGAGATCGCCAAGAGCCTCGGGCTCGGCGAGGGCTACCGCATCGTCACCAACGTGGGCGAATTTGGCTGCCAGTCCGTCAAGCATCTGCATTTCCATATCCTCGGCGGCGAAAAGCTCTCCGAGAGGATGGCGTAAGTCCGGGCGAGCGGTTTTTGCTCCCCGTATGGGTCTCACTGCCCCGCCCTTCAGAGTATGCGCGGGCAGCGAAGGAGCTGTGCGGCTTCTGCCGTATCTCAATTAAAATGAGTATATCATAAAGCCCTGCGGCTGTCAAGCAGGGCTTTTTTCTTCGGACCTGCCTTTACGTGCGCCTTTATTTCTGCTAAAGAGCACGCTATACCTAGCTCAGAAGAGCTTCAAAAAGGAAAAAACCGGAGATAGCCCGAGCCTGAGAGAGTTATGAAAAAAGGAAAGCCGTGCGATAGCACATTGTGGGGAGAGTGCAAAAACAAAATGGAAAGACGAGATAAACCCAGGCGTAGAGAGAGCTTCAAAACAAATATAACGGATCGAAAAAGGAAGCGGCGAGGGAAAAAAATAAAAGAGTGCGGCGGCTGCCACACTCTTTTATTTCGCTAAAGGAAGATCTTAGATCTTTTCCTTAACCTTAGCTGCCTTACCAACTCTGTCGCGCAGATAGTAGAGCTTCGCACGGCGAACCTTCGCCTCACGGAAGACTACGATCTTCTCAACGTTGGGAGAATGAAGGGGGAAGGTCTTCTCAACGCCTACGCCGTAGGAAACACGTCTTACGGTGAAGGTCTCGGAGATGCCGCCGCCACGCTTAGCGATAACGGTACCCTCGAACATCTGAGTTCTGGTCTTCTCACCCTCGGTGATCCTGATGTAAACCTTAACACCGTCACCGATACCGAACTGGGGAACTTCGGTCTTTAACTGCTCACTTGCAAAAGCCTGGATCTTATCCATTTTATGGCCCTCCTTAAACTACGAACATTCATGCATGAGCCGCAGAGGACTGTTCTGATATTCTACCGATGTATGCAAAAAGGCATACGCACAGTTACTAGCATTATAACACAAGCGGACGTCATGTGTCAAGTGCTTTTTTTGATTTTCCGAGATTTGTGCGTTTTGGCGCACTTGCTCTGCCGTCGGGGGAGAAAATAGTGCAAAATGCTTATTGTATTTTATTTTTATTTATGATAAAATTATATTTGTATAAGTATGCGTAGGAGGTGGAAGTGTTGGAGAACGAGAAGAAGCTCGGCGACCCCGTCGAGCCGGAAAACGAATTCGAGATACCCGATGTGTCCACTATCGAGGCTGAGTTTGGCACCCGTGAGAAGGAGCCTACCCCCGAGCCCCCGAAAAAGAAGAAAAAGCGTAACAAAAACAAAAACGGCAAAAAGAGCCGTAATAACGATATTAAGCCCCTCGCCGCCGAGGGAGAACCCGCCGCAGATGGTGAGCACGCCGCAGAGGTAGATCCTGCCGCAGAGGGTGACGCCACCAAGGTCGAGGTCATCTCCGAGGATAATGCCGAGGCTAAGAGCGACATAGATCCCGAGGCTGGGGCCAACGTCAATTCGGACATAGAGACCGAGGTCATAGGCGAGGCTAAAGGTGGCGATCAAAGCGTGAAGCCCGAGGCTGAGGCTGTCACCGATTCGTGTGCAGAAGCAGCCGCAGAGGCTGAGGTCGGTGTCAATGACGCTTCCGACGAGGATATTGCCGTCGAGGCTGAGCCTAAGGCTGTCGCAGCTGAGATCACGACAGCTGACGGAAGCGACTTAGAGGCAGGCAGCGACGTTAGCACCGAGAGCGCCGAAGTGCCCCACGAGAGCGACGAAGCCGCTGTGACCCCCGACAGGGCAAGCGAGGCTGACACGGCGTCGGAAGCAGACGAAGCATCGGACACTGATGACGAGTTCATCCTCCCGGACGGAGAATTCCTTGCCCACCTAATGGCAGAGGACGCCGTAGGCGACGGCAGAAAGAGCGGCGAAAGAGAGTATGCCTTTCCCGACGATGCTCTCGCACCCGAGCCCGAGCCGGAGGAGCTACCATTCCCCGACGATGCGCTTGCGCCTATCGAGAGCGAGATAGTTATCACCGACCTGTTAGGCGACCCCATCGAGGAGCTCTGCGCCCCCGTGGAAGCAGAAGAGGACGGCACGGATGCGCCCGCCAAAGATAGCGACGCCGAAAGCGAGGAGAGTGAGGCAGACATAACCGAAGAGGAGCCCGAGCTCACGGAGGAGGAGCCGCAAGCTGAGGAGCCTTTGGCTGCCGACGAGCGCACCCCCGAGAAAAACCTCAACGAATACGACCCCGAGAAGCCCAGGAGGATCGACGGCGTCTTTGATTTTATCGAGCTTCTGATCTTCACGCTTGTTGCCGTGCTGGTTCTGACGACCTTCTTCGTCAAGCACGCTATCGTCGAGGGAAACTCAATGTACGACACGCTTGAGGACGGCGACATCCTTTTGATCTCCGACCTCTTCTACACGCCTAAGTGCGGCGATATCGTCGTTATCGAGGATTACACGACCGTGCTTAAGAAGCCCATCGTCAAGCGAGTTATTGCGACGGGTGGCCAGATCGTCAAGGTGACGAAAAACGGCGTGTATATCAACAAGAGCGAGATCATGCTCGACGAAAAATACGTCTACACAGACTACGAGGACTACGAATATTTGATAGCCGTGCCCGAGGAGATCGCTTCCCTGCCCGGCTTCCTGATCACGTCCGAGTTTTACGAGTTCCGTGTTCCCGACGGTCAGCTGTTCGTTATGGGAGATCACAGAAACGACTCCACCGACTCAAGGGCTATCGGCTGCGTCTTAGAGGACGCCGTCCTCGGTCGGGTGCTGTTCCGCCTTTATCCTAACTTCGGTGATCCCGACAAGGATAATAAATAAGCTCCGACGGGGATATCGCCCCGGTTTGTCGGATTATGTAAACTATTGATTGCTTTTCGCCTGTTTTATCCTGCTTTGTGGTGGGTGATGGGCAAATGAAAGGAAGCTAAATGGCTGCAAACCCTATACAGTGGTTTCCCGGGCATATGGCGAAAACGCGCCGAGTTATGCAGGAGTGCCTGCCTCAGGTGGACCTCGTCCTTGAGCTGCTTGACGCACGCATCCCCCATTCCTCGAAAAACCCGGAGATAGAAAAAATGCTCGGCACAAAGCCGAGGATCATAGTGCTTACCAAGGCGTCGCTCGCCGACCCTGCGGCTACTGCCGAATGGGTGCAGGAATACCGCAAGAGGGGCATTATGGCAGTTGCCGTAAACTCCACCACGGGCGAGGGCATCGAGGCTCTCTCCGCCGCCGTGCGCACCCTGATGGCAGAAAAGCTCGCCCGCTACCGTGAGAAGGGTATGGAGGGCAGAAAGCTCAAGTCCATGATCGTGGGCATACCGAACGTGGGTAAGTCCTCGCTCATCAACAGGCTCGCAGGCTCGGTCAAGGCAAAGGTCGAAAACCGCCCTGGCGTTACCCTCGCTAAGCAATGGGTGCCGACGTCGATAGGACTCGATCTACTTGATATGCCCGGCGTGCTCTGGCCTAAGTTTGAGGACGAGAGAGTTGGAGAAAACCTCGCCTTCACGGGCGCTATAAGAGATCATATCATTGATACGACCGAGATCGCCATGCTCCTTTGCAAGAGGCTCTACGAGGTCAGCCGCGAGCAGTTTTTGGCGAGATATAAGCTCACCGACGCTGAGGCGGCAGATCTTGATTGCTACGACCTTTTCGAGCTTGTCGGAAGGAAGCGAGGAATGCTCCGCTCGGGCGGCGAGATCGACCACGAGAGGTGCGCCGCTATGCTGCTCGAGGAGTTCAGATCCGCAAAGATAGGAAGAATAACGCTTGAGAGGGTTGGTGATTTCTGATGCCGAGCTTTGATATTGAGGAAGAGATCTACGCTAAGGGCTACACCGCCGTTTGCGGATGCGACGAGGCGGGACGAGGACCTTTATGCGGCCCTGTGGTTGCGGCGGCCGTCATACTGCCGAGGGGGCTGATCATAGATGGGCTCGACGACTCGAAAAAGCTCACCGAGAAAAAGCGTGAAAAGCTCTACGACGTGATAATCAAGGAGGCTCTCGCCTACGCAATAGCCGAGGCAAGCCCCGAGGAGATCGACGAATACAACATACTTAACGCATCCATGCTCGCTATGAGGCGTGCCGTCGATGCGCTCGGCGTCAAGGCAGATTTTGCACTTATAGACGGAAACTGCTCGCGCGGCTTCGAGATCCCGACCGAAACGGTGGTCAAGGGCGACTCGAGGAGCTACTCGATAGCGGCAGCGTCCATCCTTGCCAAGGTCACGAGGGACAGAGGCTGCATCGAGCTCGACCGCCTTTATCCCGAATACGGCATAGCCAAGCACAAGGGCTACCCGACGAAGGAGCATATGGACGCAGTCAGGGAATTCGGCCCCGCTCCGATATACAGACGGACGTTTTTAAAGTTTTTGGATAAGTGATCGTACTTTCGCCGGATGAATGCGGATCTGACGATTTTTGACAATAATTGTTTGCATATCGCATCGTTTTGCGCTTTTCAGGGAGGCAGGGCTTATGAACATCCTCGGCATAAATACCGAAAAGAGAAAGCTCGGAAGCCTCGGCGAGGACGAGGCGGCGAGATACTTAAAGAAAAAGGGATATAAGATCCTCGAGCGCAACTATGCTCCCTTTGACAGCGAGATAGACATAATCGCCAAAGACCGTGTAGAGACCGTTTTCATAGAGGTCAAGACACGCTCAACGGATAAAAGCGACCCACGTGAGACACGCCCCGCCTCTGCCATAACACCCGAGAAGATGAGGGCGATAATCTCGGCGGCGAAGGTCTATATGGCGTATCACCCCGAGCACGGCAAGCTCCGCTTCGACGTCGTTGAGGTCTACGTCCGCTCTGAGGGCGGCAAAACCAAGGTCGAGAGGATAAACCACATCGAGGGAGCGTTCAATAACAACACCGCTCACCCCTCTCGCTTCTCAAAGCGCTACCGCGGCTAAGGCAGCTTCACATATCACAGCTTTGCTGTGTATCTCATCAACACGCAGTGTTGTATATTAGCCATTCGTTAAACCAAAAAAGGAGAAAGAAATGAATTACGTCAGCACAAGAGGAATTGACAACGAGGGCGTAAGCTCTGCATTTGCGATAAAGACCGGTCTTGCAAAGGACGGCGGCCTTTATATGCCCGAGAGCATACCCATGATAGACCTTGATTTCATTGGGGAGCTTTCCGCCCTGCCCTACACCGAGAGAGCCGCAAGGATACTCTCGCTCTTTCTGACCGATTATACGATAGACGAGCTGAGAGAGGACGCCGAGGGCGCTTACGGCGGCGGAAAGTTTACGCCCGAGCCTGCACCCATTACCTCGCTCGGCGACAGCAGATATATGCTTGAATTATGGCACGGCCCCACCTCCGCCTTCAAGGATATGGCGCTTCAGATAATGCCCAGGCTATTTGTCAGAGCATTAAGAAAGACGGGCGAGGAGCGCCGAGCGCTCATCCTCGTTGCGACCTCAGGCGACACGGGAAAGGCTGCGCTCGAGGGCTACCGTGACGTTGAAGGCACTATGATCAAGGTCTTTTACCCCACGGGCGGCGTAAGCTCGGTGCAGAAGCTGCAGATGCAGACCCAGGAGGGCTCGAACGTTTCGGTCGAGGGCATCGTCGGCAACTTCGACGACGCGCAGAGCGGCGTAAAGCGCATCTTCTCCGACGACGCTATCCGGAGGGAGCTTGACGGAGCCGGCGTTTTCCTCTCCAGCGCAAACTCCATCAACTGGGGCAGGCTCGTCCCTCAGATCGTATACTACGTTTCGGCTTATGCCGATATGTACCGCACGGGCGCTATATCGCTCGGCGAGGAGGTAGACGTTTCGGTTCCTACGGGCAACTTCGGCAACATCTTTGCCGCTTATATCGCAAAGAGGATGGGCGTTCCGATCCGCAGGCTCGTTTGCGCATCAAACAAGAACAACGTTCTTACCGAGTTTTTCAAGAGCGGCGTCTACGACAAGAACCGTGAGTTCTTTACCACTATGTCGCCCTCTATGGATATCCTCATCTCCTCGAACCTCGAGAGACTCCTCTACCTCACCCTCGGTCAGGACAAGACGAGGGGATATATGGAAGAGCTGGCAAGACTTGGCAGATATGAGCTTTCGGCGGAGGACCTCGCCGCAATCTCCGAGAGCTTCGTCGGCTACTACACCGACGAGGAAGAGTGTCAGGCTACGGTCAAGGAGATCTACGAAAAGAAAAACTGCCTTATCGACACCCATACGGCAGTTGCGATACACGCCACTAACGCCTATATGAACGACTTTAAGGCAGAGAGAAAGACCCTTACGGTCTCCACGGCGTCACCCTACAAGTTTGCACGTGACGTACTCAACTCGCTGACCGATGCCAAGGACATCGGCGACCTCGAAGCACTCGAGGCGCTCAACAAGCTTACGGGCGTCGATATTCCTACCCCCCTTGCATCCGTGCTGAATAAGCAGCCGCGACACACGGGTATTATCGACCGCAGCGAGATGGAGGCCGCAACCGTCAGCTTCGCGAAGAGCTAAAACTCGCGAGGCTTGAAGGTGGCACACGAAGTGTTTGCCGAACAGGATGCCTCGTTCGGGCCGACGCAGATAGAGCCTGCGTAGCATTCGCTCTTTCCGCTGTGGTATGCGCAGTTTTTAACGTCGCAGACGATGCCCTTGATGTGCTTCGCCTCGTTTTTTGCGCATTCGTTGTTCATTCTTTTTTCTTCCAAGCTATTTTTCTCTTTTCCGCAGGCTCTTGCCTGCAACATCATTTTGCCCGAGGCGAGGTCTCGCTATTCGGGCGGCGGGAGATTTTTTCTATATGGCATTATATACCATTGCCGATCTGCATCTGTCGACGCTCGAATCGACGAACAAGTCGATGGAGGTTTTCGGGCAGAGATGGCAGGACTATATGCTCCGCATCGCGGGCAACTGGAGGCGGCTGGTGACTGATCTTGACACCGTCGTCATCCCCGGTGACGTTTCCTGGGCGCTGTCGCTTGAGGAGGCGGTCTCCGACCTCAAATTTATAGACTCATTGCCGGGCAAGAAGATAATCGGCAAGGGAAACCACGACTTCTGGTGGGCGACTATGCGAAAGCACGAGGAGCTTTTCAAGAAGGAAAATATCAGCACCATATCCTTTCTCTTCAACAACGCCCACGAGCTTGACGATTTTATCGTCGCCGGCACGAGGGGCTGGTATTACGACGACGACTGCAAAAACATGCCTAAGAACTCCGACTTTCAGAAGCTCACGCGCAGGGAGGCAATGCGCTTAAGAATGAGCCTCGAGGCGGCAAAGAAGCTGAAGGAGGAGTCGGGCAAGGAGATCATCGCCTTTATGCACTTCCCTCCCTTCTGGGCGGGCGAGGAGTCGGGCGAGCTTTGCGACATACTGATCGAATACGGGATAGAGGAGCTTTATTTCGGACATATACACGGAAACTACACCCTGCCCCTCCACTTCTCCCATCGCGGGATCAATATGCATATGATCTCGGCCGACCACGTCGACTTTACCCCCGTGAGGGTGCATCCCCACGGCGTGATAGAAGCAGAGAGCGAGGAGTAAAAGACCTGATTGTCGGCCTATTTTCAAAAACCGCTTGACAAAAGAGACTAATTGGTGTACAATAAAGCGGATATAACCTATAATTATTATAATAAAAAACAGATACATTTGGAGGAAGTTTTAAAATGAGCCTTATTAAAAAGGAGCTCACCGAGGGTAACGGTTATACTATCGAATTCTCGGTTGACAAGGAAGTTTACAAGGCGGCTGAGCTGAAGGCCTACAAGAAGAACGTTAAGTCCATCAACGTGCCCGGCTTCAGACGCGGAAAGGCGCCCATGCACATCATCAAGACGATGTACGGCAAGGACGTTTTCTTCGAGGATGCTATCAACGAGTGCATCCCCGAGGCATTTGAGGCAGCTATCAAGGAGGCTGAGCTTACCATCGTTGGCAACCCTCAGTTTGACCTTGTTTCCATGGAGGGCGACATCGTCCTCAAGGCTATCGGCTTCGTTAAGCCCGTTCCCACCATCGAGGGCTACGCAGGCATCGAGGTCGAGAAGAAGGTAAAGAGAGTTCTCAAGAAGGACGTTGAGGCAGAGCTTGAGAAGGTTCTTGACAGAAACGCAAGATTCGTCACCGAGGCTGAGGGCGAGCTCAAGGACGGCGACACCGTTCAGCTTGACTTCGAGGGCTTTGTTGACGGCGTTGCATTCGAGGGCGGCAAGGGCACCGACTACGAGCTTAAGCTCGGCTCGGGCAGCTTTATCCCCGGCTTCGAGGCTCAGATCGTCGGCAAGAAGCTCGGCGAGGAGTTTGACGTTAACGTGACCTTCCCCGAGGATTACTCCGCTAAGGACCTCGCAGGCAAGGCTGCTACCTTTAAGTGCACCGTTAAGGCTCTCAAGCAGCTCCCCGTAGCTGACGATGAGTTTGCTAAGGACGTTTCCGAATTTGACACCCTTGATGAATATAAGGCTGATCTGAAGGCTAAAATTGTAGCGAGAAACGAGGCTGAGGCTGAGGCTGATATGGAGTCTAAGCTCTCCGAGGCTCTTATGGAGAAGCTCGTCTGCGAGATCCCCGAGCCCATGTTTGAGGCTGAGACCGAGAACTACCTCCGCGACTACGACACCCGCCTTCGCCAGAGCGGACTTGACCTCAAGACCTATATGCAGTACACCGGCATGACCCTCGACACCCTGAGAGAGCAGCTCCGCCCCCAGGCCGAGAAGCAGGTCAAGCTCAGACTCGCTCTTGAGGCTATCGCTAAGGCAGAGGCTCTCGCAGTCACCGAGGAGGAGACCGCCGAGGAGTATAACAGGATCGCTACCACCTACGGTGTTGAGCTTGACGAGGTCAAGAAGATGATCGCAGTCGAGGACATCGAGGCAGACCTGCTCGTCGCTAAGGCTATGACCTTCGTTAAGAACAGCGCAGTCATCAAAAAGTAATCAACATTTTCAGCCGATAGTCACTCTACCGATTGTCGGCTGATTTTTATAAGCAATGGGAAGCCGTGAAAAACACCCGAGAGATACGGGGCTTACGGCAGTTGCAAAAAATAAACGAAAGTGAGGAAAAACCATGCCACTCGTACCTAACGTCGTTGAGCAGACCCCGAACGGAGAGCGTGCCTACGACATATATTCAAGACTTTTATCCGATAGGATAATCATCCTTGCCGACGAGGTGAACGACACGACCGCATCGCTCGTCGTAGCCCAGATGCTCTTCCTCGAGGCGCAGGACCCCGACAAGGACATCTACTTTTACATCAACTCGC
Organism: Clostridia bacterium; assembly: GCA_017501245.1. GTDB lineage: Bacteria > Bacillota > Clostridia > Oscillospirales > CAG-272 > UBA1740. Next base: position 61,864 of record JAFVXI010000018.1, read on the forward strand.
CCGGAGGATCGGTCAGCGCAGGCTTTGCGATCTACGACACGATGAACTACATCAAGTGCGACGTCTGCACGATCTGCCTCGGAATGGCGGCCTCTATGGGCGCATTCCTGCTCTCGGGCGGCGCTAAGGGCAAGAGAATGGCTCTGCCCAACGCTGAGGTAATGATCCATCAGCCCCTCGGCGGCACCAGAGGTCAGGCGACGGACATCAAGATCCACGCCGACCACATCATAAGGACCCGTGAGAAGCTCAACAAGCTCCTCGCAGAGCACACCGGCAAGCCGCTCGCAGACATCGAGCGTGACACCGAGCGCGACAACTTCCTCTCTGCTGAGGAGGCGCTCGCCTACGGTCTTATCGACAAGGTAATAACCAAGAAGGACATCAGGTAATATGCAGGAAAACAACGGAGTTATGCGCTCTTGCTCCTTCTGTGGCAGAAGCGAGAGAGAGGCGATAGTTCTAATCCCGTCAAACGACGGAAAATCCTATATCTGCGACAGCTGCATCTCTGTTTGCGCTGAGTTTCTCGAGGAGAACTTTGCGCCCGAGGTGGAGCCCGACTACGACTTTGATATAGAGAGCCTCACCCTCGAGACCCTCCCGAAGCCGAAGGACATAAAGGCGATGCTCGACGAGCACGTCATCGGTCAGGACGGCGCAAAGCTCGCACTCTCGGTCGCAGTTTACAACCATTATAAGAGAATACTCTCGCTCGAGGAGAGCGACGACGGAAAAAAGAGGAAGAACAAGGGCGAGGCCTGCCGCGACGACGTAGAGATCCAGAAGTCGAACGTTCTTCTGCTCGGCCCGACCGGCGTAGGAAAGACCTATATTGCGCAGACGCTGGCGAAGAGCTTCAAGGTTCCCTTCGCTATTGCGGATGCAACCACGCTGACCGAGGCAGGCTACGTCGGAGAGGACGTCGAGAACATACTTCTGCGCCTCATCCAGGCGGCGAACTTTGACGTCGAGCTTGCCGAGAAGGGCATCATCTACATCGACGAGATCGACAAGATCTCACGCAAGGGCGAGAACCGCTCTATCACGAGGGACGTTTCGGGTGAGGGCGTTCAGCAGGCGCTGCTCAAGATCCTTGAGGGAACGGTGGCAAACGTGCCGCCCAAGGGAGGAAGAAAGCACCCGAACCAGGACTTCATCCAGATCAACACGAAGAACATACTCTTTATCTGCGGCGGCGCATTTGACGGCATTGAGTCCATCATCGAGGCAAGGCGCGGCACGACGCAGATCGGCTTCGGAGGCGAGGAAAAGCGCTCGCGCGAGAGGGTCGAAAAGGGAGTTTACAAGGACGTCGAGGCGCATGACGTCGTTAAGTACGGAATTATCCCCGAGCTTGTCGGCAGACTGCCCATCATCGTCGCCCTCGACAACCTCGACGAGGAGGCGCTCGTGCGCATAATCAAGGAGCCCAAGGGTGCGCTCTATAAGCAGTATCAGAAGCTATTCTCGCTCGACGGCATTGAGCTTGTGATCGAGGAAGAGGCGTTCAGGGCTATTGCACACCTTGCGATAGAGAGAAAGACGGGAGCGAGAGGCTTAAGGTCGATCGTTGAGGGCGTTATGATGAAGCCTATGTTCGAGCTGCCCTCTGAGCCCGACGTCGAGAGGGTCGTGGTTACTGCGGCGTTCGTAAGAGGCGAGGAGCCTATAACAGTTATAAGGAGAAAGAGCGATGAAGCACGTGACGCCTGATCTTGACTATATTATTTCGGTAAGACGTGAATTGCATAAGCACCCCGAGGTCGGCTTCGACCTGCCTAAGACGCTTGAGATAATCCGCCGTGAGCTTGATGCACTGGGCATTCCCTATACCGAAAAATACGGCAGGTCGAGCATCGTCGGCTATATAGCGCGCGGCAGAGGCAGAGTGCTTGCACTCCGTGCGGATATCGACGCTCTGCCCGTCACCGAGGACACGGGGCTTCCCTTCTCCTCGGAGCACGAGGGTATGATGCACGCCTGCGGACACGATACGCACGCCGCTATGCTGCTCGGCACGGCGAAGATGCTCAAGGAGGTCGAGGACGAGCTACCCTGTGAGATAAGACTCTTCTTCCAGGCGGCTGAGGAATATGCGCCCGGAGGTGCAAAGCTTATGGCAGAGGACGGCTGTATGGACGAGGTGGACGCTATTATCGGCGCTCACATAGATCCCGACTTCCCCTTTGGCAAGATTGCGCTTAACTACGGCGCTATGTCGGCATCGAGCCACGGCTTTTACCTTGATCTGTTCGGCAGATCCTGCCACGTTTCGACACCCGAGCTGGGAGTTGACGCAATTGCGATGGGTGCGAGAGTCTTTATGGACATCCAGCTGATGAGAGCAAGAGAGCTGTCTCCCAAGGAGCCCGTAGTCATCGGCATCGGAGAGTTCCACGGCGGCAAAGCTAACAACGTCGTTTGCGACAAGGTGAGGCTGCACGGCACGATCAGAACGACTAACAACAAGGTCGACGACTATATCTATCGCCGCATAGGCGAGATAGCAGACTCGGTCAGCCGTGATATGGGTGGCAGCTGGTCTATCGAAACGACTAAGCACTACCCCTCTATAAAAAACGACCCCGAGATCGCAAGGCTCATCGTAGAGGCGGGCCGGCGCGCACTCGGCGAGGAGAACGTTATCGACGACAAGGAATGCATGATGGGCGGCGAGGACTTCGCCTTTTACCTTTTACATAAGCCCGGCGCCTTCTTCCATATCGGAATGGGATCGGACAGATACAAGTTTGCCCCCATGCATAACCCCAAGTTCTTCGTCGACGAGGAGGCACTCGTCTTTGGCCCCAAGGTCATGTTTGACTTTGCGACGAGATTTAAGTGATTTATCCTCGGCGAGATAAATAGAAAAAGAGAGAATGAAATGGGTGATGCTCTTAGCGGAGAATTTGGAAAACACCGTTAAGTGCGGGCATCGCATTTGGCCGGTCAAATGCAAATGGGCTAAGCCCAAACCCATATACGTGAACCCCCAAAGCTCATTCTTCGCTTCGGGGAACCCCTATACGTGAACCCCCAAAGCTCATTCTTCGCTTCGGGGAACCCCTATACAAGCAGAAAGAGCACACACGCAAGACGAAAAATCTTGTATGTATGCTCTTTTCTGTTAGTGAAGTTTTCGCTACTGCGAAAGTGAAGTTGTGCTACGCACAGTGAAGTTGCTCACAGGGGCTCGCAGTGAAGTTAAGTTTGCCTACTTTGCCAAAGGCAAAACTTCACTATCCGCAGGATAACTTCACTTACGAAGTAAACTTCACTTGCCCATAAGGGCAAACTTAGTTTTAGCGTGTTCTCCGTTAAGGATAACACGCTAAACGTTTCATTCTCTCTTTTTTGCTGAAAAATGTAAATTATCGTTGTCAAATAAGGCTTTTTAGGTAGGCTTTTGTCTCCGGTGAGATGCGATAGCTCTCAAGAGCCTTTCTTATCGCCTTACGGTGGATGTCCTCCGGTAGGCGACGATTTTCTATATATCCTATCACCTCGGCGTAGTTTGTAAAGAGAGCCGTGGCAAAATACCAAGCCGCCGCCATACCCACGTAATATGATGAAAGATCGGCAGACAGGATAGCCTCCGGGTAGGATGAGTCAAACGACTCACTAAGATAGAGCTTCATCAAAAGGACGATGGCATACCTCACGGTAAACTCCGAGGATGACTTTAGCCAGCGGTATATATCCCTTAAAAGCTCGGGACAGCCCTTCTTATACGCTCTTGGAAGGAGGCAGTCGGTCTCGCACCAGCTCTCAAGATAGGGTAAAAGACGATCGACGGCGGCGCTTGCGGCGCCTATATCCTTTATCCCGTTTATAATAAATATATGAAGCAGATATTCCTCAAGATATCCGTGAGGCAGGGTGCTTAACAGCTCTTCCCTTTCGTACTCGGTGAGCGTCCTCACTATTTTTCTTAACGTCGGGACTCTGACGCCGATGATGCTGTCGGGCGAGAGCGTGGGGTTAAGCGCTTCGGTAAAGCGGGCGTAGCCCTCCTCGGCGTAACTGACGATGCGTGAGTAGACCGAGGTGGCTTCAGGCTTTATAGCTTTTTCGCTCATTGAGCGCTCTTACGGTAGGCCAAGGGGCTCGTGTTCATATACTGCTTGAAGATCTTGTGGAAGTAGTTAGCGTTGCAGAAGCCGACGGTCTCGGCGATCTCACCCATGGCAAGATCGGTGGAGCAAAGCAGCTGCATCGAGAGGTTTATCCTCATAGCGTTTATGTAGTCGATCGGGGTCTTGCCTATCGACTCCTTGAACATCTTGGTGAAGTAGTCGCCCGAGACGGTTATCATAGCGGCGAGCTGATCGATATAGGTCTTTTCGGTGAAATGCTCGGCGAGATAATCGATGACGGGTCGCATACGAAGGACGTTGTGATAGACCATCCTGTCCTCCTCGGTCTTGGAGCCGCAGTAATAGCGAAGCAGGGCGGTCATCATAAGATAGATATTTGCTCTGATGGGGAGCTTGTAGCAAAGATCCTTGTCCGAATACTCAAGATAGGACTCCTCGATAAGGGCGGCGAGAGTGTCGTGGACGGGATGATCCTTGCCGAAAACGACGATCTTGTTCTTCGCCTGCACGTAGAACATATAGAACACCTCGGAGTCAAAGGGATCCATATTTTCTTCAAGGATAGACATATTAAAGACTGTGCCGCGCACGGTCGCCTGCCCATCAAGCGCCACGCATCTAAACATCATCGAGGGAGGCACGCAGACGATATCTCCGCACGATGCCTCGGCAAGCTCGGTTCCTATCTGGATCTCTACCCTGCCGTCGATGACCTCGACGATCTCCATCTCTCTGTCACGGCAGATGGAGTTTACCACTCTGTCAGAGGAGGTTGTGCGGTAGACCGCAAAGGGGAATTTAGGATCGTTCTTTCTCATATGGCGTCCTTTCTGAATTGGAAAACGTTCTGATTGAAGATTTGCGCCGTGGGAGCCTCTGCGCCCGATGTATAAGCGGAAAAGCTCGGAAAATGTATGCTTTAGTTGTCAAATACTGCCCGGTTATCTCTCGACTCCGCCGATAAGACAGCAGAGATGAGGTAAGAGGTGCCGCAGGATCAATAGAAGGTTGCGACCTCTTGTAGAGGCTTTTCGGCTCTCTCTATCGCCTTTACGGTGAGGACGGGGCCGACGCCGCCGTAGAGCTTTGAATGCTCCTCGTTGAGCACGCCTTCTACGATGACCCAATCACGGGTCTTGAGCTTTAAGGAGCCCATACCCTTTGCGACGACGCCGCGGTAGGCAATGTCGTCCTGGCAGCAGGTCATGATATGCCTGCCAACGGCAAAGTGCGACGAGGGGAGTGCGGGATCGGTGGCAACGATGCCCTTGAAGCGCAGAGTCTTGCCCTTATACTTATCTATCTCGTCGACCATATCACGGTAGAAGATAGCAAAATCCTCGTCCTTGATCTCGACGACGTCAGCCTCGAGGTCGTAAGGGAGGGGATCCTCAATGCTGTCAAATTCTATATCGCCGCCAACTGCCTCGTAACAGATGTTCGCCCTTTTGGAAACGCCTCTGACGAGCTTATGCAGCTCCATCTTGTCGGTTGACTCGGTGGTCCTGTTAAAGACGACCATCTCGGCGCTGGTGAGCTTGTCCACCATCAGCTGGCGCATATTTGCGTTATATACGGCGGCGGTCTTGGAATCTATGATCGCTATCTCCTGGAAGACCATCCAGCCCTCGGGGAGAGAGGAATAGAAGCGGTCTATCCCCCACATACCGTTATACTCAACTATAACGATGTCGGCGCCCGCCCTCTTCTGCATAGCCGAGAGCCTGTCGGGCGTGATGAGCTGCTCCTCGTCAAAATGAGCAAAGGAGACGTTTTCGCCGAGGTCCTCGGGCTCGTATTCCTCCTCGCCGTCCTCACAGAGGATGACGAGGTATTTTTTATCGGGATCGTTAAACCCCGGGTCCTTCATAGTCTCCTTGATAAACGAGGTCTTGCCCGCCTCAAGAAAGCCTGTGAACAGATATACTGCTATTTCCATTTTGCGTCCTCGGTCAGATGCCGAAAAGCTCCTTTATCTTATTCTCGTCGATGCCCGAGCCGATAACGCAGAGCCTGCCTATCGTGCCCGCCGTGCCGTATCTGACGTCGATGCCGTCGGGCACGTAGTCGAAGTGTATCCATCTGCCGTCGGTTGCGGCAACTATTCCCTTCGCTCTTAAAACCATACCGAAGTCGGAGGACTCGTCAAACTCACCGAGCGCCGCCTCGATAGCCTCGGGGGTGAACTTCTTCGTCGTTTCTGCGCCGAAGCTCGAGAACACCTCGTCAGCGTGATGATGGCCGTGCTCGTGGCCGTGGCATCCGCAGCCGCACTCCTCGTCGTGGTCGTGGTGGTGATGCTCGTGATCGTGGCATCCGCAGCCGCACTCCTCATCGTGATCGTGGTGGTGATGCTCGTGATCGTGGTGGCCGTGACAGCACTCCTCGTCGTGGTCGTGGTGGTGATGCTCATGCTCGTGATGACCGTGACAGCACTCCTCATCGTGGTCGTGGTGGTGATGCTCGTGCTCGTGATGACCGCAGCCGCACTCCTCGCCATGGTCGTGGTGGTGATGCTCGTGCTCGTGGTGGCCGTGACAGCACTCCTCGTCGTGGTCGTGGTGGTGATGATGGTGCTCGCGATGCTCCTCCTCGAGCTTAGAGATGGCGTCCTCAAGGGTGTTCTTATGCTCCATAGCCGCAAGCACGTCCTTGCCGTCGAGGCTGTCCCAGGGGGTGACGATGATCTCGGCCGTGGCGTTATGCTCTCTTATAAGAGCGACTGCCTCCTCTATCCTCGACTCCTTTGCAACGTCGGTGTGCGAGAGGACGATGGCAGAGGCGTTTGCTATCTGATCGTTATAGAACTCGCCGAAGTTCTTCATATACATACGCACCTTCGTAGCGTCCGCAACGGTGGTGAAGCAGTTTAAGACGTAGTCCTCACGCTCGACGTTTCCGACAGCCTTGATAACGTCGGAGAGCTTGCCGACGCCCGAGGGCTCGATAATGATCCTGTCGGGGCTATACTCCTCAAGCACCTTTGCAAGTGCGGCGGTGAAATCGCCGACGAGGGAGCAGCAGATGCAGCCCGAATTCATCTCGGTGATCTCGATGCCCGCATCCTGAAGGAAGCCGCCGTCAATGCCGATCTCGCCAAACTCGTTTTCGATGAGGACGACCTTCTCGCCGCTGTACGCCTCCTTGATGAGCTTTTTTATAAGAGTGGTCTTTCCCGCACCGAGAAAGCCCGAGAATATGTCTATCTTGGTCATTTTTTCGCCTTTCTATATAAAAACCTTTATTAAAATATTTTATACCTTTTAGCCGTAAAAGTCAATACTGAGCCGATACTTTTAACGGAAAAATATACTTTTTCCTCTCGGATCAGACAAGCTCGGCAAAGCCCGACTGCCTGAGCGCCTCGTATACGGCTATGGCAACCGAGTTTGAGAGGTTTAAGCATCTTAGGGTCGGGAGCATCGGGATGCGCACGCTCGTCTCGGGGTTTGCCTCTATCAGCTCGCGCGGCAGGCCGGCAGTCTCCTTGCCGAACACGAGAAAGACCTCGCCCGAGTAGGAAACGTCGGTATAATTTTTGCTTGCGTGCGCAGAAAAGTAATAGCAGAGAGCTCCGGGGTTCTTCTCCTTAAAGTCCTCGAAGCTATCGTAATAGGTGATATCGAGCTTGTCCCAGTAGTCGAGCCCCGCACGCTTGAGCGTTCTGTCCGAGATCTCGAAGCCGGTCGGGCGGATGATGTGAAGCGCCGCACCCGTCACGGCGCAGGTGCGTGAGATGTTGCCCGTGTTCTGGGGTATCTCGGGATTGTATAAAACCACGTTAAGCCTTTTCATTTCCTTGCTCCAATGTATTTTCTTCATAATATTGTATCACATCGGCGTGGCTTATGCAAGGGGGGGAGCTCCGATTGGCCTCGGTGTTTTTATTCGCTTCAATACCCGATATTTCCCACGGCGACCCCCGGCGTATACGCCGTATTGCACAGCCGCTCACGTGGCACCTATGACAGAAAAAAGTTTCGGCTTTGTAAACTAAATATTTATTTTCTTTTTCCGGTTTACTTTTGCGTGCGGGCGTGGTATAATTAAGAATGGCAAATTATAGTGTCGGCTGAGCCGACGGCGAAAGGATATATCATAATGGGGCTTTTTAAGCTACTCTTCGGAACGTATAGTGAAAGACAGATAAAAAAGATCAAGCCTATCGTGGATGCGATAGAGGCTCTCGACGAAAAATTCCACGCCCTCTCGGACGAGGAGATGCGTGGATATACGGAAAAGCTCAAGGCAGAGCTTGCGGCAGGAAAGACGCTCGACGACATCCTGCCCGAGGCATTTGCTCTCGTGAGAGAGGCGGCCGAGAGAGTGCTTGGCAAGAGACCCTTCCGTGTTCAGCTTATAGGCGGCATACTCCTCCACCAGGGGCGCATCGCCGAGATGAGGACCGGCGAGGGAAAGACCCTCGTTGCTACCCTCCCCGCCTACCTTAACGCACTGACGGGCAAGGGCGTCCACATCGTCACGGTAAACGACTATCTCGCAACTCGTGACAGCGAGGAGATGGGCAGAGTTTACGGCTATCTCGGGCTCACCACCGGTCTTATCGTCCACGGTCAGTCGGGCGAGGAGAAGCGTGCGGCTTACGCTGCGGATATCACCTACTGCACTAATAACGAGCTGGGCTTTGACTACCTGAGAGATAATATGGTCGTCTACAAGGAGCGTATGGTGCAGAGGGGACACGCCTTTGCCATCGTTGACGAGGTCGACTCCATTCTTATAGACGAGGCGAGAACGCCCCTGATCATCTCCGGCATCTCCTCCAAGTCTACCGAGCTATACGAGAGGGCGGACACCTTCGTGCGCACGCTCTCCCGCCACGTAATCAAGGAGGTCGACAAGAAGCAGGACCTCGACACGTACGAGGAGGACTTCATCGTTGACGAGAAGGCGAGGACGGCAGTTCTCACCGCTCACGGAATTGAGAAGGCGGAGAAATTCTTCGAGATAGAAAACCTCTCCGACCCCGAAAACTCAAGCATATACCATCACGTAAACATCGCCATCAAGGCGCACGGCGTAATGAAGTGCGACACCGACTATATCGTCAAGGACGGCGAGGTCATCATCGTCGACGCATTTACCGGCAGACTTATGCCCGGAAGACGATATAACGACGGCCTGCACCAGGCTATCGAGGCTAAGGAGCGCGTCGAGGTCCAGAAGGAGAGCCGCACGATTGCGACCATCACCTTCCAAAACTACTTCAGGATGTATAAAAAGCTCTCGGGCATGACCGGAACGGCGCTGACCGAGGAGGACGAGTTCAGGCAGATATACTCTCTCGACGTCGTAGAGGTGCCGACCAACAAGCCGATGATCAGAAAGGATCAGAACGACGTCGTATACAAGACGAGAAGAGGCAAGCTGCGTGCCATCGTCGAGCAGATCCGCGCCTGCAAGGAGAAGGGACAGCCCGTGCTTGTCGGCACGGTTTCCATCGAGCGCTCGGAGGAGCTCTCGGCTATATTAAAGAAGCTCGGGATCCCGCACAACGTGCTTAACGCAAAGCAGCACGAAAAGGAGGCGGAGATCGTTGCTCAGGCGGGCAGCCTCGGCGCCGTCACCATCTCTACCAACATGGCGGGACGTGGAACGGATATTATGCTCGGAGGAAACCCCGAGTTCCTCGCTAAGCGTGACTTAAGGAGCCTTGGCTACGACGAGAGGCTCGTGGCAGAGGCTAATGGCACGGGCGAGACCGACGACGAGGAGATCCTCGAGGTAAGAGAGAAATTCCGTGAGCTATACAAAGAGCATAAGGAAAAGATTGCACCCCTCGCAGAGGAGGTCAAAGCTGCCGGCGGACTTTACATCCTCGGCACGGAAAGACACGAGAGCCGAAGGATAGACAACCAGCTCCGCGGACGAAGCGGCAGACAGGGCGACCCCGGCGAATCCCGATTCTTCCTTTCTCTTGAGGACGATCTGATGCGTCTTTTCGGCTCGGACAGGATCATGGGAATGGTTTCGGCGCTCGGCCTCGACGAGGACACGGCGATAGACGCAAGGATCCTCTCGGGCTCCATCGAGGGTGCGCAGAAGCGCATCGAGTCGAACAACTTTGAGCGCAGAAAGAACGTGCTCACCTACGACGACGTCATGAACCAGCAGAGGCAGATCGTCTACGCACAGAGAGGCGAGGTGCTGCTCGGGGAGAGCGTCGAGGAGAAAATAGTCAATATGATCCGCTCGTCGGTGGAATCTACCTTCGACTTCTGCTTCGGCGGTGAGGACCCCGAGAGCTATCGCTTTGACGATTTTATAAGCCACTACCGTGGACTGCTCGTCGACTCGAAGGGCTTTAAGTATAGCCCCGAGGAGCTTGCCGCGATAGACAAGGACGCATGGCGTGAGGAGCTTGTCCTGCGTGCGCTCGAGATCTACCGCTCCAAGGATCAGATCTTCCTCGATGCCGGCATCGGCACGGAGGATAAGCCCGTTATGCGTGAGATCGAAAAGCGCATACTGCTTGAAAACGTTGACCGCAAGTGGATGGATCATCTTGAGGCTATGGATCAGCTCAAGGAGTATATCGGACTTAACGCCTACGCTCAGCGTGACCCCGTTGCGATGTATAGGCTCGAGGGCGGCGATATGTTCGACGCTATGATAGACGACATCAAGGAGGACACCGTAAGAGGCATACTCAGCGTTATGCCGAGGACGGCATCCACCGAGCGCAAGGAGGTCGTTAAGGTAACGGGCGTCGGAGAAAACGCAAGGAGCAAGCCCTCCACCTCACCAGTACGACGCACCGAAAAGAAGGTCGGACGAAACGACCCCTGCCCCTGCGGAAGCGGAAAGAAATATAAGAAGTGCTGCGGTAGAAACACCTCAGAGGAATAATAACGGCTGATCACACGGAGCCGCCTTCACTATTTGGCGCCGGCACCGAACTCAGAGGGCGCCGCTATGCTATACCTAAGGCAGCTTGCAGGCAAAAAGCCTCCCCGCCCTCTTTATGACGGCAGCAGATTATTTAGAAATGATCGCTCATATCTGCTGTTACAGGGCGGAAGCTCATAAGCTAAATTATACCGCTCTGCTCTCTTTATGACGGCGGCAGACAAACAAAGAAAAAGGCCGCAGGGTTGCGGCAAAAAAACAATATCCCGAGGCGGATGCATCGGGGTCAAAAGGACTTTAATAATGGGATTCGGAACACTGTTTTTTGGCTATTTCCTGTTACTTAATATAACCTATTTCCACTTCACGGATCTGATAGCGGCGCTGGTAATGCTCCTCGGCATCTACAAGCTGATGGGCGTCAGCGCCCCCTTCCGTGCGCCGTTTATTGCAGGCTGTGTGTTCGGAGCGGTGGGGATTTTTGAGCTGGGGCTCGGAATCTTTGAGCTTTTCGGCGGCGAGATCCTGCCCGACCTCATCACCTACACGGCGATAGCTAGATCGGTCGTCATCTGCATTCTGACCGTGCTTTTGCTGAGGGCTATGCGAGAGATCGCAATCTCGGTCGAGCTTGAGCGTGTGCCGCTCAGGTGCAGGACTATGACGATATGGACGATGCTGCTCTACGCCTTAAACGTGCTGCTGCAGTCGCCCGCCATCACCTCGGCTCTGCCCGATGGGGTTGCCGCAGGTCTATACCTTACTTATTTCATCGGCGTGGTTATAGTAGTGATACTCAACCTCTCGATCATATACACCTGCTATATGCGTATATGCATGCCCGAGGACCTTGAAGGAAAGAAGGAAAAGCCCTCGCGCTTCGCCTTTATCAACGAATACCGCCGCCGCAGAGACGAGCGTGCCGCTAAGGAAAGAGAGGAGGCGCTCGCCCGCTTAGAGGAGAAAAGGAGGAAAAAGAAAAAATGACAAATGCGACCCCCGGCCGTGGCGGCCTCACTATGGGAAAGCTGCTTCTTTGTCTTATCTTCATTCTCGTTCCTAATTTCAACGTTCTTGATTTTCTACCCGATCTCGTGGCCTATCTCATCCTTGCCCGGGCGTTCGGCAGATATGCCGAGATGGTGCCGCACTTTGCCGAGGCGAGAGATGGCTTTATGCACCTGGCGATCATCAGCACGATCAAGATCCCCGCATCGGTGGTCATGGTGGCTAATATGTCGTCGGGACGCGACATCGTTATACTCTTCTCTCTCGTCTTTGTGACGATAGAGATCATCACGCTCCTACCAACGATCCGCTCGGCATACGCCGCTCTATACTATCTCGGCGAGCGTGGAAGCCTGTCGGAGAGCGTTACGCCGTTTTCCACATTTGGCATAAACATTAAGCCGGAAGCGTTAGAAATAATAACTATCATTTACATATTCGTGCGTGGGGCGCTGAATATTATCCCCGACGCCTTCTTACTTTCAAACGAAGTGCTTGAGATCGAGCTTGCTCTGCGCCGAGCCTTTCCGATCGCTACGGTCATCTGTATGTCGCTCTCGCTGCTCGTCGGTATAGCCGTCAGCATACTTATATACCGCTATGCTAAGCGCATTATTAAGACGGGGCGCACCGAGGAGGTGGCAAGAGAGATCGCAGGCGAGGCGAGGCTTCGCGAGATCGAGAAGAAGACCTCGGTGAAGAGGATGCTCTTTGCCGTTACGGTCATGCTATTCGGCTCGCTCTTGACCTTTGACGTTTCCTTCGAAAACCTTAATAACGGGCTTAATATGTTGCCGCACTTCCTCTACGCCTTCCTCGTCATATGGTTTGGCTTAAAGCACTTCACCGACAGGAGGCACAAGAGCGGCATCCTGGTTTCGGGTCTGTGCTACTCTGCCGTTTCTGCATACGTTCAGTATCTTTCGGCGATGTTTTACGCCGTTTACGACTTCTCGGATCTCGGATATCTGCTCCCTGCCGACGAGGCATACGGAATGATAAAGCTCTTCTACGTAGTGGAGGTCGTGCTCTTTGCGGCGTTTGCGCTGAGCTTTGCGCTTGGCTTCTCTGCGTTTATCACCGAGCATACCACCCTCGGCATACACACCGAGGCGACCGAGACCGACCGCAGACAGGCACGCCGAATGAAAATAAAGAGCTTTGCTTTTGCGGCGTTTCCGCTCCTTATTCTTATCCTCAAGTGCGTCAACGTATTTATTTCCGGCGAGGTCAGATACATACCCGTAACCACCCCCGACCAGGAGCTATCGCACGTCGTCACTAACGTTGCGCCCTGGTTCGGCTTGGTCGTCGTCATCGCTTCGATCGCTTACGTTTTCTACTCCTACTTCTTTATAAACGAGGTCAAGGAGGAGATAAGGATGAAGTATTCGACCGAGCGGGAGAGCTTCTGACCGACCTTTGTTCCAAGCTTACTCAGGCCCCCCTTCACCTTCCGTGATGGGATCCTGCTCAAGCTTCATTTTTTCATCCGAGCCGCACTCGCCTTCCGCCTTTGGCGTAAAGCTCGTATCCACTAAAAAAAGCACCCGATCGGGTGCTTTTTTTAGTATTTAAAATCGGGAAAACGAGCCGAGGAGCATAAACGTCCCGAACGCAAGCGTGACGCACTGATCCGCCACCCGGCAGATGAAAATGACGTTTTTGTCAGAAAACGCAAATATTACTTAGCAATTTCAGCGATAACGGCGTCGATATCCGCCTGCTTGGGCTCGCCCCTCATAAAGCTGTCGAAGAGACTTACGACCTCGTCACGGCACTCGTCAAGGGTGGCGACGTTAGGCACCATATGATAGAAGGCGTAGGAGAGTCCGGGGAGGCGCATATAGTCCTCGAGGTTGCGCTGCTTCCTTGATCTAACCTTCTCCTCGGTTGCGCCCTCACGGGTGGTGAGCCTATGCTCGACCGTTGCGGGGTCTGCGTAGATAAAGACGGCGCAGGTGTGGCAGATGGGATTGTTGTAGAGCGACTCAACGCCCTTGAGGTCGAGGACGAGCAGAGGGATCTTGCCCTCGCTGTGCGCCCTTTCAACCTCGGACTTGGGAGTGCCGTACATACAGCCGTCGTAGACCATATGCTCGAGCATCTCTCCTCGCTCGACGAGGCCGAGGAACTCCTCCTCCGTTACGTGCAGATATTCGGTAGTATTTGAGTCGTTGCGCATCGGGCGTGTGGTTGCCGAGCGGAGAAAGGTGAAGCGAGGCTCACGCTCTATGATGGCCTTTGCCACCGCAGTTTTGCCGACGCCGGAGGGGCCGGCTACTATAAGGATAGGATACTTATTCATAAATTCTCCATTCTGTCGCACCGGGCGACCTTAGAAAATATGGGTCGGGGCTTTTGCCGCAAGGATCACTTAGTGGGGATGAGCTTCTCCTTGCCGCCCATATAGGGGCGAAGGGCAACGGGGATATTTACGCTGCCGTCCTCGTTAAGATTGTTCTCAAGGAAGGCGATAAGCATTCTGGGGGGAGCAACGACGGTGTTGTTGAGGGTGTGAGCGAGGTAGGTCTTGCCGTCCTCACCCTTAACTCTGATCTTAAGGCGTCTTGCCTGTGCGTCACCGAGGTTAGAGCAGGAGCCGACCTCGAAATACTTCTTCTGTCTCGGCGACCACGCCTCGACGTCGATGGACTTGACCTTGAGGTCAGCGAGGTCTCCCGAGCAGCACTCGAGCGTTCTTACGGGGATGTCGAGGGTCCTGAACATATCAACGGTGTTCTGCCAGAGCTTGTTGAACCATACGGGCGACTCCTCGGGGCGGCAGACGACGATCATCTCCTGCTTCTCAAACTGGTGGATCCTGTAAACGCCTCTCTCCTCGATGCCGTGCGCACCCTTTTCCTTACGGAAGCAGGGAGAATAGGAGGTGAGGGTGTAGGGGAGACTCGCCTCGGGATTGATAGTGTCGATAAACTTACCGATCATGGAATGCTCTGAGGTTCCGATAAGGAAGAGATCCTCGCCCTCGATCTTATACATCATAGCGTCCATCTCGGCAAAGGACATAACGCCGGTGACGACGCCCGAGCGGATCATATAAGGAGGGATGCAATAGGTGAAGCCACGGTCGATCATGAAGTCACGTGCGTAGGAGATGACGGCGGAGTGAAGCCTTGCGATGTCACCCATAAGATAATAGAAGCCGTTTCCTGCGACCTTTCTTGCGCTGTCGAGGTCGATGCCCGCAAATCTCTCCATAATATCGGTGTGATAAGGGATCTCAAAATCAGGCACGAGGGGCTCGCCGTAGCGCTCAACCTCAACGTTTTCGGAATCGTCCTTGCCAACGGGAACGGTGGGGTCGATGATGTTGGGGATAACCATCATAATGCCCGTAACCTTCTCCTCGAGCTCTGCCTCAAGCTTCTCACACTCGGCAAGCTCCTTAGCCTGAGCGGCAACGAGAGCCTTAGCCTCCTCTGCCTCCTCAAAGCGCTTCTGACCCATGAGCATACCGATAGACTTGGAGACCTTGTTGCGGTTAGCACGAAGCTCGTCCGCACGCCTCTTATTCTTACGAAGCTCCTCGTCGAGGGCTATTACCTCGTCTACGAGGGGAAGCTTACTATCCTGGAACTTCTTTCTGATGTTTTCCTTTACAACCTCGGGGTTTTCTCTCAAAAACTTAATGTCGATCATAATATATCTCCTAAAATTTAATAATCAAAAATAAAAAACGCCCTTCGTCCATGGGACGAAAAGCTCGCGGTACCACCCAAATTCGAGGGCTATGCCCTCCTCTGTCCGCTATAAGGGGCAGCCCCTCGACTCGTCGCCGAATGCTAACGGAGCGGAAATGCAGCGGTCGCAAGCGGCTCGCACCAAGCGCCGCCTCTCTGAATGCTGGGGTCTGCAATATTCTCCGGTCAATGCACCAAAAAAATATTTATATACGCATATTATACAACAAGATATCTTAAAAATCAATAGGTAAATTTAATTTTTTTTTACCTTCTCCGCCCTCGCTCGCCCCGCACACCAATGACGGTTAACGCCGGATAGAATAAAGGAATGCCCGAGGGTGCGTAGGACCTGACGAAATATAACGAAAGGTGGCGAAGCACAGGCTAAAACGTCGGAATAGTATAAGAAAACAAAGAAATGCACCGTCACGGTACGAATGCCCGCTATGTAAGGGCATTTTGATAGTCAGTCCCACCCTTGCACCCAAAAAGATGAAAACAATCATAAAGGCGGCAGACGGCGAATATCATTCTATAAAGAATACTATCGGGGGGCTATCATGGCAGATAATTCTATTTACAGCGATATAAAAAGGAGGACGGGCGGCGACATCTACGTAGGAGTCGTTGGCCCTGTCAGAACGGGTAAATCAACCTTTATAAGAAAATTTCTTGAGACGGTCGTTCTGCCGAACATAAAGGACGACTTTGACAAGGCGAGATGCGAGGCGGAGACACCGCAGGCGGCAAGCGGCAGGACGGTCATGACGACCGAGCCGAAGTTTGTGCCCGATGAATCCGTGAGGATATCCGTAGGGGATGGGACAGAGCTTAACGTCAAGCTCGTCGACTGCGTCGGATATATGGTAAAGGGAGCGCTCGGCCAAGAGGAGGACGGAGCGACGAGAATGGTAAAGACGCCCTGGCTGGAGGAGGCTATTCCCTTCTCCGAGGCGGCGGAGCTTGGCACGGCGAAGGTGATCGGCGAGCATTCCACGATCGGTATACTCGTCACGAGCGACGGAAGCTTCGGGGAGATCCCGAGAGAGGACTACATCGAGGCCGAGGAGAGGGTCGCAAAGGAGCTGACCGAGCTAAGGAAGCCCTTCTGCATCGTCCTTAATTCTCAAAGGCCCTCCTCACGCGATGCGAGAATGCTCGCCGAGGAGCTTGAGGCGAAGTACAGTGCGCCCGTGGCTCTAGTCTCCTGCCCCGAGCTTTCGGCAGAGGATATCTCCGTGATACTCGAGATGACGCTCGGAGAGTTTCCCGCACGGAGAATAGACTTCAGGCTCCCATCCTGGCTTGGGGCCCTGCCCGAGGAGCATCCGCTCCATAAGGAGCTGGGCGAAAGGATCAAGAGCGTTCTCAAGCCCGGTATGAAGCTCGGCGACGTGCCCAGACAGTGTGCGGGAGCCTCAGGTGCCGAATTTATGAGAGCGGATGCAGGAGAGGGCGTTGCTGAGGTCATGCTGCCCGTTTCCGAAGAGAGATACTGCGAGATCATCGGCGAGGTGACGGGCTTTGACGTCTCAGACAAGGAAAAACTCTTTAACACCCTGAAGGAGCTATCCCTGATCAAGGCAAAATACGAGCGCATAAGCGAGGCACTCGAGGAGGCTGAACGCAGCGGCTACGGCATCGTTATGCCGAGGGCTGAGGAGATGACACTTGAGGAGCCGAGAGCCGTAAAGACTGCCGGTGGCTACGGCGTCAGAGTGCTTGCCCACGCCGAAACGATACATATGATCAAGACCGGCATCAAGGCAGACCTCTGCCCGATGGTCGGAACCGAGGAGCAGACCGAGGAGGTCGTGCGCTACTTGCGGAGCGAATTTGAGGAGTCGCCCGAGAGGATATGGGAGTCTAATATGCTGGGCAGATCGCTCTACGACCTCGTCAAGGACGGTATGGCGGCTAAGCTCACAAATATGCCCGAGGAATCAAGAACCAAGCTCGGCGAAACGCTCGAGAGGATCATCAACGAGGGCGCGAACGGCTTGATTTGTATACTTTTATAGTCATTTTCCCCAAATTACCCGACAAATTAAAAGAAAAACAGAGCGTTCAAGACGAGCGCTCTGCTTTTTTACTAAATCAATATTGATCCTGATAGCGGCTCCTCTGAGCGGCTTTTTTTAGTCGAATCTGAAGGCAAAGGACAGCTCCCTATCAAGCTTCCTTGCCGAAAGCTTGAGGATATAGAGGGTCTCCTCCTTGCCACTGTTGCGTCTGAAGCTCTCGGAGGTAAGCTCCATATCGAAGAGATCCGCATCGTAGGTGAGCCTTGATGCGCCGCAGGTGATCGAGCCGTTTTCGCCCTCTATCGGAGTGAGCGACACGAACTGCTCGACAAGCGAGGTCGGCTCCTCGGTGAAGCTGAAGCTGTCGGTGAGGATCATAGCATCCTTAAGGCATCTGATATCTCTCACGAAGCTCTCGAGCGTTTCTCTGCATTCGGACGGATAAGCGTGCTCGCAGGTAAAGGCGAAGCGATCCGCCTCGGTGACGAGAAGCCTTGCTTTCTCCTCTCCCCAGCATTGAATATGACCGTTAATGACGGGCACGGAGTGACCTCTTGCGCTCGTTACGAGATGGGTGTATCTGCCGGCACCGAAGTAGGTCTTTACGTATTCACCTCCGCCGGGATCGGAGAATGTGATGTTATTATCCTTGGAGATGATAAACGAGCCGATATCATTATGGTTATGCGGCTCACTGTTTTTGCCCGCTTTAGCGCCTACGGAGTAGCTTTCACCTATATGAATAAACCACTGTGCATCACTGAATATATGGCTCTCGGGAGCGAGTGGCTCGCCCTTCATATAGGGGTCAAGCCAAAGCACCTGGTTGCAAAATCCGGGGGTATACGCCGGGGGCTCCCGCTCGGGGACGGGGAGATCGGGATATACGCCCTTTAAGAAATGAGCAAGCCAGAGGCAGGGATTATATTTTGTGCCGCCGTCGGAGAAGCTGACGCACTGGTGGTCGTTAAGCGCTATCCTCGTCTGGAAGAACGCCGCCTCACGCACCTTTTTATTCTCAAAGAGGTTGATCCTGCCGTCGGTATATTCCATCAGCATATGAGCAAACAGGCAGTAATGCGAGTAGCCGTAGACCCAATAGCCGTAGCCCTCAAGGCAGCATCCGTCCTCCTCCATGCCGCTGACGAAGTAGTCGGTTATGCGGATGAGCCTCGGAATTGCCGCATCGATCTCATCCTTCTCTGCGGCGTAGAGGAAGCATCCCAGCACGAGGGCGGCGCAGACCGCAGACCAGTTGTTAGTTTTCGTGTACCAGTTGAAGTCCTTCTCCCCCGTCTTTTCCTTGAAGGCGTCGATGATCCTCGTGCGAAGCTCGGCTCTTGCACGGCGTGCGACAAGCTCGGGCAGATCGTCGCCAATATAGTAAAGGATCTCAGCAATTCGGAAGCCGACGGAGCAGGAAACGAGCTCAAGATAGCCCTTTCTGTCGTGGAGCGAGAGCGCCTCCTTTACGTGCGCATTAGTTGCCCAGGTCTCAAAATCGCAGATCTGCCAGATGACGTCTGCGAGCGCCGTGAGATACTTCTCCTCCTTTGTCAGCATATAGCAAAAATAGAAGACCGACAGGCGTCTGAAATAGGGATCGGTGCGTGAGGTATAGGGACCTCTTACACCCTCCGCCTCAAACTTATGCATATCCGAGAATCTGATCGGCAAAGGCTCGGTGGCAAGCAGCTCCTCGCCGAGCGATAACGCTCCCTCACGGACCTTTGCAAAATAGGGATGGCTTCTGACCTCATCCCATTTTTTATCATTGTAGCTGCTTATATAGTTTTTCTTTTCCATATTAGCTCCATTCTGCGTAATTATTCACAATTATGTAAATGCTAGTTGACAAAACAGTGTAAAAACTTCATCCTAAGATGAATAGATCGAATAAAAACGGCGCCGCACCAAAACGCACGGCGCCAAGATAGATCAAATGGATCCGAAGCTGAAGGTCAGCCGTTTAATAACCAGAAGCCGCCCAAAAGAGTAGCCAAAGGGGGGCGTTTTTTTACAAGGTCTCCTTAATCAAATCTAAAGCTGAAGGACAGCTCCTTATCAAGCGTCCTTGCCGAAAGCTTAAGGATATAGAGGGTCTCCTCCTTGCCGTTGTTGCGTCTGAAGCTCTCGGAGGTAAGCTCCATATCGAAGAGATCCGCATCGTAGGTGAGCCTTGATGCACCGCAGGTGATCAAGCCGTTTTCGCCCTCTATCGGAGTGAGTGACACGAACTGCTCGACAAGCGAGGTCGGCTCCTCGGTGAAGCTGAAGCTGTCGGTCAGAATAAGTGCGTCGGGAGTGCAGTCAAAATCACGCACGAAGGAGCTTAGCTTCTCACGAAGTGCGTCGGGATAGCCCTGCTCGACGTGGAAGGTAAATCTTCCCTCCTCCATCGTTATGGGCTCGAGCTTTTCCTCGCCCGTGCACTGGAGATAGCCGTTGATGACCGGCACAGAGTGGCCTCTTGCGCTCGTTACGAGATGGGTGTATCTGCCGGCGCCGAAGTAGGTCTTTACGTATTCGCCGCTGCCGGGGTCGGCGAAGGTGATGTTATTATCCTTAGAGATGATGAACGAGCCGATATCGTTGTGATTATGGGGCTCGTGGTTCTTGCCCGCCTTTGCACCGACGGCATACTTATCGCCGACGTGGAGGAACCATTGCGCCTCACGGAAGATATGGCTCTTCGGCTTCTGGACTGCGCCCGTGAGCTTAGGATCTGCCCAAAGCACGTACTGAAGCCAGCGAGGCGTATAGCCCGGAGCTGCGATCGGGGGGATCTCCATCTCGGGATAGACGTTCTTGAGAAAATGCGTCAGCCAAGCCGAGGGCGCATAGGTTGATCCCGCATCCGAAAAGCTTAAGCACTGATGATCGTTTATCATAACGAGCGAGGGGAACTTCGCAATTCTACGCACCTTCTCGTCCTTAAAGAGGTCGATGGCGCCGTCGGTATATTCCCTCATAAACTCTGCAAAAACGCAATAATGCGAGAAGCCGTAATCCCAGTATGACTTGCCCTCGAGGCAGCATCCGTCGTCGGGGATTCCGTCGATGAAGCACTGCGCCGTGGCAAGAAATCTCGGCAGCTCGGCGTCGATCTCCTCCTTCTCGGCCAGATAAACGAAGCAGCCGAACACCATCGAGATGCAGACGGCAGACCAGTTATTTGACGCCTTATACCACCAGAAGTCGGTCTCTCCTCGCTTCTCGCGGTAGCAGTCGATGATCCTGAAGCGGACCTCCTCCTTTATCCTTCTGTATGCAAGCTCGGGGAACTTATCTCCGACGTAATAGAGGATCTCGGAGATCATATAGCCTATACCGCAGGACACGAGATCAAGAAATCTGCGGCGCTCGATGATGGGTGCCTCCTCCTTGACGTGGGCGTTTGAGGACCAGGTCTCCATATCGCAGATCTGCCACATAACGTCGACGAGAGGCTCGATATACTTCTCGTCCTTCGTGAGCATATATGCGAAGAAAAAGGCGCTCATCCTCTTGGTATACTGGCCCGAGCGAGCTCCGTAGGGCTTTCTTGATCCCTCTGTAACGAACTTATGATAGTCCGAAAATCTTAGGGGCAGCGGCTCCTCGAGAAGCAGCTTTTCCGCAAGCTCGATAGCCTCGGTGCGCACACGCTCAAAGTAGGGATGGCTTCTCACCTCTTGCCACTTTTGCTCGTTGCATTCCTTCAAATAATTTTTCTTTTCCATTTTGCGTTTCCTTTCCCGTGCCATTTTTACTATGCACAAAGCAAACAAATATTTACAAAACGGCATTTTACTAGCCGTATTGCATCTATACAATCGATTATTCCATTATGGAAGCGAGCATAGCGCAGAAATCACGCTCCGCCTCCTCAAGGCTCTTGTCGTTGGTGAAATAATAGTCGTAGGCGTAGTCCTCGACGTTGTCGTCCGAGGCGTTTCCGTAGACGCCCTTATTCATTCTGTCGCCGCCTCTGATGAGCAGGGTCTTTGCCTCGCCGCCCGTTGCGCTGACGAACTTCTCTATCTCCTTTGGCTCTCTGATATGTAAGAACATGATCTCGTCCTCAGACTTTAAGAAGCCGAGGTAGCGCTCCTTTGCCCACACGGTGGGAAAATCGTTATATGCGACGGTCAGCGCCTTGAGATCCGAGAGGAAGCGGCGGGACTTGTCGTCCTTTCTGCCGTCCCATCCGCATTCCCTGGCGATAGCCTTGATAGGGTCTACGCTCGAGATGTTATATACCTTATAATGCTTTCGGGCAAGCTCGCAGAGCGTGTCCTTTCCGACGCCGCCCTTGCCATTGATAACGAGTGCAATTTTAGCCATAGATAAAACCTCACAATTTTCTATTCATAATATAACATACAGGGCGTGTAAAGTCAATAAATATCCGAGATTTTCCGGGAGGCTACTTTACTTTCCGCATCCCTTGTGTTAGAATTGTAGCAAAGGATTTTATAAAGGAGTCAATATGGAGCTTTTCGGAGTTCTCCCTTCGGGAGAGAGCATATACAAATTCACGTTAAGGAGTGCCGCGGCTGAGGCGGAGATAATCAGCTACGGCGCCGCAATACGCTCCTTTTCCGCCTTCGGACGGGATATCGTCGGCGGCTCGGAAACGCTCGGGCAATACCTCACGGGGCACGCATATTTCGGCACGACGGTCGGAAGGGTGTGTAACAGGATCGTCGGCGGCAGGCTGGTCATCGACGGCGAGACGGTCGAGCTGACAAAGAACAACGGCGAGCACTGTCTGCACGGCGGCACCGACGGCTATCACAACAAGCCCTGGGAGGTCATCTCGCACACCCCCTCGTCGGTTACGCTCGGTTATCTCTCGCCTGACGGTCAGTCCGGCTTTCCCGGAAATCTTAAGATTACCGCCCGCTTTTGCCTCGAGGGCAGTCGCCTCTCGGTGATCTACCGTGCGGTTTCGGACAAAAAAACGCCGGTCATGCTGACGAGCCACGGCTTCTTTAACCTCTCCTCCTTCGAGCGTGACGTGCTTTCCTCCCGTGCGATAATATACGCCGACGAGGTGACGGAGGTTGACGAAAAAAGACTACCGACGGGCAGGCATATCCCCGTCAAGGACAGCTTCCTTGACTTCACCTCTGAGCATAGCTTCGGAGAGAGGATCGAGGAGAGTCCCGTCGGCTACGATCATAACTATATTCTTAAGCCCACCGTCTTTTCCGAGGTGGAGGGCATCCGTGTCGGCCTTGCGGCTGAGGTCAGGGGCGAGGGCTTATGCCTTAAGGCATACACAAATCAGCCGGGTATGCAGCTCTACGTCATGAAAAATCCGCCAAAGTCAACACCGACGGTGAAAAACGGAAGAGCCCTTTTGCCAAACGGGGCGTTCTGCCTCGAGGCGCAGATCGAGCCCGACTGCGTCAGCCGCGGCATCGGCTTTATTGATGCAGGCGAGGAATACGTCAGCGCAGTGGCTTATGAGATAAGCTGCGACTAACGTGACGTACAAGCTCATTGTGGCGAGCCCGGCGAGCCTCATAACTCTAAGCCAAGCAAACGAAAAAGAGCAAGAATAGAAGGAAATTTAATCCTTTTACTCTTGCTCTTTCTGTTTATCATAACGGATTTTGACTTAAGCCGTTTGGCATTCGCCCGGTCAATACGCTCACTTTCTGACCTTATCCTCGAAGATGGGATAGCCGAGCATATACTTAAGGCCGGTGTGGAGCGCCTCGTAGTGCGCCTCGCACTCCATATAGTGGAAGATAGCCTTGCCCGAATTCATCATAAACTCATCGTCGATGGGGTGGCCGACCATGCGCTTGACGTATCTTGAACCGATCATGCCTGCGGCAAATTCGGCGTATTTTTTCGCTCTGACGACGTCGTCCTCGACCTCCTTCGAGCGAGCGTAGAGTCCCTCGAGGAGCGAGGGATCGTGAGAAAGTCTGACGCCCTTATCGGTCAGCTCGTAGGGTATGTATTCATACTTAACCCCCTCGTCTGTGATGTCAACGGCGACGAGCATGCCCGTAAACCAGCCCTCGAAGGGATATTCCTTTTTATCCTTAACGAACACGAAATTACCCTGACCGTAGACGATCCTCGAGCCATTATGATCCTCGGCGGTGCCTATGCAGTGCGTATGCTGGCAGAGGACGAGGTCGGCGCCCTTTTCAGCCATCCTGCGGCAGACCTTCGTCAGCCTCGGGGAGGGATAGCGGTAATGCTCCTTGCCGCCGTGATAAAGGACTATGAGATAGTCGCACTCTGCCTTAGCCTCGGCAACCTCGTCAAGGCTGTCAAGAGGCTCGAAGCCGTTTGACCCGAAGCCGTAATCCCTGGCCCAGGAGAACTCATGCTCGCAGCAGGCGTAAACGCCGATGCGCTTTCCCTCAAGCTCGAAGAATGCGGGCTTGCTCGCCTCTTCCTGAGAAAAGCCGCCGCCGACACGTGCGATGCCTGCCTTATCGATTGTGTTTACCGTTGAGAGAAAGCCCTCGTAGCCGTGGTCAAGCACGTGGTTGTTTGCGATGCCGAGCATATCGACGCCCGCCGCACGGTAGCCCTCGATGGTGGCTGTTGGGGCTCTCAGACAAACACCCGCCTTCATTAAAGGCGTATCCTCGTCGGTGAGGGCGCACTCAAGATTAAATATGCGGTAGTCTGCCTCGGAGAGTATCTGCTTTATCTCCTCGCCAAAAAGAGCGTCAACGTCGCCTGCTTCAAAAAGGCCAATATTCTCCGCTGTGGGAACGAAATCGGCACCAACGATAATTCTCATAGTATACCTCCGAGCTTTTCCTTTGCGCTTTATTATAGCATAAAGCATATATAAAGTCAAGAAAGAAGCCTGCCCTAGACAGAAAAGCGCCTACGGTGCCAAATTTGACAAAAAGCGCACCGTAGGGCTTGACAAGCGTGGGGTGATATGATAAAATAACTCTATAAATTAAAGCGATGATGGGAAAAAGTAGCGTATTTTGCCAAAAGACAGAAAGCTGCCGGCTGATGAGAGGCGCGTGAGGCTGATGCGTGAATACATCCCTGAGTGCGTACCGAAGCTCCGACCCGGAGTGCGTAGGCTACGACGGTCTGCCCGTTACAGCATTTATGGAGGCGCAGCAAATGCTGCGTGAAGCAAGGTGGTACCGCGGATCTTTCGCCCTTGGGATATGTTCCCGAGGGCTTTTCTTTTTGCCGGCTTAGGTCGGGGAGGGAGCTGCGGGAGGTTTCAGAAAAAATAAAAAACGAGATATATACGGAGGAAAAAACAATGAAGATTTATGACGAGCTCGTCGCACGTGGGCTGATCGCTCAGGTTACCGACGAGGCGGAGATCAAGGAGCTGATAAACGAGGGCAAGGCCGTCTTCTACATCGGCTTCGACCCCACGGCGGACAGCCTGCACGTTGGCCATTTCATGGCTCTTTGCCTTATGAAGAGGCTACAGATGGCGGGAAACAAGCCCATCGTGCTTATCGGCGGCGGCACGGGACACATCGGCGACCCCTCGGGCAGAACCGACATGCGCTCTATGATGACCACCGAGACCATCAGACACAACTGCGAGTGCTTCAAGCATCAGATGGAGAGGTTTATCGAGTTTGGCGAGGACAAGGCGATCATGGTCAACAACGAGGACTGGCTCCTCAAGCTCAACTACGTTGACCTGCTTCGTGAGGTCGGTGCCTGCTTCTCGGTCAACCGTATGCTCACCGCTGAATGCTACAAGCAGAGGATGGAGAAGGGTCTCTCCTTCCTTGAGTTTAACTACATGATCATGCAGTCCTACGACTTCTACCACCTCTTCCAGCACTATGGCTGCAATATGCAGTTTGGCGGCGACGACCAGTGGAGCAATATGCTCGGCGGAACCGAGCTGATCAGAAGGAAGCTCGGCAAGGACGCTTACGCCATGACTATCACTCTGCTGCTAAACTCCGAGGGCAAGAAGATGGGCAAGACGGCGAGCGGCGCAGTCTGGCTCGACCCCAAGAAGACCAGCCCCTACGACTTCTATCAGTACTGGAGAAACGTCGGAGATAAGGACGTCCTCAAGTGCATCAGAATGCTGACCTTCCTTCCCCTTGAGGAGATCGACAAGATGGATGCCTGGGAGGGCGCACAGCTCAACGAGGCGAAGGACATCCTTGCATACGAGCTCACCAAGCTCGTGCACGGCGAGGAGGAGGCAGAGCGTGCAAGAGAGGCGTCGAAGGCTCTGTTCGTCGGCGGCAGCTCGGCTCTCACTCCCTCCGTCAGCGTTGATCCCGCAAGCCTTCGCGACGGCGCCATCGACGTAAACTCCCTTCTCGTGCTGGGCAAGATGGTTCCCTCCCGTTCCGAGGGCAGACGTGCTATCGAGCAGGGCGGCGTTTCGGTAGACGGTGAAAAGGTCACCGATCCCAAGGCCACCGTAGGCGAGGAGGCGCTTAAGGCGGGCGTCCTCATCAAGAGAGGCAAAAAGAGCTTCTGCAAGTTCGTTTTAGGCTGATATCGACGTTTTTGTAAATAATAGTTAGCTTTATCTTTACGGCGCATACGGGTTGGCACTCCTTCCCGTGTGCGCTCTTTATTTTTTTTATAAAAAGTTGATTAAATCCACTTGATTTTATTTATACGCAGTGCTACAATAAAGTTAACCGAGAAAACCAACTGAAACTAACGACAGGAGGCGCTATGATGAAGCACTTATACAGAAGCTTTCTATTTGATATGATCGTTGCCGTCGTTGCGCTTGCGCTGGGCGTCGTCATGCTGCCCGTCTTGCACATCTCCGACTACTTTATCAACATTCTCCTCGCTGCCGCGCTCGTCGCTTATCTTCTGCTCTTTTTAAGAGAAAAACTCAAGCGCACGAGAGGTATCGTCTTCGGACTTACGGTGGCTGAGGTTGTTATCCTTGCTTTTATTATCCTGGGTCTTGTGATCGAGCAGTTCTCCCAGAACAAACTCGCTACCTTCTGCCAGGAGGTTGGCGTCGTTTTATGGCTGAGGGGCGTCGTTATGACTGCTACGCTCTACGTACACGCTCTTAACGTGAGGAAGCCTCGCACTCAGCTCGGCAGCCTTGCCATCGCTCTGGCGCTTATCACCCTTGGTGCGATACTCTTCGCAGGCTCCTTTATGACCGATCTTATCCTCGAGTGGGTGATCTCTATCGCCTTCTTTATTGCGGCGCTCGTGTTCGGCGCTCTCGCCTTCCTCTTCTATATCCCGAAGCAAAGAAGGCCTAAGTCAAGCGACATCACCGTCGACGAGTGATAAATGCGATAACTTGACACGGGGTGTGCCGTCTTTCTGTCAAATCATGTGCGCCGGCATATAAAAAAACAAAGCAGCAAAAGGACGAAGAGCTTTTATAGCTCCTCGTCTTTTTTTATAAAGCTCTGCTTTTTGTGAAAACGGTTGCTCTACTTTAGAGCGATATCTTTGCCGTCGCAAATCACGCAAGGTTTTTATCGTCGCCAAGACACGATTTCCGACGGGCTTAGCAAATGGGCTTGACAAACAGGAAGAATTTGGTTATAATGTTGTATGTGCGTTGTATTTACAACCTAATTACTACATAGTGTATATTATCGGGGCAAAGCGTCAAGCGGTCGGATCATACCGGGATGCGCAAGAGCCGACTTTTAAGGTTAGCGGCGTATGACAGACGCCATAGAAAGGCCCGGAAAGTGAGAAGCATATGAAAGAAATAAGACTTGTCGCCGACTCGTCGGCTGACGTCAGATCTGCGGGCGATCATGAGATCTTCGTGGCGCCACTCAAGATATCTACGAAGGATATGAGCTTTACCGACGACGAGGCGCTTGACGTCGGGGCGATGGTTGACCACCTCAGCAAATACAAGGGCAGATCGGGCACCTCCTGCCCCAACACCGAGGACTGGATCGCGGCGTTTGGCGGGGCTGAGAGGGTCATCGTTTGCACGATCACGAGCAACCTGTCGGGCAGCTACAACTCTGCCTGCCTTGCAAAGGCAGAATACGAGGCGGGGGATCCCGAGAGGCGTGTCTACGTTATCGATTCGCTCTCCACGGGGCCGGAATGCGCCTTGATCCTAAGAAAGCTCTCCGAGCTTATCGACGAGGGGCTTGAATATGAGGAGATCATCGACGTGATAAACGAATACAAGGCGTCGACGGGACTACTCTTTATGCTGAAATCGATGAACAATCTTGCGAACAACGGCAGAGTTTCGCATCTGGCGGCAAGCGTTGCGAAGGTTATCGGCATATCCGCCATCGGCAAGGCGAGCGACGTCGGAACGCTCGAGATGCTCCACAAATGCCTCGGCGAGGCAAGGGCGCTTGCGACGATGTTCTCCGAGCTTAAGGAGGCGGGGCTGCGCTGTGGCAGGGTGAGTATCGCCCACTGTCAGAACGAGGCGGCGGCAAACAAGCTCTCAGATATGATCCTGAAGGAGCTGCCCGACTGTGAGGTCGAGATCCATACACTCGGCGGCTTATGCAGCTTTTACGCCGAGAGGGGCGGTCTGCTCGTAGGATTTGAAAAGAGGTAGGGTGCGCAAAGCCTTTGCCTCCTTTGCCCAAGATAAAGCGCCCCGAGGCAAGAGGCTCGGGGCGCCAAGCATAAATGCGATAACTAAGCGGTGTTTTTTGTTAAAAGGACTTGACAAAAAGGCGTGATTGTGTTAATATATTATGGCTAATTGCGATATGCCCCTGTAGCTCAGTCGGTAGAG
This sequence comes from Clostridia bacterium, assembly GCA_017501245.1. Lineage (GTDB taxonomy): Bacteria > Bacillota > Clostridia > Oscillospirales > CAG-272 > UBA1740. Next base: position 90,263 of record JAFVXI010000018.1, read on the forward strand.
CACCTGACTTTTAATCAGGGTGTCCGGGATTCGAGTTCCCGCAGGAGCACCAAGGGGACTGACGACGTCAGTCCCTTTACTTCTTCACTATTCACTATAACCTCACATCTCGGGGCGTAGCGCAGCCCGGTAGCGCGCCTGCTTTGGGAGCAGGACACCGCCTACACTCCCCGAAGAATTGAAAAACGCCGAAAAGCCTTGTAAACACTGACTTTTTCGGCACTCTGCTCTCTCTCGAAATCGCTGTAAAAAGCGGTTTGACC
>JAFVXI010000019.1 GCA_017501245.1 Clostridia bacterium
AGTGAAGTTTCGCCTAATGGCGAAGTGATGGGCAAACTTAACTTCACTGCGAGCTTTTGCGAGCAACTTCACTGTGTATAACACAACTTCACTTTTGCGACAGCAAAAACTTCACCAACAGAAAAAGAGCATACATACAAGTTTTTTCGTCTTGCGTGTGTGCTCTTTCTGCTTGTAATAGGGGGTGGGGCTTAGCCCATTCAGCATTTGTCCGGACAAATGCGATGCTCGCACTTAGCGGTATTTTTGAATTCTCCGCTAATGACATCAAGCGATGTGCCTGATCCTTGCGTGGGTCGTGTAGTAGTTGTGGGTCGGTGCGTCCGTGGGCTGCGCCATATACTTAAAGGCTGCGACGATTTTGCAGAAAAAGCTATGCCCATATCCGTAGGCATGGCTGCCCGTGGCGGCAGCTCGACAGATCAAAGCACCTTGGAGAGGAACTCGCGCAGGCGCTCGCTCTTGGGGTTTTTAAACAGCTCGTCGGGCGTGCCCTGCTCCTCGATCTTTCCGCCGTCCATAAAGAGGACACGGTCGGCGCACTCACGTGCAAAGCCCATCTCGTGGGTTACGATAACCATCGTCATACCCTCCTTTGCGAGATCTCGCATAAGGTCAAGAACCTCGCCGACCATCTCGGGGTCGAGGGCGGAGGTGGGCTCGTCAAAGAGAATGACCTTGGGGTTCATGGCGAGGGCTCTGACGATAGCGACCCTCTGCTTCTGACCGCCCGAGAGCGTCGAGGGATAGACGTCTGCCTTTTCCTCAAGTCCGATGCGCTCAAGCAGCGCCATAGCTCTCTCACGTGCGCCTGCCTTGATGGACGCCTTGGTTTCGGTGATGGGGATGAGCTCACGCTTCTCTTTTCTGAAGAGGTTTGCTATCCTTGTGAAGAAGTTCCTTCTCTTCTTTTTGTTTAGCTCCCTGATTGCGACGTAGACGGGAGCGAGCATAATGTTTTCGATTATGGTCTTGTTGTTGAAGAGGTTAAACTGCTGGAACACCATGCCGATATGCTCACGGGAGGTGTTGATGTTAACCTTAAGGTCTGCGAGGTCGACGCCCTCGAAGATGACCGAGCCGGAGGTGGGATCCTCCATACAGTTGAGGCAGCGGAGGAAGGTAGACTTACCCGAGCCGGAGGGGCCGATGATCGCAACCTTTTCGCCCTCATGGATGACCTCATCTATCTCGTCAAGGACGAGAAGCTCGCCATAGCGCTTCGTGAGCTTTTTTGTTTCTATAATAACGCCGGGGTTCTCGGCGGTGCTATTAATCACGTCTTTCACTCTTAGCAAACTTCCTTTCCATTAATTTGACAAGCATAGATATTCCCGCAACGAGGACGATATAAATGAGCGCCATAACGAGATAGGGGATCATATACTCGTAGGAATTTGAGCCGAGGTACTGGAATGCGACGGTGATGTCAACGGCGCCAACGTAGCCGACGACGGCGGTTTCCTTGATAAGGGCTATAAACTCGTTGCCGAGGGTGGGGAGAATGTTTTTGACAGCCTGGGGGACGACGATCTTGATCATCGAGGTCGAGAAGGGCAGACCGACCGCACGAGCAGCCTCGAGCTGACCCTTGTCGACCGAATTGATGCCGCCTCTCATTATCTCCGAGATATATGCGCCGCTGTTAAGACCGAAGATCCATATGCAGGCGTCGACGGGCGCTATCTTCATACCAAGGAGGGGGAAGAGGATATAATATCCGACAAGGAGCTGGACGACTATCGGCGTGCCACGGAAGAAGGCGACGTAGACCCCGACGAACTTCTGAAGATATCTGACTATCCTTGAGTAGGAGGGGATGACCTTTACGACGGCTATCAGCGTTCCGATAACTATACCGATGATGAGGCCGAGGATGGCAATTATCGCCGTGTTGCCAAGGCCCTTTAAGACCTCGGTGTAGCCCTCGTTGACTATAAAGTTGCGATAGAAGATGTCAAACTTCTTGTCAAACTTAAAGCGCACGGCAATGCTCGCACAGAGCAGCGCCAGCAGCGCCACAATAGCTATGACCACGAGGACGTCTATCCAGTGGTCCTTAAAAAACTTTTTTATCTTGGTCATTTCTGTTCCTTTATATGTAAATATATGTTCCCAAAAACGGCATAAGTTGGGGCAGAGTTATCCGCCCCAACCTATCTAATAAAGCTATTAGTTTGCTGCGTTTACGTTCTTAACGATGGCCTTTGCAGGTCCCTCGTCGATGATAACGTACTTAGCGTTTCCGTTAAGGATGTCCTGAACGGCGAGAGCGCCCGAGCTGTTTGCCTTAGTGGTGAATGAGAAGCCATCGAAGCCCCAATCTGCATCACCCTCGCAGTAGTACTGACCGGTGGTTCCACGCTGAACGCCTACGACAACGTCCTTGCCAAAGGTCTTAAGGATAGCCTCAACGTCCTCGGCAGTCTCGCACTCGTCGAAGGTGGTGTCGTCAGCGGCGGTGATGAGCATCTGAGATGCATTGTAGTAGGACTTGGAGAAGTCGAGGATCTGCTGACGGGTCTCGTTTACGGTGAGGCCTGCTGCTGCGATATCAGCGATGCCGCCTGAAACCTCTACCATCTGACCGTCCTCGCCCTCGTAGGAGCCGCCCTCTGCAGATACTGCAAGGCAAACTGCGTCAAACTCCATGTTGTAGATGTAGAGCTCCTTGTCAAGCTTCTCAGCGAGCAGAGCCATGATCTCAAGGTCGAGGCCGTAGTACTTAGCGCCTTCCTTATACTCGAAGGGAGCGAAAGCAGCGTTGGTTGCAACGATGAGCTGAGAGCCGTCGGTCTTCATCTCGGATGCGGAAACGACCTCGGTGGGAGTGCCGTCGCCGAAATACTTGTTAACGATAGCGTCGAAGGTTCCGTCAGCGGTGATCTCGTCCATAAGCTCGTTGACCTTGGCGAGAAGGTCAGCCTGACCCTTTGCAACTGCAAAGGCATATTCCTCTACGGTGAGAGCGATGTCGATAACCTTTACCTCATCCTCGTCCTCAACGTTGAAGCAGGAGGTAAGAGCAAATGCGCAGGTCATACAAAGAGCAAGCGCAAGAAGAAGCGAAACGATCTTTTTCATGGTAAAATTCCTTTCATTGTCGGCTGTTTCGGAGCCACCGTTTTTTTGAAGATGTGCCTATTATACACCGACGGTTTTGGTTTGTCAATAGGTTTTTGAAAATTTATTCAAAAAAATTGTTTATTTATTCGTTTGTTACAAAAAATAATGCGTTTTTGGCTTAATTTTAGCGAATATTATTTAAAAAATAGGAATATTACGCTGAATAAATATGAATGATGTTGAATATTTATGCATCTATATATGCGGTTTATACAGCTTTGCCGTCGCTTTATTGACATTTATATATAAAAATGGTAGAATAGAAGGCGGCAGAGCCGCAGCGAAGAAAGCGGAAGAGCCGCGGTGAAGTTTTGCTAGGCGCAAAGTGAAGTTTCGTCAAAGACGAAGTGAAGTTTCTCCGAGGTCGAAGTGAAGTTTTTGCCCGAGGGCAAAAGCGGTGAGTAGATATAGGAGGACGAGCTCTTACCATCATTCCTCATTTGCGCAGCAACATCATTCGCCCATCAGGCGACATCATTTGCGCAGCAACATCATTCGGCGCAAGCCGACATCATTTGCGCAACAACATCATTCGGCGCAAGCCGACATCATTTGCGCAGCAACATATTTTTGCTTAGTATTACTAATTTTGGAGATAGAATGATCGCATTATCTGTTGACGGGGTCGGGCTCTCGTTTGGGGCTGACGAAATTTTAAAAAACATATCCTTTTCGGTAAATGACGGAGACAGGGTCGGCATCATCGGCGTTAACGGTGCGGGCAAGACCTCGCTCTTCCGCATTATTACGGGTGAATACACCGCCGATGCGGGCGACGTATATATACAAAAGGGACACACCGTCGGTATACTTGAGCAAAACCCCGACCTCTCGGCACTGCCGGGTGAGATGTCGTCGCTTGAATATATGTACACGGCGTTTCCCTCGCTGATCGAGCTTGAGGAGAGGATCGCACGCACGGAGATAGAGCTGAGGCAGGCGGCAGAGAAAAAGGACGAGGAGCGGATGATGGCTCTGTCCTCACGCCTTTCGGACGAGGAGCGCAGATATCGCGAGGGGGGCGGACTTGAGTTCCGAGGCAGGTGCCGCGGAATGCTGATGCGCCTCGGCTTTGACGAGGTTATGATATCGCAGAAGCTCTCTACCCTGTCGGGAGGTCAGTATACACGTCTTGCGCTCGCACGCCTTCTGGCTACCGAGCCGGATATACTTATGCTGGACGAGCCGACCAACCACCTGGATATAGATGCGCTCGCTTGGCTGGAGAGTTATATAGCATCATACAAAAAGACCGTGCTGATCATCTCCCACGACAGATACTTTCTCGATCGGACGACGAGCAAGACCCTGCACATCCTCTACGGAAGGGCGAGGCTCTACCCCGCCGCCTACACTAAGGCGAAGGAGATGATGATGAAGGAGGCTGACTCGCTCGAGAAGAGATACAAGGAGCAGCAAAAGGAGATCGCCAGGATCAGGGCGAACATAGAGTTTCAGCGCAGGTGCAACAGGGAGCACAACTTCGTCACCATCCGTGCGAAGGAAAAGCAGCTCGATAGGATGGAGCTTGTCGAGCTTGCGCCGAAGGCACCTAAGGACATACGGATGAGGTTTTCCGCACTTGAGGAGTCGGCGGGCGACGTCATGACGGTCAGGGGGCTAGGCTTCTCGTATGGGGAAAAGGTGCTGATCCGTGACCTCGATTTTCTCGTCCGATCGGGCGAGAGGGTCATGATACTCGGGCCGAACGGCTCGGGCAAGTCCACGCTGATGAAGCTGATGAACTCGAGGATGACCCCGACGGAGGGCTCTATAACCCTCGGATATAATATTAAGATAGGATACTACGATCAGGAGAACAGAGGCCTCTCGGAGAACAAGACGGTGTTTGAGGAGATGCACGACGAATACCCCGAGAAGAAGGACTTAGAGCTAAGGAGCACGCTGGCGCTCTTCCTCTTCGGAGCGGAGGATATTGACAAGCCTATCTCCACTCTGTCGGGCGGCGAGCGTGCGAGGCTGACGCTGGCAAAGCTCATACTCAAAAAGGTCAACCTTCTCATCCTCGACGAGCCTACCAACCACCTTGATATAGGCTCCTGCGAGGCGCTGGAGACGGCGCTCATCGCCTTTCCCGGTACTATAATCGCCGTTTCGCACGACAGATATTTTATAAACAGTATAGCGACCCGCATCATCGAGCTTGCACCCGGTATGCCGCACGGAATGATGGACTGCGTGCTGGAGGACTACGACGATGCGTATGCGGAATATCTGCGCCTGCGCGAGCGCATACACGCCGAGATACCAAAGGAAGAAAAGCGCACCACCGACTCGAGAGAGGAATACGAGGCGAAAAAGCGTGAAAACGCAAGGCGCCGAGGCGAGGAGCGCAGGCTCGAGCGTGCGAGGGCACGCATCCCCGAGATAGAGGCAGAGCTTGAGCGGCTCGAGGAGGAGCTGTTCGGCGAGGCGGCAAGCGACTACAAGAGAGCCGCAGAGATCGAGGAGGAAAAGGCAAGGCTCGAGGAGGAGCTGATGGAGCTATACGAGCTTGTGATGGACTAGTGCGGCAGTGCCGCGGTGAAGCTTTTGCTAAGGCAAAGCGAAGCTTTTGCTAGAGCGAAGCGAAGTTTTTGCCGAGGGCAAATTATGATTGTCTTCGCCAAGCTATAGATTTGACCAGTCAGGTGCGATGCTCGCACTTAGTGGTATTTTTATAATTCTCCGCTAAGAACATCTCGCATTCGTGGCGCAGAATTTTTCTTGGGACAAGGGATCTATCTCTTGTCCTTTTCTTTTTTCAACTTTCATCGTTCACAGTTTAGTTACATTTAACCGTGAAAAGCCCGCGAGCCCTTGATTTTCCTAGGAAAATCGGGTTTTCGGGTATTTTTTATGCTGTTTTTATTGTGCAGGTTGCATAGTTTTTGGAGTGATTTGAGGCTGTAATTTGGAACCGTTCCTTACTTACGGCGGCAATAAAGCCTGATATAATCGGGATGCGGGGCGAAGGAAGCAGGATTTCAGGGCAAGAAAAGCGCCCGAAGCGAGAGCGGGCAGCTGCGGCGGATTAAATGAGCGAGAGAGCAGCTGCGGCGGATGAAATGAGCGCGAGAGCAGCTGCAAGAGCCGAGCAGGTGAGACACTTAAACGGTCGCAAGCAAAAACGCGAGAGCAGCTGCGGCACCCAAACGAGCGGCAGGGCGCAGCCGAGAGGAGCTTAGCTCGGCGCAAAGTGAGAGGAGCTTAGCTCGCGCAAAGTGAGAGGAGGACGTATGAAGAGAGGAAAAACTAAATACACGGCACAGATGCCGAGGAGGCTATACTCCTTCTTTAGCTCCTATTCGGGCGAGGGGGTTGCGAGCTTTTCGAAGTTTGCGAGGGCTATGGGCGTAACGCTCGGCGAGCTTGAGGGCTGGAGGAGGCACAAGAGGTTTAACGAGGCGTGGGCTGAATGCGAGGCGATAAGGCGGGACACCATCATCGACGGGGCGCTGTGCCGTAGGCTCGACTCCTCCTTTGCGAAGCTGCTTATATCATCAGAGGAAAAGGAGGCGGTGAGCGACGGTGCGCTCGAGGTGCGAGTTGAGGTGGTTTAAGGAGGCGGCGATGCCTGCCACCGTGCATTACACCACCGAGAATGATAATAATAATTTACATTTTCGGCATCTTTCGCCATCTATTATGCATTATGCATTATGCATTCTGCATTCAGCATTAAAACACTATGACGCTATCAATTAAGGTAACTAAAAAGCAAAAGACGTTTATAGACGCCGCCGAGGCAGAGGTGCTGTTCGGAGGGGCGGCGGGCGGAGGAAAATCCTACGGGCAGGTCGTTGACGCTCTGCTCTTTGCCCTGAGATACCCCGGCTCGAAGCAGCTGATCCTGCGGCGTTCGTTTGCCGAGCTTGACAAGTCGCTGATCCGAGCGGCGCTCTCGCTCTATCCGAGGGAGATATGGAGCTTTAACTCCTCCTCGCACGTCGGCAGATTTATTAACGGATCGATCATCGACTTCGGCTACTGCGCCACAGAAAGCGACGTCTATCAATATCAGTCTGCGGAATACGACTGCATCCGCTTTGACGAGCTGACGCACTTCACCGAGGCGCAATACGTCTATCTGCTCTCACGCCTCAGGGGCGCAAACGGCTATCCGAAGCAGGTCAAGTCCACGACAAACCCCGGCGGCATCGGCCACACCTGGGTGAAGGAGAGGTTCGTTGACCCGGCGCCCAGGGGCTCCGCCTTTGCCGCACTCGGGATGACGAGGATCTTTATCCCCTCCCTGCTTGACGACAACGCATTTCTTACCGCTTCCGACCCAAATTACCGCACGAGGCTGCTTGCCCTGCCCGAAAGGGAGAGAAAAGCTCTGCTCGACGGCGACTGGGACATCTTCGAGGGGCAGTATTTCAGCGAGTTTTCAAGAGAGAGGCATATTATCGAGCCATTTGAGATCCCATCCTCCTGGCGCAGATACCGCACGCTTGACTATGGGCTCGACCGCCTCGCCGTGCTTTGGATCGCTCTGTCGCCCGAGGGGAGAGCCTACGTCTACCGTGAGTACTGTGAGTCGGACCTTCCTATCAGCCGAGCGGCGGCAGCCATCCTCGAGAGGACGCCTAAGGGCGAGGAGATCTACGCAACGCTGGCACCGCCCGACCTCTGGTCGAGAAGCCAAGAGACGGGAAAGACGAAGGCTAGCCTCTTTTCTGAGTTTGGCGTCAACTTCACAAGGACCTCAAACGACCGCGAATGCGGCTGGCTCGCCGTCAAGGAGCTGCTCTGCCCGAGGGGCGGCGCACCCTCGCTCTACATCTTTTCCACCTGCTTTGAGCTTATACGCTGCCTGCCTGCGCTCACGGTGGATAAATTAAAGCCCACCGACTGCTCTACCGAGCCGCACGAGCTGACCCATGCGCCCGACGCACTGAGGGGCTTTGCCATCTATCACACACGCCCGAGCGAGGAAAGAGGAGCGGTGAGGCGCACCCACTGGAGCCCCGATATGTGGGAGGACTACCGAGCCGCAGACGAAGCAGGCAGGATATATTTAAAGCAAAAATACGGAGAACCAACGTGAAAACACCAAAGAACAACAAAGCCGAGCGCCTCGCCTTCTTCAAGGAGCTTTACGACAATGCGAGAATGAACTCGGCAGAGCTATACGCCTCCTTTGACAGAGCCATGAGCCAATACCGAGGCTCGACCGAGATCGATGGCTCCGACGAGGCGGCGCTGACCGTCAGAAACATCACCTACGAGATCGTGGAGAGCCAGATCGGCTCGGACATCCCGATGCCGAAGGCGGAGGCGGCGGCTTACAGCGAGGCGAGAGAGCGAAACGCACACAACATCGAGCGCCTCCTACGCTCGGTCAGAGAAAAGCTGCCCTTCGAGGAAATGAACGATATGGACGAGCGCTACACCTACATCTACGGCGGCAGCGTCTGGTACGCCGAATGGGACAACTCGGAGGAGCATCTCGGCGAGGTCGGCTCGGTGAAGGTCCACTGCCTCTCCCCCCGCGATCTCGTCCCTCAGCCGGGCATCTATTCGATAAGGGATATGGAATACTGCTTCTTAAGATTTACCACCACGCGCGGCGAGATAATGAGAAGATATCGCCTCTCGGAGGAGGAGGTCGAGCTATGCGAAAGCGAATTTGACTATCACACTGGCGGCGAGGAGGGCGACACCGTTTCGCTCGTCATCTGCTTCTGGCGCGACGAGGAGGGCGAGGTCGGCAGATTTATCTTCTCGGGAGAGCTGACGCTCTCTGACCTGCCGAGATACTACACCCGCCGAGCCGAGGTCTGCTGCACCTGCGGCGAGGAGAGCTGCTCCTGCGGAGGAAAAAGGCAGACGCTTGAGATAAAAAAGGAGCTGCTCGACCCCGAGATACTGAGCTTCTACACGGGCGACGTTATCCCCGAGGTGAGGCTGACGGAGGAGGGGGCCGTAGAGACGGGGCTGATCCCCCGCGAGGTGCCCTACTACACGCCGAAGCTCTTCCCCATCGTCATCCGAAAGAACACCTCGGGCGAGGGCTCGCTCTTCGGTCAATCCGACTGCGACTACATAAGGCCGCAGCAGCAGGCGATAAACAAGGTCGAGTCGAGGATATTAAAGAAGCTGCTTCGCGCGGCGGTCACGCCCATTGTGCCGGAGGATGCGACGGTTACGGTCAACAACTCCGTTTTCGGCCAGGTGATCAGAATGAAGCCGGGCGAATCCGCCCAGCAGTACGGTAAGGTCGACACGACGCCCGACGTCAGCCAGGACATCATAGAGGCGGAGAGGCTCTACGACCATGCAAAGAGGGTGATCGGAATTTCCGACGCCTACCAGGGCATAGACTCCGCATCAGGTGAGTCGGGCGTCGCAAGGCAGCTAAGGATCTCGCAGGCATCGGGCAGGCTTGAATCGAAAAAGATGATGAAGCACACGGCATACGCCGAGCTTGACAGGATCATCTTCTGCCTCTACCTCGCATTTGCCGACGAGCCGAGGCGCCTGACCTACAAGGACGCATACGGCAGGGTTCATTCGAGTGAATTCTGTCGGTACGACTTCCTCCGCTTTGACCATCTGGCGGGCGAATACTACTTCGACGACGACTACCTCTTCGGAGTTGACCTCAACGGCGGCTCGGAATACCAGCGAGAGGCGCTGTGGGAGAGAAATCTCGAAAACCTCAAGGCAGGCACGCTCGGCGACCCCTCCGAGCCCATCACCCTCCTAAGGTACTGGCAGGCGCAGGAGAGAGCGCATTACCCATACGCGAGAGAAAACGTCGAATACTTCAAGGCGGAGATCGGAAGGGAGGCTGACCGTGAGTACGACCGGATTTAAGGACTACTTAGACGACTACCTAAAGCTGCTCGCAAAAAAGAACAGAGAGCTGACCCTCGAGGAATACGCAAGAGAGGACATCGCCGAGGCAGACCGCACGGCGGCGAGGAGGCAGGCAGCCGTGCTCGGCTCGGCTTACAAAAACACGACGAGATACGGCAAGGAGCGGGAGCGGATGCTCGAGCGAGGGCTCGGAGAGGGCTACGCCGCCTATCTCAAAAAGCGCTCGGGCGAAAACGTCAAGGCGGCATTCAAGGATATAGCGAGCGACAGGGCGGCAAAGCTTTCGGACGCCTACTCCGGCTACGAAAGCTATCTTAAAAGCTATAAGAATAAGGAGGACAGCAGCATAAGGCAGATAACCGAGCAGTTCACAAGACAGATGGTGCTTGACCCCGAGACGGTTATCAGATATTCGCTTGAGAGGGGGCTCAGCGCCGAAGGCGCAGAGAGAGCTGCCGCCGCCGTTTACGATAGCGTTAAGGGCGCAGTCAAGAAGGATATCATAGACCGCATCTATAACCTCGAATATACACCCGAGACGGCGGCAAGCTACGCCGCACTCGTTGGCCTCAAGGACGAGGACATCGCCGAGCTTGTCAGGGCGGCTGAGGACTACCACAAAAAATTCAAGGAATATTCAAAGGATTATCTTAAATATCTTGAGGACCTCTCCGACCAGTCGCTAAAGCCGATATGGCAAAGGTAGGAACAGGGAAAAAAGGCTCTATCGGCAGGGCGAGAGGGCCTAAAGCCAGAGAGGTTGATCGACAAGACTTATAGCTGAAAGGCTTATCGACAAAACAAGAAGGCTTGTCGACCAAGGCTTATAGCTGAAAGGCTGAGCGCCAAAGCGAGAAGGCTTGTCGACCAAGGCGAGCTAATAAAGCAGGAATAGAGCCACAATAAGAAAACTATACTTTACATTTTCCAAGAAAAACACATAAAGAAAGGAAAAGAGAAATGAAAAACATCAAGAACGCTCAGGACAAGAGTGCGCCCTATCGCACTCACAGCCTGGCAAGGATCAACGCACCCGTAAGCCCTAAGGGCGAGCCCAAGGCACACAAGACCCAGGCGACCAAAAACGGCGACTTAAGGCTCAGGAGGGCGTAAGGCGTGAGAGCGACGGAAGAGAGTTTGATCGAGGCAGGCGCCGACATACCCACAGACACGGGTGACGGGATCGTAGCGGGCATAGGCAAAAGCACCGACACGGGTGACGTGACCGTAGCAGGCATAGGCAAAAGCACCGACACGGGTGACGGGATCGTAGCTGGCATAGGCGAAAGCACCGACACGGGTGACGAAATCAAGGCTACCGAAAGAGATAAAGGGGCGACGGATGCAGAGATAAGCTATCCTACGGATGGCATAGGTGCAGAGCCCGAAGGAAATGCCGACGTTTTCGGCGAGGGTAGCGAGATATCCGATCACGGTGAGGACGGCGAGATGCTTGTTGACGGCGAGGCTGCCGATTCGGCCGAGGGAGGCGAGACGGGTGGAGAATTTGACCCGTTCGGAGCTTATTATGCCGACGGTGAGGAGGATGCCGACGGGCTTGCCCGTAATTACGGCGAGGCTTCAGCAGATGGGCTTATTGATAGGAGCGGCGAGGGCGCTGACGACCCCTCCGTTGACGGTGACACACCCGATACGGACGAGGGCTGTGAGAGTGAGGACAACACCGAAAGTAGAGACGGCAAAGCGGCGCAAAACGGCGAAGCCGAGGGTGGCGATGAGGGAGCAGACGAGGCTCCGAGCGAGGGCGACGACGCCCATGCCACGGACGGCGGCGAGGAGGATGATAACGGCGTCGGTTCTGCCAAGGAAGGACCGACCGAGGCCGACTACGAGAGGATGGCTGCCGACGATCTTGCGCTCTTAAAGTCGCTCTTCCCCGAGCTTATGCCCATCGGGCATTTAGCCGAGATAAAGGGCTCGGCGAGATACGGAGCGCTGCGTGACCTCGGGCTCAGCCCGAAGGAGGCGTATCTTGCGACGAGGGAGGCGCGCCCGAGAGTAAACGGCAGAGCGCATCTCACCTCCTCCGTGCCAAGAGGTGCAGGGACACCAAGTGGCACAATGACACACTCGGAGCTTCTCGGGATGAGGGAGCTCTTCCCCACCCTTGGCGACAACGAGCTACACAGACTACACAAAAAGGTTAATCGATAAGGAGAAAAGAAAATGATAATTTATTCAAAGAGTAACGGCTACTCCAACGCAGCCGTCGGCAAGCTCGAGACACCCATCAAGATGGTTATCGAGCATGAGAGCGACCTACTCACCAAGAAGGGCGGCATCTGCGACTGGCTCTTCAACGTCGAGAAGAGCGGAAAGTTTGGCGAAACTATAATCGGCCAGAGCGAGTTCGAGGTCTTCCAGGCGACGGCGGAGGGCGCTGCGGCAGAGGCAGACTCTATCAGAGAGACCTACCGCAAGTTCATCGAGCATATCCAGTTTATGAAGGAGTTTACCATCACGGCGGAGATGATGGAGGACGCAAACTACGGCGTAGCGCAGGATGCGAAGCGCAGAGCCGAGAACTTCACCCGTGCTTACTACAAGACGATGCACAAGATCTGCGAATACGCACTCGCAAACGGAACGAGCGAGAGCGGCACCTTCGCAAAGGCGAAGCTCGACCTCACCGCCCCCGACGGCATGGCTCTCTTCTCAAAGGACCACTGCTACGGCACCGAGGGCGGAGCGATCGGTAATCAGTCCAACTACTTCTGGGGCGACATCTTCAAGTCCGGCACGGGCAGGGTGGCCTCCACCGCAGCCTTCGAGGAGGCGCTCTCCGAGCTTTCGGTCAAGCTCAGAAATATGAAGGATGAAAACGGCGAGCCCCTCGGCTATACCGCCGACACCATCATCCTCCCCGGCAACAGACCCATCGCAGAGCAGATCGCAAAGAAGGTCTGCGGCACGGCGGGTGCGCTCGGCTCGGGCAACAACGACATCAACCTCAACTACGGCGCCTGGAACGTCATCGTTATGCCCGGCTGGCAGGCTTCTGACGACCGCGTGATGATCATGTCGAGCGAGGCAAACAAGAACCTCTCGGGCAACATGTTCTTCAACCGTATACCCCTCACCGTCACCAACTGGGTGGACAACCACACCGGCAACTATATGTGGTGCGGCAGATGCCGCTTCGGCGTAGGCTTCGGCAACTATAAGCACATCCTGCTCGCCGTCGACTCCGCATCCGAGGTGAGCGGAGCTACCGCACTCTGATTTTCCTTAGTATAAAGTAAATACTTATTGGCATTTCGCTTGATATTTATAGTTTTTTTATCCGGCGACGTGCCAAAAGCGGGATAGGAGAGCGAAAAGGGCGGCAAAGCACACACCCATCAGCGACCGAGGAAGGGCGGGCGAAAACCTGACACGGGTCGCCTCTTGTAGCTAAGATGCGCCTCCGGCCAAGTAATGAAAAAGAGGCGAAAACCTGACACAGGTCGCCTCTTGCCGCTAAAATGCGCCTCCGGCCGAGTAATGAAAAGAGGCGAGAAACCTGACACGAGTCGCCTCTTGCCGCTAAGATGCGCCTCCGGCCAAGTAATGAAAAGAGGCGAGAAACTTAACACGGGTCAGCTCTTGCCGCCTGAGGTCGCCTCCTATCCCATCTATCAGAGAAGAAAGGAAAAGAAGAGAAGATGACATATAAACAGCTGAAAAGAGCGGTCGCACGCCTTGGCTTTGAGGGTGAGATAGGCGACGAGGAGACGCTCAGATACGCCCTCAGACGTGCGATGCGCACGGTGTATCTCGACAGGCCCGTCGTGCGCACGGCTGCCATTTCGGTACCGCCTTTTGAGGGGAGGCTCTACCGTGCGACCTACGTGCATTCGGGCAAGGGCGGCGAGACCTTCAATATGCGTGGCAGAGCCTATTCCTTTACCGTTTCGGGCAAGGGGCAGTACCTTATCACGGACGGAAGGATCAGGCTGATACGTGAGTTTAACACCGAGCTTTCCGACTTTAAGGACTTCACCCATAGCGAGGAGTTTTCCATCACGTTTATCGGCGGCTCAGCCTTTACCGTCTACGGGCTCTGCTCCTTCCCCTACGTTATCGGAAATGATAAGTCCGATATCCCGACGTACAGAAAAAGGAGCTGCTACAAGATCACCGCCTACGTCCCCGACTACCTCTGCCCGCACGGCGAGGCGACGGACACGAGAGGACTTCCTATTCCGGGTGCGCAGGTGCTGGGCGGCGAGCTGATCTTACCCGAGGGCTACTCCGGCGTCGTGAACCTCAGCTACTGCCGAGCTCCCGAGGATAAGGAGGCGTGGGCTGAGGAGGAGATCTTAGAGCTTGCGCCCGAGGTCGAGGAGCTTTTGCCGCTGCTGGTCGCCTCCTACGTCTGGCTCGACGACGACCCGGAGAAGGCGCAGTATTACCTCTCATTATATAAGGACGGAATAGCCACGCTGCGCATCTATATGCCGAAGGAAGCCGGCACGAGGCTCGTGACGAATGGGTGGGCGTGATGGCAGGAATTTCCAAAAAGACAGAATACACACGTGCCTACCGTGACATAGTCGGGGTCGAGCTTGGCGGCAGCGGCACGGGCATTTCAAAAAACCGCCTCTCATACGCGGAGAACGTCTGGCGTGATTACAGGGGCGAGGGCGGCGGAATAATCGAGAGCGTGCCCGGCTTCAGGCGGCTCGCCGACCTCGGAGCGAGGATACATTCCATCGTGTGGCATTCGCCATCGCCGACCGATGAGAGGCTACTGATCCATGCGGGCTCGGCTCTATATTCGATGCCGCTCTCGGAGCGTGACTCATTTACCCCGGGTGACCCGATCTGCAAGCTGCCCGACAGAAAATGCCCTCACTTCAAGGGGGCGGGGCGGGTCTACTACCTCACGGGCAGCGACGTCATAGCCGTCGAGGGCGAGGGCAAGGCGCTCTCCTTGAATTCGGGCGAGCTATCCCCCTACGAGCCCATCCTCTACCAAAACGGCTCTATCCTCGAGCAGCGCAACCTCCTCACCCCCTCGGCGAGGGAGCGCTATATCGTCACGGACCCGTCGAGGAACGTGTGGGAGACGCCCGGCATACGCTACACCGTGCTTGACGAGGGGGAGGGCACCTGTGCCGCAACCGGCTTTGACCGTGACTACGAGGGCGTGCTGTCGGTGCCTTCGGTGACGGTTATCGCAGGGCGTGAATACCGTGTGACGGAGATAGGCGATTACGCCTTCTTTCTTGCTACTCTCGTCAGCGAGATCAGGATAGCAGAGGGGGTAGAGAGGATAGGTGCATTCGCCTTCTCATACTGTAAGAGGGCGACGGCTATCTACCTGCCGAGGACGGTAAAGGAGATAGGAATGGCGGCGTTTGACAACTGCGGAGAGCTGACCGACTGCTACCTCGGTATCGGACTATCGAAGATAGGCTCCTCACCCTTCCACCTTTGCGATAGCCTGAATAACGTGCATTACGCAGGCGTCGAGGAGCAGCTGAAGAAGCTAGAGGGCTACGACCAGATCTCGGATAAGGAGTTTATTTTCGGTGACGAGGATCGCACCGCGCTGATTAAAATGCCTCTGTTTTCGCACCCGTATGAGGTGTTTGACCTCTACGACGGCGAAAAGACGTGTGACTTCGAGCCCGTATATGAAAACGACGTGGCGGCAGCCATCATAGCCAGATGCCCCGGCGGATGGGATAGAATACTGACGCTGACGGCAAAGGTCGATCTCGGCAGCTCCCCATTCAAGGAGGGGCTCGAGGGCGTGGATGCCATAACCGGAGCGACGGTTGCCGAGAGCTTTGACAACAGAGTTTTCCTCGCCGGAAGCCCTGGGCTTTACAACACCGTGTTCTACTCTGCTCCGCTGTCGGATAGGGAGGGCGACCTCCTATACTTCGGTGAGCATAACTACCTGACCGACGGCGTAGGCGAGCATCCGGTGGTGGCACTGCTTGCGGCAGGTGAGAGGCTTGCCGTCTTTAAGGCAGGGGACGACGGCTCGGGCAGCATATTTTATCACACGCCGTCGACGACCTCCGACTCCTATATGCCGAGGATATATCCGACGAGCTACGTGCATTCGGGGATAGCGGCGCAGGGGGCGGCGATAAACTTCCTCGACGATCCGGTTTTCATCTCCGAGGGCGGCCTATTTGCGCTCGATAAGGTGAACATCGACAAGGAGAGGAGCGTGGTTTGCAGGTCGGATAATGTAAATTATGATTTACAAAAGCTCGATTTGAGGACTGCGATGCTTGCAGAATGGTGCGGATATCTGGTCGTTGCCGTGGGCGACTGCTTCTACCTTGCCGACTCGAGAGCCACCTTCCGCCATCCGAGCGGCGCCACCGAATACGAATGGTTCGTCATCAAAGGAGTCGGCAGCCACGAGGGCGACGAGGAGGTCTGGCGCTTTGATTCATACGAGACGGGTGACGTTTTCGCACATCCTGACGAGGGCGGGATCTTCGAGGGAGTTGCTTATTCCGTCGACACGGGTGGCAAAACGGTGTACTACGGAATTATCGACGGCGTAAAATATTCCCTCTACCGAACGGGAGAAAGGAGGGGCGGCACCCTATCTCTGCCTACTGCTATATACGGCAGGGGCGAGCTGCTCTTCTTCGGCACGGAGTCGGGCGCTCTTCTGCTCTTCAACAACGACAAGAGGGGCGTCACACCCAAGCATCTTGCATCTATGGAGGGCTTTGACGCCGAGGAATACAAAAGGGTGATGGGTCACAGACTGCACCCCTCCTTCTACCCATTTGACGGGCACGCCGTGAGATACGCCGTCAAGACCGCTTATGACGACTGCGGCATCCCACACCTGCGCAAAAGCACGGTGAAGAATTCCCTGACGGTGAAGGTCGGGGCTCTGTCCGGCGCACTCCTACACTGCGAGGTCGGCACCGAGAGCTCGGACTACAAGGGCGTGACGAGCTTCCCCGCCTCGGCGCTTTCCTTCGACGAGCTGGATCTCGCATCCTCCTCGCTGCTCGTGTCGGATCACGAGACCGTGCCTATCCCCGAGAGGGCTAAGGGCTGGGTCGAAAAGCAGATAACCTTCTACACCGACGGCTACGCGACCCCGATAGGCATCTACAATATCGCCTACCGCTACACCGTGTCGGGCAGGGTTAAGAGGAGCTGAGGCGCCATCACCGATGGATCTTAATATCCCGGCATACCGATGGCGACACAGGGCGTATTTAGCATCACGTACCCACAGGGATGGATAGCTCTTTTGATGCATTTTCAAGCCTCTGATAACACAGAATGTAAGCTTTAGTTTTTATTTTCAAACCCGGCACCACGCAGAATACAAGCTTGATTATTCGTTTTCAGAACTAGGGCATCGCAGAATACAAGCTTGATTAATCGTTTTCAGGACTAGAGCATCGCAGAATATGATTGCGATTTTTTAAGCTCCGTACAAGTGGGTACGAGTGCGGCTTTACACTACTTTTTTAACACCCGTATGGGGATAAATATAGATTTTTGCTCTCCCCCGAGCGGGGAGGGAGAAAGGAAAAACGCATTGACGGTTACAAAAATAACAGACGCCGATATCAGAGATCTTCTGATCTCCTCGCTCCCCTCGCGCCCGACGGCGCCCACCTCCTTTGGCGGAGCGGGATATACGGCGAAGGATATGAAGGCGGCGTTTGACAGGCTTCCGCTTTATATCATAGGGAGGTTTAACGCCCTGCTCGAGGATATCGCAAGGGAGGGCGAGGGCGGCGTGTCCGAGTCTATCCTCACCGGCATATCCGACGGGCATAGCCTTAAGGAGCTGTTCTCGGACATCAGGTCGGGCGAATTTGCAAATTACTTAACCGTGCTTGGCAAGAGCCTCGCCGAGGTGATCCTCGAGCTTGAGGAGGAGCTATCCGCACTTGAGGGTTCGCTCGGCACGTCGAGCGCTGAGGTCGGCAGACTCGGCGAGGGCATCAGAGAGCTTGAGGCAGCGGTTGCCGAAGCTACGTCGGCGCTCGAGGGCACGAGGGATGAGCACACAGAGAGGATGGACACGCTCGGCTCGGAGATTGAAGCACTTAAAGAAAAACACGAGGAGGACGTCGCGGCCATCAGAGCGGCGATAGAGAGCCCGACCGAGCTTACGCTCGATTTGGGCGGACCCGAGGAGCTTACAGGCGGAGGTGAAGCAATATGATAAGCATTAAGCACAGGAGGGGCGACGAGGCCGGCTGGCTCGACTCTGACCCCATCATTCCCGACGGCGAGCTGGCACTGACGAGGCTTGAGAAGGGCTACGACCTCAAGATAGGCGACGGCGTTACCCCCTACTCGAAGCTGCCCTCCTTCATAGGAAGGTCGATATCCAGCGAGGAGGAATACCCCACCGTGACGCTCTCGCATCTTGACGACGTGAGGCTCTCCTTCGTTGAATGGCTCGAGGTCGTCCTTGACCACGCATCGGCGGACAACTACACGGCTATCCTCGCCTTTGACACGCTCTCGGACACGCCCATCAGCTTTGACTCCACGATGGAGATCCTCTTCAGCGGAAGGGACGTCGAGGACGGCGTGTTTATCCCCAAGACGGATATGCATTACACCCTCTTTTTCTGGAAGGACGGACGAATGAACTGCCACGTGAGGGGAGTGAGCATCGGTGTTTAAGAGGATGCTGCATATCCTTGACGAGGAGTCGTCGGCGGGGGGCGGTGCGACCAAATACTCCGCCTGCGGTGAGGGAGGCATCAAGCTCTCAACAAGCGGCGAGGCAGAGCTGACCTCTCTGACGGTTTACGGTGCGGATATCGATTACAGCTGCTACGACGTCGGCACGGGGGCTGAGCGAGGGCTCGGCTACGACGACGGTGACAAGGTCAAGCTCGACCTACGTGTGCATGGCAGGTGCGTCATCGACGGGTATGAATTTGCGAGGCTGATGCGTGAGGGCGGCTCGCCCGCCTACGGAGGAGAGTACGGCGAGGACTACTTCATCTACCACGGCTCGGCGACGGAGGATTATCCCGTCATATCAAGCGACAGGCTGATGATCGGAAGCACTGTCCATCGCCTTGAATTCATCGCCCTCTTAGAGGAGGACTACGCCTCGGGCGGCAGGCTGACCCCGGGGCTACACATCGCCTCGACGGCATTCTCGCCTAACGCCGTTTACGCCATCGGAACGGGTGTCGGTGAATTCAGCTTCAGCGGAAGCTCTCGCTCTGCGGCACAGTTTGCAGGCCTTATCCACAAGGCGGCGCCGATAGCCCTTGACCTGCCGATACGCTACGACTCCTTAAAGCTCTATTCGACGGCTGACATACCCGTGGGCGACTACGTCGGCAGGCATATCTCGGTCGAGCTCTCACGCCCCCTGCTTGCGATAGGCGAGGCGAGCGACACCCTTGAGGCTATCTCCGGCAGGGTGACGAGGGCTATAGGCGAGGCAATTATTGAGGACACGGGTGATATTTCCGCCTGCTACTACTACGGTTATCCCTGCTTCAAGCTCCCGATGCCGGAGGGTGCTGTGGCTGATCAGATGGGCATCGAGGGCTACGCCTGGTGCTACTCGGGCGAGGAATTTGAATTTCTCGACCACGCCTTTGCGGTTGACGAGGCGACAGGGAGCATCTACGTTTATATCGATGAGGAAACGACCGAGCCCGAGGCTGCGATAGCCGAGCTTGTCGGCAGGCGGATAAAGTTTATACTCAAGGAGCCCTACGAGGAGATGGTGGAGGCGGCGGGCAACGTAGCGCTCCGAGATGACGTCAGCTACGTTTACGTATGCTCGGAAAAAAGCCCCACCCTCGAGGTCAACTATAACATAAAGGAGTAAAAGAATGTACGGAAGGATCAATGAAAACGGCGCTCTTGAAACCTACGGCAAGAGATACGTAAGGGTGGGTAGGCGCCTCGTCGTCAACCCGGACAAGGAGGTCATGCTCTCCTTAGGCTACAAGCCCATAGAGGCAAGCGAGGCTCCGACGGCCGGCCGAGGCGAGGCACTCGTGCTTGACTACGTCGATAAGGGCGATAGGATAGAGGCAGTCTTTTCGATCATAAGGAGATAATATGACCACTATACTTTACAAATTAAGGAATAAGTTCGGCGTTATCAGGAGGATCTCCGACACGGGCGGCACTCGCCTCTCGATAGATATACTCGGTGGCGGCAACGGTAGAATAGAAATCGGGTCTAGGCACGCAGCTATTACGGGCGGCAGGGGCATCATCTCGCTTGAGGGTATGCCCGACGGAGAATATACACCGAGGCTCTACGACGAGGGCGGCGCCTCGAGGCTCGAGGGGATAGTCAAGGAGGGCGGATCGGTCAAGCCCGCCCCCTCAGACAGGGCTCTGCTCAGCTATATCACCGACAGGCTCGAGGAGATCGAGGGTGACTACGCCCTCTTGAAGGAAGAAATAGAAAGGATAAAGGCGAGGGAGCAGAAGCCCCTCTTCGCCGACTAAGGAGGATTATGAAAGGAATATTTAAGTTGATTTGCGCCACGCTTGCACTCGCAGGCATTCTCGCAGGCGTGGGGATCGGCGCTTCGGCGGCGGAGGATGAGATAGGCTTCAGCTATATCAGCGACGTTGATTATCCCGAGGGATACGTAAACGGTATAGAAAACGTCGCCGCATATGACGAGAATGAAGCAACTGCACCCGACGTGGGTGAGGAGATCGGCGGCGCCACTACATACACCGGTGCTGAAAACGGTGTTGACAACACTCATACGGGTGACGAAATCTGTATAGAAACACCCGACACGGGTGATGAAATCGGCGGGAAAACGATCGCCTCGGACGGCGAAAATGAAGCATCTGCACCCGACGTGGGCGAGGAGATCGACGGCACAGGCATAGGAGAAGCGAACGGCGGCACAAGCATAGGAGAAGTGAGCGGCGACGCAGGCATAGGAGAAGCGAGCGGAGATGGGGCGAGCATAGACACCGCAAATGGGGGCGAGGAAAACATTTTCGCCGCTATATACGGCTTTGCCTCGGAGAGGTCGGCGGAGATTTTTGCCCTGCTCTCCTTCATAGGCTCGCTCATCATCGTCATCTGCTATAAGAGCGGCATTCTGCCCCTTTTACGCGAGGGGCTTGGAGGCATGCTCGGTGCAGTCGGAAAGCTGAAGGAGGGTGTCGCCGAGAGCGAGAGGCTCTCGAAGGAAACGAGCGAGGCGCTCAGCACGAGGCTCGGCGAGGCTGAATATATGATCGGAGGATTTTCCGAGAGGGTTGCCGCCATCGAGGCGGCGTGCGAGCTGACGGCAAAGAGGAGCGCCGAGACCTCCGACTTAAAGGAGCTTATCACGCTGGAGATAGATCTGCTCCACGACGTGTTTATGACGGCGGCACTGCCCCAGTATCTCAAGGAGTCCATCGGCGAGAGGGTCGGCGAGATGAAGAAGAGGCTCGGAGGAGCGGATAATTCGCAGGCGCCAAGGCTGACGGAGGGAGTGGAAAATGCGTAGGCTGATCCTCAAGGGAGTTGGCATAGCTCTGTCGGTCCTGCCGCCGGCTATCGCCACCCTCAGCTACTTCCCCGTGTGGCAAAACAGGGGTACGGGTGCCGTTTTATCCGGCTTTACCGCCCTTGTTCTGCTGATTTGCGCAATACCGATATTCAAGGCTCTGCGCCGCCTCTTAGCCTCGCCTAGCGCCTGGTTATCCTGGCTTATCATCTTTATCCTCTTTTCGGCGCTGAACGGTATCGTCGAGGAGATGGTCGTTATCTCCTTTATAGGTTTTATCTTCGGTGCCGCCGGGGCAGTTTGCTTCAAGATAGGAGAAAAGATCGATGACGGGGCTTGAACGTGGGCTATACTCGTCGGGCGAGCTGATGCGACGGGGCTACTCATTTCTTAGCGAAAACGCAAGCAAGGTGATCGCCGCACTGACTGCGCTTATCGCCGCTCTTCTGACCTTCTGGGAGCCGGTGCTGCCGAGCCTGCTCTCCGAGGCACTGACCGCAGAGCTTGCGGTGATGCTGGTCGCATCCTACGTGATATACTTTTCGCTTGAGGATGCGGGCGAGAGGCTTGGGCGCCAGAGCGATAAATACAAGGCGGCAAAGGAGAGCTACGACTCCGCCGCATCAAGGATCGGAGCGGATATGCTGGAGGAGCTTCGGCTCTATACCATCGACTACTCAAAGGAGGAGCTTGAATACAGGAGGCGCTCGCTGCTCCTCTCACACGGGGTGAGCGAGGAGGAAATCAGGGCATACGGACGAGGCGAGACAAGTGAGGCACGTATAAAAAAAGCGGCAAGGGAGATAGACCGCCTGCGTGCGCTGAGGCTTGAGCCCTCGATGCTGCTCTCGGGTGCGAGGACGAGGGGCGCTCCACCGCTCGACCATCCGACGGCAAGAAAGCTCGTCTCGCTCCTCCTCGGGCTCTTGCCCTCCACGCTCTGCATGCTCTTTACGGTTTCTATGATCATCACGCCGAGGGCGGATATGGACACAGCGGCGATCATCTCGGGGATCGTAAAGCTCTCGACCCTGCCGATGATAGGCATGAGGGGCTACTCCTCGGGCTATGAATACGCAAGAGGCAGAGAGTGCGAGCTGATGGAGGCTAAGCGGGATATCCTGGAGGCGTTTTTAGCAAAGAATAATATAGCGTGACACTCCCTCCGGAGGGGGGAGAGAGCCGCCTCGGGAGAAGGAAAGCCCGGGGCGGCTCATTTATGCTTATTTGATTGACAAGGGGGCGGCGATATGCTAAAATTATATCGTTAAGAAAAAATATGCCGGGCAGTACGGCGGAAAGGAGGAAGCGGTGAGATACGATAAGGAAACGGCAAGAATATGCGTCTCGGCGGAGGAGCTGACGCTTATCGCAAGGCGAAGCGTTTCCTCTATTTCGGAGGGGAGCCTCGAGGAGGCGGAGCTTTCGCCCGTTTGCGCCTCGGCGCTGAGCTTGGCGATAGGAGAGAGAAGCCCCTCCACCCTTCGCTACGGCAGGGAGACGGAGGACGGCGTCTTTGAGATCTACGGCACGGCTGACGACCTTAAGGAGGGGGCGCTGACGAGCGCCTTTTCGGTGCGCCACTCGGCAAAAAAGCCCTCCAAGGAGGAGATAGAGCTTGCAAGAGGCAAGGCGTTTATCCTCGGGTATATGTATGCGATAATACAGGGCTTTGAGCAGATTAATATAACTATTGTTTACATAAACGAGATAAACGGCGAATATAACAGCGTAAACGAGAGCGTAAGCCTTGGAAAGCTTGAGCAGTTTTTCGACCGCTGTATGCTCGTCGTGGCAAGGTATGCCGCACCCGAGATCGAGCGTGTGACCAAGAGGCTGCCGACCCTCGAGGGGATGAGGTTTCCCTTCAAGACGGTGAGAGACGGACAGAGCGAGCTTGTGCGCGCGACCTACCGCACCTTAAGGCGGGGCGAGAAGCTTTACGCCTGCGCCCCGACGGGAACGGGCAAGACGGTTTCGGTGCTTTACCCCGCCTTGAAGCTGATAGGCGAGGGCAGATGCGACAAGCTGTTTTACCTCACGCCGAAGACGACGACGGCGGGCGTTGCCGCCTCCTGCATCGAGCTGCTTGCCTCGGAGGGAGCCGACGTCAGAGCCATCGTTTTGTCTTCCAAGGAGCGCTCCTGCTCTATGGGTATGCTCTGCAAGAGGCGCTCCTCACTCTGCCCCATCTCGAGCTGTAAGGGTATTGAGGACGCCGTGCTTGCTCTATACGAAAGAGCTATCCCCGTCGTGAGGATAGACGACGTAAGAGAGGTTGCCGACAGATTTAAGGTCTGCCCCTACGAGCTGGCGCTGACCTATTCCGAGCTGTGCGATGCGGTCATCTGCGACATAAATTATCTCTTTGACCCGAGGGTCTATCTAAGGAGATATTTTGACAGGGGAGGCAGATTTGCCTTTCTTATCGACGAGGCACACAACCTCGGCGAGCGCACGAGGGAGATGTATTCGGCAGAGCTATGCCCCGACGAGGTTATCGAGAGATGTGGCTCACCGCTTATTCACGAGGGCTCTATCCTTCCTGCTCGGACGGGCGAGCTTATGACCGAGCTGTCGGGGCTGCTATATCCCTATCTCAAGGACGAGCTGCGCCCTGACAAGGAGGGAGTTATGCACGGTGCCGCAAACCTCGGTGCGCCGCCCGACGGCCTTTACTCCATCCTCGAGGAGCTATGCACGCTCTGTGACGCCGAGCTTCGCCGCTCGTATCTGCAAAGGGACGAGCTTGCCGCCGACCGCACCTTCTATCTTAGGGAGCTATACTACGGTCTGAAGCGCTGCTACGACGCACTCCTGCGCTTTGAGGAGGGGTATCGCCTTTTGCTGTTCTGCGACGGCGACAGAGTGAGGATGAAGCTCATGCTGATGGACACGGGTGGCATTATACGCTCGGTTTTAGACCGTGGGATGGGCGCCGTGTTCTTCTCTGCTACGCTCTCGCCGATAGACTATTATAAGTCAATTTTAGGCGGTGAGCGCACGTCCGAGACACTGATAGCGCATTCACCGTTTGCGCCCGAATGCCTCTCGGTTTCTATCATGGATAAGATCAGCACGAGGTATTCCGAAAGGGAGAGGACTCTCCCCGCCGTCAGCCGTGCGATAGCTGCGGCGATCTCGCCCAAGAGGGGCAACTATATGATCTTTGCCCCCTCATTTGAATATCTTGAGGCACTGGCGCGCGACTTCAAAGAAAGGTATCCGAAGATCGCTACGCTCGAGCAGAGGCGGGATATGACACCCGGTGAAAAGCAGGAATTCCTCGACAAATTCCTCGAGGATAGCGACAGATATCTCGTCGGCTTCTGCACGCTTGGCGGCATCTATTCCGAGGGCGTTGACCTCGTTGGAAGGAGCCTCATCGGAGCCATCGTCGTCGGCATAGGAATGCCCTCGCTCTCCTACGAGCGTGAGGCTATGGCGGAATTCTACCAGGATAAATACGACTCGGGTAAGGAATACGCCTACGTCTACCCCGGGATGAACAGAGTTCTGCAGGCGGCGGGCAGAGTCATCCGCACCGAGAGCGACAAGGGCATTATCGTTCTTATCGACGACCGCTTTGACGATCCGATATATAAAAAGTCCATCCCCGCCCTATGGGAAGGCATGGCGTACGTCGGCGACCCGAAGGAGCTGAACGAGCGGATAAAGGAGTTCTGGCGAGGGGTCGACGAGGAGGAAAAACGCAAAAATCAAGGCTGATTTTATAAACTATTATTGTCATTTTGACTTGATATCACGCATTATCCCACGCAAAGCGCAAAAAAGAGCAAGGTCACGAGGATCAAATATAGTCCCGAGATCTTGCTCTTTTTCTATTTATTTTTGCCGTCGCCCCGGCGAAGCGAGCCTAGGGATATACCCGGGACGCAAAAGCCCGGGTCAATATCTCTCTATAAGTGCGAGGGTAAGCTCGGTCGAGATCTCTTCCGCCTTTGGGAGAAACTCCATATAGTCCATCGAGGCGTCGCCGTCTGCCGAGTCGGAGATGGCTCTGACGACTGCGAAGGGCGTGCCGTTTACGAAGGCGACCTGTGCGATAGAGGCTCCCTCCATCTCGCAGGCGAGTGCGCCGAAGTCATGGCTGATGCGGCTCTTTTCGTCACCCGTGGCGATAAATCTATCACCCGAGGCTATCCTGCCGACCTTATAGCCGATGCCGCGCTCGGCGGCGATGGCCGAGAGGAGCCCGACAGCTCTCTCATCAGCCTCAAAGAAAATCCTGTTTATACCCGAAACGAGCCCCTTTGGATCGCCGAGGGGTGATGTGTCCATATCGTGCTGGCAGAGCTCGGAGGCAAAGACGATGTCGAGGGGCTTAAGCTCCTTGTCGATGGCGCCGCCGACGCCCGTGTTAACGACGATACGGGGTGCAAAATTCAGTATCATAGCCTCTGCCGCTATCGCCGCAAAGACCTTGCCGATGCCGCACTTACATATTACGCAGGACTTGCCGAGGAGGCTGCCCGAATAAAAGCGGATGCCGCTGACGAGCCTCTCCTCTCTATCCGAGAGGCGGCTGATAAGAGCGGCGACCTCGCCCTCCATAGCGCCTATGACGCCTATATCGTAAGCCATCCTAAGCCTCCTTATACCTGAAGTCTACGGTCTGTCCCGAGAGCTGATCAAGGTATCTCGCCGCCTCGAGCCTCGCCGCCCCGACCGAAAGGTTAAGATAGTTTCCGCATTCCTTGCGGCTGCCGCCGGGCATCTCGCCCTCATAGGAGGCTATCCGCCCCAGGATATCGAGCGTGACGCTAAGGACCTCGGAGTTGTCGGCGTTGCGGACCAAAAGATAAAAGCCGGTCTGACAGCCCATAGGCCCGAAATAGATGACGTCCTCGCCGATGGGGCTCTGCCTCACCATCGTGGCAAAGAGATGCTCGAGGGAATGCATAGTGAGATTATCCATATAATCCCCGGAATTTGGCACCCGTGTACGCATATCGTAGGTCGTTATATCACCGTCTATGCGTGAGATATACATTCCGCAGCCGATAAGATCGTGATCGACCGAGAAGGATGCGATGCGCCTTAAGGGCTCCATCAGAACTTGATCCTCTCGGCGATATACGCCTTGACCTCGGACATAGGAATACGAACCTGTTCCATAGTGTCACGGTCACGGACGGTTACGCAGCCGTCGTTCTCGGTGTCGAAGTCGTAGGTGATGCAATAGGGAGTTCCGATCTCGTCCTCACGGCGGTATCTCTTTCCGATAGAGCCGGTCTCGTCGAAGTCAACGGGGAACTCACGCGCAAGCTCGTCGTAAAGCTCGAGCGCACGCTCGGAGAGCTTCTTGGAAAGGGGAAGCACCGCCGCCTTGACGGGAGCAAGAGCGGGATGAAGGTGAAGAACGACACGGACGTCACCCTCGCCGATGGTCTCCTCGTCGTAAGCGTCGATGAGGAACGCAAGCGCAACTCTGTCCGCTCCGAGGGAGGGTTCGATAACGTAGGGCACGTAGTGCTCACCCGTCTCCTGATCGAAGTAGGTGAGATCCTTGCCGGAATGATCTCTGTGCTGACCGAGGTCGTAGTCGGTCCTGTCGGCTACGCCCCAGAGCTCGCCCCATCCGAAGGGGAAGAGGAACTCAAAGTCGGTCGTTGCCTTAGAGTAGAAGCAAAGCTCGTCGGGATCGTGGTCACGGAGGCGAAGGTTCTCGTCCTTCATGCCGAGGTCGAGTAGCCACTTGTGGCAGAAGTCCTTCCAATACTTGAACCACTCAAGGTCGGTGCCGGGCTTGCAGAAGAACTCAAGCTCCATCTGCTCAAACTCACGGGTCCTGAACACGAAGTTTCCGGGGGTGATCTCGTTTCTGAAGGACTTACCGATCTGGCAGACGCCGAAGGGCAGCTTCTTTCTCATCGAGCGCTGAACTGCGGGGAAGTTGACGAAGATGCCCTGCGCAGTTTCGGGACGGAGGTAGACCGTGTTGGTGGAATCCTCGGTGACGCCGATGAAGGTCTTGAACATAAGGTTAAACTTCTTGATATCGGTGAAGTCGCTGCCGCCGCAGTCGGGACAGACGATGCCCTTCTCCTTGATATACTCAGCCATCTCGGAGAAGCTCCAGCCTGCGGGGTTATCGTTAAGGCCGTTCTGGAATGCGTAGTCCTCGATGAGCTTGTCCGCTCTGTGTCTTGCCTTACAGCCCTTGCAGTCCATAAGGGGATCGGAGAAGCCTCCGACGTGGCCCGAGGCAACCCAGGTCTCGGGGTTCATTATGATAGCCGCATCGAGACCGACGTTGTATCTCGACTCCTGAACGAACTTCTTCCACCATGCGCGCTTAACGTTGTTCTTAAACTCGACTCCGAGGGGGCCGTAGTCCCAGGAGTTTGCGAGGCCTCCGTAGATTTCAGAACCGGGGAAGATAAATCCGCGGGTCTTACAGAGAGCTACGATCTTGTCCATTGTCTTTTTGCTGTTTTCCATGATTTTCTCCGTTTTATGTCAATATTTATTTACAAAACTACATCAGTTTCGCCAGGATGACGCCATCCTTGTGCGACGTGGGCAGGCAGGAAACGTATTCGCCCTCGAGCCCCTCGGGCGCCTCTATACGGCACTCGAAAAACTCGTCTGAATGCGCAGTATACGCTCCGTCAGAGTATGTCTCGAGGATGCATCTGAGCGCTCCGCCCTCCTCGACGACCTCGGAAAGAATGCCCTCGCGCACCTCTCTTGCCACCTCTATCAAGCGCTCGGAGCGCTCCCTCTTGACCCCCTCGGGGATCTGATCGGGATAGGATGCGGCAGGCGTGCCCGCCCTCCTTGAATATGCAAAGACGTGGCAGGCGATGAAGCCGACCTCCTTAACGAGGCTGACCGTGTCGAGGAAGTCCTCCTCGGTCTCACCCGGGAAGCCGACCATAAGATCGGTGGTAAACCTTGCGCCGGGGATATATTCCTTCAGCCTATTTATATTTTCTATCGCACGCGCCCTCGTATAGCGGCGCTTCATACGGGCAAGAACTCTGTCCGAGCCCGACTGCATAGATATATGAAAATGCGGCGTGATAGCCGGGCAGGCTCTGGCGGCGGCGGCAAAATCCTCGCCGCAAAGCTCCGGAGCGAGCGAGCCGAGCCTGATCCGCTCAACCGCCCCTCTCTCGCCAAGCTCACGGATAAGATCGCCTAAGCCGTACCCCGTGTTAAGATCTCTGCCGTAGGAGCCGGTTTCTATGCCTGTGAGAACGACCTCACGGATGCCCGACTTAGCTAAGCCCTCTACCTCCCCTATGACGTCCTCGGGGAGCTTCGAGCGGACGGGGCCTCTCGCCTCCTTGATGGCGCAATAGGTACATTTTGACTCGCAGCCGTCCTCTATCTTGATATATGCGCGGGTCCTCGGCGCCTCGGTTATCCTCATCGGCTCAAACTCCGCACGGGTAAGGGGTGCGACGGAAACGAGGGCTTTTGATCGGTTGGATGCGCCTTTTAGGGCGAGCATCTCCATCGCCCTATCGACGACCGAGAGCTTATCCATAGTTCCAAGCACGATATCCGCTCCGACCCTCTCTGCATCCTCCGGCGAGCGCTGGGAATAGCAGCCCATGACGGCGACGATAGCCTCGGGCGACGCCGCCCTTGCACGCCTTATCATCTGTCGGCACTTACGGTCGGACTCAGCCGTCACCGTGCAGGTGTTGATGACGTAGACGTCTGCCGCCTCACCGAAGGCTACGGGAGTGAAGCCCATATCGATAAACCTCTCCCTGACCGCCTCGGTCTCATACTGGGAGACCTTACAGCCGAGGGTGTGGAGTGCGACGGTTTGCATTACGAATATACGGAGGGGTCGAGGATGCCGACGTAGGGCAGCTCACGGTATCTCTCGTCGTAGTCGAGGCCGTAGCCGATGACGAACTCGTCGGGGATCTCCTTGCCGACGTAGTCGGTCTTGAAGTCGACCTTGCGCCTCGAGGGCTTGTCTAAGAGGGTGACGGTGCGCACGCTCTTTGCCCCCTTGTCGATTAGGTGCTTTACGAGGAAGGTGAGCGTCAGACCGGAGTCGATGATGTCCTCAACGACGATGAGATTGCATTCTCCGATGTCAGCCCTGTCGACGTCGAGCAGAAGATTTATCCTGCCGCCCGAGGTCGTGCCCGAGCCGTAGGAGGATATCCTGACGCACTCTATCTCAACGGGGACGGTAAGCTTCTTCATTAAGTCGCCCATAAAGACGATCGAGCCCTTTAAGACGCAGACGAGAACTATCCTGCCCTCTACGTCCTTATAGTCACGGTCGATCTCGGCGGCAACACGGGTCGTGATCCTATCAAGCTCCTCGGCGCTGATAAGCACCCTGCTAATATCGCTCATAAGGCCTCCTTATATTTAAAATAAAGGATTTTTTTATAACGATATTTTATCAAATTTGCTTTCTATTGTCAAGGGTGTCTACTATTATATATTAATAAAGATAAAAATATTTTCGATTTCTCTTGACAAACGGGGGCGGCTCGGTTATAATATACTTTGCGTTAGTATGTTTAATGCGAATACGCTCGATGTTAATTCTTACAAAAGGAGGTGCTTGTCATGAAGAGAACATATCAGCCTAAGAAGAGACAGAGAAACAAGGAACACGGCTTCAGAAAGAGAATGGCAACCGCAAACGGTAGAAAAGTTCTTAAGAGAAGACGCGCCAAGGGTAGAGCTAAGCTCACCTATTAATTCGACGTGGCACGGCCACTCGGTTAAGCTCGGTCACGCACTGTGACGGTCACTATGTGACATACAAAACCTCCGATAAGTCGCCCACCAAGTCGGCATTTATCGGGGTTTTTGTTTAGTGCGGACAAGTTTAGGAGAAGCACATGAAATTTAAAGCCATAACAGAAAATCATCTGTTCAGCAAAGCGTATTCGAAGGGTAAGAGAGCCGTGACGTCAGCTCTCGCGGTATATATCCTGCCCGACTATGCGGCTCGCCGCCTCGCGCGTGCGCACCCGCAGAAGCTCACGGTCAACCGCATCGGTCTGACCGCGTCAAAAACGCTCGGAGGAGCCGTTATCAGATCGAGATGCCGCCGCCTTATGAGAGAGGCTATGCGCCTTTTGATCAAGGAAAAGCAAATAAAAGTTGGCTTTTTGATAGTTATTGCGGCAAGACACGGTATCCTCGGTTTAAAAATGGGCGACGTTAAGCGTCAGCTTGACCACTGCTTGACGAAGCTCGAAATGTATAAGGTGTGACATGAAGCACGTAATGATCTGGCTCATACGCCTGTACAGGAAGTATATCTCACCGCTGAAGCCGCCCTGCTGCCGCTTTACTCCAACCTGCTCTCAGTATGCCATCGAGGCGTTTGAGAAGCGAGGGTTTTTCGTCGGGTTTATACTCGCGACGTGGAGAGTATTGCGCTGCAATCCCTTTTCGAAGGGGGGCTACGACCCCGTCCCCGAGCGGGGCTTCAGAAATCCGCCTCTCACACGGGCGAAGGCGAGCGATATACCGGAAATTGACACGCCCCTTGAACAGTCGGGGGCAGAAAAAAGCTCGGTCGAGGCGACCGAGACGAACGGTGAAGCACCGAAAACAGACCTGATATCATCCGACGGCTACGGCATAGCCGACGAGGGTCGCACGGATCGACCCGTGGATGACTGACGGACCTGCCCACAGGAAGGATAAGCGGGCGAGCTCACACGTGCGGCGCATTATGTGTTATGCGACCGTCCATCTTCCGGAGCCCCCGAGGCAGTATAGCCTCTCTCCCCTACCTACCGCTGCGGGCGAATGGCGGTGCGGCTTGCTCTCTTTTTGAGCGAGCGAAAAATTAATCGGAAAAACTTAAAAGGAAAATTAGAAAATGTTTGATTGGTTATTTGACCTGCTCGGCATGATGATGTCCTTCTTCTCGAGCATCACGGGCAGCTATATATTGGCGCTCCTTATGTATGCGCTGATATTCAAGATAGTCTTTATCCCCTTCGGCATCAAGCAGCAGAAAAATCAGATCAAGATGGCGGGCCTTGCGCCCAAGATCCAGCTGATCAAGGCTAAGTACGCCGGCAGAAACGATCAGCGCTCCCAGCAGAAGCAGCAGGAGGAGATCATGGAGCTCCAGCAGAAGGAGGGCTACAACGGCTGCTCCGGCTGCCTCCCCCTTCTCATCCAGCTTCCCATAATCATGCTGCTCTACTCGGTCATCCAGAGCCCCCTTTCTTATATCGCTACCGAGACCGACATCGTCAAAGAATACAACCAGAAGTATGACGATGCGGACTACTCCACCGACTCGGACTCCTTCCGTGCCGTTTACGAGGTTTACGGCGACGACGTATATAAGAAGAACGAGGACGGCTCCTTCTATAAGGATTCTAACGGCAATAACGTGCTCGTTAAGGTCGACCCCATAGGAAAGCTCTACACCCGTTACGAGCTTGCTGAGGATCAGAAGAGAAACGAGATCAAGCTCATCGACGCTATCTATAAAAACTGCTACGAGGACGACGGCGTTACCATCCGTCAGAGCGAGGTAGACTATATCGAGAAGGTCGGCATCAGGTTTGACTCTATCCCGAACTTCCGCCTCTTCGGCGTTAACCTTGCGTCGACGCCCGACATAATGAATCCCTCGATCATCCTGATCATCCCCTTCCTCGCGGCTATCTCCTCCTGGCTCTCCATGTTCTTGACCAAGAAGATGAACGGCTCGTCGTCGATGTCCGGCGGCGCACAGGACGAGGCTACCGCAAAGTCGATGAAGATCATGGATCTCATCATGCCCCTTATGACGCTTTGGATCGCCTTCAACTTCTCGGGTATGCTCGGTCTTTACTGGGTGTTCCAGTCGCTCTTAGGCCTCCTTCAGACCTTTATTCTCTCCCGTGCTATGCCCATCCCGAAGTTCTCGGAGGAGGATATGCGTGAGTTCCGCCGCCAGGAAAAGGAGATCGAAAAGCAGGCGAGAGCCGCCGCTAAGACCACCCGCCACCGCTCGCTCCACTACATCGACGAGGATGACTACGACGAGCTCCCCGAGGCTCCTCAGAATGAGGCAGCAGCAAAGAAGAGCAAGAGCTTTGGCAGCGACGCACCCGAAATAAAGGACTAAATGTAAATAATAGTTAGATTATTCTATCTTAGGAGAACAAAATGATTGAAATAAGAGAAATTACTGCGGCAGGCAAGGACGTCGCAGAGGCTAAGGAAAACGCAAGAGCGCTGCTTGGAGCAAGCGAGCTTGACGACGTAAAATTTGAGGTTTTGCATATGGGCAGCCGCGGCATCTTCGGCATCATCGGAGTAAAGCCTGCGCAGGTCAGAGCATATATCGAGGTCGAGGTAAAGGACCGTGAGCCCCGCAGACCCCGCAGAGAAAGACCCCAGAGGAGCGAGCGCCCCGCACCCGCAAAGGAGACCGAGGTAAGCGAGGCGGAAGAGGCGCCCGAGGCTGAGGCAGGCGAGGCTGCACCCAAGAAGAAGAGCCGCAACCGCAGAAGAAAGAGCGGCAAGCGCCACGAGGAGATCCCCACCACCTTCGAGACCACCTCGAAGCCCAAGGGCGAGGTCATCCCCGAGGCTGAGTTAAAGATGGAGCTTCGTGAGGTTTCCGAGGGCGAGGATATGCCCTTCGACTTCATCTGTACGCTTATCAAGGATATCGGACTTAACGCATACGCAGAGCTTTACTCCTGCGAGGACGGCACGAGAAGGATCGCCATCAAGGGCGAGGACGCATCCGTGCTTATCGGCCACCACGGCGACACCCTCGACGCTCTCCAGTATCTCGCTAACCTCGCTTCCGCAAGAAAGAACGCAAACGGCGAGCGTGATAAGTCGAGAGTTACCATCGATATCGAGGGCTACCGCGCAAAGAGAGAGGAGACCCTCCGTGCGCTCGCACGCAGAATGGCTGCTAAGGCGCTCCGCAACAAGAGAAGCGTTATGCTCGAGCCTATGAGCGCTTACGAGAGAAGGATCATCCATTCCGAGGTTCAGGGCATTGAGGGCGTTGCCACCAATTCCATCGGCTCGGACAACAACCGTAAGATCGTTATCTACCTCACCGACAAGAAGCCCGAGGAGCTTTTTGAGGAGGAGACCCGAGAGGCAGAGGCACCCGCAGAGGTGGCTGTCGAGACCTCCGAGGAGATCATCTCCGAGGCAGCCTCGGGCGAGGAAGAGTAATATGCAAAACGGTGTAATCGCCGCAATTTCGACCCCACCCGGCAAGGGTGGGGTTGCCGTTATCCGACTCTCGGGCGAGGGTGCGGTGGCGCTCGCGGAATCGGCGTTCTTCCCTATCTCGGGCAAGCTCCTATCCTCATATCCTGCGAGGATGCAGGTCTACGGCAGGATCATAGAGGGTGGCGAGGTGCTTGACGACTGCCTCTGCTGTCGCTTTGAGGCCGGCTCGTCATATACCGGCGAGGAGACGGTTGAATTATCCATACACGGGGGCGTCCTGCTCTCGGAGAGGGTGCTTTCGCTCTTGTTTTCCTTAGGTGCTTCACCTGCCGAGCCGGGCGAGTTTACACGCACGGCGTTTATTAACGGAAGGCTGACGCTGACCGAGGTTGAGGCAATAGGCGACCTGCTTGAAGCTAAGAGCGACGAGCAGCTGAGGCTCGCATCCGAGACCTCAAGAGAGAGATTAAAGAACAAAATAGAGAGCGCAAGGCGCCGCCTCGAGATGCTGCTCGGCTCGATCTACGCAAGGATCGACTACCCCGAGGAGGACCTCGGCGAGCTTTCTGACGGCGAGATAATCGCAGAGCTTACGGCTATTGGCGGGGAGCTTGATGCGCTGATCGCAAGCTATAAGACCGGCAGGGCGATCAAGGAGGGCATCTCCACCGCTCTCGTCGGAGCGCCGAACGCAGGTAAGTCTACGCTATATAACCTCCTCGTCGGCGAGGAAGCCGCCATCGTAACCGACCGTCCCGGCACGACGAGAGATCTGCTTGAGAGGGTCTGTCCGCTCGGCAGAGTTCTGCTCAGGCTGACCGACACCGCAGGCGTGAGGGGCGAGGGCGCCGCCGACCCCGTCGAGAGGATAGGCATCGAGCGCACGCACCGCCGCATCGGAGAGTCCGAGCTGATAATCGCACTCTTTGACCTTGCGCAGGACCCCGCCTCCGACGGCGAGATAATCGACGCCATCAAGGGCAGGTCCTCGACGAGGATCGCCCTCTTTACAAAATGCGACAAGGGCGGTATGCCCGATGCGGAGCGCCTTCTTAAGGAGCGCTTTGGCGAGGATGCGGAGCTGTTTTCCGCCTCGCTTGCCGTGTCGGCGCTATGCGAGCCCGAGGCTACGCTCGAGAGCATCAAGCAGCTTGTAGAGCGCCTCTTTACCGATGAGAAGATCAGCACAAGCACCTCGGCAATAGTATCCTCTGCGCGTCAGCACGCTTCGCTTACCTCGGCGAAAGAGCTTATAGACTCTGCTCTCCGAGCATTCGGGCAGGGAGCGCCCGCTGATTGTGCATCCTCGGATATAGAGCTTTGCCTTGCGAGGCTTGGCGAGGTTGACGGACGTGCCGTTTCCGAGGCTGTGGTGAGGGATATATTCTCCCGCTTCTGCGTTGGAAAGTGAGGCTATGCCGCAGCCATCCGTGCGCCGGTCAGCAATTCCGCGCTGAATGCCGTCATAGGCAGGCTTGGAGCACTCGGAGAGATGCTTATGAATGCCGCCGTCATAGGAAGGCTCGGAGCCATCTGAGGGCCGCTTATCCGATTTATGTCTTGAGGAAGGCGGCTTAGCATATTTATAAGGAAGGCTCTTCGGGCAAGAGCTCACAGAGGTCGCATCAACTATTTGACAGCGAGCAGATGCTCCGACAGGGCTTAATACTGTTGGCGTCATACTGCCGCCCCCACAGAGCGGGATACGGCATAGACCCCCGGCACCCTCGCCGAGCGGGATGCGGGATGGACGCCCGGCACACTCGATGAGCAGTATGCGGAATAGACCTCCGACGCATTCATGGCGCTCTCGGCGACGAGGCTGACGCCAAGCTCACGGGCGACACTCAATCCTATACCCAGCAGAAACACAATGGCTATAACGCCTATAATGCAAACAATTCTTTTCATATATCCTCCATAAAGTATAAAATAGCATATAGATCTATTTTTATCCCGGAGAGGATAATTCATACGCAAAACTAAGAAAGGGACTGAAAAAATGGAGATAGTTCCACAGTCGGGCAAGAGATTTTCAAAGAATGATTCGGGCTTTATCTGCGCCGCATGCGGCAAGGAGGTTTTGCCCCTTGGCTACACCTCGAGGAACCATTGTCCCTTCTGCCTCTGCTCCCTGCACGTGGATATAAACCCCGGCGACAGAGCAAACCCCTGCGGCGGAATTCTGCGCCCGATCAAGGCTGAGCCCGACCCCAGGCGAGGCTATATAATTATCCACCGCTGCGAGAAGTGCGGCACGGTCGTGCGCAACAAGGCGGCGCACGAGGCAAAGGTCCAGCCCGACGACACCGAACTTATCATTAAGCTGACGGCAGGGATGGCGTGATGCTCGGTGAGCATAACGCAGTTAAATCCGTCTTTCAGAGCTATAATAATTCTCCGCTTATGATGCTCCCATTCGACGGATGAAATCCACCTTTGGTGGAGAAAAGCACTTTCGCGATGAAAACCTGCCTCGCAGGGTTATGGTAAGAGGGGCGGGATGTGAGTTATGAGATTGTGCGCACCGTTATGATTGCGCTCTGCCCAAGTTAAAGTTAGATGCCGGCATAGTTTAATTTTCGCTGCGCCCAAGTTAAAGTTAGATGCCGGCATAGTAACATTTTCGCTGCGCCCAAGATAAAAAAGAGAGAACGCTTCGGAAGCGGGATCATTTTGGTAGATCCTCAGCCGAGCTGTTCTCTCTTTTTTTGGTTTATGGGTTGAAGCAAGTATTTATGAAAGCTTTACAGGGAAAAATATCAACCGTAAGATTTTCAACCCTCCACTTTCAACTTTCCATTTTCAACTTTCAATTCTCAATTTTCAATTTTCAACTTTCCACTTTCAATTTTCAACTTACTCTTCTACCACGGGATCTCGACGTTGAAGCCGTAGATAACCGAGAGGGCGATAAGTCCGCCGATGGCAACGAGGAGCGCCGCACCGCCGAGGATAAGAGCCATTTTGGTAGTTTTCTTGGCGGAGGAGGGGACTGCGTTTTCCTCCTTGGTGTGCGAGGGAGGAGCCAGGCGAGCCGCACGCATAGCCCTGACGACGGGCTTGTAGATAAGGAGGGCGGCTGAGCCGTTAAAGAGCGTTTTAACGAAGTTGAAGGGCAAGAGCAGAGGTAGTATCATAGCGATAACGACCTCACGGGGTGCGCCCGTGTAAAGAGGGGTGATGAATATATTGAGCGGTATCATGATCGCAGTAGTTGCGACAACTGCGGAGAATATACCGATTACTGCCGACTTGAAATCCCTCCTCTTCGAGTAGATAAACGCCGCAACGAATGCGAAGGTTGCCGAGGAGCAGAAGTCCATAACAAGACCCCACGGGCCGGTGCCCGAATAGAGGAAGCCGACGCCGGAGGCAACGGCGGATATGGCAACGCCCGCAGGTGCGCCGTAGATAAACGAAGCCAGAACGATTACTATATCTCCCGCATCGAGCGAGAGGAAGTCAACCTTTAAAAAGGAGGTTGCGAAGCTCACGACGGCGGCAAGAGCGGCGAAAATGCCGATGCCTGTGAGCGTAGAAAGGCTGAAGGCCTTTTTTTCTTTATTCATATTATTTCCCTTTCCGGGCTGATCTGCCCCTTAAAATGAAAAAACTCATAGACGCATCTATGAGGAAAAGAGAAAATTTTGACTATTTGCCCTATGGCAAAGCATCAGATCTCTTTTTTTCATCCGGACTGAAGCGAAAGCCGTGGAAAAACTTAACACGGGTGCCGCTAACACCGTCGGTCGAGGATTTACACCCCGTCGGGAGCCTTGCTCGTTTGCGCCGTGGGCGAGCCGCCGAATGCACAAAAACAGACTCTTCGCAGACTCAAGATGAAAGCAAGTGTTTGCATTTTCCGTCCTTTAGCCCGATATGCCGTAGGCTAAGCGCCCCCCGGGCGGGTGGTAGACGTCGATGCACCGATAGGTGGTTGCTTCGTCTTTTACTGCCGATATGGATTTACACCATTCCCCAAAAGAAATTGATATGGCGCAGATGCGCCGCTATTATACTTGATGATTTACTTGGCGCAGGTGCGCCGCTAATATACTCGATGACCTATTATGCCTAGGTGCGCATTAAACTTAAAGAGCAATATACGGCAAAGGTGTGCCGCTATTATATTTAATGACCCGACACCCGAGATGGGTGCCGGGTCATATATCATTAATCAGAATTGATTAGTGAAGGAAAATTACTCCTTGATCTCGGATACGACGCCCGAGCCAACGGTACGGCCACCCTCACGGATAGCGAAACGAAGACCCTTCTCGCAAGCGATAGGAGTGATGAGCTCAACGTCCATGTTTACGTTGTCGCCGGGGCGGCACATCTCAACGTCAGCGGGAAGATTGATGATACCGGTAACGTCGGTAGTTCTGAAGTAGAACTGAGGTCTGTAACCGCTGAAGAAGGGCTTGGAACGGCCACCCTCCTTCTCAGTAAGAACGTAAACCTGACCTACGAACTTGGTGTGAGGCTGGATGGAGCCGGGCTTGCAAAGAACCTGACCTCTCTCGATCTCGTTCTTCTGAACGCCACGAAGGAGAAGACCTACGTTGTCGCCTGCCTCTGCGAAGTCCATGAGCTTATGGAACATCTCGATACCGGTTACAACAGTGCTCTTCTTCTCGTCGGAGAGACCTACGATCTCAACAACGTCAGCCATCTTGATAGTACCACGCTCTACTCTACCGGTAGCAACGGTACCACGGCCGGAGATGGAGAATACGTCCTCGACAGGCATAAGGAAGGGAAGGTCAGCCTTTCTGTCGGGAGTAGGAATGTAAGAGTCAACAGCAGCCATAAGCTCCTTGATGCAATCGAACTCGGGTGCATCAAGACCGTTATTAGAGGTAAGAGCCTCACGAGCAGAACCGCGAATGATCGGAATGTCATCGCCGGGGAAATCGTACTCGGAAAGG
>JAFVXI010000020.1 GCA_017501245.1 Clostridia bacterium
GCCCCGGAACCAATAATCTTTCTAGAGTTTTATTCTAGCATTTCTCTTACTTTTTGAGTTATTTCAAAGTGTAATTTAACGAGATCTCTGCACTTTTCAGTGCTCGAAATTCAATGTTGTTCAATTTTCAATGATCAAGTGAACTATCGCGGTGCGAAAGTTCTTAAGTATTATACAATAACGAAATCAATTTGTCAATAGTTTTTTTCAAAAAATCCTGTAGTATTTTTGATTTTTTTGTTTTAACCGATAAATCAACCAAAACAGGCTATGAAATTGGGGAAAAATATCAAAAACGAAGATATCCCGACGGCAAAAGCGTGTATCATACTTAGCTTAGATTATAGACTATATATTATATAGGAAGAATTTGAAACGGGCAGAACGCATTGAAAAAAATGAAAAAACTGCCAATAATAATTTACGCACGCTGAGCCAAACTAATATCAGAGCAAAAAGCGTAAGAGCCGAACGGCGACTACGCCGACGGCTCGATAATATATAAAACGGGAGATTATTCTTATGGCTAAGAATAAGGCTAACACCGCTCAGGCCAAGGCAAAGCTTGAGAGCATCAAGATGCAGGCGGCTAATGAGGTTGGTGTTAATCTCAAGCAGGGCGACAACGGTGACATCACCGCTCGTCAGGCAGGCAGCATCGGCGGTCAGATGGTCAAGAAGATGATCGAGTCTTACGAGAACAACGCGTAAGCTGATCACATTCTGACATCCTAAGCGATGGCAAGAGGCTACCCTTTGCGGTAGCCTCTTGTTTCTGATTAATCATACATAGCAACCGACACAACGAGCGGTAATCGAGAGAATCAGCGTATCGCAAGCTTGGATTATTAAACCGTGCCGAAATAGTCCAGAGCCCTATGCGCAGAATAATAATCAGAACGGAGCTACAACCGCACGATGGAAAGGCAGATTTACGGTGCTGGAAAGCGGTAGGCTTTTAATACTTGTGCTTTCCTCGGGATTTCCGGACACGAGCAATACCTCGTCCAGCTCATCTATGCGATCTATTTTTCCGTTAACGTAATCAAGAATTCTGCGACGACAGGAATCGGCTCTGTAGATCAATGCGCCGATTCGCTGATCCTGGATATCAAAGCCATGCGGCTTGTTATCCATAAACCACTGCTTTTCAAATGCTCTTGCAAAGACCTTAATAAGCTTACCGACCTTAACATACTCGTTCTCGGCCAGTCGTCTAAGCTCATCCTTGTTGCCCGACTCATACGCGATACGGGTGCGCAGACCAAGTTCATATTTTATAGCGAGGACGTCACAGAGCTTCGCGGCAGTATCGAATAAATATCCGTACTTTCTACTCTTTTTCGCTGTTGCATGAAGATTACTTGCATATTCTATATACTTTTCTCCGGCTCCAAGCTTTACGGTATAGTCGAGGAAATCGTTGAAGTAATCAGAGTAAAGCATATACTTTGACGGGTTCCTCGGTATGCCTTCATAAGGAACTACGTCATTCGGACAGTCAATGCTCATAAACTCGTCGAAATCAATACCGACAAGTCTTTTGAATTTAGCCTTTATCTTCTCCTCATCTTTGTTGCCTCTCGCGTATTCGGAAAGATAAAAGAGGGACGGGAGCTGAGAGAAGTGTGAGCACTCCGCGCCATCATCACCCCACATAGTGAAGAATATGTTACGGACGCGATGCTTATTACAGGCGTCAAGAGCCGGAATCATGCTCTCAAGGGTAAAGCGATTAAAGGGTATAAACCCATACCAGCTCCAAGCACCGCCCGCGAACCAGACGTTGTCAGAAAGCTGCTTATGGTTTTCGATCATATCGCTGTACTTCTGTTCCTCACTCTGATAGTAATCCCAATAAATAGGTATTACCGACTCAGGAAGCGTCGCGATTACATCGCGCGGCAACTCGCACTTGGGAATAGAATACTCTCCACGATTCCACGGTCTGAAGAACATATCCGACCATATCATCATCTCGTATCCGTACTTCTCTGCTATCGAACAAAGTCTCGCAAGATGGCGGCGCATTATATCATTAACGCTCTCGTAACCGTGAATATCAAGATGCTCACCTCGCCCGAGCATATGAGCCTCATCCATACCTACGTGTATTTGCCGTGACTTGAAGCACTCCGAGAGCGTTGAGAACATACGATCTATAAGCTCATAGGTGCGTTCATCATCACAAAGAAGGATATTATCACAATCTCTGGGATGCTTTCCCCAATGGAAAAGCGCATTGAGGTGGGCTAGTGTCTGGATACAAGGAATAATTTTAATGCCGATATCAGTGGCGAAAGAATCCAGCTCCTTCATCTCCTTCTTTGTGTAGCGACCTCTCATATACCCGAAATAAGGCTCGCCATCCACCTCATAGGTGTCCTCTGTGTAAAGCATCACCATATTATAGCCCATTTTCTTAAGCAAAGTCAGAAAGCGCTTAAGCCCTGCAACGCTCATCACCGCATTTCTCGACATATCTATCATAACGCCGAGGGTGTCGAACTTTTTCATTTTCATCCTCCTGTCAGCGATTTATAGATTTATTATAACATATCGATAGGAACGTTTCAATAGCCGTTTACTTGACATTAATAACGAAGAGTGATATAATTGGATCAGCTTTAAAATTTACAGGAGAATAAGAATGAGAGTCGTATTCTTTGGAACAAGCCATGGATATCCCGAACCTCACAAGAAATGCTCCGCTTTAATGGTAGAGGTCGGCGAGAAGCGATATATAATAGATATGGGAACGGATATTACAACCGACCTTATTGACAGAGGTCTTCGTCCTGAATGCCTATCCGCTATATTTATCACTCATATGCACGGTGACCATTACTGCGGTCTTGCTCCATTCTTAAATACGTGTAACTGGTTATACAAAACAACCGATTTTGCGCTATACCTCCCCGCTGATATCAAGCAATTTAGCGATGCTTTAGAGGCATGGCTGGGGTTAAGAGCGACTCCGATCCCCGTACGCAAATTCGACTATCACAAGATCAATGAGGGCTTAATCTACGATGACGGTGTGCTCAAGGTAACGGCATATATGACCAAGCACTGCGAGGAGTCCTACTCTCTGCTTCTCGAAGCAGAGGGCAAGAGAGTTCTCTATACCGGCGACCTATCTTCCAAGCACGGCCCCGAATATGATTTCCCTCGAGCTGCCCTCGAGAGCAAAGTAGATCTTTTGATTTGTGAGGGTGCTCACTTCCTCGCTACGAGAT
This sequence comes from Clostridia bacterium, assembly GCA_017501245.1. Classification (GTDB taxonomy): domain Bacteria; phylum Bacillota; class Clostridia; order Oscillospirales; family CAG-272; genus UBA1740. The sequence continues at coordinate 3,240 of JAFVXI010000020.1, forward strand.
ATATGCCTATATTCGATGGCTGCGAGAATATCAGCCGCATTTGGATTACTCATATTAAAGAGACCCGTGTCGGCAGTATATACGAGCTTATGGAGATGCTCCCCGATAAGCAGATCGTGCTCGCGAAGGACGGAATGGAAGTCAACGTATGATACGGGATGGCACAAGAGGCCCTGAATGATAAAAAAACTACTTTTAAAAAGTTCAATCCGTTCTGCGAATAGAAAAATGTTGAGGTTTAACTAAGAAAAAAGACTACGCTATAGACAGAAAATGGCTTGCTGTGACAAGCTTTGAGATGCGATTTGGTCTTTTTCAATCAGGTTGACAGCACTGAGAAAATCGATAAATTCTGTGAGGAATTTCTTAAGCTCGTCCAGGGCGGAGTATTTATTGCTCCAAGGCACGGCGAGTGTATACATATCTTATAAACACAAAACCGACGCAGCTTCTGCTACGTCGGTTTATTTTTTGGGGGATCTTAATAGATAGGAATGGGGAGCGGAAGGGAGTCTATCTTGTCGATCGAGAGGTATATATTTTCCTTCTTGATCCCACGCTCCATCATATACGTCCGATATTTAACCAAACCGACGTTATGGGTGTTAACACCTTCGCCCTTTTCCTGATACCAGAAGCGTAAGCCACATTGCCATATATATGCCTTTGCATCTATGAGCTCGTAGCACCTCTTTGAGACGTTTCCGCATCCGTGGTGACCAACTTGAACGACGTCGCTTTTAAGAAGATCGGCACAGTTTTCGATAAGATCCTCGTTGCAGACCCATTCCGCATCGCCGAGGAACATAATGGTCTGACCGTTATCATAGGTCATTTTATAGATGGTCGTCGTGTCGTTGACGTTCATTTGGCTTGCATGTGAAGGATCGGGAACGTGAATAACATCGAATGAGACCTCGTCTACCGATATCCGATCACCTTTTTTCACGACATGGATCGATGCGCCAAGAGTTTTATCACTACCCATGATGGCATCATATGCACCCGGAAGAAGTACGTTGCTTCCAAAAGCCTTAGCCTCCCAATGCGCTCTTGAGATGAAATCGCAATAAACGTCGAGAACCTTGATTTTGTTGCGCCATTCATCCTCCGTGAGTCGAACGTATGCCCCATAATGGTCATCGTGAAGATGAGAAAACAGCCAAGCCGTAACGGTCGGAACCTCTTCGCCAGAAATCACTTTAAGAGATTCGATCAACCTCGGAAGCTCATCGCCGCGTCCGCCGTCGATTACGATAATTCTGCCTTCTTTCGTTTTGATAATAAAGCTACCGATGTTATAGTCTATACGACCCGTGCAATTCAGAGAGTGAATGGAAGCTCCGTCGATCCACTCCGGCATTATACGCCTGAGCGCATCTCTTGTAAATACATAGTTATATTCTTCGGGCATCTCAAGCTCTGGAGACTCGGGAAAATCCTCAAAGGCGGAATAAATAAAATCGTAACCAAGAATTCTCTCTACGAAATGATACGCCGCCAAGGCAGTTCCCACGGCACCGTCATTTAAGGGCTGATAAGCCGACGTATACGGGGGATCCTCCGGCTCCACGCCAAGACCGGTAAGATAAAGTCTGTCACCAAGCTTTTTAAGCAGGAATTCCCAAATGCCGGACTCGCTTCTCTCAAGGCTTAAACCGTCGAGCACTTCTCTACTCGTCCTTCCGACTACGATCTCAAGCGGAGTCGGCTCTTCAACATCATAGACGATCGGAATCTTTTTGCCGCAAACGAGCTTAACGTTTTCACGTATGAAGGATGCCGCTCTTCTCTCGTTGAATAAGGCGTTTTTCGATATAACGATTCGGTAATCAGTGATCTTCATATGTCGTTCTCTCTAGTAAATATTTTCGATGAATATCATCCGTGCATTTTGCGTCTTAAAACCTCTTGGTCCAAAGTATAGCACCACGCCCGGTAATTGTCAATGATAAACTTACTAAAAAACTGATATATTTTTTTGCCGGCGTAATTATTATCCAAAAAAATTCAGCGTGCCACCCTACCAGGACAGCACGCTGAATCCGCATAGTTTTTTGAAATTATCTGCCAATAACTGTGACGGTGGTCTCGGGCATTACGTCTACGTAGACGAAGCTGGTTCCGCTTTCGTCGGTGCGAATGGTAAGCTGCTCGCCGTTAACTGTTGCGGTTGCCCAGTTTCCGGGGATGACGACCTTTACGGTAAGAGCCATGTTGTAGATCTCATCGTTTTCCTTATCTGTAAGAGAAACGCTGATCGCTTGCTTATCTGCGTCATAAGACGAGCTTACGGCAGAGGTGGACCACTCGTGATAATACAGCATCGCATCGGTCTGAGTTGCGATCCAGAGATCGTCGCCCTGCTCGACGGCATAGCTGAAGAGGTTTTCCGCCTGCTCCCAGGTGATCTTGTGACCGCCCTGACCCGTTTCGGCGATATCCTCCGTCATAGCGTGGATGCAGAAGGACGCCCAACCGCCGTTTACGGACATTGCCTTATCGATATGGTTTTTCCAAGAATCGCGCATAGCGGGATCGTTGTCGGAGGTTGCGATAATATACGCTTTGCGGTAGATCCTGTTCGTGTCATTCAAAAAGTCGCTCGCAACGTAAACCTTCTGACCGGAGGTTCGTCCGCCGTAGATGATGCTTTCCTCATACGCCTGTGCGTATATCTCTTCTATGTACGCCTTGAAGCCCTTAACGACGTTGGGGTTGCCGTTATTGTCTAGGGTGGGCACGGTTACGTAATCGCCGGGAAGCATGATCGCAGTACCTGCGGGGATAAATCCGGATGAGAGGTCTGCCGTGGTTTCGATATCGGTGTTTGCGGGGAGAGTGCCGACCGTGGACTGGAGGTCGACCCAGGTAAGCTCGGAAAGATAAATCTTTCCGTCACTGACCGTAATCTTGGTGTCGTTAAGCACTCTGACCGTCTGAGCGCTCAGATAGACCTTAACCTCCTCGGTGACGGTGACGTCGCCCTCCTTTGGGGCTATGCCCGCATTTACGTAGGTTATACCTTTTGATGTGTCGCCGAATATGTCCTTAACGATCTGTATTGAGGCGTAGACCTCTTTTTTAGCAGAGCCCTCAACGAGCGTGGAATATATTCTCTCTGCAAACGCCGTATACTGCGCACCACCCTCATCATTTACGCCCCAGAAGGCGTGCGTATGAGAGTGCGAGACTATCTCGCTCCTGCCGACGGAAAGGATATCTCTCCAGAAGTCGATCTCCTCCTCGTTTCTTTCGTAGATATAATTGCCGTTTTCGTCGAACAGATATTCGAGTATACCGTCGTTATCGACGTCGCTGACCGCAAGGCCGTTTCTGAGCGTATACTTATCGCTTAAGGTAGCAAGGAACTTTTCGGTCTTTATAGCGTAGCTAACGGCAAGCTTCGGATACTTCTCCATCATGCTCTTCATAAATGATGCGGTCGGCTTATAGCCGTCGTCGACGACGAAGGTAACCGTTCCCTTTGCTCCGTCCTTATTTACGACCTCGGCAGAGGCGCTGAAGCTTCCGGTCATATTAAACTTAACCTCATATACTAGAGTTTTTTCGCCATTTGCGCTGACTACCGTGATCCTGGCAACATTTCCGTTAGAGACGGATGCGGGCTCGACGGTAAGACTTGCATTATAAACTGCGGTAATAGCGCTGATATCCGGGAGAGGCTTATTTACGCTGCTTTCCAGCGTATACTCGAGGACGGAGGGATCAAAGCCACCAAGGAGCGAGCCGTCAACGAACAGGGCGGATAGGGTGGCATCCGAGGGATCACTGACTCTGTAGCTCTCCTTATTTATGACGTAATCATCGTAGGTCTTGTCATAGACGAGAAGGGCGGTCTTGCCCTCGGCGACCGATGCGAAGTGCTGACCCCAACCCGAGACGGAGGAGAGCGACTCGACTACGATCATCATATCGTTTGCCGTGCCGAAGAAGGGACCGTTTTCGGCCATTGCATTAGCCGGAATAGACTTAACGGAAGCGGGGATATAGACGCTCCTTAAGCCTGAGCAGCCCTGGAAGGCACCGTTGCCGATTTCGGTCACGGTATGTCCGAGGACGACCTCGGTAAGAGAAGAAACGCCATAGAAGGCTCTGGAGGGAATAAAGGTGCAGCCGTTAGAAAATACAACGGTCTTAAGCGTCTCGGGCACCTTGGTTGCATTTCCAGCATAGGTCGAGCTTCCAAAGATGAAGCCGATGAAGGGGCTCGAGGTGTGGCGGCTTCCGCCGACGAACGGGAGGGTGATCTTCTCAAGCTTGGTGCCCTCGAAGGCGCCAAAGCCGATGCTCTCAAGACTCTCGGGAAGGGCGATCTCCTTTATTCCGGTGTTTTTGAACGCCTGCTGACCTATGACCTTGATATCGCCGAACTCAACGTTTAGAAGCGACTCGCAGTCGGCAAACGCCTTGTTTCCGATATTAACGACGCTCGAGGGAACGTAGACGTATACGAGCGAAGAGTTGCCCTCGAAGGCAAAGCTCTTGATCGAGAGAACGGGTTTGCTATTATGAGTTTCGGGGATGATAACGATGCTTTCATTTCCCTCGATACCACTTACTGCATATCCGTCCTTATATTCCTCAAAGATAATGCCGCCAGTAGAGGTCGACTTATCGACGTTGATGATAATTACTGCGCTCATAGGAGGCACGGGAAGATAATTTGCGTTTTCGCTAAAGGTTGCGGTTACTGTGTGCTTTCCGGGGGCGGAAATACCGTTTCCGCTATAGTCCACCTGCATCCAGGCGGGTGCTCCGCTGACGTAGATGCTCTTCTCTTCCCCATCGTAATCGAACACAGCATCGGCAAAGCTGATGCCGCCGACGGTCGCTCTTTCGATCGATACGCTCAGCGATCTATCCTCAACAGGATAATAGTTATCAAAATCTCCAGTGAAGGAGACGGTAACGGTGTAGCTGCCTGCGTTGATCATAGCATCAACTGCTTCACCGTCTGCTTTTTTGTAAACAAAAGTAGCGGAAAGACCCGAAGGGAGCCTGCCGATAGAGATCTCAGCTGCTGTTCCGTCATAGGTTTTTGAAACCGACTCAAACGAAACGTCGCTAAGGTCATAGGTAGCCTTGGTTATGGTATAAACGAAGGAAATCGGCTCGATACTGTCGTAACTCGAGTCGCTTGAGGTGAAGGCGGCAACAACTGTGTATTCGCCGACGTTCAGAAGCTCCTCAAGGCTGCATCCGGAGGCATCGGTATAGGTATACTCGATCTTGATCTCGGGAGGGATAACTCCTATAAGAGCAGGCTTTACCGCAACTCCATCATAAACCTTGGTAAGAGATGCGGGATATACGTTGCTTATATCGAACTCCACACTCGTCACCGTGTAGGTGAAGGAGATAGGAGTGATCGTATTGTAGTTGTCTTCATCACAGATAAAGCTTACGGTGACCTTGTATGCTCCGGGTGCAACTATCGCATCAACGGTGTTGCCAAGAGAGTCCTCGTAGACGTATACCGCCTCGACGCCCTTGGGAAGACTGCCAGAAAGCAGAGGGGTATGAGCCACGCCGGTATATTCGGCAGACTGATCGGTGGCGGTTACGGAGGACATATCGACGGTCGCCTTGTTAATCGTGAGAGTCGCACTAAGCCTTTTATCAACAAGCTCTTCTTCACCAATGAAGAACTTAGCGACGATCTCGTAAATTCCCGCAGCTGTCCGGTTGCCGCCCTCGTATCTCACCTCGACGCCCGAAGGAAGATTGCCCTCGATAACGATAGTATGAGGATTTCCGTCGTAGGTAAGGGTGAGGTCCTTGAATTCGACGCCCTCAACCGTTGGGGCGACTATCGTGACAGTGGCAGAAACCGGGTCGATAGGATAGTAATTCGCATTATCAGAGCTGAAGGTAGCGTAGACGGTATAAACGCCTGCCGCAAGCATCCTATCTACTACGTCTCCGGCTGAATTCTTGACCGTGAAGGAAACGGTGACACCGGCGGGAAGGTCGCCCGAAAGCTCGGGAACGACCTCAACTCCGTCGTACGTCTTAGTGAGGGAGAGAAGGTGAACTCCGCTCATATCGTAGGTCCCCTTCGTAACCGTCATAGACGCTGACATTCTGGCTGTGCTGATCTCCGCTCCGTTGTAGAAGAATAAAGCAGTAACCTCGTATTCACCGACGTCGGTCTTTCCGTTTCCGATATACTCTACCGATACGCCCTCGGGGAGGATGCCGCTAATTTCAAGCGAGTGAGGTGCGCCGTCGTAGCAAAACATCTTGCTCTCGAAAGAAAGCTCAGAAAGATCGGGCAGCCCGTCAGGCGTAGGGTCGACGTCGGATGCCTCGCCGCAAACGTCGCAGGTTCCATCGCTGTCCTCATCGGTATGCGGCGGACAGGTGGGATCCTCGTCCGGGAAGAAGAGCTCGCAGGATGAGAGCGCAAGGATAAGCGCACAGATCAACACAAGCGACAGCGCATATAATATTCTCTTTTTCATAAAACGCCTCCTACTCTCCTACCGCAAGAAATATCGGCAAAGCGGTTCCGTTAGTTGCAACGACGTTGCAGTTCATTCTGCCGCCGATAACCGCGGGATCGCTTGCCTCGATGACGTAAACGACTCCGTTTGCGGTTATGGTCACGATGCCTGCCGTCTCGTCATATGTGAATTTTGCATCTTCTTTGTTGTGATAAAGAACGCTTCCGTCCTCCATGACAAGAATGCTCTTATCGGCGCCGTATCTCACCATCTCCGGCTCAGCTACACCGTCGGCTGTAAGAGTAACGACTTTATCATTGTAAGCAGCCTTAGCATTGACCCAAAGCTTATCGGCGCCTGCGATCTCAAATCCGAGCATCTCTGAGCCCATATCGACGGTCAGCTCACGGTCGAAGGTGATCACTATCGCACCGTCCGCCTTTACTACCGACAGGATCTTAGGTGCGGAGCCGGTGCCGAGGCTATAAACGTTCTCGAGCACGCTGTCGGCAAGCGCAAGGCCTACGGGAGTTTTTCTCTCATAGTGTACCATCGATTCGCCGGGGTCGGTGTACTTAAGCTCGTTTGAGGAATAGGTGGAGCCTGCGTAAAGCGACATAACGACGTAGGTGTTTTCGTCCTTGTCGGCTAAATCGTACTGAAGGGCTCTGAAATAGAAGGGATTCCCTACCCTTGGGGGGATCTGAATAATGAATACGGGAAGCTCCTCGTCGGCGAATACGTCACGGAAGGTGCTTCTTACACCCGTGAAGTGCTTGCGGTAGTTGCCATCCGAATCGGCGGTGACGCTGCTTGCGTTGCCCTCGCCCTGATACCAGATCGCACCGCGGATCGAGAAGCCGTTGAAGAAGGGATAAAGCATCGCATTATAGCATGCACAAGGCATCTTCTGATAAAGCTTATCCGACTTGATATAGGTTCCGTACTCCGAGACGTCGCCCTCCGTGGGATAAACGCCCGTGGCAAGATAGAAATCACGGTAGGCGTTATATTTCTCGGAAAGTTCGGGGTCTACCTCTGCGAGGCTTTCGGGAGACATCCACGCCTCGACGGTGGAGCCGTTAAAGTTTACGTCTATGATACCGACGGTCACGTCCTCGCCAAGCTCGGTTGCAAGGCGGGTCGCCATAACGTACGCAACGGCGGATATACCGGTATATCTGTCATCCTTGGTGAGCGTAGACGAGGTGACCTTATACCAGCCACTGTTATTCGTTTCATTTCGCTCGATAAGGCTCTGGCCCTGATTGATCGAGAAAGCATAGATGTTGTCAAAGTTATCGGCGTTACTGCGATACTCGGCGAAGTCCTCCATCTTGTATACGCCGTATACGGAGTTGCTCTGACCCGACATCATCCATATCTCGCCGATATTAACGTTTTCGATCTTTGTTTCGGGCAATCTAACGCCAAGCTCGTTTATGATGATGGTAACGCCCTTCTGATATTCCATAGGCGGAAGAGTAACACTCCAGCTGCAGTCACCCTTGACGGTGGTTTTTGCAACGTTATCGCCTATTTTAACTTCGATCTCGGCTCCTATGGTAGAGCAGGTTCCGTAGATATTTATCTCCTTATTTCCCTGGAGAACCATACCGTCGGCAAAGATCGGGCTGAGCTTTACGGTAGTTACCTCGGGGCGCTCGCCAACGAGAGTATCCTCGCTCCAGTTGAGCGTGGCAACGTAAGGGTAGGCTAAATCGTAGGCATAAGCAAGCTTAACGCCCTCGGCAAATTCCACCTTAACGTCGGAATCGCCATCCTTTGCCCACTTTACGTTGGTAAATCTCACAAAATCGCAAAGAGTTGCGATAAGTGAGCCGTTTTCAGAGCCTGTGCCGACGTCGTTTGAGAATACGTACTCACCCGAGTTTATTCTCGATCTCTTAAGAGTGATGTTGGCGCTTGCAGAATACTCACCTGCGGAGATATTATTCGACGTTAGGGTTCTTTCAGCCGTATTATCGGACTGAGTCAGAAGCGTGTCGGCGTTGATGTCCGAAGAGTCAACGTAAACCTCGGTGACTGCACTGAAGCCGTCTGCGAAATCCGAGTTGCCGTCTGTAAGGTTGGTGAGCGACTGAACCTCTGCAAGGATGGCGGGATTTGCGCCGAGAGTAGTAATGCTTGAGCCCTGGATGCTGATGAATACGTTGTTTTTATTTTCTAAAGCCGCTTCGTCGCCTGCCTCCCATTCGTTTGCATAATAATTGACGTGGATCAGCGAGGAATCGCCGTCTGCGGTAGTGTTGTAAACGCCGACGAAATTGTTCATCGAGCCACGACGCGCGGAGCTCGTACGGAGATTGCTGAAGGAGATAGGACTTTCACCGTTTATCGCTATCTCACAGCCGTCAAACACTGCGTACGCGGATTTGCCCGAAAAGGACTTTATCGACGTTACGGTGTTGTTAGCGTTTATTGTCGAATCGATAAAGAACAGAATGCCCGCTCGCTGGTCGCAAAGGGAGGAATTGACCGTGATGTCAACGTCTACGACGTAGTAATTGGCGGCTTTATCCATATAAAGAGGATTGCTGGTTCCGTTTACAAGGCTACCGTCTCTGATGACCACTCTGGCCTCCGCGGCGGAGGTCTGGAAAGGAACCTTGCCGCCCGAGATGGTGAGCTTATTGCCGTTCAGATCGTAGGTGACGTGTGAAGCACCGTGCTTAAGCGAAGCGCTATAGCTTATAGTCGTATCCTTAAGGAAGGTAAACTTCAAGGTCTTTCCGCCGGTGATGCCCGAGGGGAAGGCTGCTTTAACAAAGGCGTCGAGACTGTCCACAGAGAGCTTGCCGTCGGCGTAGGTCTGAGCGCCCTTTCCGTAGACGGTCACGCCGTTAGACTCATATCCGTAAAGCTCGCCGTCAGCGTCTCTGACTATAAAGTCAAGCTCGTTATAGTCGGCGAGAGCAAGAGGATCGACCATCGAACAGCCGTTAAGCTCAAAGCTGACGGCAGGAACTACGGAATCGCCTACAAGCTTTCCAGGAACGACGATCTTGCGTGCAATATCTCTGTAAAGCGTCACGGTGTCGCCCTCGGTAAGATTTCCGTCGAGATCCGAGATCTTAGTGACAAGCTCCTCGGTAGTATCCGAATGAGTCACCTTAGCTACGGCGCTCTCGGGTAGGTCTTCAAGGCAATAGCCGAGATCTGCAAAGGAGGAAAGCGGATAAAGTACGCTTCCGAGATTGGCCTTTTCCTCTGCCAGCTCACCGGTATAACCCTTCGGGAAGGACTTGACCGTAGCGTTTGCAAGCGAAAAGGTCTCGTTGTCAAGATCGGGAGCAACGCCTGAAGTGCCAAGGCTTATACGAACCGACTCAAGATAGGTAGCATTGTCCGTCATGCATACTCTGGATGAAATAAAACGGCCGTCGTAGTAGAGATGCATGGTTCTCGCAGTGTCGGCGGTTGTGTCAACTACCATCGTGATATGCGCCCATTCGTCATCGCTCTGCACTTCAATCGGAAGCTTGGTCGACTCGTCCGAGGTCGCTACGAAGTAAGCATCCTCGCCAGAATCACCGTAAAGAACGTAGTGCCCCGACTGTGCGCTCGATCTCTTTGCTTTATAGCTTCCGTCAGCCTGCTGCTCCGGCTTTCCGTAATAGAACAGCGTCTGGAAATAGAGCTGATCAAAGCGGTTTGTATCAGTGGATATATCAAAGTCTATTACAAGATAATCCGTGTCGTCGGTTCCCGGGGAGGTATCGCCGTTTCGCCAGCCGTCCTTGATGTAATGCGCTCCGGGTATAAACTGAACGAAGGGCTCCTTAGTATAACCCCCGGCATCGACCGCCCAGCCCTCCGTATAGCCGATAGAGTAATACTCTACACCGTTCAGAGAAGTCTTTTTCGTCAGACTCATATCGGCGGGAAGATTGTTTAAAGTCGGAGCCTTTGTCTTCTGATCGTAAAGCGTCTTCACACCTATGGCGGAATCATTCTCACCGCTGACGAATACCATAACCATCAGTGCGGTTGAAATAGCCAGTGCGATCAGCAAGACGATAGCTGAAATTTTGGCAGATCTATTCATATTTCCTCCGTTTTCACTTTATTTGTTTATATAAATATTATAAAATATCCAACTTAACAGCGCAATAAGCAATTTCAAACAAACTTCCGCTCACCGATTATGCATATTGACTAATACAGAGAGCATTTGCTAAGATACTCGTGTTTACATAATGACTATAACCCACGCACACTTTAATTATAAAAAATTGATGAAATGTAGCAGAATGATTATTTGCTCCATGATTTCATAAACCAAAAAGGCTACCCCGTAAGAGATAGCCTTTTGAAAACAATATGAAATTATAAACCGATTCAAGATACATATCGTCCTTGAAAATCTGACAAATCTATACACCTCACATCAGAAGCGCGGCTGCTCCGAGAAGCCCTGCAGTGTTTCCAAGGCTGGCAACCATTACGGGGACCTCGGGTCCCTTGTCGCCGCCGAAAAGCTCGGCGTTGAACTGCTCTGCCAGAGGCTTCGTAAGTCTTTCGCCCTCTGCACAGATTCCACCTCCGAGAAGAATGACCTCGGGGCGGAAAACGTTTGCGTAGTTTACAAGAGCGGTAGCAAGCGCACCTATGTAGTTATTGACGACGTCGGTCGCATAAGCGTCGATGTTCAGATAATCAAACGCCGTTTTTCCCGTTACGGCGTCTACCGAGCCTATCTCCCACATTTTACTGTCGGGATGCGCAAGCATAGCTCGCTTGGTGTCGCGGATGAGGGCGGTCGCGGAGCAATAAGCCTCGGTGCAACCCCTTCTGCCGCAGGTGCAAAGGTCACCGCCACGACAGATAACCGTATGGCCAAGCTCGGCTCCCGCTCCCTTGTTTCCTTCCATAAGCACGCCATCGATAACAACTCCGCCACCGACGCCCGTTCCGAGCGTGATCATAACGGCGCTGTCATAATCCTTTGCCGCTCCGAACTTGACCTCGCCGAGAGCTGCTACGTTTGCGTCGTTTGCAACACGGACGGGGATGTCTCCCATAATGCTTGAGAGTGCTTTGGCGATATTGAAGTTTTCCCAGCCGATGTTGTTGGAATAAAGAATGTTGCCCGTTTTGCTGTCTATCATACCGGGACAGCCTATGCCGAGGCCCACTACGTCCGATATGGTCAGACCCGTGCGATCAAGGAGCGAATGCGCTAAGGATGCGATGTTTTGCGCAACGCCGTCGGCTCCCTTTTCGGATTCGGTGGGCACCTTGTCGGAAAGAATAATTACTCCATTATCGTCGACGATGCCGCCCTTTATGAATGTGCCGCCAAGATCTATACCGATATAGTATTTTCGAACAGTCGTCATAATAGCCTCAAAATCTCCACTTAAGTTAACATTTCCGTAATTTGCAGGAACAAAAACGCTATCACCCTTACAAATTCCTACGTCGCCAATAAAACCGGAGCCCTCAAGACAGGTGAAGCATCTAAAGCTCCTTTTATCGTTTTTAAAGAGCCTTTCACCACTTACTCTCACGTGAGTAGCGGTAAAGAATCTACTTATTCCCTTCACTGTGCCCTCGGGGGTTTGTGCATCAAGCGATCGGGGAGCTACGTACTTTCTGACGGTTACGTCAAGAGCCTTGGGAACGTGCAGCTCACGCTCCTTGCCGTCAGCCCCAACCCTGCCGTAATCATATACGCGGTAGGTGATATTACTGTTCTGCTGTATCTCGCAGATAAGGCAGCCCTCGCATATAGCGTGAATGGTGCCCGCCGGGATAAAATAGCTCTCTCCACGCTTGACGGGAATGAATCGCAGATGCTCTGTGAGCATCTTATTCTTTATAGCCGCTTCAAGCTCTTCCCTACTGATATCTTCGTTAAAGCCGAGGTAAATGCCAGCACCCTCGTCGGCATCGGCGATATACCACATTTCGGTTTTTCCAAGACTGTTTTCGTGTGCTAATGCATACTCGTCTGCAGGGTGGACCTGGACGGAGAGCTTAGCGTTTGCATCAATGAGCTTTACAAGCACGGGGAAAAAGGGGAAGCCCTTGCAGTTCTCACCAAAATCCTCGGGCGAGCAGGCCGCCGAAAGGGGCGTTCCGTCCTCGAGAGTAGACTCTCCGTCTTTATGCAGGGAAAGCTCCCAGGTCTCAGCCAAGGGATCGGCATCCGTCTTCTTTCCATAGTATTTTTTAAGCTTATTTCCGCCCCAGATGATGCTCTTGTAAGCGGGGATGAGTTTTTCGATTTTCATATAAGTTCCTTTTATTAAACGCCGGGTTGGTGATGGGTAATAGGTTTTATCACAGCTTTTTTAATTATACACGCTAATACATTTTAAGTCAAGCATAAATGACACTATATCAATTAAACAGCGCTTTATAATTTGACGCTTACGCTTACTCCGAGGCAAATGGATAATTCTCTATGGCATAGTCACCGTCATACGAATTCTCCTTGACAGTAGGTTTCGTTTGTGTTAAAATTCTATTTAAGAATTTGATATTTCGCAAATAAAACCATTCTGCAAAGGGGGAGACAAAAATGAAAGAGCGACACGCCGGAATATTGCTGCCGATCACGGCACTTCCCTCGCCCTATGGAGTCGGGTCCTTTGGAAGCGAGGCCCGAAGCTTCGTTGATTTTCTGCATAGTGCCGGGCAACGCGTGTGGCAGGTGCTTCCCCTCGTTCCAACGGGTTTCGGAGACTCGCCTTATTCTTCATCCTGTGCGATAGCCGGTAGTCCTTATCTGATAGATATCGATATCCTGATCGAAAAGGGGCTTCTTACAACCAAGGAAGCAGAGGAATACCGATGCGATAAGGATCCGTCGAGAGTTGATTATGAATCTCTTTTCTATAAGAGGATAGCTCTTTTAAAGATAGCATTTTCAAGATTTGATAAAACCAACCCCGATTTTCTATCCTTTGTCAAGAGTGGCGATTATTACGACTTTTCCGTCTTTATGACTTTAAAGGAGGCGCATTCCTGGCAGGCGTTATCCTTTTGGGATAAAAAGTATATAAAGCGTGACTCTGATGCCGTTCGTGAATTTGAGAAAAACAATGAGGATAACATCCTCTTCTGGCAGTTCACTCAGTATGAATTTTTCCTTCAATGGAGAGCACTGAAGCGATATGCTAATGATAAAGGCGTCGAGATCATGGGCGATATGCCCCTTTACGTTTCGCTTGACAGCGCCGAGGTTTGGGCGCATCCCGAGCTGTTCCTACTTGATGAAGAGGGACATCCGATCGACGTCGCCGGCGTTCCTCCTGATTATTTCAGCGAGGACGGTCAGCTTTGGGGCAATCCTCTTTACAACTGGGAGAGGATGAGAGAGGATGGCTACGCATGGTGGACTGACAGGCTTAAGAGAGCGTTGGGTATGTACGATATCGTAAGGATCGACCATTTCCGTGGGTTTGACCGCTTCTATGCCGTTCCTGCAGGGAGCCCGAACGCCAGGATCGGTAAATGGGTTGACGGTCCCAAGGAATCGCTGTTCTTGGACAAGCTTGATTGGAAGATCGTAGCTGAGGATCTTGGCACTCTTGACGAAGGAGTTTATCGCCTGCTTCGAAACACGGGCTATCCCAGAATGAAGATACTTGAGTTTGCATTTGACGGTAACCCTGCTCAGGAATTCAAGCCATCGAACTATGACGAAAACTGCGTAGTCTATACCGGAACTCACGACAATGCAACGTTCATCGAATTCCTCACGGATATGAATGAAGAGGAGCGCAGGATCTTCTACACCGACCTAGCGCTCGAATGTAAGAAATTCGGAGTAGCGTTCACAGCACCAACAGACGAGGATAATTCCAAGCGTGTTATGCAAATGGCACGCGAGGCACTGATACAAACAGCATATCTCAGCCCCGCAAGATACGTAATTCTTCCATTGCAGGACGTTCTTGGCACCGGTGGCGAATCAAGAATGAACCTCCCCGGGACGCTTGGTACCAACAATTGGAGCTGGAGATACGATAAGAGCTCGCTTAAGGATACGGTTGCCGAAAAGCTAAAAGGCATGACAGTTAAGAGTGACAGATAAGCTAAGATAATTAGATTGCAACTTATCAAAGAATTAATGTTATCGTGCTGTCCTGAGTTAACCTTTTCTTGAAATATACTTATAATTGTCAATAATCATTTACATATTTGGGCATAAAAATAAGGCTGTCGGAAAAGATAGCCTTATTTTTACTTTACAGTGCGATAGCACACACAGTGATCGATATAGCGGCTGAGATCAACGAGGAGAGGAGATTTACAACATCATTATCGATAAGCAAAAGACCTCCCGAGCGTTCGGTCCTTACACCGCAGTGAAGTCTTCTTTCGGTTTCCTTTTTGCATTTCGGGCAGGTATACTTGACCTGCACGAGCGAGCCAAGGAGACTATCAAAGAGCGAGCCGACGAAGCCTGAGGCTGCCGCTATGAGCGTCATAGGCAGATCGATCACACCGAAAAGAAGTGCAATAACCGATATAACTACCGAGCCGCAAAGAGCCGACGCCGTTCCTATAACCGACATACCGCCACTCATACCTTTTGTGCATTTTTTCATCCTGAAGGGATCGAATGCACCTTTAGCAAATGAGCCGAGAGATGACGACGCCGTGTCTGCAAGAGCCTCAGCAAACGAGGCAACGAAGGCAACGACTAAAATCCTTTCGCCGCTAAATAAATAGGCGAGCGCAAGGAGCGAAGGAACGAGTGCGTTTGCCAGCACCTGCATATGATCACGCTTTGAGCCCTTCGCCTCGACGTCGGGCTGATTTTTTGCCCTCTTAGCAACCTTATCAAGCAGTACGCCAATTGCGAAGAAGGATAAAAGAAGGGTGAAGCCGAAATTGCCGAGCGGAACCGAGATCGCCAAGTCGACGGCAAGTGCAGCTATGACGCCCGACGTCGTGAGGGAATTTGCTGAAGTTGCAAAAATAATGATAAAGGGAGTCAGGAGGATCGGCACAAGGTAGTTATTTATACCGGGGTAGTACATAAACGCATAAGCGAGAGCGGTGACAGCCCATGTTACTGCGATATTGTCAAGCCCCTTCCCTACTACCAGCTCAAGAGAGGTAGAAAGCAGAGCGATTGCGATACACTGCGGTATGCCCAGCCCCATCTCAAAGACGATCGACATAAGGAGGGCGCTGACAAAAGAGCATACGAGGTTTGCGAGGGCGCCGAGGAGAGTTTTCTTTTTATATATCTTGGGGTTAGGTTTAGTTACGAGCTGACCGATCAGTCCTGCTGCGCCGTCTCCTATCGAGGTGCAGAAAATTCCTATACCGAACGGAAGCATGACCTCGGGGACGAAGCAACCGACGATGGCAACGCCCGTCATTGCCACGGCGTAATAAACCGTGCCGGGCGCATTGTCCTCATCCGATGAGATCATCGGCATAAGCCGTGCAAAATAGGACACCGACAACAGAGCGAGAAAGGCTAAGCAAACTATAAGAAAATGAATGCCTGCACCCATAAAGCTATATAGGAAGATCCACTCAAATCCAACGAGGATATGAACTATCTTTCTGGTATATTTTTTCGGTATGCCAAGCTTATATAATCCGAGCGCTAAAAGCAGAACAATAATTCCGTATAGCAGACCGGATAAATATCCTAGTCCGATCATAGTGTCCCTCCTTTCGATTATTTCCTTTTATATTTTAATACATACCGGGATAAAAGTCAACAAAAAGAAACAGCGCCCAAAGGCGCTGTATTCTTAAACGTCATCGTGATGAGACTTATCCTCTTTTTCCTCATCCTCGACCTCGATGATCTCCTTGCCGGGGATGACGATGCCGTGAGTCATGGAACGGAGGTTCTCCTCGTTCTTTTTGTCGATGATCTGCTGCTTAGCAGCCTTGGCAACCTGGATATCAGCCATGATCTCCTCGCTGACCGAGCCGTCGGCAAGCGTGAGAAACTTCTCAAAGGAATCGGGATAAACGAAGCTCTTATCCCCGCATCCAAATCTTACGGTCATATATTTTCCCTGAGTAGCTATTACCGTTCCGACACCAAACGCCTTGTGGCAAACGCTAAGATTCTGAAGTATCATATTCAACCCTTTCCGGATCTACAGGCAGACTGTCGAAATGTGCAAACAATTCTGTACAATCCATTTGATTTTTTAGAGCGTGTAGCATTATAGCAGAAATATATTACTAAACTATGAACAAATCACTCTTTTTATATTATGCTTTATTTTTTGTGAATTATAATACATATTTTATCTTGTTTTCAAGGCTATTATATGTCATAATGCACAAAAGCGATACAAAAAAGCCGAGCTGATGCTCGGCTTTTCAACTTGATTAATTATTCAAACGTGCTTATTACTTCAGAGATACGAGTGATTCATCCCAGATATCGGGAGCCTCAAAGCCGAGCATATTTACCGTGGTTGCGGCAACGGAGGAAAGTCCGAGGTCGGATCTATCGGTCTTTACCGTATATGCATCGGTATAGAAGTTATCGTATACGATGAAGGGAACGGGGTTGAGGGTGTGACTGGTCTTTGCCTTGAAGCTGCCGTCCTTCGAAGCCTTGGGCATACCCGTCTTCTTATCCACCTCGTACATCTCATCGGCGTTACCGTGGTCAGCAGTAATGAGCGCTACGCCCTTAAGCTCGTCTACGACCTTAAGTATCCTTGCGAGCTGAAGGTCAAGCGCCTCCATAGAGCATTCGGTAGCGAGGAAGGAGCCTGTGTGTCCGACCATATCGCCATTGGGAAAATTAACTCTCAGGCACTTATACTCGCCCGAGCGGAGGCACTCGATAAGCTTATCGGTGATCTCAGCGCACTTCATCCAAGGACGCTGCTCAAAGGGAACGACGTCGGAGGGGATCTCGATATATGTCTCGAGCTCCTCTGAGAACTTGCCGGACTTATTACCGTTCCAGAAATAGGTTACGTGGCCGTACTTCTGCGTTTCAGAGATGGCAAGCTCGCTGATGCCGGCAGATACGAGATACTCCGTCATGGTATTTGTGATCTCGGGAGGGCTGACAAGATATCTTGAGGGGATATGAAGATCTCCGTCATACTCGAGCATTCCCGCATAGAGAACGTCGGGAACTCTCTTTCTGTCAAACTTATCAAAATCTGCGCCCGACTCAAATGCCTTGGAGATCTCGATGGATCTGTCGCCTCTGAAATTGAAGAATACCACGCTGTCGCCGTCGTTGACGGTGCCTACGGGCTCGCCGTCCTTCGCTATAACGAATGGGGGAAGATCCTGGTCGATAACGCCAAGCTCGTTCCTATAAACCGTGATAGCCTCCTCCGCAGAAGCAAACTGCCTTCCCTCTCCGAGGACGTGAGTTTTCCAGCCAGCCTCGACCATAGCCCAGTTTGCCTCGTATCTGTCCATGGTGATCTGCATTCTGCCGCCGCCGGATGCGATAGCTATATCAAAGTCTGCCGAAGAAAGAGAAGCGATGAACTCCTCGAAGGGGCAAACGTAATCAAGAGCGCTGGTCTCTCCTACGTCTCTTCCGTCAAGGAGGATATGAACTCTGACTCTGCCTACTCCACTTTCCTTAGCGTTAAGGATAAGAGCCTTGAGATGATCCATATGAGAATGAACGTTTCCATCGGAGAAAAGACCGAGGAAATGAAGCGTGGAGCTGTTCGCCTTAACGCCGCCCACGATCTCCTGCCATGCGTCGGACTTGAAGAGCTTGCCGGTTTCTATCGACTGAGAAACGAGCTTAGCACCCTGTGCAAAGACCTGACCCGAGCCGAGGGCGTTATGTCCTACCTCGGAGTTTCCCATATCGTCATCGGAGGGAAGTCCGACCGCAGTTCCGTGCGCACGAATAGCAACGGTGGGATACTTCTCCATAAGCATATCAAGCGTGGGTGTGTGTGCTGCGGCGATAGCGTTTGCGCCGTTGTCGGGAGCGATGCCAACGCCATCCATAACGATGGTGAGAACGGGTCCCTCTACTCCTGCAAATTTGGTTGATTTCTTAAGCTGTGCCATGTTATTTGCCTTCCTATTATTAGGTTAAAAATTATATATCAGCGTCTGCGATATAGAGATGACCGTTTTCGGTGATGTATCTCTTACGGTCCTGAAGAGCGTCGCCAAGGAGGATATCAAACATTCTTGCCGTTTCCTCTGCGTCGGTGGGGGTTACCGCTATGAGCCTGCGGGTCTGCGGACACATCGTGGTCTGCCACATCATATCAGCGGCGTTTTCACCAAGACCCTTGGATCTCTGTATTGTATATTTCTTAGAGCCAAGCTTAGAGAGAATGTCTATCTTCTCCTGCTCGTTATAAGCGAAGAAGGTGTCCTGCCCTGCGGTGATCTCGAAGAGCGGCGACTCGGCGATAAAGACCTTTCCGTTCTCGATAAGCGTGGGGAGCAGACGGTAGAACATAGTGAGAAGCAGCGTTCTGATCTGGAAGCCGTCCTCATCCGCATCAGTGCATATTATGATCTTGCTCCATTTGAGGGCGTTATAATCAAAGCTTGAGATAGAGCCCGGGCGCTTTTCCTTTACCTCAACGCCACAGCCGATGACCTTGAGAAGATCCATAATGATGTCGCTGGCAAAGATCTTGTCGTAGCTGCTCTTCATACAGTTCAGCGTCTTACCTCTTACGGGCATGATCGCCTGGAACTCAGCGTTTCTGCCAAGCTTACAGCTCGTTGCAGCCGAATCTCCCTCTACTATATAGACCTCTCTGAGGTCAGGGTCCTTGGAGTTGCAGGGGATGAACTTCTCCACCCTGTTTGCAACGTCCATATTACCCGTCAGCTTCTTTTTGATATCTATCTTCGCCTTTTCCGAAGCCTCTCTCGAACGCTTGTTAAGCAGCACCTGAGTAATGATCTTGGATGCTATCGCGGGATTTTCGGTGAGGTATATTTCGAGATTGGTTTTTATCGTGTCGGTGAGAGCCTTCTGAATGAATGCGTTGGTGATAGCCTTTTTCGTCTGGTTCTCATATGAGGTCTGCGTGGAGGCGGAATTTATGATGATAGCGAGGTTGTCCGCAATATCGGCGAAGGAGATCTTCTCCTCGTTTTTATTGTATTTGCCCTGCGCCTTGATATACTTATCTATTGCCCAGACGAAGCCGTTCTTTACAGCCTTATCGGGGGCGCCTCCGTGCTCGAGGAATGATGCGTTGTGATAATACTCCGCCGTTCCCGATTTTGCAAAGCAGAAGGTGATATCCGCCTTGACCTTATAATCGGGCAGATCCGCTCTGTCCCTACCCGATGTCTCAAGCTTCCATAGGACGGGGGGAGTGAGATCTATACCGTTTGTGACCTCTGCGATATAGTCGGCAACGCCGTTTGCATAATAGAATTCCTGCTTGTTGAATTTTCCCGGTGTCTCCTCGATCTCGAGGATAAAGTGAACGCCCGCATTGACGAACGCCTGACGTCTCATCGTGTTTTCGAGGAACTCGGGGGGAACGTCGATCTCCTTGAAGACCTTGAGGTCGGGGCGCCACTTAATGATGGTTCCCTTCCTCTTTCCGCCGTTGGGAAGCTCGCTGACACGAAGCTCTCCGACCGCCTTTCCTGCCTTGAAGCTCATCTCCGATAGGGTCTTGCCGTTATAGGACTTGACCTCCATATACTCACTCGAATACTGCGTGGAGGTTGCACCGAGACCGTTAAGACCAAGGGAAAACTCGTAGGCTGCGTCTCCGTTGTTATTATCGTACTTACCGCCGGCGTAAAGCTCGCAGAAAACGAGCTCCCAGTTCCAGCGCTTTTCCTTTTCGTTATAGCCGAGGGGAACGCCACGACCAAAATCCTCAACCTCGATAGAGAGGTCAAGGAACTTTTTAACAATTATCTTATCACCGTAGCCCTCGCGAGCCTCGTCGACGGAGTTCGCAAGGATCTCGATGACGGAATGCTGACATCCGATCAGATCGTCCGAGCCGAAAATGACGGCCGGTCTCTTTCTGACTCTATCCGCGCCCTTAAGGCTCTTGATGCTCTGATCTCCGTAAGAACCGCTTTTAGCTGCCATAATTCTCACCATCCTTTTTTCAGGATAGATTTTACCATATATAGTTTAATTTGTCAAGTTATGATAACATTAAAATCTATATATACGATTGATTTTTAGTCAGAAGGGTGCTATAATACTCTGTGAAAAAACTTTGTGAGGTGTACCTATGAGATTAATGATCGCATCGGATATCCATGGCGATCTCGAGTGCTGCAAGAAAATGCTCGAGATCTATGACAGGGAGGGCTGTGAAAGACTCGTTCTGCTTGGCGATATCCTTTACCACGGACCAAGAAACGGGCTGCCCTGCGGATACGAGCCCAAGGGCGTTATCGAGCTGTTGAACGCAAGGAGGGACTCTATTCTTGCTGTGAGGGGCAACTGTGACACAGAGGTTGACCAGATGGTGCTCGCCTTCCCCGTTCTTGCGGACTATGCAGTTATCCTTGACGATGGACTGACTATGTATGCAACGCACGGACACAGATATAACGAAGAGAACATCCCGCCAATGAAGGATGGCGACGTCCTTTTAAACGGACACACGCATATGCTCTCGATTCGTGAGTTCGGTGGGGGTAAGCTTTACGTCAACCCCGGCTCTATCTCACTGCCGAAGGGCGGTAATCCCAAGTCCTATATCATCTATGAAAACAGATGTTTCAAGCTATATTCCGTCGAGGGCGAGCTGCTCGCCAAGGCGACGCTTTAAGCTCTACGTAGTATAGGGCGAGCTATCAGCGCAAGCTACGCTTTAAGTGCTGCAAAGCGGTAATGCGCCCCTTGCTACGTAAGACAAGCTGCTAAGGGCGGTTTTTGATTAGTGATACAAGCTTATTTCTCGCAAAAATCCGTTGTTATTATTAACAAACTTTCGCGCTGTCGTTTGTGCATATTGACGATAATTATTTTTATTTTGTCGATTGACGCATAAATATACTTGAAAAATAAAAAAGATTGTGATAGAATTAACAAGTGAACGATTGTATGCCCTACTTATGCCCTGAGCGCTGCTTCAGGCGATCGGGGTAATTAATTCGAAAGCAATCGATAATAGGAGGAAAAAAATGCTTAAAAAGGTATCGACTATTCCCCACCAAGGCACCCCTGAGCAGGCTCAGCGTCTTGCCGAGGTCATAGCGAAGTACAAGCATGACAAGAGCAATCTCATGGCTGTTATGCAGGAAGCTCAGGCGATCTACGATTATCTGCCTATCGAGGTTCAGACCGAAATTGCTCGCGGCATGGACGTACCGCTTGAAAAGGTCTATGGCGTAGCTACGTTCTACGCTCAGTTCTCGCTTACTCCCAAGGGCGAGACCCACATCTCCGTTTGCCTTGGCACTGCTTGCTACGTAAAGGGCTCCGGCGATATTTATGACAGACTCCAGGAGGAGCTTGGCATCGGCGGCGACGAGTGCACCCCCGACAGAAAGTTCTCCCTTACCGCATGCAGATGCATCGGCGCCTGCGGTCTTGCTCCCGTCCTCACCGTTAACGACGAGGTTTACGGAAGACTTACCGCTGATGACGTCCCCGGCATCATCGCAAAGTATAATTAATCGGAGGTTAGCATAGATGAAAACAGTTGCAGAATTAAATGCTGCCCGTGCTGCCGCACTGAAGAAGATCGTTCTCCGTAAGGCGGACGAGGTCATTGCTAAGCAGGTGCAGTCTGACTATAAGTACACCGTTCTTGTCTGTGGCGGTACCGGTTGTACCTCTTCTCACTCCACCGACATCGTTGAGAAGCTCAAGGAGGAGATCAAGGCTAAGGGCATCGAGGGCGACGTTCAGGTCATTATGACCGGATGCTTCGGCCTTTGCGCTCTCGGTCCTATCATGATCGTTTATCCCGAGGGATGCTTCTACTCTATGGTCGAGATCGGTAACATCCCGAGAATCGTTGAGGAGCATCTCGTAGGCGGCGAGCCCGTCCGCGAGCTTCTCTACAAGGAGACCGTTGCCGAGGATGGCAGCATCAAGTCTCTTAACGAGACTAATTTCTATAAGAAGCAGATCCGTGTTGCTCTTCGTAACTGCGGCGTTATCAACCCTGAGGATATCTATGAGTACATAGCTGTTGACGGTTATCAGGCACTTGCTAAGGTGCTTACCGAAAACACTCCCGACGAGGTCATCAAGATCGTTACGGATTCCGGTCTTCGCGGAAGAGGAGGCGGAGGATTCCCCACCGGTCGTAAGTGGGCTCTTTGCGCACCTAACAAGGCTCCTCAGAAGTACGTAGTTTGTAACGCTGACGAGGGCGACCCCGGAGCATTCATGGACCGTTCGGTTCTCGAGGGTGACCCCCACTGCCTCATCGAGGCCATGGCTATCGCAGGCTATGCGATCGGCGCAACCAAGGGCTACGTTTACGTAAGAGCCGAGTATCCTATCGCAGTTAACAGACTTGCGAAGGCTATCGAGGACGCTCGCAAGGCAGGCATCCTTGGTAAGAACATCTTTGGCACCGGCTTTGACTTTGATATGGATATCAGACTTGGCGCAGGTGCATTCGTTTGCGGCGAGGAGACCGCTCTTATGACCTCTATCGAGGGTAACCGCGGTGAGCCCCGTCCCCGTCCTCCGTATCCCGCAGTAAAGGGTCTGTTCAACTCTCCCACCGTTGAGAACAACGTTGAGACCTTTGCTAACATTCCTCAGATCATCCTTCGCGGTGCTGAGTGGTTTGCGTCTATGGGTACCGAGAGATCCAAGGGAACCAAGGTATTTGCACTCGGCGGTAAGATCGAGCATACCGGTCTCGTTGAGATCCCCATGGGTACCACCCTTAACGATATCATTTACGAGATCGGCGGCGGTATCCCCGGCGGCAAGAAGTTCAAGGCTGCTCAGACCGGCGGTCCTTCCGGCGGATGTATCCCCGCAAGCCTTATCGACACCGAGGTCGACTATGACAACCTCGTTTCCATCGGATGTATGATGGGATCGGGCGGTCTTATCGTCATGGACGAGGACACCTGTATGGTTGATATGGCTAAGTTCTTCCTTGAGTTCACCGTTGACGAGTCCTGCGGTAAGTGTACTCCCTGCCGTGTAGGTACCAGAAGGCTTCTTGAGATGCTTGAGAAGATCACCGACGGTAAGGGCACTCTTGAGGATATTGACAAGCTCGAGGAGCTTTGCAACTACATCAAGGCTAACTCCCTTTGCGGTCTCGGTCAGACTGCTCCCAACCCCGTTCTTGCGACCCTTAAGTTCTTCCGCGATGAGTATATCGCTCACGTCGTTGACAAGAAGTGTCCTGCGGGCGTTTGTAAGAGCCTTCTTTCCTTCACTATTGATAAGGATAAGTGTATCGGCTGTGGCAAGTGTGCTAAGAACTGTCCCAACGATGCAATCGTTAAGACCGACTACGTTGCTCCCGGACATAAGCTTCCCTCCTACACCATCATCAATGATTCTTGTATCAAGTGTGGTGCTTGTATGGCTGGATGTAAGTTCGGTGCGATCTCGAAGAAGTAAGGAGGAGTGCCTAGAATGGAAATGCTTAATGTAAAAGTAAACGGTATCGCTGTCAGCGTACCTAAGGGCGCTACAATTCTTGAGGCTGCCCGCAAGGCAGGCGTGGAGATCCCCACCCTCTGCTTTATGAAGGAAAAGAACGAGATCGGTGCTTGCCGTATCTGTGTTGTTGAGGCTACCGGCGCTCGCGGCCTTGTTACCGCTTGCGTATACCCCGTTACCGAGGGTATGGAGATCCAGACCAACACTCCTAAGGTAAGAGCTGCAAGAAAGACCACTCTCGAGCTCATCCTTTCCACCCACGATCAGAACTGCCTTTCCTGCGTTCGTTCTACCAACTGCGAGCTTCAGAAGCTCTGCCTTGAGTACGGCGTAGATTCTAAGGCATATGCAGGATTCAAGCCCACCTACGAGCTTGACTATTCTGTTCCCCATCTCGTAAGAGATAACAACAAGTGTATTCTTTGCCGCAGATGCGTTGCAGCTTGTAACGAGCAGTACGTATCCGTTATCGGCGCTAACAACAGAGGTATCGACACCTGCATCGGTCACCCCTTCGATATGCCTCTTGGCGACACCTCCTGCATCTCCTGCGGACAGTGCACCGTCGTTTGCCCCACCGGCGCTCTCGTTGAGCACGACGACACCGATAAGGTCTGGGCAGCTCTTGCTGATCCTACCAAGCACGTCGTAGTTGAGACCGCTCCCGCTGTAAGAGCAACTCTCGGTGAGTGCTTCGGTATGCCTATCGGAACTAACGTTGAGGGTAAGATGGTTGCAGCGCTCAGAAGACTTGGCTTCGACTTCGTATTCGATACCAACACCGCTGCTGACTTCACCATCGTTGAGGAGGCTACCGAGCTTCTCAACCGTGTTAAGAACGGTGGCAAGCTTCCCCTCATCACCTCCTGCTCGCCCGGATGGATCAAGTTCTGCGAGTACTACTATCCTGAGTATATCGATCATCTTTCCTCTTGTAAGTCTCCCCAGCAGATGGGCGGTGCGCTCATCAAGACCTACTGGGCTGAGAAGATGGGCTACAAGCCTGAGGACGTGTTCGTTGTTTCGATCATGCCCTGTACTGCTAAGAAGTTTGAGATCGAGAGAGATGACGAGTGCGCAGCAGGCGCAGGCAACCCCGACGTTGACGTCGTTCTCACCACCCGTGAGCTTAGCCGCATGATCAACAGAGCAGGCATTCAGTTCACTTCCCTTCCCGACGAGGACTTCGATCCCGCTCTCGGCGTTGACACCGGTGCCGCAGTTATCTTCGGTGCTACCGGCGGCGTTATGGAGGCTGCTCTCAGAACCGCTAACGACGTTCTCACCGGTAAGGATAACGAGAACCTCGTATTTGAGGAGGTTCGTGGAACCGCAGGCATCAAGGAGGCTACCTACACCATTGCAGGTCTTCCTGTTAAGGTTGCCGTTGCTTCGGGTATTTCGAACGCAAAGGTTATCATGGACAAGATCGCTTCCGGCGAGGCAGACTGGACCTTCGTTGAGATCATGGCTTGCCCCGGCGGCTGTGTAAACGGTGGCGGTCAGCCTATCCAGCCTCAGTACGTACGCGATACCGTTGATCTTAAGGCTGAGCGTGCTAAGGCACTTTACAGCCAGGATGAGGCTATGACTCTTAGAAAGTCTCACAAGAATCCTATTGTCGCTGAGGTTTATAAGGACTTCTTCGGCGGAGATTGGGGCTGCCATAAGGCACACGAGATCCTCCACACCTCCTACGTAAAGCGCGATAAGTTCCATCACTAATAAATACGTAGAAAAATGGCTACACGGCAGATGCTGTGTAGCCATTTTTTTGTGATAACCCGAATATAACGAGTGAAATATTGCTATGGAAAACTCGGTTTATTTTTTATACTTATCGCTCTCGATATAATAGGTAGCCTCGCTATCGGCGACCGAGACCGCAAATGCCAGCGGGAACATCTCGAAGGCAGCCGAAACGTTTCTCGGATCCTCACGCTCGGAGGAATAGCCCATATGATATCTGATAGCAAACGCCTCCTCGCGGGAAAGACGCATAAAGCCCGAGATGATATATACGCTCTTTTCACCGTGACCGTAGGGGAGTTGATCGTCGTATTCAAAGGTATCCACCCTCTGCCATACGCCCTTTTCATCCTTCACGTTTCTGAAGCCTTTTTTATACACTCCGATCTTACAAAGATCGTGAAGAAGAGAAACGATCGCTACCGACTCGTCGGAATAGGAGAAGCCGAGCTTCTTAGCCGAAGGCGAGGCAAGGTAATCAACGAGGCAATCGTAAACGTTTAAGGAATGGTCAACGAGACCGCCCTCATAGGAGGAATGATAGCGAGCCGATGCGGGGGCTGTGAAGAAATCAGAGGCGATAAGATAATCAAGCAGCTTATCTGCTCCATCGCGAGTTATGTTTGCTTTATAGATCTCAATAAATCTCTCTTTACTATTCATATATACCTCATAATGTAAATAATTGTGTTCTTTTCAAGTATTCAACACTCTCTTCAAGCCCGGCGATCGTTTTAACCTCTATAAGACACGTGTCCCCGTATTTAAGCTGTGACATCGTCTTGGCGACGTTGACGGAGGCACTGCCGAGCGGCAAATGCGCAGACTTTCCGTTGCTGTCGTGAAGGTGGAGATGCACTAGCTTCTCGGGGTATTTATTAAATACGTGCCTATCCGATCCGCCAAGGCAGGTGTCGTGCCCGATATCAAGAGTCAAGCCAAAGACCCTGCTATTCATAAACAGCTCGAGAGCCTCTATCTGCGAGACGGTGAACGCATTGGAATCAACGTTTTCAATAGCTATACGGAGCGGAGCGTCTCCGATCTCATCCTCGCACATAGCTATAAATTGCTTTACACGATCGATATACTCGCTTCGATAGACGTCTGTAAGAAGGATGACCTTGCCGGGCAGGGTAACGTAAACGCCCTTGAGCAGATGCATATTAATTACGGGAATGCCAAGAGATACGGCAAGCCTAATAGTGTCTCTCATAACGTCAAAGTAGCACTCCGAAACCTTGGGGTTAAAGTCAAACGGGTTGAGCTGCTCATCGGCGTGTATGGTGTAGAAAACACCGTACTCTTTCATTATCCTTTTAAGATCGTTAACGTCAAGAGAGTGCGTCTGATACTGCGGAAAGCTCATATTGATCTCAATGAAATCGAGAGAAAGGCGCTTTGCAAGCCTTGCGCAATCCTCAACGCCTTCGCACTCAACGAGAGTTGGTAAACCTAGCTTCATTATTTTCACCTGTACGTTTTTATTTAATTATACAATATATTCGGGGCAATTTCAAGCGGTATCGACGAGGTTATTATATTTCGGATATAAATAGAAGGCCGATAGCCAATAACTGTTGAAATTCGATAAAAATAATGATAGAATAGACTAGAAGGAGGTGAGGCTATGGAGGTATTCAGAATAACCGCCGACGGTCTTAAGAGCGACGTGAAAATCCGTGATTATCTTAAAAGAATTGGATTTTCAACCTCGTTGATCGGAGAGGTAAAATACGATAACGTATTACTTAACGGACGCCCCGTGCATATGCGAGAGCCTGTAAAAAACGGCGACTTGATAGAGGTTCACTTCCCCATCCTGGACAGCGAGGGGATCGAGCCTATCGACATCCCCATAGACGTGCTGTTCGAGGACGAGCATATCCTCGTCGTTAACAAGCCTACGAATATGCCTATCCATCCTTCGAGGGGCAACAGCCTGCCCACGCTTGCTAACGCCGTTCGTGCATATATTGGCGAGCCGTTCGTCTTCAGATGCATCACAAGACTTGACCGTGACACGTCGGGTATAGTTCTGATAGCTAAACACAGACTCTCTGCCGCAAGGCTTTCGGGAGATATGAAAGCCGGAGGCTTTGAAAAGACATACGTTGCAAGAGTAGTAGGCGAACCGCTCCCTCCTTGCGGCAGGATCGACGCTCCCATTGAAAGGGCAGCTGAAGGTGAAATGAAGCGTACCGTCAGACCCGACGGAAAGCCTAGCGTGACCGACTACGAGAACTTATCCGTCGACGCCTTCGGTAATACGCTCGTCAGGTTAAAGCTCCTCACTGGACGTACTCACCAGATCAGAGTGCATATGGCATATATCGGTCATCCGCTCTATAACGACTTCCTTTACGGTGAAAGAGTTGAGGAAGGGACCTATCGCCTGCACTGCGAAAAACTCGTATTAAAGCATCCGTTTTCGGGGGAAATGCTAACTATTATTTGCAAGAATGAGGATATTTAACACTCCTTTATTTCAAAGTGCAAAACTAAGCAACATAAAAGAGCGAAGAAATCCGAGTCGTAAAAGATCCGAATTTCCTTGCTCTTTTTTTATACTTATTTCGTAGTGTGAGACTCTGTAAGCTTACTTTCCGACAAGAGCGAGAAGTCCATTTTCGTCGATGATATTTACTCCGAGATCCTTCGCCTTAGTGAGCTTGGATCCTGCCTCCTCGCCCGCAACGACGTAGGAGGTCTTTTTTGATACGCTGCCGGAAACCTTGCCGCCGTTCCTTTTGATGAGCTCGGACGCCTCGTCTCTGGTCATGGTCGGAAGCGTGCCCGTAAGAACGAAGGTTAGACCCGTGAGGGTGTCGAGAGCGGCCTCTCTGGTGGCGTCGGTCAGAACGCCAAGCGATTTGAGCTTATCGCAAAGCTCTTTCGTTCTCTCGTCGCTGAAATAGTCAACTATCTCGCGCGCTGTGATCTCACCGATATCATCAACGGTGAGAAGATCATCAACGGAAGCAGTGAAGAGGGCGTCGAGCGTTCTGAATTTGCCGGCTATGGTTTCAGCTGCAACCTCTCCGACCTGTCTTATACCAAGAGCATAGAGGAGACGCTCAAGACCTCTGGTTTTTGAATCGTGAATAGCATTCACAAGGTTTTCGGCGCTCTTTTTGCCCATTCGATCAAGGCATTCTATATCCTCGACCTTAAGAGTGTAAAGATCCGAAAGGTCCTTGATCTTGTTTTCTCTTAAAAGCAGGTCTACGACCTGCGGACCAAGTCCGTCAATATTCATCGCACCCTTAGATGCGAAATGAACGATGCCGCGTGCAAGCTGGGCAGGACAGTTAGGAGACGGACAGCGATATGCTGCGCCCTCGCCGCACTCGTCTCTTACGACCTTATGACCGCAGGAGGGACAAAGCTCGGGCATTGTAAATCTAAGCTCGGCTCCCGTCCTCTTATCCTTAACGCTGCTGACGATCTCGGGGATGATCTCGCCTGCCTTTCTGACGACTACGGTGTCACCGATCATAATATCACGCTCGGTTATAAAGTTAAGGTTGTGAAGGGTGGCTCTCGAAACGGTTGTGCCGGCAAGCCTGACGGGCTCAAGATTAGCGGTAGGGGTAAGAACTCCGGTTCTGCCGACCTGGATATCAACAGAGAGGAGCTTGGTTTCCTTTTCCTCGGGGGGATACTTATAAGCGACAGCCCATTTAGGCGTGCTTGTTCCCTCGCCTATCCTGCGCCTAAACTCAAGATCGTCAACCTTGATAACGGCACCGTCCATATCGAAGCTGGACTCGGCTCGTGCTTCGCCAAGCCACTCTACGTGCTTTGCAACAGCTTCATAGCCAGATACCTTCACCTTGTCGGTAAGGACGGTAAAGCCAAGCTCCGAGAGCCTGTCAAGCGTTTCGGCGTGCGACTTCGGCGCTCTGCCGTCGGAGTAAATGTCGCCCTCCTGAAGATTAAATACAAATATCGCAAGCTTGCGTGATGCTGCCACCTTGGGATCGAGCTGTCTGAGCGATCCTGCTGCCGCATTTCTGGGATTTGCAAATAATTGTTTGCCTTCTGCTTCCCTTTCGGCGTTGATCTGTTCAAAAACCGAGCGAGGCATATAAACCTCGCCACGCACAACTAGATAGGGCAAGGGCTCGTTGAGAGCGAGGGGGATGGTCTTTACCGTGCGCAAATTCTCGGTTACATCCTCGCCTACGATGCCGTCGCCGCGGGTAGCACCGCGGACGAAAATTCCGTTCTCATATACCAGTGAAACCGAAAGTCCGTCGATTTTAGGCTCGACCGAAAACTCAACGCCCTCGCCTACCGCCTCCTCCATTCTGACGATGAAATCATTCAGCTCATCGTAGGAGAATACGTCGGTGAGGCTGCCCATCCTGACAGTGTGAGTAAATTTTTCAAACTTATCAAGTGCTATGCCTCCCACCCTCTTCGTCGGGGAGGTCGGAGAATCCAGCTCGGGGAAGGCTCGCTCAAGCTCCTCAAGCTCACGGAACATAGCGTCGTACTCATAGTCGGAGATGACGGGCGCATCCTCTTCGTAATACAGCTTGGAGTTATATATGATCTTTTCTCGGAGAGCGCCGATGCGCTCCTTTGCTTCCATGAAGTCCACGTGAGGCTCCTTAAGTTTTTTATACCTATATTTTATCATTTTGCCGCACTTTTGTCAACAATATACCGTGTGATTTGCCGATCGATATTTTTAAGATCTGACCTACAAAAATCACGTCGTCTTTCAAAAGATATAAAGAAAGGAGAGCGAGAAGCTCGCTCTCCGGATATATCATACTCCCAGCTTCTCAAGCGCTGCGAGCTTAACCGCAATAATAAGTATCTCGCTTGCGATCTCAAGCTCCTCAATGGACGGATAGGTGGGCGCAAGCCTGATGTTTCTGTCCTTTGGATCAATTCCGTAGGGGAAGGTAGCTCCGACGGGAGTGAGAGTTACGCCAGCCTCCTTCATAAGGGCGTAGACCCTCTTTGCCGTTCCGGGCATTACGTCAAGAGAGATGAAGTAGCCTCCGCGAGGCTCGGTCCACTCTGCTATACCGAGGCCCTTGATAGTGTCAAGAGCGTTAAGAGCGACCCTGAACTTCTTTTCGATCTCGTGTCCAAGCTTAAGCATATGCTCTTTAAGCTTAGATACCTTGCCTTCGAAGAAGCGGAGATGCCTCAGCTGATTGATCTTATCGTAGCTGATGGTCTGCGCACCGAGATAGGGCATAAACTGCTTTCTGTTGTTTTCGCTTGCGGCTATGAAAGCAACGCCACCGCCGGGGAAGGTGATCTTGGAGGTTGAGGAGAAATAGAATATCCTGTCACGGTTGTTATACTTTTCTGCAAGATCAAAGATATTGACAAGCTCGTCGCCGTCCTCGTTGAAATCGTGAACTCCGTAAGCGTTGTCCCACATTATCCTGAAATCGGGTGCGCCGCACTCCATAGAAACGAGGCGCTCGACGGTTTCTTTTGAATATGTGTTGCCCGAGGGGTTAGAATACTTCGGGATGCACCATATGCCCTTTACCTGAGGATCCTTGGCGTAGCGCTCAACGGCGTCCATATCGGGGCCGTCAGAGAGCATCTCGATGTTAATAAGCTCGAAGCCGAGGGTCTCGGTGATCCTGAAATGCCTGTCGTAGCCGGGGCAGACGCAGAGCCACTTGACCTTTTCCTCCTTCGACCAGGGGCGGGGAGAGCCGTATACTCCAAACAGCGTCGCTCTGACCAGAGCGTCGTACATAAGCTGCAACGAGGAGTTTCCTCCCACTACGATATCATCCTTGTTTAAGCCGTAAGCCTCGGCAAAGAACTCCTTCATCTCGGGGATTCCGTCGAGAAGACCGTAGTTTCTGCAATCGAAGCCGCCGTCGGAGAAGCAGCGCTCTCGCGACATATCGACCGCTGTAAGCCCCTGACAGATATCGAGCTGAATCGAATTGGGCTTGCCCCTCGAGAGGTCAAGCGAGAGCCCCTTTGCCTTGCATTCGTTATATTTAACTACGAGCGACTGATATAGCTCCTTGCGCTCGTTCTGATCTAATTCCGTATACTTTTTCATTAAAATGACACGCCTTTCGCAAAGTGATGGTAACATTATATATCAAAAATGCAAGTTTTGCAAGTCCAAAAGCGCAAATATTCATTTTTTCTGGCAAATTTTATGTTTTGAACAAATAAAATGACATTTTTGCATCGTCGATTAGTCATTTATAGCTTCATTTGTTCATAAAAGCTCCCACTTGACAAAAAAACGCATTTATTATATAATTTATGCGAGCCGAAAAATGCGGCTACGATCTATGAAAGGCAGGAGCGATGCGTGGAGGATTCAAGAAATCTGATAACGATCAGAGCCCAGGACGGCGCAATAATCAAGCTTGAAGCACACACGGTGCTGGAATCCACATCGGCGCTTGCCAAGAGGTATGCCGGCGAGGGCTACCCCGACAGATATATCGTTTTTTCAGACAAAAAGGCTCTCCCCGACGGCGGATACGAGGACGGGATATATATGTCGATTCTGCTCCGCCCCTCAATCTTCCCCTCTCAGGCGCAGCTGCTCAGTGCAATGGCGGCGACTGCGATGGTTACGGCGCTTGGAGAGCATACGGACAAGAGGCTCGGCCTCGGCTGGGTCAGCGACCTTTACTGCGAGGGCGTGCGCATCGGAGGCTGTGATATTGAGGCAAAGCTCGACAACTTTACCTCATATGAGTATATCATCGTCAATTATGCGATAAGAATTAAGAAAAAGGACTTCCCTCCCCGTCTTACGGATATGATCAGAGAGGTTTTCGAATCTGATAACACCTCTATACTGATGATCATGGCTAAGACTATACTTGCGAAATTCTTTGCGCTTTACGTCAATATCAAGACCTCATCGAGGTTTATGGACGTTTACTCGGAGAAGTTCATTCAAAGAGGAATACGCATCAGGTATACCGACGGGGTGAAAAGACATTTTTACAGAATACTCAACGTGGACTCTAAGTCGGGGTCGCTCGTGCTTGAGGGGCCGCACGGTATGCCCATCAAGGTCACCTCGCCAAGGCAGGTGACGATGCCTAAGAGAATAAGGCTCAAAAAAACAAAATAGTTTTTGCGGAAGCTTTTGCTTCCGCTTTTTTCATTCTTCCCCGCCCCGGTGCGTAAAATTCAAAAAGAGGGGGTGGAAATATGAAGAAGAAAACCGGAAGGCAGAGGCTGATCGGCGTACTCAGATGGCTTGAGGGGGCGGCTTTGCCGGTGCTGTTTTGGGTCTCGTTGATCTACGGCTTTGACGAGCCGTGCGTTGCAGGTCTGACCATTGCCGCCGCTCTGTTGCACGAGCTGGGGCATCTTTTCGCACTTTTGCTGATGGGCGAGAGCGGATCCTTACGAGGGCATATCAGCGGATTTCGGATAAAGAAAGAGATGGGCTATAAGCGAGAATTGATCCTCCTCGCGGCAGGTCCTTTTACAAATCTTGGGCTTGCTCTGGCTCTGATGCCCCTCTCGGGAGTCGGTGGCGGATACATAGGGTTGTTCAGCGAGATCAATCTGCTCAGCGGTATAACGAGCCTTGCGCCCATCGAGGGCTATGACGGATACGGTATAATCAAGAGGCTGCTTGCGCTGTCAGGATCTCTTCACAGAGAGAGTGTCTTGTCGGCTTTATCCTTCACCATAAGCTGCGCTCTCGTCTTTCTTTCGCTTTACCTGATGCTGCGGGCAGGTGGCGGCTGGTGGCTTTTCGGGGTGTTTTCGGGCATTGTATTTATGAAAATCAAGAGAATAATTAATCCCGGGCAGAATTTTGATTTACGACAGCAAAATGCAAGGAAATGCGAGAAATAGCGAGATTTTCGGAGATTTTTCGAGCTTTTTATGTTAAGAAGGTGGAAAAATTCAGGATAATTTTGCCTAATGCGGATTAAATCCATTTAATATGTACTAAAAAAATGTAAAAAACTATTGCAAAACGTAGATGTTTTTGTTATAATGACGATATGCAACATACTGGGCATGTGTGCGCAGTATGTGAGTACGACGGCTTCGTTGCCGTTTTGCTGAAAGGAACACGTAAGACTAGAGATGGCAAAGCTCATTGAGTTGAAGGGTATATCAAAGTCCTATGACGGCGAAAAGGTCATAGATTCTATGGACCTATACATAAGAGATAAGGAATTTATAACCCTGCTCGGCCCCTCGGGCTGCGGAAAGACGACCACGCTTCGAATTATCGGCGGCTTTGAAACTGCTGACGAGGGTCAGGTCTTCTTTGACGGTGTCGAGATATCCGACGTGCCTGCGTATAAGCGCCAGGTCAACACCGTTTTCCAAAAATACGCTCTCTTCCCTCATCTTAACGTATATGAAAATATCGCCTTCCCTCTCAGACTGAAGAAGCTCGACGAGGAGGAGATAAGAACAAGGGTCACGGATATGCTGAAGATGGTTGCTCTCGTTGGCTTTGAGAACAAGAGCGTCAGCACGCTCTCGGGCGGTCAGCAGCAGAGAGTTGCGATCGCAAGAGCGCTCGTTTCGCACCCCAGAGTTCTTTTACTTGACGAGCCGCTCGGAGCGCTCGACCTCAAGCTGAGAAAGGATATGCAGAACGAGCTTAAGTCCATCCAGCAGAAGATCGGCATCACCTTCGTCTACGTAACGCACGATCAGGAGGAGGCGCTCTCCATGTCTGACACCGTCGTGGTTATCGCTGACGGTGAGATACAGCAGATCGGAACGCCCACCGATATTTATAACGAGCCTAAGAACGCCTTCGTCGCCGACTTTATCGGAGAGTCTAACATTATAGACGGCGTTATGCTTGAGGACAAGAAGGTCAAGATCGCATCCCACGTCTTTGACTGCGTTGACGGCGGATATGATAAGAACGAGCCTGTTGACGTCGTTATACGCCCTGAGGACGTCGACGTGGTTAAGCCCGAGGACGGAATGCTCCAGGGCCAGGTCACTGCCGTGACCTTCAAGGGCGTGCATTACGAGATCATCGTAGATATCAAGGGCTTTAAATGGATGATCCAATCCACGGACTACGTTGCACCCGATGCAATCATCGGAATCTACATCGAGCCCGAGGGAATACATATTATGAAAAAGTCGAAGTATTCGGGTATGTTTGGAGATTACTCCTCCTTCTCGGATGAGATCGACCAGCTTTCGGACGCTGATGCTGCCGAGGAATTCTGATTAAAATGAAAGTTGCGGGCTACGGCTCGCTCGGGTTGACAAATTTGATGAAAAATAAACGCTCTCTCGGGCAATCGATACTCGCCGCGCCTCATATCTTCTGGGCGGTGCTGTTTATCATATTGCCACTTTTCATAGTCGTGTACTATGCTTTTACCGACTCTAACGGTCAATTTTCCTTCAGTAATATAGCTTCTCTGACGGATTATGCTCCCATATTCGGGCTTTCGCTAGAGCTTGCGATCATCGCAACGGCGATCTGCCTGGCTATCGGCTATCCGCTCGCATATTGCATTGCGAAGGCAAAGCCCAAGCATCAGAAGATATTCATTATGCTCCTGATGCTGCCTATGTGGACAAACCTCCTTATCAGGACCTACTCCATCATGGCGATACTTGACGACGGAGGATTTCTCAATTCCTTGCTTAACACCTCCTTCCACATCGTTGGAACGAAGGGGGCGGTTATCTTCGGAATGGTCTACGACTTCCTGCCCTATATGGTGCTTCCCATCTACACCTGCATATCGAAGATAGACAGGAGCATGTGGGAGGCGGCTGCCGATCTTGGCTGCGGACCTATCGGAACTGTCGTCAAGGTCATCTTCCCTCTCTCTATGTCTGGCATTATCTCGGGTGTTACGATGGTTCTCGTGCCCTCGATCAGCACCTTCTATATCTCGCAGAAGCTCGGCGGAGGAACCTTTGAGCTTATCGGAGATACGATCGAGAGGCAGTTCGTCACCGGGGCGCTTAACGTCGGTGCGGCTATCTCGCTCGTTATGATGGTATTGATCCTTATTTCCATTACGATAATGAACCGCTTCTCTGATGCGGAGGAAGGCGGTATAATCGTATGAAATATGCATCGAGAATATATTTATGCTTAATATTTGCCGTCCTTTATATTCCCATCGTCACCTTGATGCTCTTCTCCTTCAACGCCGAGAACAGCACTGCGGAGTTTACAGGCTTCAGCCTGAGATGGTATATCGAGCTGTTCAGCTCGACGGAGGCGTTTACGGCGCTGAGAAACACGCTGGTGCTTGCCGTGCTTTCGGCACTGCTGGCAACCGTTATCGGTACTCTTGCGGCTGAGGGCATATACAAGATGCGCTCTAAGCTGCTTAAGAGCGCTATCAACTCGGTTACCAACATACCGATGATGAACCCAGATATCGTTACCGGTATGTCTATGATGCTGTTCTTTGCGGCTATTATGGGTATACTTGCGGTTGTGATACCGAATATCTCCTACAACGATATAGGCTTTGCGGCTATGCTGATCTCGCACACGACCTTCTGCCTGCCTTACGTTATCCTCTCGGTGCTCCCGAGGATAAACGAGCTTGGCGACACTATGTCGGAGGCGGCGCTTGACCTCGGCTGCACGCCCGCTCAGGCCTTCTTCAAGGTTAAGCTGCCTAACATTATGCCCGCCGTTCTTTCGGGTATGGTAATGGCGTTTACCCTCTCTCTTGACGACTTTGTCATATCCTACTTTGTAGGTCCATCCAACTTCCAGACGCTGCCCCTTCTTATCTACTCTATGACCAAGAAGAAGGTTACGCCGGATATGTACGCTCTTTCGACGATCATCATCGTAACGGTGTTCTTACTGCTTGTGATATCGAACTTCAAGAGCGAGAAGTCCTCTGCGGCGTCGAGAAAGAAGAAGCTCATCAGCATCGTTACCATATCTGTTGCCGCCGTGCTTGCGATAGCTCTCGTCATCTCGTCCTTCTTTATCGACGATGCTCCCGCTACTGACGGTGCGGCAGACGTTGGCGGTGACGTTATAACCATCAACGTATACAACTGGGGTGAATATATCTCCGACGGCTTTGACGGCTCTATGAACGTCAACGAGGAGTTTGAAAAGTATTATTTTGATAAATACGGCAAAAGAGTAAAGGTCAACTACACGACCTACGCAACGAACGAGGATATGTATTCCAAGCTCTCGAACAGCGCCGTTAAATACGATATCGTCGTTCCCTCCGATTATATGATCCAGAAGATGATCGAGGAGGATATGCTTTATGAGTTTGACGCTTCGAGCCTATCCAACTTCGGTAACATTATGGACGACTACAAGGGTCTTTACTACGATAAGGACAATATGTACTCGGTTCCTTATACCTGCGGTATGATGGGAATCATCTACAACAAGTCGATGGTTTCGGAGGAGGACGTTCGAGAGATGAGCTGGAGCTTGCTCTGGAATCAGAAATACGCAGGAAAGATCCTTCAGTTCAACAACCCGAGAGACGCCTTTGCAACAGCTATGTATATGGAGGGGCTTGACGTAAACTCTACCGACCCCGAGGTCTGGGATCAGGCGCTTGATCTGCTTATCAAGCAAAAGCCCATACTCCAGGGCTATGTTAACGACGAGATCTTCAACAAGATGACGACCGAATCTGCGGCAATTGCGCCCTATTTCGTCGGCGACTTCCTCACTATGGCGGACCAGGAGCCTAACCTCGGCTTCTACTATCCCAAGGAGGGCGTCAACTACTTCGTCGACGCTATGTGCATACCTAAGAACGCAGAGCATCCCGAGGTTGCTATGGAGTATATCAACTTCATGCTCTCCGAGGAAGCTGCTATCGCAAACGCCGAATACATCGGCTATGCTTCCCCTAACAGGCTCGTCGTTGAAAACGACGAATACCGTGCTTATATGGAGGACTACGGCTACGAGGGCGAAAACGGCGAGACCGCCTACGACCTGCTCTACAACGTTATGCCCGCCGAGATAAATAAGGCGTATAACGAGATGTTCGGCTCGAATGATGCTTCCTGCTACCGCAGCTTCTCCCCGGAGATCCAGACGAGAGTTAACACCCTTTGGGAAAATCTCAAGCTCTCGGATGCTACCGAGCCCTGGATACACGTCTTGTCCATCGGCATCGTCGTTTTAGTTGCGGCGTTTGCCATCTATTCGATCTATATCAAGAAAAAGAGATCCCGCTTCTACCGCTACCGTGACAGAGATAACAAGCGCACGGCTGTGGCAAAATAAGGATCGAAATGAAATAACGGGCGTAGCAATGCGTGATGTCCTTAACGGAGAACACGCATATCTGCGCCCGTTTATTTTTTGTTATATAACGGAGAAAACAAGGCTGTTGTGCCCTCAGGGAGCTAAACGCCCGTAAGATCGAAGGGCGGAACGTAGGAGGCGTCAGCCGAGGAATAATCCTGGATAAAGGCGTTTCGTATCCCCTTCCCTACTGCATAATCGACCAGCTCCTCATACTCGCTCCTCGTGACACGGCGGTCGAGCGGTGACGGAAGCCCTGCGGAGGGCGTATACTGACTCATAAGGCTGACGTAGACCGAATCGCTAAAGCGCTCGGAAATACGCTTTACATTAAGCTTAGCCTCGGCGAGATGTCCGGGGAGAAGAAGGATGCGGATAAGCACGCCGCTTTTAAGAAGCCCATCGGTGATGACGGGCTCGGGGCGAAGCCTCACCATCTCCTCGATGGCATACCACGCAACAGATGGATAATCCTTAGCGAGACTGAGAGCCGAAGCCGTCGACGGCTTATAATACTTTAAGTCGGGGAGAAAAACGTCGACCGTGTCGGAAAGCGCTCTGAGTGCCTCACGGGTTTCGTAGGAGGAGGTGTTATAGACTATCGGGACGGTGAGCCCCTTTGCTCTCGCCTTGTCAACGCTCTCTATGATCGATGGCAGGTAGTGCGTCGGGGTGACGAGGTTGACGTTGTGCGCACCCTCTGCCTCAAGCTCGGTATAGATCCCCGAGAGGCGGTCGGTGGTGACACGGCTGCCAAGCTCTCCTCCGGAGATCTCCTTGTTCTGGCAGTATATACATCCAAGAGAGCAACCTGAGAAAAAGACCGTGCCCGAGCCGCGAGTGCCCGAGATGACCGGCTCCTCCCACATATGAAGCGCCGCGCGTGCGATGACTACGTCGGACGGCATACGGCAAAAGCCACGCTCGCCCCGAGTTCGGTCAACTCCGCATCTCCTTGCGCAAAGTGTGCATTTTTTATAACTTAAGTTCTCTTTTTCCATTAAAAGCTCCTATTTAACATAGGTGTTGACAAGCGGTGAGGTATATGCTAAAATACTATATATCACATATTACGGAGGCAGCTTATGTCAATGAAGCGTGAGGGATATATCAACTGGGATGAATACTTTATGGGGGTTGCACTTCTTGCGGCACAGAGATCGAAGGACCCCAGCACTCAGGTCGGCGCTTGCATCGTCGACGCAAGCAACAGAATACTCTCCACGGGATATAACGGCTTTCCGCAGGGATGCTCTGACGATGAGTTCCCTTGGAACAGGGACGAGGCGCTCGGGGAGACAAAGTATCCCTTTGTCGTGCACGCAGAGCTGAACGCCGTGCTTAACGCTCAGGGCAAGTCGCTCATCGGTGCTACGCTCTACGTCGGTCTTTTCCCCTGTAACGAATGTGCTAAGGCTATTATTCAATCGGGAATCCGCGAGGTAGTTTACCTCTCCAACAAATATGACGGTGAGCCGAACGTCGAGCAGTCCAAGAGGATGCTGAAGGCGGCGGGTGTCATCGTCAGGGCGATAAAGCCAACGAAGGCGCAGATAGTATTAAATCTTATCCCTTGATAAATACGGGCGGCAGATGCCGCCCTTTTTTTATTTGAAATACGCCTCTATCTCGCAAAGTGATGCGGAAAGCGTGCCCGTGATCATCTCTCCTCTGCCGCCACCCTTGCCGTGAAGGGCGGAATTTATCTCCCTGGCTCTTGCACCCATATCGGCGCCCTCTGATATCATAAGATATCTAAAATCGCCGTCTAGTCCGCAGAGCAGAATGAGCGTGCCTGCTATCCTCGACTTTGCCGTATTGGCAATATGGCGCATCTCCTCCATTCCTAACCCCTCCACGGGGAGAACATAATTACCCTCTACGGAGGGGATGGCACCGATATACAGATCAGCAATACGTCGCTTAGACGCAGAAAGCTCGGCTTCAAGGCGAAGGATCTCATCCTCGAGATGGCCGACAGCAGAGAGCGCCTCGAGCGAGGGGGTGCTGGTTTTTGCGCCTATGGCTCTCGTTATGGCATATCTTTTTTTATAGTCATCTAGCGCACGTGTGCCCGCAACCATAAATAATCGCATACCGCCTCTGTGGCGCATATAGTCGATAATCTTTATCATTCCTATCTCGCCCGTTTGTGCGACGTGAGGCGCACAGCAAGCACACGAATCCACGCCCTCTATCCTGACGATGCGAACGCCATCCTTTATATCAAGCTTTGAGCGATATGTCAGCGAGGCAAGCTCAGCCTCGGATGGGAATGAGGTGATGACCGATCTATTAGTCATAACTGCGAGATTTGCGAGACGCTCGACCTCGTCTATCTCATCGGACGAAAGCTCGCCGTCAACGTCAAAGGTGACGATGTCGTCGCCCAGATGGAAGCCTACGTTGTCATATCCGTGGCGCTCGTGAATTATTCCGCACAAAATATGCTCTGCGGTGTGGCACTGCATCTTTTCAAATCGCTTATCAAAGTCAAGCCTGCAATAGACCTCACCGTCACCCGGATCGGCTTCAAGCAGATGCAGTATCCTGCCGTCCTGCTCCTTTACGTCTATTACTCTTGCGCCGCCTATCACGCCCGTGTCGGAGGTCTGTCCACCCTCCTCGGGGAAAAACGCCGTTCTGTCAAGCTCGACAAGATAGCCTGCTTCGACCCTTTCCTTAGTTACGACGGAAGCCGTAAATTCTTTTATATAAGCATCCTGATAATAAAGCTTTTCAGTCATTGTTAACCTCGAAAAATTTATCGTCCCTAAAGACGTCCCAAGGGTAAGAGGAGGTGTCGGGCAAATACCTGACCGTGACACGCTCTCCTCGGTAAGGGAATGATAATAAATAAGCGTGCAAAGCGATATTCTCCGCCTTGACCCGTGAGCCGTACTTGCCGTCGCCGACGATCGGCGTGCCACGGCTTGAAAGCTGCGCTCTGATCTGATGAAAGCGACCGGTGTGAAGCAAAATATCGCAAAGAGTCAAGCCCTCGAACGTGGTAATAGGTGTAGAGGTCAGACGTGCCTCCTTTACACCGCCTCGCTTGCGGTCAACGACAAACGCCTTGCCGAGTCTTGCATCCTTGTATAATAGATCGGTATACTCCCCTCTTTGAGGCTCGCCCGACACTACGGCAACGTATCTCTTCTCCATCTCGCCCGATGCGACGAGCCGGGATAGCTCTGTCGCCGCCTCCTTGGTTCTTGCAAACACCAGAACGCCACCTACCGTGCGATCGAGGCGGTGGACTAGCCAGAGCCTACTTCCCTCCCCCATACCTTTCAGCATATCAGCCGTGAGGCTCATAGCGTCGGGAGAGCCTGTGGGATCGCTCTGACTGGGTGTGCCCGGCGGCTTATAAATAACTACGAGATCTTTCCTTAAATCCAGAAGCTTAATCATATCTACCTATACGAAAGCCGTCGCAAATGATGCGGCGGCTGACCTTATGTTCATCAGAGTTTATCTTTAATCAGATTGGTTTTATGCATTTATTTTAGCACATAAGTAGACCTTTTTCAATAGGTGATAATAAATATCCCAAACACTTTTCACACAACGTTAACAGAAATCACTTGAAATATTTACCTTAAACGGGTATGATTAAAGTAAAGAAAGGAGATAAAAATGATCTATTCAAGACCTATCGAGGTAGACGTTCACGACGTTGACTATAACGGCGTTGCCAGAACCTCCGCACTCATGAGATACATACAAAGCTCAGCCCAGATGCAGCTGACCGAAAACGGAATGTCCTACGGGGAGCTGGCGAATATGAACAGAGCGTTTTTGCTCTCGAGGATCACGATGGAGTTTACCGAGCCGATATACGAATACGACAGGCTTAATGCACTCACCTTTCCTTGCGAGAGCCGTGGCTTCAGCTTTTTCCGCTGTTATGCGCTCGAAAAGGAGGGTCGAACGGTTGGAAAAGCTGTTTCTGCCTGGGCACTGATCGACACGGCGACTCACGGACTCGTCAGAGTAGATAACTTTGAATTGGGGCTTGAGACGCACGAGCCGCATGAGCTTGTGCTGGCACGGTTTATCATGCCTAAATGCATGGATGAGGTTGGAAAATTCCTCGTCGATTATGGCTCGACAGACAGAAACAGGCATATGAACAACACGGTCTATCCCGATATGTTTGCAACCTATCTGCCGCTTGATGGAAAGCGCATTCACACCATCTCGATCAGCTATCAGGCGGAGGCGCCCATGGGAGAGCTCTTGACGGTTTTGCGAGGGGTTGACGAGGGCGGCGTTTATTACTTCCGCACTATCAGAAAGGACGGTAGAGTTAACACCGAGGCGCAGATTATTCTTACGGATATTTAATGCTTGTCAATATTGA
Source organism: Clostridia bacterium (assembly GCA_017501245.1). Taxonomy (GTDB): domain Bacteria; phylum Bacillota; class Clostridia; order Oscillospirales; family CAG-272; genus UBA1740. The sequence continues at coordinate 45,626 of JAFVXI010000020.1, forward strand.
TATTTACGCTTCTAAATGCCTTAAGTGCGGATTTTTTTAAGAATTATTGCATTTTTGCCTATTAACAAAGCAAATTACATAGGTTTAATTTATTAACGCCTGCGGATTTTTCGGAACTGCGGGCGTTATTTGTCGTATTTTGGAGCAATTTACGCAATAATGTTGAAAACTTATCCCGTTTTTCAAGATTTTTACGACCAAATTCGGCAGGAAAAGGCTCACGAAAGATGCTATAATTGATATAGAAATCATAAGGGAGTCAACAATGAAGAAACACGAAGTGGCAAACGAAGAGATAGTAAGATTTCAGGAAATAGAGGACGAAAACGCAAGATATAAATACACGCTGACCGCAAAGAGAAGCAAGAACGTTGCGAGCTTCGGGCTTAAGCTATACTCGATACGAATAGAGATGCTGACGCAGGACGGCTACTACACCGAGGCACATACGGGCGACATATTTGCCGATCTTGGTAAGGCTACCGTGTTTTTCGAGAGGCTTTGCGATAATCTAGCAACTCCGATAAACCTGGCATACATCCTTGAGGACAGCCTGACCGTCTGAGGGCGAAATAAAAAAGAAGGCAAGCGGTTGATATATACCGAATGCCTTCTCTTTTTTATTATCTTCCCATTTTATTATGGATCAAAGCCCGTTGACGATGCTCTCGGGACGCTCGCCGCGAAGATATCTTGCGACGTTCATTGCGACCTCCTCATGAAGCGCACCGACTGCCTCAAAGGTGTTCCAGGCTACGTGAGGGGTGAGAACGACGTTTCTCATCTTGGGGAGCGCGGGATCTATCGCACCCGACTCGTCCTCGAAAACATCAAGTCCTGCGCCTGCTATCCTGCCCTCGCCGAGAGCTTTGACAAGCTCTGCCTCATCAATGATGGGTCCGCGGCTGGTGTTGATAATAATAGCGCTTTCCTTCATCAGAGCAAGCTCTGCCCTGCCGACGGTATGCCTCGTTGCCTCGGAGAGGGGCAGATGAAGCGTGACGACGTCGGACGAAGCGAAAAGCTCCTCCTTGGCCACAGCCTCGGCACCGTACTGCAAAAGGACCTCGGGTGTGACGAAGGGATCGTAAACGAGAGTTTTAGTTCCGAATGGCTTAGTGAAGGAAGCGACCGCTCTTGCTATCTTTCCAAAGCCGAGGAAGCCGACCGTCTTGCCGCTGAGGCGATGCCAACAGCCAAGATCGTCAAAGTGCCAGACGTTATTTCTGACACGGTCGTTCAGACGGACGAGATTTTTCATACAGGCAAGCATAAGCGAGAATGCATGCTCGGCAACGTCGGTTACTCCGTAGTTCGGCGAATTGCAAACCATTATGCCAAGCTCTCTTGCCGCCTCGGTGTCGATCGTATCGTACCCGATGCCGTATCTGACGATAAGCTTACACTTTTTAAGAGCCGAGAGTACCCTTCTCGTAAGACGGGCTGACGTAAACAGAATTATCTCTGCGTCGATAGCGTCACGGATAAGATCATCCTCCTCGACAGCCGGGGATGTCACCACCTCGACGCCCTCGAAGGCTGACCAGACCTCTATCTCACGTGAAAGCTCTTCAAGCTTTTTGTTAAAAACAACGATCTTTCTCATATCAAAGTCCCTTTTCAATCATCTCGTCAAACTGCCTACGGCAATAGTCGAGCCTTCTGTGCCATGCAGTAGGATCGAGGAAAGGATTTTCCTCTCCGTCCTTCATACGCTGGTGCTTGCCTGCGGTGTCGGCATCGCCGGGATGGTTTCCGATCAGGATGTCTACCTTCTCGTCTCTGACCTTTGCAAGGGAATTGAGGAAATCGTCACGGCAGCTGTAAGAGAGGCCTCTGGAATCAAGCCACGGCTTTCTCATAGAGTTCATTCCCGCACCGCCAAACATTGCAGCACGGTAGGTCCTCTCGCCGTCGGTAACGTCGAAGAAGAAGGACATTACGCCGGGCGTATGGCCGGGAGTGCTGACGCAACGTATAGAGGTGTTTCCAAGGGTGAGGACGTAGCCGTCGTCCATCAGGATATCCGGCTCGAACATCTCGTAATACTCATAGCCAAGCTCCTTCGCCCAAGTCAGATCGAGCTTTCCGTTAACGTAATCGCAGTCTGCCCTGCCGATCAGGGTTTTAGCACCTGTCAGCTCAACGAGCGCCCTCGTGCCGCCTATGTGATCGTAATGGCCGTGAGAATGTAAAATATACTTTATATTATAGGGGTCAAGTCCTACCTTTCTTATATTTTCAAGAAGAAGATAGGTACATAAAGGATACTGAGAATCGATGAGAATAAGACCTTCGCCCGTGTCTATGACGTGGGAGGAGACGAATCTCGTGCCGACGAAATAGAGGTTTCCAAAGATCTTAAAGGGCTCCATATAGCCTTCCCAAGGTTTCATAATTACCTCCTATCAGAAAGAATCGATGCGCGCCTTGTTTCTTCTGACCTCTGCGCCGAGCATACCGATCTCGGTGCCTACCCAATAGAGGTTCATACCCTTATTGTGCCAATACTCAGCCTCGTCATCGTTGCACATAAACATTCCGATGGTCTTCTTGTGTGCCTGGCAGATAGCGACGGTTTTTTCGATGTTTGCAATAAGATCGGGATGCTGCATATCAAGTCCGCAGCCCATCGAAACGCCCATATCGTTGGGACCGATGATAACGCCTGCGATCTGATCGCCGTATTTCGTGAGCATCTCGTCAAGGAGATCGGTTCCCTTCTTCGATTCGATCTGAATGAAGAGAAGCCTGTTGTTGTTAAACTCGTAAACGTCTTTCTTCTCCGTGTCGTAGCGGAGAAGTGCTCTGCCGCCTACGCCCTTTTTGCCGTAGGGGTAGAAACGGAGGGAGTTTATAGCAGTTTCAACCTGCTCTAAGGACTCGGTCCTGGGGATGAGAACGCCGTCAGCACCCATATCGATAGGCTTGGAGATGCAGTGATACTCACAATCCTGAACACGGACGATAACGGGAAGCTGATGCATATGGCAAGCCATGCAGAAGTCGCCGATGTTCTCGGGATAGAAGGAGCCGTGCTCAAGGTCCATAACGAGCATATCAAGGCCGCTCGCCTTGTACATACCGGGAAGAAGAGTCATACCTACGTGGCAAAGCATCGTAGAAAAGATCTTCTCTCTGTTCTCGAGCTTTTGCTTTAACTGATCAATATAATTCATTTCTTTGTAACCTTTTTTGTAAATAGTAGTTGTCAAATTTTGTTTATTTCCATCCGGAGAGCCTTGCAAAAATGCTCCAGGAGGGATCGGCATAAAATCTATGGCCCTCGGGTCCTACGACGAGCTCGCAGCTATCGCTGCAGCCTGCCCGCTTATAGATGCTTTTTATCACCTCATACTCGGACTCGACGCCGGGAAGAAGGAAGCCCGTGTCCTTAGCGCCTGCAACCACGATAAGCTTTCTCGGTGCTATAAGAGCGGCAAGATCACCCATATCGACGTATTTTCCTATGCCGGGGATATAGTTGCAAGCACAGTGATAAAGCGTACCGATGGACTTAGAGAAGGAACAGACGGCGCAGGAGGGCATCGCTATTTTTATGCGCTCGTCAAGACAAGCGGCATAGTAGGTTGCCGTTCCGCCGCCGGAATTACCCATACATCCGATGCGTTCTGTGTCGATCTCGGGGAATTCGGATAATGCGTCGATGGCTCTTGAAATATCCCATACACGCTCGCCAATCAGCGTTCTGCCCATGAGAGAAGCCGCCATAGCAGGCAGATAACAGGTCGTACGGTAGTAGGGATTGTGATCGATGATGCGCTGGCTGATGCGCTCGCCGAAGGCACGCTGCTCGATAACGAGAGCTGCATAGCCTTCCTTTACTATCTGCATAGCGAAATCACGGTCACCGCCCGCTATTGCACCCTCATCCTTGTCATAGATGGGGCGTGCAAGCGAGATATGCATGCCCGTGGAGTGTCCCTGCAGACAGATCACGACGGGGCAAGGAGTCTTTACGCCGCAAGGAATAAGGAGATGAGCAGGCACGGAGGTCTCGGGCTCGGAATCATAAACGAACCTATACTCAGTGAAGCTCTCCTCCTCCCTTTTCCATTCGATCTGCACGTTTATCGGAACACGCTCGGGCTCATCGCCGATAAGCTCCTTAAGCTTTGCCCGAACCTCCTCGCGCCAAGGCTCGAAATCTCTATCTTCGCTATAACGAAGGAGGGGAGCCCTGGCAAGGAGGCGATCATGACAGTTGTCGGGGGAAAAATATTCCTTATTTATCATTATTAATCAAATCTTACGAGATCTCTGATGTTGATGGGCATGCCGCTGGCGATAGACTTGTTCGCAGCGACGCCGGTGAGGATAGACATAGCGCCGTCAATGTGAGAAGCCGCTCTGTGGAACTCATCGTACTCGGGGGTGCCGAAGAGGTCGTTAAGAAGGATGGGGTCGCCGCCGCCGTGGCCGCCGATGCCTACGGGGATCTCAACCTCGTAGGGCTCTGCAAACTGGGGGAATACCTTGACGCTTCTCTGCTTTGCTGCGCCCTCAAGCTTTGCGTCACCGCCGGCATTCATATAGATAGCCTCGGTAACGTTTACCTCCATTCTGCCCTTAGTACCGGTGAAGGAGACCTTGAAGCCCTCGCAGGGAGAGAATGCGTTAAGGGAGTAGGACATAATAGCGCCGGACTCGTACTTAACAAGAACGTTCATAACGTCCTCGATGGAAATGCCGTCGCCCCATACGCTCTGATCGCGAAGGTAGCCGTCGTCGCCCTCTGCATCGTAATAGAGCTTCTTCCAGCCCTCGTTGGAGGTAAGGTCGATAGCGAAGGGATCGTCCTTAGCATTTGCAGCGCCGGTGGATCTGTAATAGAAGTCGGTCTTTCCTCTGTTCTCGGCATTCTCTCTGCCGTAGAACATAAGGTCACCGTAGGAGAATACCTGCTTCGGCTTGGTGTTAAGCCAGAAGTTAACGAGGTCGAAGTGGTGGGTTGCCTTATGTACGAGAAGACCGCCGGAGTTTCTCTTATCTCTATGCCATCTTCTGAAATAGTCCGCACCGTGGCTGGTGGAGAGCATCCACTCGAAGTGAACCTGCTTTACGTCGCCGATAACGCCGTCTCTGATGAGCTTACGTACGAGAGTGTTGTGAGGAGCGTATCTGTAGTTGAAGGAAACGCGGAGATTCTTTCCGGTCCTCTTAACTGCGTCGAGAATGTCCTGGCACTTCTCTGCGTTCATAGTCATGGGCTTTTCGGAGAGGACGTCACAGCCAAGCTCCATAGCTCTGATGATATACTTATGGTGAGTTCTGTCAACGGAGGTAACGATAACGCAATCGGGCTTCTGCTCCTCGATCATCTTATCGAACTCATCCGCACCGTAGAGAGCGACCTCGGGATAGCCGTACTCCTCAACGAGGGTCTTCTTAGCGTACTCAAGACGGGTCCTGTTGATATCGCAGAATGCGGTGATCTCGGAAGTGTCGGAATAGGTGCTTGCAAGAGCGGTGTAGAAAAATCTTGCACGTCCGCCTACGCCAACCTGGACAAATCTCTTTTTCTTGTTCATAATAAAAACCTCCAAAATTAGTTTTTTATTTATGATAACACAAGCACTCATCTTGCGCAAGAACATTTGTTGCTATATTCAAATAAAAACAACATTTCTTGCGCTATTTTTCTATATATTTTTGGAAAAAGTATTGATTATGCACAATTTCGGGTGTAAAATATGTTTAACTGTGGCACGAGGAGGTGTAATATGGAAAGGGCGAATAATTCAAGCGATATGCTTTCCGAGAGTGAAAAGCAGCAGGGTCTTGCGATCGTTTCGGAAAACGAGTTTGAAATAACCAGGGTTGCGGTCTCACAGCCGAAGCAAAACAGGACGACTCACTACCACGAGAGATACGAGCTTTATTATCTCTACTCGGGCGACAGATATTACTTTATAAACGATAAAACCTATCACGTCAAGAGTGGCGACGCCGTTCTGATCAAGCCATACGATATACACATCACCAACAACTATTCAAAAAGCGGCTACGACAGATGCCTGATCATGTTCAAGCGCAGCTTCGTCAGAGAGCTTGAATCAACGCTTGGAATGGATGGCATCACCAAGTGCCTTGACGGAGGTGCCGAGCTCTTCCATCTGAGCTTTCAGGAGCAGAGCCTGATAGAGACCCTCTTAGCTATGATGCTGGGTGAGTATAAGGTCAGGCAGGATGGCTATGAGGCGCTGATGCGCTCCTCGCTTGCAACGATCCTCTTGATCCTCTCAAGGCACGAAAAAGACGGAGCCGAGAGAGAGGAGGGCGGCATCAGCACCACTCACAAGACGGTTTCCGCCGTTGCGGCATACATAATCAACAACTGCTCGGAGGATATCACTCTGGAGAGCATCTCCGAGAGGTTTTATATCAGCCCTTGTTATTTTTCAAGGGTGTTTAAGCGAGTTATGGGCGTTTCCTTCTCGGAATACCTGAACGGCATCCGCATAAAGGAGGCACAGAGGCTCTTAGCTAAGACAGAGCTATCGATCCTGGAGGTCACGCAGGCGACGGGATATAAAAGCACGACGCACTTTGGAAGGTGCTTTAAGGGCATTACGGGAATGTCGCCGAATGAATACAGAAGAACGAAGAGGAAGATATGAGCGTTTTTGCACCCGGATATTACGGGCGTTTTGCCTGCATTATGGATAAATGCGAGCATAGCTGCTGCTACGGCTGGCGGCTATCCTTAGATGATAGGACAAGGGATAAATACAAGAGCTGTACTCTAGCCTACGGAGAGAGGTTACGTGAGTTTCTCGGCGAGGATGATGAGGGTGGATTTATTGTCACGGGCTCGGATATGAGGTGTCCGCATCTTGACGAGCGTGGGCTATGCCGTGTGATCATAGAGCTCGGCGAGGAGCATCTGTGCGACATCTGCAGGGAGCATCCGAGATTCTACAACCTGACGGGCGATCGTATCGAGGTCGGAATAGGGGCGAGCTGCCCCGAGGCGGCGAGGATCATCTGCTCATCTCGGGATTATCTACCGATAATGATAGAGGGTCATCCCGTGCCTGAGCTTGAGGTCATTGAGGAATCTGTAAGCACGCTTGAGCTACGAAGCTCGATATATAAAGATATGGAGAAAACGAGCTTCGATGAGCTTGAGGAGAGCCTCATCAAGCGGCTCGGTATATCCCGGGCGGTTTTATCCTCTCGAATGATGGAGGAGATCCTATCGGGGCTTGAATATATCGACGAGGGCGACCGCAAGCTGATGCTGCGCGCCGTCCAGGAAAAGAAAAAGCTCGGCGATGCCGAGCTTAAGAGGATATTCGCATATTTCATTTACAGACATCTCACCGATTGCACAAGCGAGGCAGACTGCGCTGCGAGGGTCGGCTTTGCGCTGTTCTCCACGAGAGTGGTGGAGAAAATGAGCGAGCTTACCGACAGCCTCGACGATGCCCTTAGAATGTACTCCGCCGAGGTTGAATACTCGACAGAGAACACCGACGACGCCATAATGACGATATGGGCGGAGAATATCTAGGATAAAGTGCTTTGACGGAAGCGAAGAGGTGACGTACCGTGCTTCGCCTTAAAGAGCTTGATGAAATAGCTGGTGTCGGAGAAGCCGGATGCAAAGGCAATATCGGTTATCGGAAGGTCTGTGCCGATGAGCAATCTTTTAGCATCCTCGAGGCGAAGCTCGTTGCAATAATCTGAAAAGGACATACCGAATATCTTCTTGAATTTGTGGCTGATATAGGACTTAGAGCGAGAGAAATGTGAACAAAAGGTGTCAAAAGTGATGCTTGTGTGGTTCTCTGCAAGGAACTGAGACATCATATTGAATTCATTTGCCTCGAGCTTGTCGCAGGAGGAAAGCAGCTCCTCAAGCATAATGCATAGGGGTGGGATCACTGCCGTGATAACGCCTTCGGGCATGGGAACTGATTTAAGTGAGGCTGCCGAGGCATTATGAGCGGTGGAGGCGGGGAGTGAGCCTTTATAGCCCGAGACGGCTACGTAACCGAGGTCGGCGCCCTTTCCCTTAACCTTGAATATATACTCGCGTACACCTGCGTGGCACTCCCTGATCTCACACTCGAAGCCGGAATCATCAATAAGAGCGCGCTGATAGACTATGCAGGCGTCGGCATGCTCCGCTTTAACCGAGATGCAGAAGGGGTTGTTATGTGAATTATATTTCAAGAGCTTCTGCCAGATCCTGTACGGTATGCGCAGGATGCTCTCCTTGGTGAAATGTATGGAGACGAGAAGGTCGATGCTCTCGAGATATCCAAGGTAAGCTTCTATTTTTTCGCCTAGCTTTATCATCATAGCCTCCGTGCATTATTTTTATATTTTCACGCTTATTTCATATGGATATTGATGCGAAAATATGATATATTTATTTTAACAGACAAAAATCAATTCGTCAAGAGGTGTATTTATGCTTGAGAGGAAGGTAATTGAATGCGATCTGTGCGTTGTCGGCGGCGGTATGGCGGGGCTTACCTCTGCTATTGCGGCAGCGAGAGAGGGCGCCAAGGTCGTTTTGATGCACGAGAGACCCGTGCTTGGCGGAAACGCATCATCCGAAATTAGGATGTGGGTTTGCGGCGCTAAGGGAAAGAACAACCGTGAAACCGGAATCCTCGAGGAGATCATGCTCGAGAGTCTTTATCGCAACCCGACGAAGAGCTATGCTCTTTGGGATAGCATTCTTTACGACTTCGTTACACGAGAAAAGAATATTACGCTTTTGCTCAACACGACCTGCATGGACGCTGAGACTGCCGAAGGAGATTATGCTGACGGCAGAAGCGTGCGAATCGAGAAGATCGTCGGATATCAGATGACGACTCAGCGCTTTATCGAGGTTAAGGCCGCACTCTATGCAGACTGCTCGGGCGACAGCATTCTTGCTCCGCTCTCGGGAGCTGAGTTTATGTTCGGGCGCGAGAGCAAATACGACTTCGGCGAGGACACGAACCTCGAAGAGGCAGACGCAATGACTATGGGAATGTCCTGTCTTGTTTACGGCAGGGAGACCAACCGTGAGATCACGTTCATTCCTCCTGCCTTTGCGAAGAAGCTTGGCGACTCCGACTTTGAAAACCGTATGCCCGATATTTACGACGAGACCGAGAACTTCTGGTATCTTGAGCTTGGCGGAAACAGAGACAGCATCGGCGACACCGAGGAGCTGAGGCACGAGCTTGTGGCACTTGCGCTCGGAACCTGGGACTACGTTAAGAACTCCGGAAGATTTAAGGCTGAGAAATTTGACGTTGATTTCCTCGGCTTCCTGCCCGGCAAGAGAGAATCTCGCAGAATGTGCGGCGAATATATCGTAACGCAGAGGGATATCTCGGGCGGAAGAGTGTTTGAGGATGAGGTAGCATACGGTGGATGGCCGCTTGACGATCACTTCCCCGGCGGCTTTTATCATAGGGGCGTTCCTAACACTGATTTTGCTACTCCTGCGCCCTATTCTCTGCCCTATCGCGCACTTTACTCGAGGAATGTGGAAAACCTCTTCTTTGCGGGAAGGAACATAAGCATGACGCATCTCGCCATGAGCTCGATCCGTGTTATGGCTACCTGCGCACTGCTCGGAGAGGCTGTCGGAAAAGCGGCTTATCTTTGCATAAAGCACGGAAAAACTCCGCACGGGGTATACCTTGACCATATTTGCGAGCTTCAGGAGCTACTCCTCAACGAGGACTGCTTCCTGCCCTCGAAAAAGAGATGCATCTCGGATGCGTGCCTTGGAGCTACCATCAGGGGCGCTGCTGACTCGATCAGAAACGGCGAGGACCGCGAGCATATAAGATACGGAACCGAGGATAGAGGATGTGCCGCGCTCGTTAAGGCCGGAGAGGCTATTTCGTATAGCTTTGACAAGGCTACGGTCAAAGCCGTGCATATCGTATTTGACTCCGATCTTAACCGAGTTACTCTGCCCGGTGGCTGGTGTGAGCAGGGACACTCGACCAGAGCTTGCACCCTTCTTGACAGCCCGATCATGCATATGCCGCTTACGCTTTGCAAGAGCTTTAAGCTGATTGGCGTTTGCGACGGATGCGAGGAGATCATACTTGACGTCGAGGACAACAGAAAGCGCAGCTACCACGTAGAATGCAACAAGGAATACGACGAGCTGATGCTCGTTGCTCTCTCCTCTTGGGGCGAGGGGGATATACCCGTCATTTCCTTTGACTTTTGCTAAAATATTAAGAGCGGCAGATCTTCTGCCGCTCCTATTTGTTTTTTCCATACTGTTTTGACGTTTAATAAATTTTTTCGCAAAAAAGGTATTGCAAATTTGAGATAACTATGTTATAATAGTTGACGTTGAGCGACAAACACTCGCTCAAAACCTTATATAAATGTATATAGTTGCATCACAGAGAGGTATTTCACCTGCGGTGAATATATCCACACCTTGCGTTTACAAGCGAGCTTGACACGCTTCGGTGGGATATGCGAAGCGGATTCAAGAGCTGTGCTCTTGAGCCACTTCTCACAGGGCTCTGCATATATGATGCAAACTATTGCATCATATCTAAAAATGTATATAGTTGCATCACAGAGAGGTATTTCACCTACGGTGAATATATCCACACCTTGCGTTTACAAGCTAGCTTGACACGCTTCGGTGGGATATGCGAAGCGGATTCAAGAGCTGCGCTCTTGAGCCACTTCTCACAGGGCTCTGCATATATGATGCAAACTATTGCATCATATATGCAGAGGTATCGAAGCGGTCATAACGGGGCTGACTCGAAATCAGTTTGTGGATAACACCACACGAGGGTTCGAATCCCTCCCTCTGCGCCAAACATGCAGTTGCGCCTTTTGGTGTAACTGCATTTTTCTTTTGGCGCCGTGGGAGTGGATTCGTGCCTTGCGACGTAGTCGAAGGGTTTGCATTTCGGGCGAGGCGCAATCAAAGCTTGAGGGAGCCGTGCCGTCGAAATCAGTTCAATTTGAAGGATCTACCAAAGGCTGTTTTGGCAAATGAGAACGTTGACGCACTGATAGAGAGGAATAAAAGAAAGATCGATAGACAGATCGCATTTGCAAGCTCGCCGCCTATGATGGACATAGGAATTAGCGGGATAATCGAAAGAATGAGGCTAATTATGCTGATTACATACAGAGTATTACGCTTAGCTCTATTCTTTTCTTGATATTTAAGTAAAAGCTGTTTAGCGGATGGAGTAAGATGATAATCGGAAAGGAAAATATATCTCCATTTCCCTACTCTTGTCGAGCCGAGAATAATCAAAGTAGAGCCAAGGATGAGAAGAAAGATCAATATAGGCATGCCGCCGTACATTGCAAGATCTGTGTCTATGATGCTAAAAATCAGCAAAAGAACAGGAGAGAGCAAAAACAGCAGACAACCGACCCCAAGGTTGCTTGCCGCAGAGTGCATACTACTCAAATATCTTTCTAAATCGGTGAGAGTTATTTCATTTTCACGGTTTTGATCATTCGTGAGCTTGTCGAAATGATCCGGGTCAGGGGCCTCAGGAAGCGTTTCGGAGTCCTTTAACAAATAATCGGTGCTGACTTCAAACAGCTCTGCCAAAAGAAGGATCTTATCAACGTCCGGCAAGGCTCCTCCCGACTCCCATCTGGAAACCGCTTGTCTTGATACGCCCACTTTATCGGCGAGCTCCTCCTGCGTCCAACCGCGCATACGGCGCAGACGCATTATCTTTTCATCAATGATCATATTGACCTCCTTGTCATTTGATATAATCATTATATTGTGTTTGCGAGCGGAAGTCAACCAAGTTTGGCTTGAAGCTTGTCAATTTACAGTTGCATTCAAGCATAAGCGAGCCGAATTTGCAATCGCATCAAGAGCGTGTGCCTTAAAATGCAAATAATTATAGTCAAAACAAAGCCACCCAAACAAGAATTGCTCTTGCGGGTGGCTATTAAGCGTTTTCGATGTGTTATGTCAGATCGAACGTCCGTGGCTAAGCTCTTCAAGGCTTACGGGCACTAGACACGAGGATGAAAGCCCTTAATGAATGGGCGTTTCGGGCTCGTCAACGATATAGTCGAGCGAATACTTACACCTCGGGGAGGGCTCGCGGTTAAGGTACTTACCTCTTGTGAAGTCGGGGAAATCAACGGCGGTGCCGCCCTCGGCAATAGACCTTGCGCTGAGCGGTCCGATCGCAAGCCATACGGCAGCGTCGTAGGCGTCGATGGGGGTGTTGATCTTCTTTTGGACTGCCTCGATGAATGCACGGTTTACCAGCCAGTCCATGCTGCTGTGGCTGCCCTCGTCCTCAATGCCCTCCTCGAAATACTGACGGTAGAGGGGGTGCTCGTATTTTTTGAACATTTCCTGCTCGTTGTTTACGACAGACTCTGCGATGCAGGAGTGACCGCCCATATGCTCGAACCAGATGACTTGGCGTGCCTCGTCTACGAAGCCAACGGTGCCTCTGACACCGAAATCACGGCTGTAATAGGACCTCGGGAGAGTTGTGTCGAGGGTGAGATGTACGGTTACACCGTTTTCGCAGGTGAGGAGAGTGTCAACTATATCTCCCTGCTTGAACTCCATATTTGCATATTCGCTGTCGGCACCGAAATGACGGGCGGCATAGGCGTTGATGCCCCTGCTCTTGGAAGCGACGGAGACGAGCTTTGTGAAGCGATTGCCTTTATTTATCCTAAGCACCTTGGAGAGAGGTCCAAGCGCATGGGTAGGATAGTTCTCACAGTTGCGCGTGCGATAAAGGGGTAGCCTGTAATGCTTGGGGCCCTCCTTATCGATATCTTTGAAGAACTCGCACTCATTAAGATTGTGCATATATGCGCCCGTACAGTGCACGATCTCACCGAGGAGACCTTGATCAACGATATTATAGGTTACCATCTCGCGGCGATCGTAGCAGCAGTTTTCAAGCATCATAACGGGCGAGCCGGTTCTCTCATATGCCTCAACGAGGGCGAAGCACTCATCAAGATTATCAGCACAGCCGACCTCTACGGCGGTATACTTGCCTGCCTCCATACATTCAATAGCCATCTCGGGTCTGCCCGTCCACCCGATCATAACGTAGACGGCATCAACCTCGGGATCTCTTAGGATCTCGTGATAATCCTTTATCATTATGGGCTCGTGACCCGAGCGCTCAAGAACGCCTGCTCTAGCCTCCTCAAGCCTTGAGTCATCGAGGTCGCAAACGTATTTGACCTCTACGTCCTTCATCTTAGCTACGTTGCGCAGAAGAACGCCCAAGCCTCTTCTACCAAGGCCGATATATCCTACTTTAACCTTTTTCGTCATAATTCCTCCTTAGAATTGACAAATCATATAAATCGATATATAATGATTGTAGCATATCTAAAAACAAATAGCAATTTAAATTTAGACCTGTTTTCTTAGATTTCAGATACTATGGAGATGTTATGGTTAACAGATACGTCAAGAGATTTTTCGATATCGACTGCTATCACACGGCGTTTCGGTTTGAATATGCCGAGGATTTTGAATTCAAGGGCGAGAGACACGACTTCTATGAGATGACGCTGATCATGTCGGGAGCGGTAATAGTAACGAGCGACGAGATGGTTTATAAGCTCCGGAGAGGGGAGGCTATAATACATCCGCCGATGTCCTTCCACAGGATAATGAGCGCTGACGGTACGACGCCAAAGGGGTATACTGCAACATTTCATACCAGCGGAAGGATCCCGGGGCTTGATAAGGCGGCACCGATAACCCTCAGCGATGAAAATCTCGCTGATTTCAGCAACCTCTTTGATGAGCTGATACCATACGTAAAAGAAGGTGAGAAGCGTAACTGCGAGGGTCAGCTGCTCACGGCGAGGCTGACAGAGCTTCTGATACGTGTAACCGGTGAGACGAGCGGCGAGCCTCTGCCCTTCTCTGCTTCTGCCGTGGAATACAACAAGGTCGTTACTAAGATGAGCGCATCCGTCAACGATAATCTTGAGCTGCCTGAAATCGCAAAGGATTGCAATATAAGCTTAAGCTATCTTAAAAAGCTTTTCAGCAAATACGCCGGAGTCAGCCCAAAGCTGTTCTATCACTCGCTCAGGGCGGAGGCTGCCGCAGGGATGCTGAAGTCGGGATATGCCGTCGGTGAGGTTGCGGAGATCATGCACTTTTCATCCCCTGAATATTTTTGCGAATTTTTCAAGAGATTTTACAAAATCTCGCCATCAAGATATAAAGCCAGCATAGAATGACAAGCTTTATTTGCATTTTTCTGTAGTTAAACATCAAATAGACGATTTTTTTCATAGACGGGATGAATTGTCTTAGTCCAAATTCAAGCCATACCACGGCGCTGATTCGAGGATGCATTTGAGCTGACTAGATACGCAAATACGCATTGTGGTATATAAAGAAAAAACAATGAATTAATTACTCTAAATGTGTTGATTTAATTTGCGCACGGGTGTATAATAATGCATGAGATTAGATCTCGGAGGAATTTAAGAGGTGTATTATGACAGATCGACTCGCTTTACTTTCGCTTAATGGAAGCTGGACCTTAGACTATCTTGGCAATGAGCCTTACACATCCTCGGAAATGCCGGAATTTACCGGTTATCCCGTAAAGGATGCCGTGCCCGGATATTGGGAGGACATGCTCGACGTATTCAGGTCGACACCGTTACATACCAAGCTATCCTATAACCCTTTATACACGCTCCAAAGGTATCCACAGGCGGGGTATGTGCCTGATATGGCGCTGCCAAACGTGCTTGGATGCTTTGGATACAGAAGGAGCTTTGAGTTAGAAGAGTTGCCAGAAGGCGAGCTCTTCCTGCATTTTGGCGGAGTTCAGAATTCGGTCAAGGTGTGGATCAACGGCACTTACGTCGGTGGACACGAGGGCTACTCTTCCTCGTTTGATATCGAGCTTGAGCCTTCGGTGCTCGGCGTTGGAAGAAACACTATAACTCTCGCCGTTTCGAATAACAGGCTGGAAGGATATAAGTCAAGGCCTGTTTCGGGATGCACCTCCAGAGCAGCAAACGAATGCACGGGAGGCATCTTTGGTGACATTGAACTAAGGTGTGCCGTATCGGGTGTCAGAAGTCTGAGAGTCAGCACCTCACAAACCCTTGATTCTTTCAGCGTCATCCCATATGGAAGGCTGAGGAAATCTGCTAAAATCCATATAAAGGATGGCACCCGTGTCATTTTATCGAAGGATATCAGTGCTGACGAGCCTGTCGCAGAGTTCTCCTTGGAGGGCTTGGAATTCTGGTCAATAAAATGCCCGAAAAGATATACTGCCGTGCTTGAATCTGAGGACGGCGTCATCGAGAGGAGATTTGGCTTAAGGCGACTTCAAAGAGACGGAATGAGGCTCACCTTTAACGGAGATCCATTCATCTTCCGAGGAATATGCGAGCATGGCTATTATCCCGTTACCGTGCATCCTCCGAGAGATATTAAGTATTTCAGAGCCGTTATCAAGAGGCTCATTGAGCTTGGCTTCAACGCTATCCGCTTCCATACCACCGTTCCTATGGCGGAATATATGGAGGCTGCTGACGAGCTTGGAATGCTGATCGAGGTTGAAACGCCAAATAACACGACGTACGAGGAATGGTGCGATATCGTCAGATATACGTCGGAGTACACCTCCGTCGTTATGTATTCCTCGGGTAACGAGATGGTTATCGACGAGGAGTACATCGAGCATCTCAGAGCCTGTGCCGAGCTTGTCCACAATAATACGGATTCACTCTTCTCGCCTATGTCGGCGATGAGGGGAATAGAATACCACAGCTGGGGCGACCTTAAGGTCGAGGAGCCCTTCCCTCACAATCCTAAGAGGCTTGCCTCACTCGACGAGTTCTGCGACTGCTATAACAGCTACACACGAGCAAAGACAAGCTATCGATCTGACGGAGGCGAAGCCGACTACGTAGAAAAATGCAACGCCATTTACAGCCGCCCGCTGCTCTCCCACGAGATATGTATTAACGGCACGTATATCGATCTTTCGCTCGCACGCAGATACGAGGGCACGAGGATAGGAGAGACCGAGCTGTTTTCCTCTGTCGAGAGACATCTTAAGGATAAGGGTCTTTTAGATAAAGCCCCCGTCTTCTACAAGAACTCCGTCGAGTGGCAGAGGAGGATAAGGAAGCACTGCTTCGAGCTTGTAAGACGCTGCGACAGCTTTGCAGGCTACGACTTCCTCGGAGATATCGACCATCACTGGCACACCTTCGGCTACTGCGTTGGAATGATGAATGAGTTCTACGAGCTGAAGCCAACCGAGACCGTCGAAAACGTCAGAAGATATAACGGAGATGCCGTTCTTCTCTGCGATATGCCAAGAAACGTTAACATTTTCTGTGGGGATCGCATTAGTTTGCCCATTCTCGTTTCTAATTATGCCGAGCAGATAAGAAGCGCTACCCTCGATCTTCGGATCAGTGGCGGAGGCAAGGTCTATTACCGCAAGAGCGTGAAGCTTGCGAACGTCAAGGTCGGTGCTATCAGCGAGCTTTATACGATCGACTTCACAATGCCTAAGCTTGACACGCCCATGGGGTTAACGCTCTATGCAACGCTTTCGGGCGGTAACGTCGACGTAAATAATGAATGGGAGCTTTACGCCTTCCCGAGGGTCAAGGCGGTGAAGCACCGTATCTCACTCCTGGTAAGAGATGATATGAGCAAGGACGAGCTTATCTCGGCGATGAAGACGGGCAAGAGCGTCGTTCTCTTCTCCGCCGGACCGATGGTAAGAATGAAAAACAGCTTCCAGATCTCGGTCGCAGGAAGGACGGAGGGACATCTTGCTACCGTCATCTACGATCATCCCTTGATGAAGGACTTCCCTCATTCCGGCTTCTGCTCCTGGCAGTTCAGAGAGATGATGACCGAGAGCCATACGCTGGCTGTGGATCTGCCCGACGCTGACTTTGCTCCCATCATCGAAGCGGCATCATCCTATAAAAATGCACGCAGAGAGGCGATGCTCGTAGAATATCGCATAGGCAAAGGACGCCTGCTCGTCTCTACACTTAACCTCTCCGAAGCTGATCCCGGTGCGCAGTGGCTGAAGAAGCGCATCCTTGACTATGCGGCAAGCGCTGACTTTGCGCCCGAGTGCGAGCTTTCGATCGACGACCTCGCTTATCTGTGCGACTCTGCCACTCCCGAGGATGGCGAAAATCAGAACGCTGCACAGAACATGAACGACATCACGATGAGAGTCAAAGCTAAGTAATAATTTTTAATATTTTACGAATGGCGGATCGCTTTATGCTATCCGCCATTTTTCTTGACTTCGTTTCGGTTGTGTGATCTCCGCCTTTTGTCGTTGACCGTACTCTCGGTGGAGGATTTGCGCGCAAAAAAATTAGGACATATACTGATTATTGCGTAGCAATAGGGTAAAACGCCGCCGTTTTTGTTTATAAATGCATATTGTATTGGTTAATGTGCATAGAAAATTTGATCAATATATTAAAATGTAATTTTTGCTGTTGCATTTTTCGACATCGGGTGTTATAATTTATATAGTTTTAATAAATATTAGCCGTGTACTGAATCGTGTAGCTTATTCCGTTCACGGCTTACATTATGGAGGAGAAAAAGATGTACGATATTCAGAGAGCCAGTATGCTTAAAAGAATTTCCGCTTTTCTCCTCGATTTTATTTTGATGATGATCGCAGTCACGGGATTTGCTTTTCTTCTTTCCTTGGTGACCGGATTTGACGGGCATAACGCCGAGCTCGCCGCAAAGCAGTCGGAGTACGAGACTCTTTACGGAGTTGATTTTGACATCGATCCCGCCGACTATGAAAAGCTGACCGAGGACGAGCAGAAGAAGATCAACGACGCCTACGAGCAGTTTGCAAAGGATAAGGACGTCATCAAGTCTTATAATATGATTTTCAACCTAACGCTATTGATAACGACGCTCTCGATCTTTCTTGCGTTTATGCTTCTTGAATTCGTCATTCCTCTGATATTCAAGAACGGACAGACGGTAGGAAAGAAGGTATTTGCGCTCGGTGTCGTGCACACCAACGCCGTAAGACTTACGCACGTTGCGCTGTTTGCACGTACTCTGCTCGGCAAATACACCATCGAGACTATGGTTCCCGTTATCATCGTGATCATGATGCTCTTCGGAAGCGGAGGCATGACCGGTCTTATAGTGTTAGGTCTTATTCTTGTTTTACAGCTATTCGTATTCTTCAAGGATAAGCTCTGTACGCCGATACACGACGTGCTCTCTCACACCGTGTGCGTGGATCTCTCTACCCAGATGATCTTTGAGAACGCAGACGAGCTGATCAAGTATAAGGAGGCGCTCCACAAGGAGGCCGCCGACCGCGCGGATTATTTCTAATCGTTTTTAATGCTGAATGCAATTAAAATAAATACATATATTTACGAAAGGGTCTTTTTATGAAGGTTGTATTGCAGAATTTGACAAAGATCTTCCCCAGCCGTAACAAGAAATCCGATGAGGAAGTTGTTGCGGTAAACGATTTCACTTTTGAGATCCCCGATGGTAAGCTCATCGGTCTTCTCGGTCCCTCGGGATGCGGTAAGAGTACTACTCTTTACATGATCTCGGGTCTCCAGAAGCCCTCGAGCGGTAAGATCTTCTTCGGCGACGACGACGTTACCGAGCTTGCTCCCGAGAACAGAGGAGTCGGACTTGTGTTCCAGAACTATGCGCTTTATCCCCATATGACGGTAAAGCAGAACATCATGTTCCCTCTCGAGAATCTCAAGGGCGCAGACAAGCTCACCAAGGAGCAGATGATCGCAAGAGCATACGAGGCTGCTAAGCTCGTTCAGATCGACGAGCTCATGGACAGAAAGCCCAGCGAGCTTTCCGGCGGTCAGCAGCAGAGAGTTGCTATCGCTCGTGCACTCGTTAAGGTTCCCCGCGTTCTTCTTCTCGACGAGCCCCTCTCCAACCTCGACGCACGTCTGAGACTTCAGACCCGTGAGGAGATCAAGAGGATCCAGCAGAAGACCGGCGTTACCACCATCTTCGTAACCCACGACCAGGAGGAGGCAATGAGCATCTCCGACCTTATCGTCGTTATGAAGCTCGGCGTAGTTCAGCAGATCGGTAAGCCTCAGGATGTTTATGACGATCCCGCTAACCTCTTCGTCGCTAAGTTCCTCGGTACTCCTCCCATCAACGTCTTCAAGGGCTACGTTGAAAAGGGTAAGCTCTACCTCAACAGCGGCGCTCCTGCGGCTAAGGGCGCTGAGAACATGCCCGAGGATGACAGCATCGCTCAGAGCGTCAAGGAGGGCGTTTGCGTTCTCGACGTTCCCGGCATTGACGACCGTGAGGTATACGTTGGTATCCGCCCTGAGGGCTTCGTCCCCAATCCCCGCGGACGCTTCAAGGCTAATCTCGTTAACGTCGAGGTCATGGGACGTGACGTCAGCGTAGTTTGCACTCACGAGGCCTCTCAGAACGCTACCGTACGTGCTATCGTCGACGCTGATAACAAGATAAACGAGGACCGCGACTCCATCGCATTCTCGCTCAAGCCCCACAAGGTATTCATCTTTGATGCCGAGACTGAGGAAAGACTCCGTTTTGAGGTGAAGTAATATGGTAGATAATAAGCAGTCATGGAAGGCTTGGCTCTATCTATCTCCCGCTATTGTACTCCTTCTCGTCTTCACGGCGTGGCCTATCGTAAACACCGTGCTTATGTCCCTGCTCGAGGGATACAACAACCTGGGAGCTGTCGGCGGCCAGACCTTCAATTTCGGAATAGGTAACTTTACCTACGTTCTCCAGTACAAGTATTTCTTACAGTGTCTTGCGAACACCTGTCTGCTTTGCGTGATCACTGTTCCGATCTCTACTATCCTCGCTCTGCTCATCGCTGTTTGCCTTAATGCGATCAAGCCCCTGCAGAGACTCCTCCAGACTATATTCTTCCTCCCCTACGTTACCAACTCGATCGCTATCGGAATGGTATTCGCAGCTATGTTCACGATGATCCCCGGCGCTATGCCCGGCGTATACGACTCCGTCGGTATCATCAATAACGTGCTTGGCGTATTCGGTATAGATCCCATAAACTGGGCTAACACCGGATCGGGCTACTGGGAGAACATCGCCGTAGTTTCGGTCTATATCGTCTGGAACGCACTTCCCTTCAAGATCCTCGTTCTTCTCGGCGGTCTTCAGGGTATCAACAAGCAGTACTACGACGCTGCAAAGGTTGACGGTACGTCCCGTACCAGGACCTTCCTCAGAATTACGGTTCCGCTCCTTTCTCCCATGCTCGCATACGTCGTTATCACGAGCTTTATCGGAGGCTTTAAGGAGTATTCCTCCATCGTCGGTATCTTCGGTGCCGATATGGGCCCCTCGGGCAACCCGAGAGTTCTTAACACGATGGTCGGATTCATCTACGACGCTCTCGCAACCGAGGCTCAGGGCCGTGCGAGCGCAGCTGCTCTCATCTTGTTCGGCATCATATTTATCGTCACTCTGATAAATCTGTACGTCAGCAAGAAGAAGACTCATTATTAAAGGAGGGTGCGTCAATGTCTGAAAAAATGATAAACGCCGAGGTCGCAAGCGAGACCGAGGTTAAGGCTGATAGCGCACTCACTGCCATGGAGCAGAAGGACATGCAGCAGGTAAACGCCAAGGACAAGGTCATGAAGATCGTCGTCCAGGTGCTGCTCTATCTCTTCCTCGGAGTTATGGCGCTGATCGTTCTCTTCCCCTTCTATTTCATGCTTATCTCGTCTCTTAAGACGATGGATGAGTATTCGCTCTCGGTTCCTACGCTCTTCCCCGAGTTCATTGACTGGAACAACTACGTTGAGGTCTTCCAGAACGAGGACCTTCAGCTCGGAAGACTCTTTGGAAACACGATGTACGTCGGTATCGTTTCTACTCTGCTCTCGCTCGTTATCACCGTTCTTTCCGCCTTCGCATTTGCACGCCTTGAGTTCAAGGGCAAGAACGTTCTGTTCGCTGCGATGCTCGGAACGATGATGATCCCCGGCGAGCTGTTTACGATCACTAACTACATCACCGTTTCTCAGCTTGGATGGAAGAACACCTACACCGTTCTTATCGTCCCCTTCCTTGTCAGCGTATTCTATATCTACCTCCTCCGTCAGAACTTCATGCAGATCCCGAACGAGCTTTACCTCGCCGCTAAGGTCGACGGTACGTCGGATCTCAAGTATCTGTGGAAGGTTATGATACCCCTTGCGCTTCCCTCTCTTATCTCTATCACGATCCTTAAGATGATGGGCGCATGGAACTCCTATATGTGGCCCAACCTCGTTGCTAATGATGCGGCGCACAGGCTCATTACCAACGGTCTTAGAAATGCGTTTACGGATGCTGCGGGCTTCACGGATATACCCGTTCAGATGGCTGCAGTCGCTCTCGTTTCGCTGCCTTTATTCCTTGTATTCGTATTCCTTCGTAAGTACATTATGAAGGGCGTTTCGAGATCGGGTATCAAGGGTTAATCTCCCTCTCTAATTTCGTTTCCCAAAAAATTAATATATTAAGGATGGAAAAAGATGAAAAAGTTAATTTCAACTCTCCTCATCGTCACCCTGCTCTTCACGAGCCTGTTGACGCTCTCCTCCTGTAACCTCTTTGGCGGCGGAAACAACTCTGCTGACTTTGTGGTTCCCGAGGGCGGCTACGACGGAAGCGCCGTAACCATCAGATTCTACCACACCATGGGTGCGGATCTCAGAAAGGTGCTTGACGATGCGATCGTTCGCTTCAATGCGCTTTATCCCAACATCACGATCGAGCACGAGCAGGTTGGTAGCTACAATGACGTTCGTGACAGAGTTAAGACTGAGATCTCTGTTGGCGACCAGCCCAACATCGCTTACTGCTATCCCGACCACGTTGCTCTCTATAACGTTGCTAAGGCTGCTATCAAGCTTGACAACCTCATCGCAAGCACGATCGAGATCGAGAGATTCGACGGCACTACCGAGGTTCTCGGCCTTACCGCAGAGCAGATCGCAGACTTCATCCCCGGCTACTACGCTGAGGGCGCACAGTTTGACGACGAGGGTACTATGTACACCCTTCCTATGTCTAAGTCTACCGAGGTTCTCTTCTACAACAAGAGCTTCTTCGAGGGCTGCCAGAGGATCTACAACTCCGATATCCTCATCGATCTTAACGGTAATCCCATCTACCTCGCTGACGAGGACGGAAACCTCATACTCGACGCTGACGGCAATCCCCAGACCCAGCAGAACGAGAACAAGGGCAACGATCTCTACAACATCTCCGTTCCTACTACTTGGGCCGAGATGGAGGAGGTCTGCAGAAAGATCAAGATCATCGATCCTACCTGCATCCCTCTTGGATATGACTCTGAGGCTAACTGGTTCATCACTATGTGCGAGCAGTATGGCTCTGACTACACCAGCGCTACCGGCGAGCACTTCATCTTCGATAACCAGACTAACTACGATTTCGTAAAGACCTTCCGTCAGTGGTATCAGGACGGCTTAGTAATTACTCAGGATCTCAACCAGGGTAACTACTCCTCCAAGATGTTTACCGCTCAGAGTGGCGTAAAGTGCTATATGTCCATCGGCTCCTCCGCAGGCGCTAAGAACCAGAGACCCACCAAGGTCAACAACGAGTATCCCTTCGAGGTTGGCTGCACGATCGTTCCTCAGCTCGATCCCAAGAACCCCAAGGTTATCTCTCAGGGTCCCTCTCTCTGCATCTTCGGTAAGTCTAATCCTCAGGAGGTCATCGCTTCCTGGCTCTTCGTTAAGTTCATCACCACCGACACCGAGTTCCAGGCTAAGTTCTCCATGGTTTCCGGTTACGTTCCTGTAATTCAGTCTGTTGCTGATAACGACGTTTACTCCAAGTTTACCGACAAGGCAGACGGCGGCGAGTATCTTACCGCTCTCTCTGCTGCACAGTGTCTCGCTCAGGCTAACGCATACTACACCTCTCCCGCATTCAACGGCTCCTCTACCGCCCGTGACCAGGTCGGTCTCCTTCTTAACGCTTGTCTCAGCCAGAAGCCCGAGGCCAACGAGAGCGTTGAGGACATGATCAAGAGACTCTTCAAGAATGCTATCGACGAGTGTGAATACCAGCATCCCAACTAATATTGCGAGGGTGCGGCTATGAAGAAATTTCTTAAGCTAACATCGCTCCTTCTGCTTATATCCGTTATCGTCGGATGCCTCGCATCCTGTGATCTCATCTTCCCGCCTGAGCAGCCCGAGGATGAGCACGTTGACTATGCGGCGTCCGTTGAGCTTGATATGAGCAGTGCGAGCGCAAAGACCGAGATTATCGAGGTCAATCTCTACGTTGACGGTGATACGACTCACTTTAAGGTCGAGGGCGGCATCGTTGACAACGTTGACAACGTTCTTAAGGCTAGGTATATCTCCATCAACACCCCCGAGTCGACCGGTAAGATCGAGGAATGGGGTAACGATGCTGCAAGATTTACCAAGGAGAAGCTCGAGGGAGCTGATTCCATCATTCTTGAGTCTGATACAGACGACGGAAAGTGGAACAACGACTCCACCGGAGAGCGTAAGGTCGTTTGGGTCTGGTACAGAACTGCGGGAAGCAATACCTACCGCAATCTCAATATCGAGATCCTTCAGAATGGTCTTGCATTTGCTTCCAACTCTGCGAACAACCGCTACGGCGACGTTTGCATGAAGGCGCTCGCACAGGCAAGACGAGAGAAGCTCTTTATCTTCTCTAACGACATTGACCCCGACTTCCCCTACGGCGACCCCACCCCTATGCTCTTACGTGACATCCGTATGAACATCGAGGATCACTACTACATGAACGTCTACTTTGAGGGCAACATCATCTGGGATGATGGCGGCACCATCTACGTCGAGGAATACGACGAGGAGACGGGAATGTATCACGGTATTACCGCTTACTACGGCTGGAGCCTTAACGGTGACGGCCTCGCAGCGATCCGCGTAGGTAACAGGATCAGACTCGTCGGCGTTATCACCTACTTTGAGGGCGGTGACATCTGGCAGGTCTCCGACCTTTACTACGACCCCTTCAACCCCGATGATGCAAGATGCCTCGAGGTTATCGAAGAGGGCGGAAAGAGCGCTGCTTATCCCCTCACTGACGTTTCGACCTTCCTTGGTGACAAGACCGTTACCGTTAACGGAAAGACCGAGACCTATAAGTACGCTGAGCTTGCGCTCAACGCATCCATCAGGATGGAGGGCCTCACCGTTGAGAGAATCTACACCACCAACAACGGCGGCGACAACGACGGAGCTATGACCCTCACCTGTAAGAAGGACGGCAAGACCATCACCGTCCGCACCAACGTTCTCTACGACAATAACGGCCAGCTCATCAAGGCTAAGGACTTCGAGGGCAAGACCATTAACGTCAACGGCGTTGTCGAGAAGTACAACGGATCCTATCAGATCAAGCTCTTCTCGATGCAGAATGTCGAATTTGTAGATTAATGTTTACACGCCGGGGCGGCTAGCCCGCCCCAATCAGTTTTTTGTTCACCCAAGTTACTTAATATTTGTCAATTTTAATAACAAATAAATTTTAAAGGAGACTTTAAGCAAATGAAAATCAAAAAGCTGCTTGCGCTTGTCCTGGTTCTCGTTATGTGCGTTGCATCTCTCGCATCCTGTACGGTGCCTGAGTTCCTCGAGCCCATTGTCGGAACCGTGACCGGCACTATCGGCGGTGTTATCGACAGCATCACCGGTATTTTCAATCCCGATCAGGGATCGGACGTCAGCATCGCTGACGCTACCACCTACCTTTACAACATGTATAAGGACGATGAGGGTAAGCCTACCCCCAACGACTACAACGTTGTTGCTAAGGTTATCATCGACGGCGTAACCTTCGAGGTTACCTGGGAGTCCGACAACGAGAAGGTTGCTATCAAGGCTGCTGACAAGGCAGGCTTCTGGACCGTTGACGTTCCCGACACTAACGATGAGGAATTCAGCTACAAGCTCACCGCTACCATCAAGGCTGCCAACGGCGAGACCGCAGAGAAGGAATTCTCCCGTGTCGTTCCCGTTGTTGACAACACCGGTATCGTTACTGCTCCTGAGGCTGACGTAGCATACAAGCTCTTCCTCTACCAGGGTAACGTACATAAGACCCTTTACGCTACACACACCATCGACAGCGATAAGTACTACGCTACCACCGAGGATCCCTCTGAGGCTCCCGACTTCTACGCTGAGGAGGCTAACGACGGCTTCAGATTCTGGACCATGATCGACGGCGAGAAGAAGTACGTTGAGGCTTATCTCGTAAACGACGGTGAGACCGAGACCGGCTCCATCAAGTGGTCTAAGAGACTTAAGTTCTCTGATGACGGTACCGTTTGGACCTATAAGGCAGACTGCAACGCTTGGTTCTGCACTATTAATGACGGTCCTTACGTATTCGGCACCTACAACTCCTTCCAGACTATGTGTATCTCTGACGGTAGCTTCATGACTCCCACCTCTACGGGCGTCAGCCAGTTCCCCGTTCAGCTCATCATCTCCGAGTATGCTGAGTCTATCGGACCCGACCAGGGCGCAGGCGAGCATGACTGCGTAGACGCTAACGGCGACTACAAGTGCGACGTTGAGGAGTGCTATGAGATCCTTGCTCCCGCAGCAAACTCCACTCTCACCATCGCTGAGGCTATCAAGCTCGGTCAGGCTTACTCTCACAGCGCATACTCCGAGGGCAAGTACTACGTAACCGGCGAGATCTCCGAGGTTTATAACGCTCAGTACGGTAATATGTATCTCGTTGACGCAGACGGCAACTCCCTTACCATCTACGGCACCTACGATGCTACCGGCGCTAACAGATACGACGCTATGGCTAACGCTCCCGTAAAGGGCGACACCGTTACCATCTACGGCGTTATCGGTCAGTACAACGGCACCAGCCAGATGAAGAACGGTTGGATCGGCCACAATGGCTCTTCCACTCCCGATGACGGCGGTGATACTCCCGCTCCCAGCGCTCCCGTTGTTGTTGACACTCCCGTTGTAGGTACTGCTTACAAGTTCGGTTTTGTTCTTAACGGCAAGACCCTCTTCATGACCGGCGAGGCTAAGGAGGGCTATGCTTACTACTGGCTCACCTCTGAGAACTACGCTTCCGGCGCAGACGTTTTCGTTGAGGCTGTTGAGGGCGCAGAGGGTCAGTACAAGCTCTACTGCAAGGTTGGTGAGACCACCAAGTACATGAGCATCGTATATGTAAACAACAAGTACATCAACGCTTCCTTCGATGCAGAGACTCCCTCTGTATTCTCTTGGGATGCTGATAACAAGTCCTTCACTACTACTATCGCAGGCGCTGAGAGCGACATCACCGTTGCTTTCGGTACTTACAGCACCTTCAACACCGTTAGCGGTAACGACGTTACCAGAGACGGTTTCATCTACGCTACTCTTTACTCCTTAGGTTCTTCCGAGGGCGGTAACGAAGGCGGCAACGAAGGTGGCAACGAGGGCGGCCAGACCCCCGATGACGGTGGCGAGACCCCTGATGATGGAGTATTCACCATTGCTGAGGCTCTTGCAGCAGCTGACAACACCAATGTTATCGTATCCGGTACTGTTATCTCTATTGATACTCCCTGGAACGACAACTTTGGCA
>JAFVXI010000021.1 GCA_017501245.1 Clostridia bacterium
TCTCCCTATTTCAAGTCCCTCGTCCTTATAAACAAAATAAGCACAACCGCAAGGGCTGTGCTCTTTTTGTTGGTGCGGACGACGGGACTTGAACCCACATGAATTGCTTCACTGGAACCTGAAACCAGCGCGTCTGCCAATTCCGCCACGTCCGCGTATTAAGTTGAAAAATGAAAGTGGAAAGTTGAAAGTTATTTAGAGGATTTTATAATACTTACTAAAATCTTTTCAAGCTCTACACAATCATTTAATATAGAAGCAGTTTCGGCTTCTGTCAGGTAGCTTGTTGAAGCCAAAAGTCTGATCCAATATTTTGTTTCTGATGCCTCTTTTAAGGCAATGCTCATTTTAGACACAAAATCCGGGGTGCTTTGCGCCTGTTCTGCTTCTGCAACGTTTGCACCGATGCTTGTTCCGCTTCTTAAAAGTTGCTTGGACAAAACGAATTCTTTTTTCGTTTCATTTAAATGCCTATAAAGATTAACGATTCTTATCGCAAACGCAAAAGATTTTTCTTCGATTATGTTTGCCATCTTCGTCTTGCCTCATTTTCAATTATCCATTTTCAACTTTCAATTGCTTTCGTCACCAAGGTGTCGAAAGCTGAAAGTTAGTATGTCTTTTGCGATCAAAATCCTCGCAAGCCTATTAATGATAACATAAGTTTTGGCGTTTGTCAAGCGTTTTCATAAGTTTCGCGGCGCAAGTTTCGGGGCTTGGTTTCAGGGGGATTGGAAAAACGAGCGCCTCGCCCCGCTGAATACCGAACGGGCGGAGGGGCGAAGCTTCGGATTTATCTCTTTTCGTATTGAAAAAGCCGATGAATTGAGATATAATTAAAATAGATGAACAAAATTAGAAACGGAGGATCCGAAACGATGACGAGCATCAAAAAAAGACTGACCGCGCTATCTCTGCTCGTAGCTATGATAGCGATCATGCTCACGGGCTGTGACCTCTTTTTTGACGGCGGCTCGGGTGCTACAAGCTATGACGGCGAGATGGAGGCGGCGACGGGAAAATGGCTGATGCAAGGCGACGCCGACACCTATTTTGACCTCGATGGCTCCGAGGGCGCTATGACACTTGACTACTACGAGGACGGCGCCTTGAAATACAGCGGAAAATTCAGAGCGATCTATCGAGACCCCGATGACGCACGCACACCCTTGACCTTTATCGTCAGACGTGATGACAAGGAGCTTGAGGACCGGATCAACTGCTACACCGAGGGGACGGGGGAGAGCTTCACACAGTTTTGCATAATGTGTGAGGAGGAGGACCTCGGCTATATCGACGGGACGGTCTATACGCACGTCTATCGCTTAAGCGAGATGCCCTTTAAAGCGGGAACCTACGTGCTTGAGAGCGAGAAATTCAAGCCCTTTAAAAAGACGGGCTTTGAGGATAATTACTATCTCCCCGAGGGGACCTACGTAAGCGCCGAGGGGCAGAGCCTGACCGTCTTTCCTATTATGAGGTGGGGCTACTCACTCTTCAGATATGAAAACGATGGTAGCGCCGTCGAGGGCATATTCAATATCGCTGAGGACAGAAAAACCGTATATCTCTATATCGAGCACGACATCTACGAGAAGATAAGAAACGTCGACAAGGAGAATTATGACACCACCTTCAGCCAGTATTATCCCCCGGACTTTTATCTAAGGGGCGACTTTGACACGGCGGATAACAGCCTCATCATCGACGGACTCTATCATCATACGTACAGTCCGACCAAGATAGAGGATGACTTCTGGGCATTTGGAGCCTACGTAAAGGAATAGCACCAAGAGCGTCTTCTCCCTACATATATAAAAGCGGCAAGGAATCCAAGCTCCTTGCCGCTGTTTTATTGCATTATTTGTAGACTTTAGTTAGCATGTCAGAGGTTTTCCTTGATGATCTCGTTGACCCTTTCTCTTATCGCATGCATCATAGCTGCACTCTTTGCGCAGGTTGCGAAGGTGATCTCGGAGCCAAAGACAGCCTCCATCTCGGCGACGACGTAGGCGTGGGAGGTGAGGCTTTCGGCAAGCTTCATCGCCTTTATGTCCTCGAGCGCCTCGTAGAACACGGCAAGGCGCATAGACTCAAGCGCCGTTCCGTCGGGGGCGGGATAGACCGAATTTGAGTCGCCGCCCGGGAAGGCGAAGTCACAGCTTTGATCGAGGTAGGGGTTGAGCTGATCGGCGGAATACTGATTGTTGTAGAAATTATAGCCCCAGTGTAGGAAGCCTACTATGCCAAACTTATATATCTGCATGCCTATCGAGCGGTTGCGCCAGCCGGGCATAGAATGAAATCTGTTTGACACCTCGAGGGGCTGAGCCATACAGTAGTAGGTCCAGAGCCCCGGCACCCCCGCCTCGATAAAGGGAGCTATAACGTCGTTTGAGGGGATGGGATGCTCGATTATTCCCTTCTCGTAGAAGCGGACGTCGGAGAGGGCGTCCATCACTGTGTAGCCACGGAGGAGATCGGCTACCGACGCCTTTGACCTCTTATAGTCCTCCTCATCCAACTCGTGGGGCTCGTCGGAGATGTGGAAGAAGCAGCGACTGCCATCGCCCCTCGCCTCCATATGCGAGAGCAGCTCGGGGATGAAGCGGTGAAGGAAGCCGACGTACTCCTCGCCGTGGGCATCGGTGTGCCAGCCGAAGAGCTTTTTGTCCTCGCCGTCAACCCTGGCGATTATCTTCGGTGCGTGCTTTGCGCCCCACTGGGTGAAGAGGTGGGAAAACTCAATATACTCTACTCCGCATCGGTTCAGCATTTCTATCCATCTGTCGAGCAGGGTGAAGTCGAAGCGATATTCCCCATCCGAAAGCTCAACGCCGACAAGCTGCGTCGTGCGGCGCTCACCGCCTATCGCCGTGTCAAGAGGCGGCGTAAAGATGGGTGTGAGGATCATATTTATTCCGTTTCTCCTCGCCGTCCTCACGAAGCTCTCGACTATCTCAAAATGCCTGTCGGACCAGACCTCGACGTTGTAGTAATTTGCGAGGCAGTCTGCGTGGAACCACTGCGTGAAATATATATCCTCGGAGGGCAGCTCAGCTCCGATGACCTCGACCTCGACCTCGCATACGGCAGATCCGAGCTCACCGCCGTCAAGCTCCACCCTGAGGCTGTATGGTCCGCCATCAAGCTCCGTGGGGATATTTATCTCCACCCAGACGGCGCAGGTTGCCGAGGGATTAAGCGTTATCCTGCCGCCGTAATAAAGGGGTCGCAGGACGTCGGGATATAGGCCGGGGGTCACCCTAAGATAGTTATCGTCCGTGCCGTCGGGATGCGTGGGATAAAGGACGGGGACGCTCTCGACCGCACGCAAGGAAGCGTAGGGCGCAAGCTCGCCCGATAGGACGGGCGCTATGCGAAGGGGCGCAGTCATCTTCGGGCTATCCGTCTTATCGTAGCAATATACCATCTGGAGATTGATCCTCTCCCCCTTAAGGGCGGAGAGCCTTTTTATTTGCTCAAAGGAATCCACGTCGAGATCGACGAAAGCCTTTTCAAGAGATGAGATAATTTTTGCTTTGATCATAATATGCCTCGCTTTTATTTGTCCTCAGCGCCCTGCACGTTATAACGGGGCCTTCTTTACCTTAATGATAACACACCGCCGAAAGAAATTCAAGTAAGTGCACGCACCTCTTTAAGCAAAGCTCAAACAATCCTCGCTTGATCTGAGTGTGGCTATAACGGTGGCCGGCAGGCGTCATCCCCCCGCCGATTAATTAACCCGGGCAGATCGTGGGCGGGTTTATTGTTTATTATCACTTCCGATTTTAGAAAATTCCTTGCGTGGTGGGTTTTGTGAGGTTGAAACCCCTTAGGCGTGTTCTGGAATGCTATCGTTAATTTCTTCCGCCGACTCTTCGGAATGCCCGCATTCTGCGTCTGCGGCAAGGAAATTTAACCAATTTGCAAATCTATATTTACATTTTCGCCATAACAAAAAGGATGACAGAGAGTGAGTAATGCATTCTCTGTCCTCTTATCTTGCGCTTTTTGGGGGCTGGATATATACGGATGTCTACGAGGCGTTGCACGGGCAGACGAGCCAACGAATAAGAACAGCGCTTATTATTTCGCCTCAAGTTGTGCCGATAAGGTTGACTTTTTGGGCGGTAGGGGCTATAATTGCCTTAAAGGTATGCTTTGCCGACTATGTCGGCAGGTGCGTGCGAGTGGGACGGGAAGGTTCCCAAATATAACCCTAAAACAAGCGAGGTAAGCTATGAGCGTTACGATCAAGGGCAAGCTGCCCGACCCCTTCCTTAAGGCGGACGGTACGAGAATGACGAAGGAGGAGTGGTTTGAAAACCGCGACTCCCTCTTTGAGAAAATCAGCATGATAGAATACGGCGGTATGCCCCCGAGGCCCGAGGTCGTCAAGGTGATGAGGCTGTCTGCGCCGAGAGTTGACGGCGGCATTAACGTCTACAAGATAACAGCCGGAACGAAGGAGAAGCAGATATCCTTCCTGCTCGACGTTTCGGTGCCTAAGGGACCTATCGACGGAAGCGTTAAGTATCCGCTCTTACTCTGCGGCGACGGCTGCTACACGACGCTCGAGAGCGATACGATAGATGCGGCGGTTGCGATGGGCTTCGGCGTTGCACGCTTTAACCGCTTGGAGATGGCTAACGACGACAAGCTCCAGGGGCGAGTCGGCGGCATATACGACGTCTACCCCGAGAACAGGAGCTTTACGGCGATCTCGGCGTGGGCTTGGGGCTACATGACGGTTATGGACGCTCTCTCCGAGATACCTCAGATAGATGCGGAAAACGTGGGCATCACAGGCCATTCGAGAGGCGGAAAGACGGTTCTGCTCGCTGCGGCGGCTGACACGAGGATAAAGTTCGTATGCCCGAACAACAGCGGCTGCCACGGTGCCGTAAGCCACAGGCTTAAGGAGGTCGGAAACGGCCCCCACGGAAAGACCGAGGAGCTTTCCGATATGTTTAAAAACCTCTACCACTGGATGGGCGAGGGACTGCGTGAATATATCGGCAGGGAGGAGGAGCTGCCCTACGATATGCATTTCTTCGGAGCACTGATCGCACCGAGATACTACCTCCAGTGCGAGGGCATGCAGGACTACTGGATCAACCCCAAGGGCGCCTGGATGAACTTCAAGGGCGTTAAGGAGGCGTATCGCTATCTCGGCTGTGAGGACAATTGCGGCGCCTGGTTCCGCCCCGGCTACCACCGCCATCAGCTCCCCGATTTTACCGAGTTTTTGAAATTTATGAAGGCGAAGATGGAGGATAGACCCACCGCCGAGCATCTTAAGATCAACCCCTACCCCGAGCTTGATATAGACACTAACTGGTAAGGGGATCTGAGCCTGCGCAGGCTACGTCGTGGAAGCAAGGCGGGCTTTATCGGGCGACCGAGGGGATCGACTTGCGTGGGCATTAATTTCATATATATTGGCGAAATCGGGGCGTTTTTATGCGAGAAATCGGATTTTGATGCTGTGATTTTGCAATATGATGCCGATTTTTTCCTTGGGCGTTGCCCTGCGAATGTATTTATGATAGCATAGACTTAAATGCTACCGCTTTTCGGTGGCGGCAAAACGAAAGGAGCTCCGCAAATGCGGATAAGCCAATGAAAAGAACGAGATTATTTCTGATCCTGGCGCTCGCTCTTATCCTCTCGATGCTTTTAGCAAGCTGTCAGCTTGCTACCCCAAAGAGCATCGTTTCGATAGAGAAGACGGGCAGCGAGGGCAACGTTGACACCTATACGATATATTACAGCGACGGAGATGAATTCTCCTTCACTATCACAAACGGACTTGACGGCAAGGACGGCGCTGACGGTAAAGACGGTGCCGACGGCAATGATGGCATAAACGGCACGAACGGCAAGGATGGCGCCGACGGCAAGGACGGCATAAACGGCACGAACGGCACGAACGGTAAGGACGGCAAGGACGGCGTCGACGGTGAGGACGGTAAGAACGGCACCGACGGAAAGACCCCCACCTTTAAGCTTGAGGGCAACACACTCTACGTCAGCTACGACGACGGCGCAAGCTGGGAAAGGCTCGGCGAGCTCAGCTCCGGCGGCTCGAACGAGGGTACGGGAGACGGTAACACCGGTGACGGTGGCAATACCGGAGACGATAACACCGGCGACGGCGGCAATACCGGCGACGATAACACCGGTGACGGCGGCAATACCGGCGACGGCGGCAATACAGGAGACGATAACACCGGCGACGGCGAGGAGGTTGACGATACTGTGACGATTACGGCAAGCGATATCACCTCGGGCGGATGGTCACACGGAAGCACAACTACCAAAAAAAGCAGACTTCGCTCTATCGAGCTTATCCCCGTCAAGGCAGGCTCGGTTATAACCTACGACCCCAAGGGAATGGAGCTTTATTTCTATTTCGTTGAGGGTGCGGGAGCTACCTCCTCCATCGAGGTTTCAAACTGGCTCACGTCGGCAGGAACCTATACCGTCAAGCAGGACTGCTATCTTGGTCTTGTTGCTGCTGCGGCGGGAAGAGCCGATAACCTCACCGTTGACGACTACGTAGCAAGCGTTGTGATCGACCCTACCCCCTCCACAGAGGTTAGCTATCAGAAGCGAAACGTCTACCGCTTTGGCGGCGAGGGCAACGACTGGTGCTTCGTCTATCTGCCTGAGGGCTACGACCCCGACAGAAGCGAGCCCTACCCCTTCGTCATCTGCAATCACGGCAACGGCTGGACGATGAATGGCTCTGCCGAAAAGGCAAACTGGACGAACATCACTATGTATATGTCCTCCTCGGCGGCAACATTTGACTCCACGAGGATGATAGCGACCGAGGACGAGTCGCTCTGGTATTCTAATCCCACAATCGAGGCTCTGCTCAAAGAGGGCTACATCGTGTGCGGAGCACAGAACTTTGGCGACGCCCTTTACGGCAACGTCGACTGTCGTGACGCCTGCGTAGACTTCTATTACCATATGCAGGAAAAGTATAACGTAACCGAGACCTGCTCTATGATCGGAGCGAGCAACGGCGCTATGACCACGCTCAACGCAGTCAGCGTGCTTGGCGAGAAGGTCAGCTCCATCGTGCTTCAGTATCCTCTCACCTGCCTCGTCAATCAATACTACGCAAACACCGGCCACCAGGCAGGCATCAGAGCCGCTTATGGCATCGAGGACGAAAGCATCACAAGGGATGCTCTCATCGAGGCTACCCAGGGCTTCGACCCCCTGACTACTAACGTTGAGAACGGCAAGAAGCAGGGCTACTTCCCTGCGACCTTGATCTACTACTCCGACACCGACACCACGACCAAGGCAAGCGCAAACGCTCTGCCCCTCTACGAGCTGCTCTTTGCCAGCGACAAGGAGGTCAAAAAGGTCAAGGTCGACACCGACGGCAACAGCCATCCCCACGGAGATAAGCTTCACTTTGACCCCGAGGGATACGTAAACTGGATCAAGGGCGTTCGCTCCTAAGTGGATTTCCCGAAAAAGTAAATATTTATTAGCATCTTTTATAGAAAAAGCGCTCACGCAAGCTCCCGATGGGGAGGCGTGAGCGCTTTATGTTTTTTTGTTTTTGCTCTCAAGGCGTGAGCCCCGGCCATGCGAGGCTTACTCCTTTGGGTGCGGTGGAATGCGCTTTATGCGTCTATGGCCTGCTTCTTCGGGCGCCGTGGAATGCGCTTTATGCGTCCAGGGCATGCTTCTTCGGGCGCCGTGTGGAGCATCCACTCAATTGGCGTGATCATCTGCATTAAATCTAAGAAGATCTCACACGGGTAGGGGCTTCGGCTGTCGGAGCAAGCCTATACGCCTTTTATAGAGAAGAGCGCTGATCAGATCCTTGCATCAAAGAGGCCGCAGAAGCTGTCGATAGGATCCTTGCCGCCGAAGGCGTCGGCACCCTTGGTGAGTGCGTCAACGAGGTGGTCGAGAGTCGAGGGCTTAGAGTCGTAGGCGTTGATGTAGGTGCGAAGCTGGGGGACGTCGGCGAGCATGGTAGGCACATTTACGCTGATGCCGACTACGGGAAGCTCAAAGACGTACCACGGGATCTCTCCGCCGCCCTTGGACATTCCGAAGCTGGGTCTGCCGTTCATTACGTCGAAGAGAGTGATAACGAGATCCTGCTCGGACTTGAAGTCCTCGATGGAGTTCTTGCCTGCGAAATAGATGTTGAGGCTGGGCTTTTCGCCCTTTGCGATCTGCTGCTTGATCTTTTCGATGGGGCTCTCGTAGATGAAGGCGTCGAAGCCACGCTCGATGAGACGGTCTCTTAGCTCCTCTGCGGGGTTCTTCTTAGCTGCGCCGCCGCCCATAGCAAGCGAGATGAGCGCATCCATAGGTCCTGCCGCACCCTTTACGTAAACGATCATAACTCTCTTATACTTTTCGGGGGTGAGGGGGAGGACGTCCTTATCCTTATACTTGACGAGGGTGAGCGCATCACGGCTGATGGCGTCGCTTATAGCCTTATACTCCTCCCTGCCTACGACCTCTGATGCGGGCGAGGTGGGGACAAGCTGCTCCTTAGCCTTCTTGTTAAGGCCCATATGAGCCTTGAGGCCGAGGATGCGTGTGAGCGCCTCGGTCATCCTCTGTTCCGAGATGACGCCGCTCTTATATGCGTCGAGCATAGTGGCGAAGTCCTCGTCGGGATCGTTGAAGAATAGGAACATATCGCAGCCTGCGTTTATAGCCGCGGGGAGCATCTCGCGCCTGGTCATTCTGTCGGTCATAGCGACCATATGAGAGGCGTCGGTGACGACCATACCGTTAAAGCCGAGCTTATCACGTAACAGACCCGTCATGATCTCGGGGCAGAGGGTCGCAGGGAGCATCTCCTCGTCGGTGATGCCGGGCTTCTGTGCTCTCATATACTCGGGCATCATAATGTGGCCGCCCATAACGGCGTCGAGATCTGCCTCGATGAGCGTCTTATAGACCTTGCCGTAGGTCGCCATCCACTCCTCCTCGGTCATGCCGTTTACGTTGTTTGCAACGTGGGCGTCACGGAAGTCAAGTCCGTTGCCGGGGAAATGCTTAGCCGCACAGGCAAAGCCCTCGACGGTGTGCGCACCCTCAAGGTATGCACGGCTCATATTTGCAACTCTGTCGGGGTCGCTGCCGAAGGCACGGGAAACGACCTCGGTGTTCTGCCAATTGAGATGAATGTCGCAAACGGGGGCAAACGCCATATTGCAGCCGAAGGATGCCGCCTCCTCGTTAGAGCATCTGCCGAGCGCCCTTGCATACTCGAGGTTGTCGGTTGCGCCGATCTTGATGCCCGAGGCGATGTAGGTGCCGTCGGAGGCTGCGCCGCTTCCACCGTTCTCGGTGTTGCAGGCTATGATAAGGGGGATCTTTGAGTTTGTCTGGAGGATGCGGTTCTGCATCTGGACTGCCATGGCGGGCATATTGTTGTAGCGGCAGCCGCCGAGATGATATCTGCCGACGAGATCCTTAAGATAATTCTCGTCCATACCTGCGGTAAGCTGGAAGAAGAGCTGTCCTACCTTCTCCTCGTCGCTCATGGCGGATATGGTGTCCTTTACCCAGGCGATATCCTCATCGCTAAGGTAATACGGTCTTGCTTTAAGATCGATCATTTTTTCTGTTAAACCTTCCTTTAGCTTGAAATATGTCAATGTTTATTTACTTATTTTGGTCAGTTGCCGAGATTTTTATAGAACTCACGGCGCACTTTGTCGGCGTAGTCGCCGCCGTAGCAGGCGG
The DNA here is from genome assembly GCA_017501245.1 of Clostridia bacterium. GTDB lineage: Bacteria > Bacillota > Clostridia > Oscillospirales > CAG-272 > UBA1740. The sequence goes on from JAFVXI010000021.1 coordinate 9,754, forward strand.
TTTCGAGGCGCTCGGCGCCCACCTTAATAAACTCCTCCCAGCTCTCCCTCTCTCTGCCTACGAGGATGGGATAGAAATAGACTCCGCACTTATCGGCGGCGTCAAGGTCGCCGGGTGCGTCGCCGCACATAAGCACCTTGTCCCTTGCGTAGCCCAGCTCGACGAGCTTTCGTATGCAGTGTGCCTTCGAGCCGTCGTTCTGCGTCATGATGACATCGACGGAGCCGACTAGACCGTGCGTCTGCCACTCCTCGAGGACGGCGTCGAGATTTGCGCTTGAGACTATCGCAACGTCGGCAAAGCTATGCGCACGTTCGAGCGCCTCGCCAACGAGGGGAAATGGCTGCTTTGCCTCGAGGGGCAGCGCACCGATGCCTCTGTTGACCGCCTTTGACCAGCTGAGCGCCTTTGCGAAAATGGGTGAAGCCCCCACGGCGAGCATAGCCTCGATGGCGGAGTTTGACAGCTCGGGGGCGGTGTCTGCCCACGAACGAAGCTCCTCTATGCCGTCGATAGACTTATATTTTTCATTGATCTCCGAGAGCGCAAGAGCCAGACCTCGGAAGCGGTTTATGCCCCTCGTCATGGTGTAGAGGTTGATATCGTTCCAGCGGCTGAGGATCTCCTCACGCCACTCCGACAGCTCCCACTCATCGACCATACAGGGGCCGAAGCACTCAAAATGCTTGACGTCCATAGTGTCCATAGCGCAGCCGTCACTATCCACGCAAACGAGATATTCCTTTGTTTTTCTGAAGTCGGCAAAGCCCTTCATATATTCCCTCCGCGAGAGTTTTTTCTATATAAATTATACTACAAAATTCCCCCTTTTTTCAATCGGGATAGTTAAACTCGGAAACTTTTGTGAAAAACGATGGATAAGCGTCGAGGGGGGCTGCCGCATGGGCGGATTTAGAGGGCGAAATCAGTGACACAATGTGACAGATGGGACAGAGGGTGACAAATCCCGATGCGCTTTCCTCCCTCTTTCGTGGTGCAAAAGAGCTTTGTCGCCCCTATCCGTCTTACCACGGGGTCGGGGCTTTAAGGCTCGGGCGGCGGGCTCGGGGCTCACAGTCTTTTGTGGCAGGCTTCGTCGGCAAGCTCCGTGCTCACGGTCTGTTTTGGCAGGCTCCTTCGGCAGGCTCGTAGCTTGCGGTATTCGGCATGGTGAAATCACATAATCATATCACGGTGCTTTAGCCTTGGTAGATTTTTTAATATAATTATGCGCGGGCGTAAGGTTGACATACGGGGTGGAAAAGTGGTATAATAGAGAGAAGAAACAGACGAGAAGCCTCGAAAGTGAGGCAATTCGGAAAAATACGCCGAGGGACGGCGAAGGACGAGGAGGAGATATGGCAAGAGTTGCGGTTATTGGCTCGGGCAGCTGGGGCACGGCTATCGCCGTTGCGCTGTCGAGGCGTGAGCATGATATCATTCTCTGGTCGAGGCGGCAGGAGATGACCGATGCGCTCAGGGCAGAGCGTGAAAACAAGAGATATCTGCCCGGGACGGCGCTCGGTGAGGCTATATCCTTTACAAGCGATATGAAGGACGTCGAGGGCTGTGACCTCACGGTTATTGCGACGCCCTCGCACACCGTCAGAGAGGTCTGCAAGCAGCTTTGCGGCCACATTTGCGCGGGGGGCATGGTCGTTTCCGTCTCCAAGGGCTTTGACGAGAATACGGGCGAGAGGCTCTCCGAGATAATTAAGAGCGAGATCCCATTGGCACGGGTTGCGGTAATGTCCGGACCCTCGCACGCCGAGGAGGTTGCGCTCGCTATGCCGACGATGAACGTCGTTGCCTCGGATGAGGAGGGCGTTGCCGAAGCTATACAGGAGATCTTTAACTCCACGAGCTTTCGCATCTACACGAGCGAGGACGTGATCGGCGTTGAGCTGGGCGGCTCGATAAAGAACGTTATTGCCCTCGCCTCGGGAATACTCGACGGCCTCGGCCTTGGAGATAACGCCAAGGCGGCGCTCATAACAAGGGGCATCGCAGAGATCTCAAGACTGGGCGTTGCTATGGGTGCCGAGAGAGAGACCTTTGCGGGTCTATCGGGCATAGGCGATCTCATAGCCACCTGCACCTCCATGCACTCAAGAAACAGACGTGCGGGAATTCTGATCGGAAAGGGCTACACCCCCGAGGAGGCAGAGCGTGAGGTGCGCATGGTCGTCGAGGGCGTCAAGAGCGCCAAGGCGGTCAGAGAGCTCTCACGCAGACTTGGCGTTGAGATGCCTATATCGAGAGAGGCATACCGCATTTTGTTTGAGGGGGCTGACCCGAAGTCATCCGTTACACGGCTGATGGGAAGAGACGCACGCCCCGAGGTCGACTGATTTCGTTTTACCGCCGAGCGCTACGCCGTTTTTACGTTCGTAGTAGCGACATCGGCACAAATGCCTTGAATATGTAAATATTCGTTGGCAAATACTATAAAAAGGCAGATGATATAATTGAAAAACGTAAAAGTGTGCTTCATCGTAATCACTTTATTATTCACACTTATTTTAGGATTGAGCGGCTGCTTTAGGGAGCCCGAGGTAAAGCCGGATACAAGGCCGACGGTAACGCTCAGCTATACTACCGGCGACGGTGGCGACGAGCTGCTGATCGAGGCGAGCGAGCCTATCACCTTCAACAACAGCATATTCTATATTTACGACAACCCCAACAGTAAATATAAGATCGAGATCGTCGGTGAGATGACGGACCTAGAAGAGCTCGAGCAGATAGCCTTTGGCAAAAACGTCACAGAGATACACAACAACGCATTTAACGAAACGCTCTCCTCACTTAAGGCGGTCGAATTTTCCGCTGACGTGAGAAAGATAGGATCATGCGTTTTCGGCGGTGCCGAGCCGGGTGAGATACGCTTTCTCGGTGATGCGCCCGAGGTGGCGGAGGACGCCTTTTCTGATAGCTTTACGGAAAAGATAAAGGTCTATCCCACCGAGGATGCCGTGGGCTTTAAAGGTATTACGCTCGGCGGCGCAAGGATCGAGCGGGAATGGATAGAAAATAGCACGCTCGATGCGAGCGAGCTGAATATGGCGGATTATGCCAAGGAGAGTGCGGCAGAGGCCGAGGAGCTGCTCTTTAAGATAACGGCTCTATACGAGGAAAAGAAGCAGGAGGAGTGGGCAAGGATACCCTTTACCACCGATATGGCAAAGTATGCCGCCGTCAAGGAATTCACGCTTGGCTTGACCGAGGGGCTTGTGACCGACGGCGAGCGCATAGCGGCGATATACGACTGGATATGCGAAAACGTAGCATACGACGAGGAGGCGCTGAGAGCCGACCCATACCTCGTCCTGACCGGTAAAAAAGCAGTCTGCTCGGGCTACGTGACACTGATGCACGATATGCTCTCTGCTGTCGGGATAACCTCCTACTACGTAAGAGGTATAGCTCTTGATAGCATAGAGGGGCGCGAGGTGTCGGAATTATACACCGATCAGGGCTCATTTACGATGCACGCCTGGCTGGCGGTCCCCGTGGGGGATGGCTTCCTCTATTACGATCCGACCTACGGTGCGAAGCTTGGTCGAAGCTACTATGCTATGACGGCACAGGCTATCGGCGAGCATGGCATCTCGCTTGAGGTCGACGCTCTCCAGGTCATGGTCGGCGACAGCGACTTCACCGACTATCTCTTCGACGACTTTTACGTACAGTTTCTCTACGAGGACGGATATATATACTCATCCTACCTGGGCGAGCCCTTGATCGCTGAAAGCTCGACCGACTACACAAACGGATGGATGACCACAGGATTTTTGCACAATATTGACAATAGATATTTACATTCTGAGGATATTCCGAGAAATTCAGCGTATAATTGTGGCATTTTACTCAGCGCTGACAAGAGCGAGGAATGCATTTATGCAAGAGCTGACGGAAAGTCCTTCCGCCTCTCGGATATAGCGAAATACGTACACCTCGAGAACGAGATATTTAACACGGGTCTCAGCTTACCCGAGGGCGAGGTGCTTATCTCGGGTGATTATCTCCTAAGGCGCACGGAGGGTGGGCTTATCGCACTTGCATACCTTGGTAGCGAGCGCGAGGTCACCGTTCCTGCCGAGATCGGTGGCGAGAGGGTCATTTCCTGTGCCGACGGACTCTTCCGAGGTGAGGATCAGCTGACCCGTGTTGAGTTTTCCGAGGGTATTGAGGAGATCCACGCAAGCTTTGCCGATTGTCCCATCCTTGAGGAGATCGATATCCCATCTACCGTTAAATATATAGTGACGTCGGGCAACGAAAGCTCGATATCCTTCTCGCACTGTTATAACCTTAAAGCGATAAACGTCGATGATGAAAGCGCCACTCTCCGGTCGCTTGACGGCGTGCTTTACACAAAGGGGCTTGACGTCCTTCTCATCTATCCGCCGAAAAGAGGCGCGGAGAGCTTCACACTCTCCGATGCGACGAAGCATATAGCGGGCGGCGCATTTATGTACTCCGATATAGAGGAGATATCCCTGCACGATAAGCTCTATTCGATAGGCGAATACGCATTCAGCTACTCACGTCTTAAGTCGGTTACTATCCCCGGCACGGCAGTGCTTGGGGTTGGAGCTTTTATGTACGCTTCATATCTTGAGAGCGTCACTATTGAGCCCGGTCAGCAGAGCGTCGGCTACGCCGCCTTTGCGGAATGCTCAAGCCTCTACAAGGTAGTGATACCCGAGACGGTTCAGGTCATTGACACGAGGGCATTCTACGGCTGCGACTCGCTTGTGAGGATGAGGATCCCTGAGGGTGTCACGAGCCTTGGCTCCTATGCATTTGCGCACTCAGCGCTCTGCTCCGTCACCCTGCCCGCAACGCTGAGGATAGTTGACGACACGGCGTTTTACGGTTGTAGAAAGCTCATCGACGTCAACAACTTCTCGGGCTTTATGCTCACCCCTGGGGACGACAGCGTTGGCTACGTTGCAAAATACGCAACCGATATCGACGATAAGGAAATTAAGGTAGATATCATCATAACCGACGACGGACTCGTCTTTTACGTCGGTGACGGAGGCTCGCTCGGCTACTGCCTGCTCGATATAATCTATAAGACCGACAGGCTGATCCTGCCCGAGAGCATCAACGGCGAGAGCTACTTCATCTCTCCGCTTGCCTTTGACGGAGATGCGACGATAACCGGACAGGACTACAACGCATTTGAATACATTGAGCTGACCTACGAGCTCGGAGCGCCTATGAAGGACGTGAGAGAGGTCTACATCCCGAAGAGCATCACCGAGATACCAAACGGTGCCTTCCGAGGGCTCGTCTCTCTCGAGCGTGTCCTCTACGAGGGAACGGCGGAGGACTGGGCTTTGGTAACCATAGACAACAAGGCAGGAAGAAACGACTGCATACTTAACGCCGAGATCGTCTTTGAGGCTACGCCGTAGGAGGCGGACGGCGAAGGTCAAGCGACTCCCTCTGCCACATGTGTGCCGAGAGCGTCCGGCACTGCCGCAGATAGAAAAAGGCAAAATGGTAGTTTTGCCGCCTTATTGACAAAAAACAAGCAGGTAAATATAACAAAACAAAGAAAAGCACCCTGACGGTAAAAACCGACGGGGTGCTTAACTATTTTTTAGGAAAAAACTATAAATCCATCTAGCTTTGCGACGGAGAGCCCTTGCGACCTTACCCGGTGTGGCCAGCTCCTACCCGGAGGGATTTTTTGATACGAAGGGGAGAGCCACTGTAAGATAAAGAGCCTTTGCGACCTTTCCTGTGGTGAGGTCAGCTGCTTCTAAGAGATGGACTTTTTTATCTAGAGGAGAGGCTCAGACCTCGAGGGCGCAGAGGTCCTCGGGAGTTTCACGCCTTATAGCAAGCTTATCGACGCCGCCCGCGAGCATAACTACGGGAGGACGGGGGAGCTTGTTATAGTTTGAGGACATTGAGTAGTGGTAGGCGCCCGTGGTAAGACAGGCGAGCAGATCACCGCGCGAGACGGACGAGGGGAGAGGAATATTCTCCTGAATGATATCGCCGCTCTCACAGCATCTGCCGACGACGCTGACCGTCTCGGACTCGGAGGCACTTTCGATTACAGGAAGGATGGTGTAGGGTGAGCCGTAGAGGGCGTATCTCGGGTTGTCGGTCATTCCGCCGTCGACCGAGACGTAGCTCTTGTAGCCGGGGATGCGCTTGACCGTTCCGACTGTGTAGAGGGTGAGGCCTGCATCTGCGACGATGCTTCTGCCCGGCTCAAAGAGCACGGTGGGCAGAGTAATGCCAAGCTCTCTTGCGTAGGCACGCATAAAGGCGGCAACCTCCATAATGCTCTTGTCGATATCTATCTCGGGCTGGCTCTCGACGTATCTAACGCCAAAGCCGCCACCGATGTCAAGCTCCTCGGCGAGGAAGTCCAGCCTATCGAAGATATCCTTTACGAAATCGAGCATAACTCTCGCCGCCTTGAGATAGACGTCAGCGTCAAAGACCTGCGAGCCGACGTGACAATGGAAGCCGACGAGCTTAACAGAGCTGAGCGACAGAGCAAGAGAGGTGATCTCCAGGGCTTGTCCGGTTTCTATCGCTGAGCCGAATTTTGAGTCCACCTTGCCGGTAGCAACCGCGGCGTAGGTGTGAGGGTCGATGCCGGGGGTGATGCGGAGAAGCACCTTCTGAGAGACGCCTCGCTCCGAGGCGATCCTGTCAATGGCGTAAAGCTCCTCGGCGTTGTCGACCACGAAATAGCCGACGCCCGCATCGATCGCATACTCAACGTCGTAGTCGGTCTTGTTATTTGAATGGAAATAAGCGCCCGAGAGGTCGAAGCCCGCCTTCCTTGCGGAATAGATCTCGCCTATCGAAACGACGTCGATGCCCATACCCTCCTCACGCATGATCTCGTAGAGGCGAGTGAAGGAAGCCGCCTTGGATGCGTAAAGCACCCTTGCCGACTCGAAGTATTTATTAACGGCACCGATATACGTGCGGCATCTATCTCTGATCCTATCCTCGTCGTAAAGATATAGCGGCGTCCCGTACTTCTCGGCAAGGGGCGACAGACGCACACCGCCGAAGCACAATTCGCCACTCTTATCTCTTTCAAGATTAGGGCAGATCATTTTTTCTTTCAAAAGCAAATCAACTCCTCGGCTGATAGAATAACCTACTCAATCAGCCTATAAATGTCAATAATTATTTGCAAAGTGTGCAAATTTTCGGTCTGACGCAGCTTTAAGCCGTGCCGAGCCAAGCGACGCTCAAAATGCGAGCGTCAGAGCATCCTATGCCTCAGCTCCTCGAGAGAGAGGGGTGAGAGATCGGCCGGAGCGACGTCAAAGACGGTTATCGCTCCTACCCTGCCGCGCTTCGCCATCCTATCGACGGCTCTTGCGTAGGCGAGCAGAACGCTGCCCGTAAACTCGGGGTTGGAGTCGAGCCTGAGCCTGAATTCAACCGTGTGAGAATGCTCGTTTTTGACACCCGTGGTGCCGTTTCTGATGACCGATCCGCCGTGAGGAATACCGCCGTGATCACGCTTCAATTCCTCCATAGAGATGAAGGTGACGGTGGTGTCGTAGTCGGCAAAGTAGTTTGGCATCTCCTTGATCTCACGCTCGATACGAGCGAGATCTTCGCCCTCCTTGGCTACGACGTAGCACTCGCGCCTATGCTTTTCTCTCGTCGTGAGGGTGGGCGTTTCGCCCGCTCTGACCGCATCTATCGCCTCGGGCACGGGGACGGTGTACTGCCTTGCGTCGAGGACGCCCTCGATGCGCCTGATGGCATCCGAATGCCCCTGGCTGACTCCCCTGCCCCAGAAGGTGTAGTCCTCACCCGAAGGAAGGACCGAGGAGGCGTAGAGCCTCGCAATCGAGAAGAGGCCGGGGTCCCAGCCCGTGGAAATAAGGGCTAAATTGCCACCCGTACTTGCCTTTTGGTCGGTATTTTTAAAATGCTCGTCGACCTTGGCGTGCGTGTCAAAGCTGTCAACGACCGAGAAGGACTCGGCAAGCGTGGGAGTCATAACGGGGAGGTCGGTCGCACTGCCGCCGCAGATGATCATAACGTCGATCCTGCCCTTATAGTCAAGCACGTCCTTAGCACTTACAACGGGTGCGCCCGATATACTTTTCACCCCCTCGGGGTCTCTGCGTGTGAAGATGGCTACAAGCTCCGCATCGGGTGCGTGGGAAATCGCCGCCTCGACGCCGCGTGCGAGATTTCCGTAGCCGAAAATACCAATTCTCATATATACCTCAACAATCCTCTGTCAGTATCACACGAGGGCGGCGTCGCTTGCCGCACCCTTGATAAGACTTTTCATATCGTATAGACCCTTCGGGCAGCCGACGAGAAACTCCGCTGCTGCGACCGCTCCCTCGGCAAAGAGCGCACGGCTGTGCGCCTCGTGCTTAAGAGTTATGGTCTGGCTGTTCGTGCCGATGATGACCTCGTGCTCGCCGACGATGTTTCCCATCCTGATAGCGTGGATGCCGATCTCCTCGGGGGTGCGCTTTCCGTGACACTCTCTGCCGAGATTGACGTAGGAGCCGGGGCGTGCCTCAATGAGGGCGTCGGCTATCATAAGCGCCGTGCCGCTGGGGGCATCAAGCTTTCTGTTATGATGCTTTTCTATGATCTCGATCTCGGCGTCGGGCATAGCAACCGCAGCCGACCTCGCAAGCTCTACGAGGAGGGCGACGCCGAGCGACATATTTGCAGAATAGAATACGGGTATCTCGAGAGATGCCTCCTCGATCAGCGCCTTTTCCTCCTCGGTGTGACCCGTGGTGGCGACGACGGTGGGAATGCGCCTCTGCCTTGCAAATGCGAGAAGCTCGGGTGCCGCCGTGTGATGCGAGAAATCAACAATACAGTCGACCTCGCACTCGGGCACCTCCGAAAAGCCTCCGTATACCACGGCGTCACCGTAGGCTCCGCCCTCCCTGTCTACGCCGAGGGCAAGCTCGGCTCTGCGGTAGCCTGACTCGCAAAGAGAGGCGACCTCTCTGCCCATATGACCGAATATTCCGTTAACTAATATTTTCATTTTGCGTAAAAACTGCGCTTTTGCGCTCTCCTATAAGCGTTTTGATCGGGATCAGATAATTCCCTCTTCCTTCATAATAGCGAGGAGCTTAGTCTCGTTTGTGGGCTCCATCGGAGTTAAGGGAAGGCGCAGATAGTTCTCGCCGTAGCCCATAGCCGAAACAGCAGCCTTTACGGGGATGGGATTGACCTCGGAGAAGAGTGCGTTAATGAGAGGCAAGAGCCTCAGCTGTAATTCGCGCGCCTCGGCAACTCTGCCCTCAAGGAAGAGAGAGCACATATCCGACGTCTCCCTCGGCATAACGTTTGAGAGGACGGAGATAACGCCCTTGCCGCCGAGCGAGAGGATGGGGACGATCTGATCGTCGTTGCCCGAATATATATCGATCTTGTCACCTACGAGGGCGGCAAGCTCTGCGATCTGTGAGATGTTTCCCGACGCTTCCTTAATGCCGACGATGTTAGGATGCTCGGCGAGGACGGCGACCGAGGAGGGCAGGAGATTACAGCCCGTCCTGGAGGGAACGTTATAGAGGATGCAGGGCTTGGTTGAAGCGTCTGCGATAGCACGGAAGGACTCTATCATGCCCTTTTGCGTAGCTTTATTGTAGTAGGGAGTTACGAGGAGCATCGCATCGGCGCCGACCTCGCAGGCAAACTTGGTGAGCGAGATAGCATAGGCGATGTCGTTTGAGCCGGTGCCGGCAATGACCGGAACTCTGCCGCCTACACGCTCGACGCAGAAGCGGATAGCGTCCTTATGCTCCTTGTCGTCGAGAGTAGAGCCCTCGCCCGTCGTGCCGACGGCTACGATAGCGTCTATGCCCGACTCGAGCTGCCAATCAATGAGCCTGCCAAATGCCTCGTAGTCAATGCCGTCCTTGGTGAGGGGGGTGACGATGGCGGTTGCCGCTCCTGTAAATACTGTGTTTTTCATATTATCCTCCGTATACATCGGTTATTTAACAAAAAAAGGATAGCCATAGGCTACCCAAAGACACAAAACGGACGTGATCCGACCTATGTGATAGCCCTCCGCATTTCTGCGACAGCAGGGCGGATATTCTCCGAACTGCCAGCAAGCAAGCCCGCCCGTCGGGAATGCCGCTTCGGCACTGACGCCTTTCCCACACGGCATCGGGAGCCATAGCGTGCGGTAATCATCGTTCAATGCGCCTCTATCTTATTTATTATAAGAGAATTGTAGCACATCTATAACGTAAAGTCAAGAGGTTTATAAAAATAAAAGGAAGCAGGATCAGAGTCCGCCTCGCAGTGAGGCGAGGCGGAGCCATACGAAAGACCCTAGACAAGGATGCTGATGAGATAATCCATATCCTCTCTGCCCCATCCATCCTCACGCACAAAGGCGGAGAAGCTGTCGGGACGTGACACATAAATGTGCGCAAGAGCTATGCCGACGTCGATCTTATTCATACGTTTCAGCCCCTTAGTGCGAACTAATCTTTGCATATAGACGTCAAATCCGCCGTCAATAGCCGAGAAATACCAGGGCTGGCTGTTGACGCTTGATGGAGCTAGGCGTGCGGGCTCGAGCATAGGCGACGCCGTGTCGGATATATCCTCGAGGCTCTTGCGCTTGAAGTCAAAGACGCCCGACCTCGGCTGATCGATAGGCTCGCCGACGGCAAGCAGCATCATAAAGCTCATCCCCTCGGGGCAGCCCTCCCCACTCTTCGGGCGTGCGAGCCCGACCCAGCAGCTGCCGAGCCCTATCGACTGGATATAGAGATCGAGCTGCTCGAGAATAAAGCCGACGTTGAGAAGAGCGCCCTCGCCCTCCTCCGACCAGACCGCCACGGCATCCTCGGGCATCCAGGGCATTATCGTTCTTACCTCCGATCTATCAAAGAGCTTAACGGCGTACTTGATCTCGGGAAAAAGCGGACGAAGCGATGCGACGGCAGCCATAATGAGCTCACGCTTCTCTTCTCCTATGCCACCCTTCTTATACCTTCTGTACGAGCGGCGTGTGTATATCGTTTTTTCAAGCGACTTAAGATCCATAATAGCTCCTTTTTTTCAACCCGTATTGCGACCACGGGTGTTATTTTTTCATTATACAGGCGATAGGTCAACGGCAACAGCGACGACACCGACGCCTTTTTCTTCAAGCGGCACGCAGTGGATAGCCTTGACGCCCTATGGCGGTGTAATTTACCTTATAATTCTATCATATGATGATATGGGTGTCAATAATCGATTCCTTTTATCCGACGAAAGCTGCATTAGAGGCTAATGCTATATGACACATATGTGACTGTATTTTATCACCCATCTACTGTATATGTTGCACAAAAATGATAATGTGACACCTTTAATATCGACATTCTTTAAGTACATTTTAATGAAAATTTCACCCGTGGTAGATTTTTCAATCAAACTTATTGACTTTTATTTTTAAAGGTTTATAATGAAGTTAAATCACTATAATTATCGTCCTCATTAGTATATTACGTGCGACGGCGTACGCACACGTGTGAGGAGACGGTATGCAGCTTAAATCTCGGTACCAATAGCGAAAGCTTTTGATATAAAAAACAAGAAAGGAAAGAAGACATGAAAAACAGGAAAAGAATCGTAGTAGCGTTCCTCCTTTGCGCAATGCTCCTTATCAGCGTTGGTTTTGCAGCAGTTACCAACGTGCTTGATATTCAGGGTTCCGCATCGGTTTCCGCTACCACGGCAGAGGAAGAGTTCAACGAGGATATCTACTTCACCGGCGTTGTTTCTCCCGCTGACGGCACCGGCGCAACCATCGTTTCCAACTTTGCTGATGATGGCGCAACCAAGTACGGCTACACTGCGAACATCAACACCAACAACAACGATAAGGCGCAGTTCACCGTTAACAGCCTTGCCAACAAGAACGATTCCGTTACGATCACCTATCAGATCGCTAACGACTCCGAGCACGTTGCAACCGTTTCGCTCAAGACTATTACCAACACTAATGGTACTACTCAGGGCGCAACCGGCACCGGCGACTTCGATTTCGATTACTACTTCGGAACCGCAGGCACCAAGACCGTACAGATTGCAGCAGGCCAGAAGGCGACTGTAAGCGTTACCATTAAGCTTCTCAACCAGCTTACCTCCGCTTCCAGCGGCTCCTTCGTTCTCGAGCTCAACGCTACTGCAGGTAACTAATCTGACCGATAGCTGACAACAGCTAAACCATAGAAAGGAGAAGGCGATGGCCAACAAACGAGTTTTATATACTGTCAGTGCTGTGTCACTCGCCCTTCTCCTCGTTTCTATGTTCTTACCGGGCGAGTTAAGCGGGAGGATCTCTGCTGCGATCCTTCTGCTCTGCCTGGCAGTAGCCACTCACGTATACGTCAAAAAGAGGGGCATCCCCTCTATGTATAAGGGCGAGGTCATGCTGCTGCTCGCAGTTACGGCGCTCGTCTATATCGCAGTTTACTACCTCACGGGTTTAAAATTCGGGTTTTACAGAAATCTTGATTTTTTGAGCCTGAAGCACATTATCCCCATCACGGTGATCGTTATTGCCTCGGAGCATATAAGAAAGATCATCATGGCACAAGAGGACAGGCCGGCAGAGATCATCACCTACTTTGCCCTCGTTATAGCAGAGACGCTCATCCTCGGAAACATCTCGTACGTTACGACGTTTAACAGGTTTATGGACCTGGTTGCCGTAGTCTTCCTGCCCAGCCTTGTCACTAACCTGCTATACCACTACTTAGCGCGTAGATACGGCGCCCTGCCAAACGTCGTTTACAGACTTATAACGACTCTTTATCTATATCTGATACCGGTTATCCCGGGGCTTTCGGAGTCGATCGTATCGTTTATCAAGCTTATAATCCCCATTCTCGTCTACGTATTCGTAGACACGCTCTACGAGCGCAAGCGCCGCTACGCCCTCGCAAAGAGGAGCAAGCTCGCTATCCCCTTAACGATCCTTGCCGTTGCTTGCATGGCATCTGTCGTTATGCTCATCTCAAATCAGTTTCGCTTCGGAGCTCTCGTTATAGCCACGGAGAGCATGACGGGCGAGATCAACAAGGGTGACGTCGTCATCTTCGATCAGGAGGACGGCCAGATCTATAAGGAGGGTCAGGTCATCGTCTTTGAAAAATATGACGTCACGGTCGTGCATCGAATCATAAAGATCGAGCGCATAAACGGAGAGAACCGATATTACACCAAGGGAGACGCCAACGAGGGCGAGGACTCCGGCTACATAACCGATGCCGACATCGTCGGCTCAGCCGTCTCACGCCTGCCATTTTTAGGATATCCCACGCTGTGGCTAAGAGAGATAGTTTCAAGTAACGTAAGCCGTTAGGTTGCTTGAAATGCTAAATTTTGTTTACAATTTGTTGTATCTTGGCGAATTTATGCCGATACAACGTTAAAATACACTGCCCCCGAGCAGAAAGGAGAGATCGCATGTCAGAAGCCGAGAGAATACGACGAGCGCAATATCTGGCGAACAGAAAAAAGCTGATATTGATCCAGGCCGTCGCCCTGGTGTTGGTTGCGATACTGATCATAGGTTCAGTGTTCATCTATAACAAGCTGAACGAAACCTACTATATTAATTATTATGAGTCGAGCGCTGTTAATTACAGAGTTCAGATGAAGCCGAACGACTTCTATGACTCAGAGTGGCTGCCTAAGGATATGGCATACGTTTCCACGCTTGTTAACGCTATGGAGGCTACGTTTAAATACGAGCTTGACATGGATGCGGCAAACGTCGACTACGAATATTCCTATCGCATTGACGCCACCGTAGAGATCTCGGATAAATCGACGGGAACTATGATCTTCAGCCCCTCCTTCGTGCTTAAGGATGAGACGGTGATGACCCAGTCGAGTAATAACAAGCTGCTTATCATAGAGACGCTGCCCGTGGATTACGTAAAGTATAACGAGCTGGCAACGAGCTTTACCGATACCTACGATCTCGCCTCCGCCGTCAGCTTCTTAAAAGTCGCTATGACTGTAAACGTCATCGGATCGTCGGATGAGTTTGAGGCAGACAGCGAGAACACCTACGTCGTGTCGCTCTCGGCGCCCCTGACGAACAAGACGGTCGAGATCCAGATGACCTCGAGCGTCCCCACCGGGGAGTCCAAGGTGCTTGCCTGCAAGGATGCGGGCTCGCAGGAGATCTTCAAGGCTCTGGCTATCGCTCTTTCGGCGTTTGAGCTGCTTCTGCTCACCGCCTTTGTAATATTCATTCTTTTAACCAAAAACCACGACGTTACCTACGCTAACACCGTCGCAAGGCTCTACTCGAGCTACAGCTCCTTTATCCAGAAGCTGGTCGGCGGCTTCGATACGCTCGGATATCAGATACTGACGGTCGAGACCTTCAGGGATATGCTTGCTATAAGAGATACCATTCAGTCGCCCGTGCTTATGAGTGAGAACACGGATAAGACCCGCACTCAGTTCTTCGTTCCTACGAACACGAAGATCCTTTATATGTTCGAGGTCAAGATCGAGAACTACGACGAGCTTTACGGCAAGGGCGGATATATCGACGACTCGGTTATTAAGACCGACGAGGAGCTTAAGGCAGACGAGGAAAAGAGAGCCGAGCAGCTCGCCAGGGAAGCAGCCGAGGCAGAGGCACAGGCATTTGACATCGAGGAGGCTACGAGGCTTGTCGTCGAGGAGGCAAGAGGCAGACTCGGCGACTCCTACGGCGTTCCCGTAGCTGAGGCAGTTGAGCGTGTTGTCAGAGAAAGCACGCCGAGAGTCGTTGCCGACGTTATCAAGGAAGCTTCACTCTACATAATGGAGCTTCAGGGCATGCAAAGAGGAGGCGGATGGGGCGTTATGCTCCCCTGCCAGGTGCCCCCGTGTCAGTTTATTAATGGAGTTAAGGCAGAAGAGCACAAGCCCGAGGAGCCTGTGGTCGAGAAGCCTGTGGCAGAGCCCGCAGAGGACAAGAACGAGCTGAGAGCAAGCGAGGCGTTTGGCGAGCTTGTTAACAGGCTGCTTGAAAAGCTTGAGGCGCTCGGCGCCGTAGAAAAGAGCGAGGATAAAGAAGAGGAGCCGGCGGAAGAGCCCGTCGTGGAGCCCGCCCCCATCATTATCGCCGAGGAGGTCGTGCCCGAGGAGGTGCTTGACGACGTTGCCGAGGCTATCGCAACCGAGATCGAGGCAGTTTCAGAGTCTGCCGAGAGCGAGGATGGCGAGGAGGACGAGGTTCTCATAGAGGTTGACGAATTCGGAAACAGGATCGTTATCCACTTCTCGAGGAGCCTGTCCGCAAGGCTGATCCAGAGCCCGCTCAATATCAAGAATTATTACAGCGAATTAAAGAACTATATCCTCTCCTTCAAGGGAGTTAAGTCGAGGATGTCGTGGAAGCACGAGAGCTTCAACAAGGGCAGAACAAAGCTCTTTAAGCTCCGCATCAGGGGAAAGACGCTGATGCTCTACTGTGCGCTCGATCCCGATGGATATGAATATTCCAAGTATTTCCACGAGAGGGTCACCTCTAAGGCATATCTTGACACGCCTATGCTCGTGCGCATTAAGTCCGAGCGTGCGCTCAAGAGAGCCAAGAAGCTGGTTTCTGACGTTATGGAGGGAATTCCCCTTCCTCCTAACCCCAAGGCCGAGAGCGTTGACTACCTTAAAGAGATACCTTATGCAACGACGAGAGAGCTGATCGACAGATCGCTCATCAAGGTCCTCGATCAGAACGCAGTTATCAAGGATGAGCTGCCCACCTACGAGACCGTCAAGCCCGTGGAGGAGAGCGCCCCCGAGGAAAAGAAGGAGAGCGCCTTCCCTAAGGTTGATGCAGCGGTGGAGGCTATCGCCGAGGCGGTAAAGACCACCGAGGAGGTTACCGACGCTATCTACGAGGCTGAGGCTATTGACACCGACGAGCTGCCCGAGGACGACGACGCATGGCAGTCCTCCGGCATTAAGGTCAGCCGCAGCTTTGAGGCTAAGCTCTGCCAGCTCGACGGCGAGCTTAAGGAATTCTATTCCGAATTAAAGAACTACATTATGTCCTTTAAGGGCGTGAAGTGCAAGGCATCCTGGAAATACGAGACCTATAAGCACGGAAAGAACCAGCTCGTCAAGCTCAAGCTGCGCGGAAAAATGATAATCGTCTATCTCGCCATCGACGAGGGCTCGGGCAACTTCAGCCAGTACACCTACGAGATCATAGACTCCAAGGCATACAGCCAGGTTCCCTTCTGCGTGAAGATCAAGAACAAGAAGGGCATAAACAAGGTCAAGGAGCTGATCGACCTCATATTTGAGGGGCTGGACGTAGCTAAGAACCCGAAGTACACTGAGGTCGACTACGCTTCGATGTACCCTCACGAGACTAACGAGAGTCTCATGGACAAGGGCCTGCTCTCCATCCTCGTTGACGATAAGAAGGTCGATATCAAGGATAGGCGCGGCTTCAGCGTGGCTAAGATCGTCAAAGCAATAATCTCGGGCGAGATCAGCCCAAATCTGCCCGCATGGGAACTGCCTAAGGACCCCGCATATAAGGGAACTAAGGCTAAGCCCGCAGCAGAGGTAGTTTCGGTCCTTATCCCTGATAAGGATAGCGGCAAGGACGTTTATCGCTACGACCCCGACGGCGAGAGCCTCGGAAGGGGTGACGTTATCCTCGTTCCCGACGTTATGCCGAAGAGCGGCAGAAGGACGGTAAGAAAGGCGGCCGTCACCGAGGGTAACCACGGAATTGACCCCGAAAAGACGCCCGGGCCGTTTGAAAAAATAATCGGAACGGTCAAGCGCAAGCTCGAGGATCTGCTCTCAAAATAAGTCTAAAAGTCAATAACACTTAACATTTTTAAAGAAAAGGAGGAGAGAATATGGGTATTAAATCCAAGATTTTGCTTGTTGTTCTCTGCTCCTTTATCTTTTCGTTTTCCTGTGTTGGATTTGCTCAGGTGTCAAACAATCTGACTGCCACAGGCTCGGCAAACGCTGCACCTCCCCAAGGCATCTACATCACTACGACGAGCCACACAGGCCAGACGAACGCAAACGCCATCACACACTCTCACATACCTCTGACGACGAACCTCACCGTTACCTCGGAGAGGGGCACGAGCTGGGGATCCGGATCGACGACCTACTCGGTCACCGTCTGGAACAACACGCCATATATCTACGCCTATGCCGGCATAGAATACGAAAGCTCGGGAACCGTGGCTCAACAGTACAACGGAAATTCCCTTCTCTCTACCTCGGCGGGTAACAGAAAGATATCCGTTTCGGTTTCGGGCATCAACACGTCGACGATATTGCAGCCGAATCAGAAGGTCACCTTTACAACGACCTACACCTACGGACGAAGCCTGACCGCAGGAACCGACTATAAGACGCTCGTTAATTACAAGTTTGCAGTTAACGTTGACTCTGTCGGCGATGCGGCGGTCGACGCCGTCGTTAAGAAGTTCGGCGAGATACTGAACGACACCTCCGATGGAGGAGATTATCAGACGCTGATCGACAGGATCGACGACAAGTTTGACGGATATAACGAATGGACATCCAACTATATCGGAAACGTTGATGACTCCACGAGCGCAGACTACCAGACGATAGCTGAGCTGTTCGAGGGCAAGCTTCAGATCACCGTCGACGGCAAAGAGGTTGACGTTACGCTGATCATCAAGCGTGAGGACGTCGACGGAAATCTCAACACGGGTGACAGCTTTACCGCTACAAACCCGGATAACAGGCAGTCACTGACGCTGACGGGCTGCGAGATGACGCTCTACGTAACTACCGACCCGCTATCTCAATCGGGCTACCGCCCCGTTGATGCGGTGGTATTCACCTGCGATCATAACGATGACGGCTCGCTCGGCGAATGGTACGTCGTCGGCGAGAGATATTCCGGCGAGGCAAATGCGGTCGGCTATCAGGGCGCTGTTGACGTTGGATCATTCGACACGGGTACGTGGCGCTCCTACGCACAGACCTATAACGTCGTCAACGGATACAGCTACTCGCTCTCGAGACATCAGAGCATCAAGACCGTCACTCAGGCTACCGACACCTACGCTAACAACAAGCTTCTTTCGCTCTTGAAGGAGGCAAAGACCATCATCGACGACAACGAGCTGGCAGGCTCGGGCATGGTCAACCTCAGAGAGAAATACGAGGCAGCATCTAAGGTATACACCGTATCGGCAAACGGCACGATATCGCTGATCAGCGGTCTGACAAGATCGCAGGCGATACCTCACATAAAGGCGCTTGAGCTTGCGCTCAGTGCGTTCAGACAGTGATACGGCATAGGTTGCGCACCTCTTCAAAAGAAATGAGGACAGAGAGTTTAGCGTGTTATCCTTAACGGAGAACACGCAGTCAAATCCGTCTTCGACGGTTGAAATCCACCTGCGGTGGATGAAATCGCTTTCGCGATGAAATCCTGCTTCGCAGGGCTTTGTAAGACGGATTTGATTTCATCCAAGGCTCGACCTTGGATTTCATCTGAGCAA